>JAJFGW010000010.1 GCA_021775915.1 Alphaproteobacteria bacterium | reverse complement strand
GGTGGAGCTGCCGGGTACTGCCCCCGGGTCCACAACGCTTATTCCGCAAAGCGTTTAGCATCATAGTCAACTAAAAGCTGACATAATCATTATAGGGCACAACCCCCTGTTTTTCAAGAGAATAGCTTTATATTAACGGCTTAAATCACCACCATTAAAGGGAGAAGGAGGCGTTAAGCCCGCAAAATCAGCGATATGCTCCCATATTTGCGCCGGACTGAGCGCAATCATGGCAGCTCCGGCACTTGTCAGCATTTCGGCCTCACTATCATCACGGTGAGACTCCCCGACAAAGCCGATGACATTCATACCGGCGGCTACGCCTGCCCTTACCCCGGTCATAGTATCTTCCACGACAATACAGTCTTCGGGCTTAATGCGCCGTATTTGCGCAGCATGTTCGTATATGTCGGGGGCAGGCTTAGGGTTATCAACATGATCTTTCGAATAAATATGGGGCACAAAATCATCATAAAGCCCTACTTTTTTGAGTTTGCGGAGCAAGCTTTCGGCGCCGCTGTTTGAGCACACAGCAAAAGGGATATTATTGTCTTTCAGCTTCTGAAGCAGTGCTCTCACGCCCTCTATGACTTTCATGTCCGCTTCCTGAGAGGCCAAAATACGCGCTTGCAAATCCCGCTCAAAGTTTTCAGGTAAATCAGGGTGGGTCTTGCGGAGGTAATCGTAAAAATTTTCAAGTGTGATACCGGACAGCATTTCAACATAGGCCTCGCGAGTGTAAGAGATACCTTCGCGCGCCAGCATATCGTTCAGAATATGGTAGCCGAGCTCTTCAGTATTAATAAGAACGCCGTCACAATCGAACAAAACAAGTTTTGTCATTTTCTTTCCCCCTGCTTTATTTTAAATCACTATATAATAAAGATAGAGAATCAGCCAGAAGAGTCATTAAGAGGGAGTAACATGAAGCAATATCTGGATTTAATGAGCCACGTGATGGAACACGGCACATTCAAGGAAGACCGCACCGGCACAGGCACAAAAAGCGTGTTTGGTCACCAGATGCGTTTTGATTTGTCCAAAGGCTTTCCACTCATCACGACAAAGAAATGCCACCTCAAATCCATTGTCCATGAGCTGCTCTGGTTTTTGGCCGGGGACACGAATGTAAAATATCTCAAAGATAACGGCGTGCGTATCTGGGACGAATGGGCCGACGAGAATGGCGAGCTCGGCCCGGTTTATGGGCATCAATGGCGTTCATGGCCAACACCCGATAATCACCATATCGACCAGATTTCAAATCTTATTCATCAGATTAAAACAAATCCCGATTCGCGGCGCTTGATTGTTTCAGCGTGGAATGTTGCCGAGATCGGTAAAATGGCGCTGCCGCCTTGTCATTGCCTGTTCCAGTTTTATGTCGCAGACGGCAAGCTCTCCTGCCAACTTTATCAGCGCAGCGCTGATATATTCCTCGGTGTGCCGTTTAATATTGCCTCCTATGCCCTGCTGACCCTGATGATGGCGCAAGTGTGCAGCCTTAAACCCGGCGAATTCATCCATACATTCGGCGATGCACATATATATAGCAATCATTTCGAGCAAGCGGAGGAGCAGCTTTCCCGCGACACAAAAGCTTTGCCGGAAATGCACCTGAACCCCCATGTTACCGATATTTTCGGTTTTAAATTCGAGGATTTCGAACTTGTAGGTTACGAAGCGCACCCGCACATTAAGGGTAAGGTTGCGGTTTAATGGCAATACGTGTTTCCGCCATCGTTGCCATGTCTGAAAATAACTGTATCGGCAAAAATAACGATTTGCCGTGGCATATTCCTGAGGATTTAAAACGCTTTAAGGCCGTCACCATGGGCAAGCCCATTATTATGGGGCGCAAAACATTTGAATCTATTGTTGCGAGGTTGGGGAGGTCTCTGCCGGGGCGCGCCAATATAGTCGTTAGCCGCAGTGACTTTAAAGCCGAGGGCGCGATTGTTTGCCCAGATATAGAAACTGCTATCGCGCAAGCCAAAAACCTGGCGGAAGATCAAGAGCTTGATGAGGTTTTCATCGGCGGCGGGGCGCAGATTTACGGGATTGCGCTGCCTTATACTGATCGTATTTATCTAACTAAAGTCCATATAGATGTAGATGGTGACACGTTTTTTCCTGACTTAGAGAAAAACTGGAAAGAAATTGCCAATGAAAATTTTAGTGGCAATCCGCCTTTTTCTATCAAGACGCTTGAGCGCGTTTAACGTTTTTAAACAGCTTTGCCGTAACATTATCCGCAATCGCCTTAAACACCTGCGCGTAATCACTATTCGGTTGTTCAACCATAATAGGCTGCCCTTTATCAGACGTTTCGCGAATATCTCTGTGCAGCGGAATCGCCCCTAAAAAATCACAGCCCATGTTTTTTGCTTCTTCCTCCGCACCGCCATGGCCAAAGATATGTTCCTCATGACCGCATTCCGGGCACGAAAATACACTCATATTCTCAATAATACCAAGTATAGGCACGCCGGTTTCACGGAACATATTCAGACCCTTGCGCGCGTCAAGCAGCGCGATATCCTGCGGCGTGGAGACAATCACAGCACCGGAAAGCGGCACTTTTTGTACCATGGTCAGAGCCACATCTCCTGTGCCCGGCGGCATGTCCACGACCAGAATATCAAGATCACCCCAATTCACATCTCCTAAAAACTGCCGCAGTGCTGTTTGAATCATCGGCCCGCGCCAAATCACCGGCTTGTCTTCTTCGATCAGAAACCCTATCGACATTATTTTTAAACCATACGCTTCAAGCGGCTCCAGCTTGTCACCCTTCATTTCAGGCTTATTACATACGCCCAGCATCATCGGTGCCGAGGGGCCGTAAATATCAGCATCGAGCAAACCCGTTTTATATCCGGCCTGCGCTAGCGCGACCGCCAGATTAACCGCTATTGTTGATTTTCCAACGCCGCCCTTGCCCGAAGCCACGGCAATAATATGTTTAATTCCCGGTGCCAGATTTTCATGTTTAACGCCGCCGCCTGTTTTGCGCTTTGCCGTTAAAATCGCCGTCACCTGCTCCACGCCCGGAAATTCCGCTACGGCATTTTCCGCTTTCTGGCGCAAGGCTTCAATTTCCGGCCCGCGCGCAGGGTCAACCTCCAGAACAAAGCTCACCTTACCGCCGTTAATTTTTACGCCGGATACGGACGCGGAAATTCCGGCGCTATGAAGCGTTTTTAAAATTTGTTTTTCATTTATCAATTTAGCGGCTTTCTATTGCCTTCTCATGCAAAAACTATATGTTAGATAGCTTAATTATCACAGATTTAGCAAGGATTTTGGAAATATGGGCTGGCAAGATCAATCCAATGATGACAAGAAAAAAAACCCGTGGGGCGCTGGCGGTAAAAACAATGGTGGCGGCGGACCGCGCGGGCCATGGGGCGGTGGTGGCGGTGAACAACCACCGGATCTTGATGAAATGCTCCGTAAGGCGCAAGATAATATGCGTCATATGATGCCCGGTAATTTTAGTGGCGGCAAAACTATATTTCTCGCTGTGCTAGCTGTTATCGCCTTATGGCTATCCAGCGGCTTTTATATTATTGAGCCCGGCATGCAGGGCGTTATCCAGCGCTTTGGCGCATGGGACCGCACACAAACAGACGAAGGGCTGGGCTACCGTATGCCATGGCCGGTTGAAGAGCTTGCCCGTATAAATGTCTCCGAAGTGCGCCGCATGGAAATCGGCTTTGCCGAAGTTATGGCGCGCGGTGGTTCGGGGGGGAAGCGCGATATTCCCGAAGAAAGCCTGATGTTGACCTCTGACGCTAATATCGTTGATCTAGATATGGTTGTGCTGTGGAATATAAAGTCAGCCGAGGATTATCTTTTCAAAATTCACGATCAGGAAAATACAATTAAAAAAGTGGCGGAAAGCGCTATCCGTGAAGTCGTCGGTCAAACAGCGATGCTTCCTATCATCACGCAGGAACGAGCAGAAGTGGCCAATCGTGCGCGCGCGATCATGGTTAAAAACCTTGATGATTATGAGTCTGGCATAAATATCTCGCAAGTCCTCATCCAACAAGCCGAAGTCCATCCGGATGTGCAGGACGCGTTTCAGGACGTGCAGTCAGCAAAACAGGATGCCATCGACGTCCAGAACCGTGAGCAGGCCTACCGCGAAGATATCATTCCCAAAGCGCGTGGTCAGGCCATCAAGATGCAGCAACAGGCGCAGGCCTACAAGCAATCCGTTATCGCCCGGGCAACGGGTGATGCCGATCGTTTTAACTCGGTTTATAAAGCTTACTTAACCGGGCAGGATGTAACCAAAAAGAGAATGTATCTGGAAACGATGGAAGATGTTCTGCGCAATGCCCAGAAAATCATCCTTGACGAAAATGGTAATGGCGGCGTTGTGCCCTATTTGCCGCTTAGCGAGCTGAAGCCCGCAGCCGGCGGCAACACCCGGCAAAACAGCAGCAGCGTTAATAACGCAAACAGCAAAGACTTTCAGAGGAACTAATCATTATGAAACTACAACTCGGTATACTTCTCATTGTTATGGCTGTCGGCCTTATCGGTTTGAGCCAATCTTTGTTTACAGTTGATGAGCGCGAACAGGCCATCGTCCTGCAGCTCGGGCAACCGGTCGGGAAAATTAACGAACCCGGTCTTCACTTCAAAATTCCGCTTGTTCAGGATGTGCGCCGTTTTGACCGCCGTATCCTGTCCGTTGACCCGCGCCCCGAACAAATGGTGATCTCCAGCAGCAGCGACAGCCCTCTGACCAAAACGCTGGATGGGGTTGTTGTTCCGAGCACCCGCGAGGAAATCGTTAGCGGTGAACCGATTATTGTTGATACTTTTACCCGCTACCGTATCACAGACCCGCTCATGTTCATGAAAACGCTCCGTACCGTTTACGCCGCCAACCAGCGCATCGAAAGCATCATGAACGATGTCACCAGGGGCGTTCTCGGTAACACGACCCTGCGCCAGCTTCTGTCCGCAGAACGGGAAGACATTATGATGGATATTCGTGACCGTGCGAATAAGAAGACAAAAGAAGACCAGCTTGGCATTGAAATTGTCGACACCAGAATCGTTCGCGCTGATTTGACTCCCGAGTTACGCCAGTCCACCGTCCGCCGGATGATTTCCGAGCTCAGAGAACGTGCCACGGAAACCCGCGCCAAGGGTGCCGAACGTGCGCTGGAAATCCGCTCCACTGCAGAAAAGGAGCGCACTGTTATTTTGGCCGAAGCCGGTCGTGACGCTCAGATCAAGCGTGGTCAGGGCGATGAAGGCGCAATCAAAACTTATGCCGCCGCCTTTAACAAGGATAAGGATTTTTACGAATTTACACGTTCAATGGAAGCTTATCGCAATACGCTGGCTACCCCGGATACGCGCCTTATCCTTTCACCAAATAGTGAGTTTTTTAAACATTTTCGCGGTGAATAGCGCCATAGACTGATTTGCTATGAATGACTTTGCGCTTTATATAATAACCGCCTTTGCTCTGATTTTTATTATTGAGGGACTGCTCTACGCTCTGTTCCCTAGCTTTATCCGCGCCACGGTCTCTACCATCCTCGCCATGCCGGAAGCAAAGCTGCGCCGGGTGGGGAGCATCATGACTGCGATAGGGTTTACAATTATCTGGATTTTACAATCTCTTTCAAACAGTTGACCCGCGCCTGATAACACCCTAATTTAACAGGACGATTTACAAACCCGAGGAAAAAACCATGCGTATTGTTTTAGCATCACTTGCTTTTGTTCTGATATTCATAGCTATCCCGGCTTATGCCAGCGACAATAGCGGCCCTGCCAGCTTTGCCGACCTGGCCGAAAAGCTGTTACCTGCGGTTGTTAATATTTCCTCGACGCAAAAACCTGTCGATATTGAAGATTTCCCGGATATGCCGCATTTTCCGCCCGGCTCCCCTTTTGAAGATTTCTTCGAAGAATTTATGGATCGGCGCGGACATGGCATGCCTGCAATCCCCCCGGCTTCGCTGGGATCAGGCTTTATTATTGATGCTGAAAATGGCTATATCATCACCAATAGCCATGTGGTCAAAGATGCCGATGAGGTGCGCGTCACCCTTCACGATGACACAACAATTGAAGCCGAAGTCATAGGCCGCGATGAAAAAGTCGATCTTGCTGTCCTAAAAGTAAAAACAGACCATAAAATGACCGCCGTAGAATTCGGCAATAGCGATAAATTGCGCGTTGGCGACTGGATCGTTGCGATTGGCAACCCCTTTGGCCTCGGCGGTACTGTCACCGCAGGCATCGTTTCAGCACAAAAGCGTGACATTAATGCCGGCCCTTATGATGATTTTATTCAAACCGACGCCTCGATCAACCGGGGAAATTCCGGCGGGCCAATGTTTAATGTCAGCGGTGAGGTTATTGGCATTAACACAGCTATCTTTTCACCATCGGGCGGATCTGTCGGAATTGGCTTTGCCCTACCGTCTAACCTGTCCAAACCGGTGATTGACCAGCTTATTGAATTTGGCCACACGCGGCGCGGCTGGCTCGGCGTACGTATTCAAAGCGTTACCGAAGAAATAGCGGACTCTTTAGGACTAGAAAAAGAGCGCGGCGCACTGGTCGCCAGCGTCACCGATACCGGCCCGGCACAAGTCGCAGGTCTGGAGGCCGGTGACATTATCCTTAAATTTAACGGTAAATCCGTTGAAGAAATGCGCGATTTGCCGCGCATGGTGGCCGAAACGCCGATTGGTACGACCGCTAAACTGACTTACTGGCGCGATGGCAAGGAAGCCAAAGCTGATGTTGCCATTGGAGAACTGGAAAAAGCAGAGGATGAAGGCCTTGTGACCAGTGGTCCGCGCGAATCGGAAAAAGACGAGGACGAAAACGAAGGCGTCGAGATTGAAACCGTCGGCATGACCCTGCGCGACATAACTGACAGTGACCGCGATGAATTTGGCATCGCTGATAATATCGAAGGCGTTATTATCAGCGACCTGGAACCGCTGTCCGAAGCGGCCGAAAAAGGCCTGATGACCGGCGATGTCATTGTTGAGATTAATCAGCAAGACGTTGAAAGCCCCAAGAACGCCGCCGACATCATCAAGAAAGCGAAGAAAGCCGGGCGCAGCTCAGTGCTACTACTCGTTAACCGCGACAATGACGTGCGGTTCGTGGCGCTGAAGTTGGATGGCGAGTAGTGCAGGTAAGTGTCGGTTAGGGTTCTAAAAACCAGTCAGTTACGGGTTGGTCGGACTCTCCAAGGATGGCCATACCCATGAGGGGCGTACCTAGTCTGCCAATAGTGTTTTCAAGGCCTGCTTTAACGATAGCTAAGCTAACTCCCCCTACGGCAAGTCCCGTAAACACAGAAGCAAGAGTAACCATGAGATCACCTGTACTACCCAATTCAATGCCTGTATTGTTCATCATAAACGTGTCAATAGATCTTGCCGTGCCTATCATATTATTATAACCAACTGCACCTGCAACAACCCATTGAAAAAGATTACTTAATTTCATTTTCGACTCCTTCACAATATTGAGTAATAATACTTATCTGCTGCATGTGTTAACACAGTTAATTAAGTTATGTCAATAAAAGATATTATTCACGTCATATACGGCCCCACGGCCAGCGGAAAATCGGCCTTGGCGCTGGAAAAAGCCGCTGAACAGAATGGCGTGATTATCAATGCCGATTCCATGCAGATCTATGATGCGCTTCATACGCTAACCGCTCAGCCCCCTGCCGACGAAAAAGCGCAAGCCCCACACAAACTTTACGGCGCTATGAGTCCGGAGGAAAAATGTTCGGCACAGCACTGGCGTGGTTTGGCAACAATCGAAATCGAAAAAGCATTGGTGCAAGGCCAAACTCCGATTATCATTGGCGGTACCGGCCTTTACCTTAAAACCTTGATGAAGGGGCTGTCTCCTGTCCCCCCTGTACCGGATGAGATCAGGGCACAGACCATGGCAAGACAAGCCGCGCTCGGCAACCCGGCCTTCCACGAAGAGCTAGCAGAAAAAGACCCTGTGATGGCGGAAAAGCTAAACCCCAATGACAGCCAGCGCCTGATCCGCGCCTGGGAGGTGCTGGAAGCCACCGGCAAAAGTCTTGCTTACTGGCAGTCTCTTCCCAGAGAAGGTGTCCCGGAAGACTGGAAATTTGAAACACATTTTGTCAATCTTGACCGGGAAGACCTTTATGAACGCTGCAACACCCGCTTTGAAAAAATGATGAAAACCGGTATTCTTGACGAGGTCCGGGCGCTAGACGAACTGATCCAGTCCGGCAACGTTCCCGCCGACGCCCCCGTCACCCATGCGCTAGGCTTCCATCCCTTGCAAGCCCATTTACGCGGCGAACTTGCCCTTGACGAAGCCATAGCACAAGCCCAACAGGAAACCCGCAATTACGCCAAGAGGCAGCTCACATGGTTTAGAAACCAGATGTAATTTTAAGGCTGCGGCGCATGTTTCAGAGGTGGCACAATCAATCCTTTTTGCTGCGCTAAGGCCTGAAGCTCTTGCGGCGTTAACCGGCCTTGAGATATTCCCGCGCTAAACCGTTCGGCACCAATAAGCGCGCCGGTCTGCGGATCGAACGCCTGTTTTGCGGGCTCGCCATTTTCCGGATCCTGAAGCTGATCGGCTTGATAATGCGCTAAAGACGTCCGGTTCCCGGTGTTGGCATCAAATCCCTGCACAGCCGCTTCACCATTTTCCGGGTCTTGCCACTTGCCCTTTTGATAATGCGCCAGATAAGTCCGGTTACAAGTCTTGGCATCAAAATGCTGCGCCGCCGCTGCGCCACTTGCCGAATCATGAAGCTGACCATCCTGATAATGCGCCAAGGACGTTCGTTCGCCAGTCCTCTTATCAAACCCTTTCACTGCCGCCTCACCATTTTCCAGGTCTTGGCGTTTTCCATTTTTATAATGGACTAAACCGTTACAGATCGCACCGGCCGCACACAAGACATCAACAAGCTCTGATCCCTGCAGAGCGTTATCGGCAGGGTTTGCCACCAAATTAGAAAGCGCCTTTTTATTCAGCGCCAGATAAGCACGAAACGCGCTATCGCCATCCTGCCATTCAATCATTCGTATTTTTAATTTCTCTTCTTCGGCCATAAAAACCTCCCGTTATCTTTTTAATTATGAATAGTGCTAGCATAATTGAAAATACACTGTCAAAAAACGTAAGCTGGACAGTGCTCCGAAACACGCGTAAAAACAGTAATTAAGGAGACATAAAATGAAAACGCGTTTATTTTTGAGTTTTTTCTGCGTATTACTTTTATCGGGCTGTGTCAGCCGTACGCAGGCCGATGCCAAATTGGCTCGCGCTTGTGAGGCGGCGGTTAACACGATACTTGACGACACCCAGCGCATTGACAAGGTCAAGAACGCAACCTTTTCCGGCTCTCCGGTTGGACCTGATTTCCGCCATGTTACTATTCACACCGTGATGCTTGATGGCTGGCTGGAAACGGACTACGACTATGATTGTATTTTTCAGGAAGGTTTTGGTTTCCTGAATGCGGCCTATACCGCTTCCATTCATCAGGTCAGAACAGAGGACCGTACAATCGGTCAATCAGGCAACGAGATTAGCGGCGATTTTGATGATTTTGTTAAACTAACCGATGCGGTACGTAAAGCTTTGTACGAAGACTAAGCCTTCAGGTAACTTTTGCTGGATCACCAGCGAATGACTTTGTATGAGATTTATTTTTACATTTCTGCTTGTTTTAACCGCGCTAACGCAATCTGCGCTGGCTGATCCTGCGCGCTGGAAACGGGAATGGCCGCGCACGGATTTTTCCAAACATAGCGTTGATTACAATGACATTCTTTCCGGCGGCCCGGCAAAAGACGGCATTCCGGCTATTGATAATCCGCAGTTCAAAGCGGTGGCGGCGATTGATAATCCGGGAGCGGATGAGCCTGTTATTGTTGTCAGTTATAATGGTGAAACCAAAGCCTATCCGCTGAAAATTTTGATGTGGCACGAAATCGCCAATGATGTTGTTGGCGGACTGCCAGTGACGGTGACTTACTGCCCTCTCTGTAATGCCAGCATTGTTTTTGATCGCCGCCTTGAGGGGCAAGTTCTGGACTTTGGCGTATCCGGTAAATTACGTCACTCAGATATGATTATGTATGACCGCCAGACTGAAAGCTGGTGGCAGCAATTTCTCGGACTTGGTGTTGCTGGAGAAATGACGGACAAGAAATTACGCAAAGTTCCCTCACGGGTTATGCCCTTTAGCAAACTCAAAAAAGATCACCCGGAAGCGCTTGTGCTGGTGCCAAACAATAATTTCTCCCGCCGCTACGGCTCTAATCCCTATGCGGGGTATGACAGCAGCAAATGGCCAATGATTTACCGGGGACAGTATGACGGCCCGGTTCCGGCGCTGGCCTATGTCGTTGCGGTTGAAGATCAGGCATGGGCATTAGAGACATTAAGAGTAAAAGGTGAAATTCGTTCCGGTGATCTTGTCTTGCGCTGGCATGAAGGCATGAACTCAGCTCTCGATAGCACGCAAATCAGCGAAGGCCGGGACATAGGATATGTAAGCGTACAAAGACAAATGCCAAATGGCAGTCTGCAGGACGAAGTCTATGACACCACATTCGCCTTTGCTTTTAAGGCGTTTTATCCCGGCGGTGTCATTCATATAAAATAAAAATTACTGAAGCTGTAAACCGTACTGCGTGTAAGCACCGATAGCTCTCTCGGTCTTCCAGTCATAGAGCATAAACATGCCAAAGAGTTTGTTGGATGTTACCCCATAGACATAGTCTACCATCTCGACAACGCGGCGCTTGTCCTGACCGCCCAGCATATAAAAAGCGGGGCCCACTTCCAGAACCGGCAAATCGTTATCAACATACTGGTCGCGCAAAATATCGGCAGTATAGAAGCCCTTAACAACATCCAGCGCATCCGAACGTTGCGCTTCCCAATGTTCAGGCTTCCATTTGCTTTCTTCCCACTGGCTACCATGCGGGCGTTTGCCGTCTTCAAGATAAGGGACAAAATCAAGATTTTCCCAATGGCTGCCCCACCAGCTCCAGACCCACGGCTTTGAATCCGCGTAAGCCATTGATGAAAATGACAAAATACTTAAAACAAGGGATAAAGCGATTAAAGTTTTGATGTTTATCATGCTGAAAAGCCTCCGAACGGAACACGTTGAAAAAGCTTGGTTTTTATCTATCTTTCAAGCCTTATTAACTTAACCATGTTATAGTAAATTTATGATTAACGCTATACATACTGCTTTGTCAGGCTTAGCCGCCGCCTCTAAAAAAGTGGAGGCCAGTGCGTCGAATGTTGCCAATTTGACCACAACCGGATCACTAAGCGACCCGAACAATGCGCCTTATAGTGCCGTTACAACGGTGCAGGAAACCATCACAGATAGCGATGGCAATGCTCTGGGCGTAAAGGCAAATGTAATCCCTAAAAACACGCCATTTGTTCCGGCTTTCAGCCCGGACTCGCCTTTTGCCGATAGCGATGGATTAATTGGTGTGCCGAATGTTAATCTGGCTGAAGAAGCAGTAAATATCAGCATTGCTAAAAATACATTCAAAGCCAACCTGCAAGTCATACAAGCCGCATCGGAGCTTTCCGAAGACTTGCTACGCATTTTCGACGACAGGGTTTAGGCTCATAACCTAAAAAAAACAGGCCCTTACCAAAAAAACTCACCAACAAAGAACCAGTTTACCTTAAATTTTTATATAAATTTTCTCAAATGGAGTTTGGATTTTATTCAAATATAAATCCATTTATACTTTATTTTTACTTTAAAACAAAACAACAATTACTTGATTGTTCATAATAATTATGATTTAATTAAAAGATTGGGGTGCTTCTTCGGGGACAAATACTTTTGCTGGAAAACCAATAAGTAAAACCGGAGGGTAAGGTAATGGATATATCTAACAACGGCAATGTGCCGAGTTCAAACGCGCTGAGCGCATTCTTAAAAATAGATGATAAAGACAATAACAACAAATCCGATACGGCAGAGTCTATACTGCAATCACGTATCCAGTCTATTCAACAAAGTATAACCACATCACAACAGACACAATCAGCCGCTGCGACACAGCAAGTTTTGACAGTAAATAATAGTGCGCCAACGTCCGCCACGAATACCACAACAATAGCAAGTAACAGCAGCGCGGCGACAGGTACAAATACAGTTACAACTTCGACGAATACTACCATCACCAACACAACAACATCACTGGGTGCGGAAAAATCCGATTTTGGTGGGAAAATGACCTCTTTTTCCAAAAATGGTATCCACATTACATTCGAGGACCCAGACCACACAACGCATACACCGGGCACTATGACCTGGATTGATACCGGAAAAGCCGCCGCTGGTTTTGGCGTCGCCGGTAATGGTAACAAGACAAAAGATACTGCCGCTGAAACCGTAACGGTTGATCTGGATGAGTCTGCTGATCTGGTAGAAATTTCCCTGGTCGACCACGGCACAAAGAACACTGATGACAGTATAACTTTCACGGTCTACCAAGAAAGCGGTGATGAAACAGAAGTAACACTGACTCTGGATAGTAATGCACCAGACAAAGTTACAACATTTAGCTTTGATGCGGCTGATTATGGTGATGGCAGCATGATCGAACAGGTTGTCTTTTATTCCACCAGTAATCTTGGCGGCGGGCACGGTGAGGCCAGCTTCCTGATCGGAGGCGTTGAAACAACAATTTATGGGGAAGCTCCACCAGAGCCAGACCCCGCCCCTACACCAACAGACGACCCTTTATTAATTGTTGGGCACAACGTTAATGACACCGATGCTTCCGGTATTGATTATGCTGTCGGTGATGGCTTTGGTGCGATCACAGGCGGTAACAACCATGACGTTCTGATCGGTGATTTTGGAGGCGCCACATCACAAGCCCAAACACAGGATCATAATATAAATCTTATTCTGGATGTCAGTGGCTCCATGTGGGCCACCGCCAGCACTGGTGAAACCAGACTTCAATTGATGGTTAAATCTGTAAACAGCCTCTTGGCCGACTTTGCCGGTTACACGGACGGCGCTATACAAGTGCATATCACAGCATTTTCTACAGATGTTTATGCGGCCTCTACTTTCACGGTGACCGATCCAGGTAGTTATAGCAGCGCACTTAATTTCATGAATAGTATGCTGTCAAGCAGCGGCGGCGTGACCAACTATGAAGCGGCATTGCAGGATGCTATCACATGGTTGCAAAACGGGTCTGCGTTACCGGATGCAACCACAACAACTTATTTTTTGAGTGACGGATTTCCAAACTATGCGCTAGATGACGCTGGAAATATACTCTATCCGTACTATAGCGGCACAACAGCGATGTCAGAAATTCTGGGCGCGGATGGCACCAACGAAGTAGCTCTCATTCAATCTCTCAGTGATGAAGTAATCGGAGTTGGCATTGATATTGGTAGCTCTATCGTCAATCTTGATATTATCGATGCTGACGGTTCAGCTCTAAACGTTCCAGCCGACCAGCTTGAAGCCGCTCTGCAGGCAACCAGCCCCTTGATGCAATTGGCAACAGCGGGCAGCGATGTCATCATTGGCGATGCCGGGAATGACCTTATCTTTGGCGATGCCGCAAACACAGACGATCTTGGCGCGGCACACGGCCTGCAAACTATCGATGGTGACGGCTGGGAAGTCTTCACAAGGCTTGAGGCTGGCGAAAGCGCTACCGATCCGAACTGGAGCCGCGCCGATACGCTGGCTTATATTCAAAACAATGCCGAGCTGCTCGGTTCTGAAACCGTAACTGCCGAAGGCAACACCCGCGGCGGCGGCGATGACACTCTGAATGGCGGCGCCGGGAATGATGTTATCTTCGGTCAGGAAGGCAACGACACCATATCAGGAGGCGGCGGGTACGATACGCTTTATGGCGGCAGCGGCGCGGATCTTTTTCTTTTTGAATCTATTGCCGATGCCGGAGATACCATTAAAGATTTCAGCCTGCTAGAAGGTGACGCCCTTGATTTATCCATGCTGATCTCAACTTACGACCCACTACAGCATAGCATTGACAGCTTTATCTATCTCACGGAAAGCAGTGGAAACACAACCGTTGCTGTTGATGTTGCAGGCACAGGAGATCAGGCAAATGCTGTTGACCTTGTTACTTTCGAAGCTCTCATAGGTCTGGATGCCACCGATATAATGACCAACAATAACTTAATGGTTTAAAAAATATTCTACGCAGGCTTAGGGTCTTCGCGGCGCGGCGGACGCGTTTCTGTTCGGGCTGGCTGCGAAGAGGAACCTGATGATGAACCATTAGAGGACGATGGCCCGGAATTCCGGCCATGATTCATAACCACAAGCTGGTCTATCATCGCCAGCAAAAAGGCTCCCGCAATAAACGGCCCGGTGAGGTCTTCTTCTTCACGCGGCGCATATTCTTTGCGAGAAACATCCTTAGGCATGTCAGCAAACGGTCCGAATTTTTCCTGCGCTGAACCTGCCAGATTATGAGCCTGCCGCACACTATCATCCCCGTAAAATCCGGGAGGGTTTTGAGGCCCTACAGTACCGCTCTTCATAGACTCGGCGCTTAAAACGCGAACAGATGGCGGCGGATCGGAAAGCTTACCGCCACCGTCCAGAGTCATAAAGGGCGGCAAATTACCGGAGGCGTCGGGGCTACTTGTCACGCCCTGACTTTTGGCGACAACAGCACGCAACATATCAACAAAGAGTCCTGATAACGCCAAATTCGACCAGCGGGCATTAGCCGTTGTATGCACAAGCACGAGCCAGCCTTCACCGCGGCGCTCTGCTGTTACCAATGGGGTACCATCCTCAAGCCGCGCCCATGTTCGCTCACGCAAATCAAGAGAAGGCTCCGCCAGAACCTGCCGCTCAATAACGACATCATCCGGCAATTCAATATCATGGAACGGAGATTTTGGATCAAATGGCGACAGCCGGGCGGGCTTGCTCCATGACAGTCCCTTACCCATGTTACGTTCGCCCTGACGCAGCTTCACAGGTAACAACTCATCATTTTCTGTCTTCGCCAGATGAGGCCCCGCGAACCGCAGTACAGTACCTCCCTTTTTAACCCATGAATCAATATCTTTATAATCGCCCTTATCAAGGGCAGCGGAATCCGCCAAAACCATAACGGCAAGCTCGCGCTCCAAAAGCTTATCAACGCCACCACGACGGAGGTCTACATAGGGGTCGAGCGCCTTTTCAATATAGCTGAACTCACTTAATAAAGGCTGCGCAGACTCCCCCGCGCCGGAATCAACCAGACCAACCGGGCGGCGGCGATAATTTTCGTCCAGAAGAACCACGGCCCCGGCGCTATTCTCTCCTTCTATCGCAACTTGCGACAACTGGTTTCGTATTTCTGCCGGCAAATCAAATGTCGCCACGGCCTCTGTTTTCCCGGCTTCAAAAACGACTTCTACCCGTTCAATCATCCGCCCGTCTTCAGCCTTTGCAACCACAGAAAAAACGTCTTCCTTTGTGCCTTTCGGCCTCAAGACTGTGAAGCTCAAGGCTCCGTCCGTATTCTTACCCGGTGTAGGGGGAACCAAAAGCCGGGCGGCCTTGCCTGCCGGATCTTCAAAAACAGTCAGCGGCCCCAGCTCCCGCAGCCGTTGCATTAAGGCGGCATCCCCCTCACCAGCCAAGCCATTGCTCAGCCAAACAACAGAGGCCGAGCTTCCCATCTCAAGCTTTTCAAGTGTCTCTAGCGCCTGCTGACGATCAACGGGCCAGGGCACAGGCTCCAGCTTTTGCGCAAAACGTCTTGCATCGTCATTAAAGGCCGGATCATCCTCCCCGGATGGTGCCGTAGGAAGTATGATGACCTCACGCCCTTCACGCTCGGCACGATTAATCAGGTTTGACATTGCCGCTGTGCGTTCCGACCAGTTTTTAGCAGATGCCCAGCCATTATCAACAACCAGAACAAGCGGACCTTCGCCCTCGAGCGGTTCATCCATATTAAATTGCGGATGAGCAAAACCGACAATAACCAGCGCTGCCATCGCAAGGCGCAGTTGCAGCAACCACGGTGGAACCGTAGCGGGCTGGTCTTCTTTGGAGTCCATTTTAAGCAACAGGCGGATCGCCGGAAAAGGCATCCTCCGTGCTTTTGGCGGGTTAATTCTCCACAGAAAATATAAAAATGGCAACGCGCCCAGCCCCGTTAAAGCCCAGGGGTTGGTAAATGAGAATGAATTGGCGCTGGAAATTTTCTGCGATGTTTCCTTTTGCGACGTTTCCTGAGTACGGTTTTGCGCACGCAATAAGTCCGCGTGCGCAGCCTGCGCAACAGAAGAAAAAACCAAAGGTGCGGCAACAAGAATTGGCAGCACCAGCTTATTAAAAATTATTTTCAAAGGACCCATAATAAAACACACGGCCTAAATAGAAGGGCCGTCTCCTTTCCCCAACATTTTCTTCCATGTATCTTTACGGAAGGGAGAAGGAAGACCTCCCTCTTTATACCAGGTCGCCCCAAGCGTTAAGAGCAAAACAGCAAGCGGCAAAGCGTCCGGCATAGGCAACCGGCTCACATCTCTTAAAATGCTGGTCTCATTTTTACGAATACCAATCCAGTCTGTTCCGGACATTTCTTCTTCACCGGCACTACGCGCCACAACACGTGGTATAATAAGTTTTCCTGCCCCATCGGCCATACGCCTAACCTGTCCACCGCTGGCTTCAACAAAAGATTTCAAAGGCTCAACGCTCGAAAGCGTCCCGGCAAACTCTTTTGGACTGGCGGCACCGGCATTAACAGAGCTTTTCTTGTCGCCCTGCTCGGCCTGATACAACCCTATCTCATCGGCGGGAATTGTTGCACGCCAAAGACCGGGCGCAACTTTTTCCAGCTTCACCGTCTCAAGCTTGCCAGAAGGCGTACGCAGCTTCACCGGATCGCTTTTATCAGCCATTGTCTGCTGCTCAATGGTTATTTCCCCATCCTTCGTACTTAAGCGAAGAGCTTCCTCTTCGAGCGCAGGCTCCTCCATCAACCAATGAGACACCCGCTGCAAAAGCTCATCATGAGGCCCGCCGCCTTCATAACCACGTGCCCAGAGCCATGCCTTGTCAGACAAAAGCATAGCGACACGGCCTTCTTTTTCGTGATTGAGGATAAGCAAAGGATTGCCATCTTCGTCCTCCATAACAACATCACCGGAAACATCATCAACGCCTATCTGGCGAGACCAGCGCCCCCACTCTTTATCATCGAGCGACGTGTTGTCCGGGCCTGCATCACCCTCAAGAGCGCGCGTAACGGGATGACGCTCGCCCGCACCACTTACTTGAGGGCGATAAAATTTCTCAGAAATATCGCCATTTGGCGCTGCCGGCAATACCGGCGCAAGCGGTGTCCGATAAAGACTTCTGGGGCTTGCATATCCCGGCCCCGCAACAACAAGCAAGGAACCGCCATCACTGACATAACGGGACACATTCTCATAGTACATAGGAGGCAGCGAACCAAAATGTTGATAGCGATCAAAAATAACAAGATCAAATTTATCAAGCTGCTCCGCAAACAGCTTTCGCGTCGGAACGGAAATAAGAGAGAGCTCTTTAAGCGGCACCTCATCATCATCATCCTGCGTCCGTAAAGTTCCGACATGAACAAGCTCAAGGGCCGGCCCTGACTTCAGCAATTCCCGCAAAGCACGCTCACCGGGACTGGGCTGCCCTGAAACGAGAAGCACGCGGAGCGTCTCACGAACACCTTCAATAGAAGTCACAACACGGTTATTAACTTCCGTCAGCTCACCTGCAAGAGGTGCCACCTTAAGCCCTATAATATTAGAACCGCCATGAGGTACATCCAGTGTCATCTCCACCACCTCCCCCGGCGTTACAATTCTGCTGGAAAGCGGCTCACCATCGCCGGTAATAGTAACGCGCACATTACCGGCCATTCCGGGGATTACACCCTCGTCAAGCACACGAAACTTGATAGTAACTTCCTCATTAACGATACCGTAAGAAGGAGCGTTATCAATAACAATCCGGCGATCATACTCACCTTCGCGACCAGAAATCAGGGCATGGACAGGGGCAGCGCCAACAAACCCATTTTGCTTGTCAGGAACATCATCAACCTGACCGTCAGTCATCACAATAACAGCGCCAAAATTTTCAGAAGGTATATCGGCAAGAGTCTTATCAAGCGCGCCAAAAACATTGGTGCCGTTAACAGCGCTTCCATTCTCCATATCGTCAACTTCAACGATCCGTATATTGACGTTCTCTATTCCTTTTTTAATCTCCTCCACGAGCGCCGCGCGCATCGCCTCGGTTGCCTCCGCACGATCGCCCAGACTCTGGCTGGCGCTCCTGTCAACGGCAACGACCACCTCTGTCGGCAATATCTCACGGTTTTCCAAAAGAGGTTCCGGATTAAGAAGGGCAAGAGTAAAGGCAAGGCTAACCCCGGTACGCAGCAACGGTGCCCCCGGTTTACGCCGGGCAAGCTGGTAAAGACTGATAAGAAAGGCGGCTCCGGCCATCCCTCCTATCGCTGCCGCATAGGGGGATAGAGGATTAAACTCAACATCCAAGCTCGTGGTGAGTTGTCCCTGTCCGCTTTGTTTTTGCTGTATGGTTTCTGTAATCACAGGATCAGGGCTGGAAACCGGCGGCTCTTTAACTTCATCAGCCAGCGCAACAGAGCCGCCCGTCAAGCTTATCGCCAACGCAGCAGCCGCTACTTTTGAAGCAAATATCTTTCGAAGCTTCATCCCAGACCCCGTAGAGTTATAAAAATATATTATTTGACATTATGGCTAACAGCCACAGAGGGGCCTGTCAATGATTTTCCGGGTTTTTCCCATTATATATAAGTCTATTTGCGAATTTTTACTTTACTTTTAGCCTGTCTATATATAAATCAATGGCCTTATGCCGCAATAGCTCAGCTGGTAGAGCAGTTGATTTGTAATCATCAGGTCCCGGGTTCGACTCCTGGTTGCGGCACCACTCCTACCAACAGTTACAGCCACTTCATCTAATCTGTAAATTTTCCATGGGACACTTACGGGTCACCAAAAAATAACAAATCACAACAATCCACACCATAAAAACCTTAAATGCTCGTTGCAAAACAAGCACTCCGCAACGTTTGATTCACGCAGTTTTTACTGATGCCTGATTCGTCTTAAAAGGCTCTTTTTTTGCCGCTAGTGCCCCTTAAGTGCCCCTCAGAAAGATTGTGGTAATCTAACATCTTGTTATTTATAATTTATTTTATTTATGTCTGCTGATTGCTTATCATCAGTTGCTATTTATTGCTATTTGTTTTAGCCTTTTGTCATTCGTAATAGGAGGGCTGAAAATGGCTAACATAGAGAAGCGAAAAGATAGCAGCGGCGATATATCTTATCGAGTGAAAGTGCGCCTAAAAGGGCACCCGGTACAATCTGCAACCTTTAAACGACTTACTGACGCAAGAAAATGGGCTGTGCATACAGAAGCCAGTATTCGGGAAGGCCGTCATTTCAAATTTGCGGAAGCGAAAAAACACACGGTAGGCGAACTTATTGACCGCTATATTGGTAAAGTTATACCTACTAAGCCAAAAAGTGCACGAGGCTATAAGCAGCAACTTCGGTATTGGAAGGCGGAGCTAGGACATGTGCTGTTATCTGATTTAACGGCAGCGGCTATTGTAGAAAAGCGCGATATGCTGGCAAGCGGTACAACAAACAGGGGGAAAAGAACCCCTGCAACGGTAAATCGTTATTTAGCCGCCTTAAGCCATGCATGTACCATTGCTGTAAAAGAGTGGGGCTGGATGGAAGATAGCCCTATGCGTAAAGTTTCCAAACTCAAAGAGCCGAGAGGCCGTGTGCGCTTTTTAAGTAACGAAGAAAGAGCCGTATTGCTAGAAACCAGCAAGAACACGACTTATCCTCATTTACATTTGATTGTTGTGCTTGCCCTCAGTACCGGAGCGCGTAAAGGCGAAATAATGAATCTGCGCTGGGGAGATATAGACAAGAGCAGGACTAAAATAATCCTACATGAAACAAAAAATGGTGAGCGCCGCGCCATTCCTCTTACAGGCTATGCAAGGGGACTTATTCTTGAGCATGAAAAGGTACGCCGTATCGATACGGATATGCTCTTTCCCTCTAAAACGGGAAAAAGCAGTTTTGAAATAAAGAAAAGCTGGGGCAAGGCGCTGGAAAACGCTGGAATAGAAGATTTCCGTTTCCATGATTTAAGACACTCTGCCGCTTCATACCTTGCCATGAACGGCGCAAGCCCTGCCGAGATAGCCGATGTTCTAGGGCACAAAACACTGCAAATGGTTAAACGCTACGCACATTTATCAGAGGCACACACAAGCTCTGTCGTGGCCAGCATGAATGAGAAGATATTTGGTGATGCAAACTAATAAAGCAATTGATGAGGAGCCAGACCCATACGCTTACCTCGATGAAGACTTTTCTTTAGAGGGATGGGCTTGGGAGTTTCTTAGGCGTGATAAGAAATATCAGGAAGAGTATGAAATCTTAAAATCTGATGCCAAAGAGCTTGAGCAGAGGTACGGCACGGATTGGAAAAAGAAGGAAGAAGCAAAGCTATACAGCCCTATAAAACTGCCTAACGAAACAGATGATAAATGGCGCAGGCGCGTAGCATTAAGCGGTGGCAAAGCAAAACGTGAAATATTAGGTTCTGAGTTTAAAAGAAAGTGGTGCTTGGTAGGAGTCTATGCCCCAGATCGTCCTTACGATTCAAGCATCAAATTCGTTAAAGAGTTTGACCTTCCTCACATGATTAAAGACTTTGATGAGATTGAGAATATCATTGAGGTTGAAACGGAAGACGGTGACTATTATTTACCTATATCTAAAGCTCAAGGTGTTTTTGTTTTTGATCTAGATTTTCCTATAAAACCCCAACTAGAGAAGGCAGGAGAGCTTTTATACCAAAGGCAAAAGGAGCTTTATGGTGAAGATGAGCAAGGTTTAAGAAAGAGAGATCGTGAGTGGAAGAGGTACTTAAAAGTACTCGATACCTATGATGCGAATCCCGACATGCAAAAAAAAGAACTGGGTGGGTTGTGCGGAAACAAAATCGGTGAAAACGCATACTCTGACGCCGGATATAAAAACCTTCTAGCCGCCCAAAGAATTCAAAATATGTACAAAGCGATGATTACTGGGCTTTACAAGGTCAAGAAAAAGCCATCGCATTTAAAAGCCTGACTTTAGCTGCGAGTGCAGACAGCAATAAACTGTCCTAAAATGCCCCCACGCTCAATCAACAACAAGGAGGCACAAAATGTCAGATCAAAACACAAGCGAAGTTCGTTCATTACTTACCATCAAACAATTTACACAACATCACCCTGCTTTTAATGAGGGAGGTGTTCGTCATTTAATCTTTCACGCAGATACAAACGGGTTCTCTCAGTGCATCCGGCGTATAGGCCGTAAGGTACTTCTGGATGAAGCTAAAGTTTTTCACTGGATAGATGAACAGAACGGAATTCAGGAAGGTGCGTAATGGCTAAAAATAGAGAAAGAGAAACTTCGAAAGATATACCTGCATACGAAAAAGCCTTTCGGAGGGCAATGGCGGAGCTTGGACTTTATACTGATGATGAAATTATTCCTGATACTGAGGATTGGCAGAGGTTCAATGTAAGGGGCGATCAAAAGAACGATAAAAGCGGCTTCTATAAGATTAACACAGACGGCATCGCTACCGGGATATTTGGCTGTTGGCGGCTTGGTAGAAAACAAACGTGGTGCATGAAGGACGCCCGCCATTTAAGCGCACAAGAAAAGAAGGGGTACGATAAGAAGATAGAAAGCCTTAATGCAGCCTACAAAGTGCAAGAAAAGAAAAAACATAAAGCAGCAAAAAAGCAGGCACGTTCAATTTGGGAAGATTCATCAAATGAAAAAAAAGAAATAAGAAAACACCTTTACCTCAAAAGGAAACAGGTCGAAAACTATGGTTTACGGCTATATAGGTTAGAATTGGTCATTCCTCTTTATGATGAAGCCGACAAACTTTGTTCTCTGCAATTTATAAATAAGAGTGGCAAAAAGCGTTTTTTAAAGGAGGGCAAGACAAAGGGCTGTTTCTTTGTGATTGGAACCGTTGAGGATGAGTTTTGTATTTGCGAGGGCTATGCTACAGCAGCCTCTATATACGAGGCCACAAAGCTGCCTGTCGTCGTAGCCTTTAATGCAGGGAACTTACCAACAATCGCTGAAATATTCAGAAAGAAATATCCCGATGCTCATATCATCATTTGCGCTGACAATGACTACAAAACAGATAAGAATCCGGGGTTAACAAAAGCAAGGGAAGCCGCGCTTGCGATTGATGCGCTGCTTTCATATCCGAGGTAAGAACATGACTGATATTATTGATTTTAATGATCTTCATGTAGTGCAAGGTTTAGAGGCAGTTGAGTTATGTATTGCCAATGCTTTTGTACCGGAAGATAAAAATGAAGGTCGTTTAAAACTCTATCATTGGTCGGAGCTAGAATTCCTGCCTAAGAGAGAGCCGCTGATTAAAAGAGTCCTTGATTGTAACGCAATGAGTGCCTTGTATGGTGAATCTAACGCAGGAAAAACATTTTTTGCTTTGTGTATGGCCTTGGATATAGCCAGAGGCGAATCTTGGCAAGATTGCAGAACAAAACAAGGTAGCGTTGTTTATGTGGCCACTGAGAGCGGTATAGGAATTGTTGAACGCTTGGTGGCCTTTCAAAGGCATCATGATGTAGATAATGCCGCGCCATTTTATCTTATCCCTACAAGTATTGATTTGTGCAATGGGAATTCTGATACACAAGAGCTTATTGAGAAAGTAAATGCCCTTGAGAATGTGGAGATGGTTGTGATTGATACTTTAAGCCGCGCATTATCAGGGGGTAATGAGAATAGCCCAGAAGACATGGGGGCTTTTATTGGCAACTGCGACAAAATTAGAGAGGCTACAGGGGCGCATACACTGATTATTCATCATAGTGGTAAAGATCAAGCCAGAGGGCTTAGGGGGCATAGCTCTCTCAAGGCGGCTGTTGATACAGAGATTGAGCTTAAACAATCTAAAGATAGGATCATTGTCGCAGAAATAAAAAAACAGCGAGACGGAAAAACGGGTACACAGTTTTTCTTCAAATTAGAGGAAGTCCCCATAGGACAAGATCAAGATGGAGAAGAAATAACCTCATGCGTTTTAATTCCAACAGATGAGAAACCAAAAGAAAAACGGAAGCTAACGGGCGTAGCACAAAAAAGTTATGAATTACTGCCAGAGTTAATGGGGGATAAAGGCAAGGTGCGCCCTATGGGAAGAGGATTGAAGGGTAAAAAAGGGCCAAAGCTTATATCTGTTACCTATGATGAGTTTAAAGAAGCTTATACAAAAGCGCGAATTTCTAATACGGACAAACAGGACACTATTAGGAAAACCATTAACGAGAGGGTCATTCCTTTGCTAGAAGACGCAGAATATATAGATTTTCACGGTGGTAATATTTTCTTGGTGGACAAGCCGGACAAACCCGGACAGACATGAAACCAGAGCAAGCCCAGCGCTAGGACAGACAGGGACATACCCCTTAAGGGGTGTCCTGTGTCCGATGGGTGAGTAAATACTAAATAAAATTAATTTTAAAATTCCAGAGTGTGAAACTGTTATTGGTCATAGATGAAATACAAACACCCATTTTAAATGTTGTAACACTATTAAAGACATTAGGCTTTAAATCCCTCATTCTCACCCTACCGAAGATAGTTTCATTTCCCCGCAAAAAAAATGCATGTACATGCACAAATTTAAAACCCTGCATTATGCGGAGTTTTTTTTGTTGCTTATGAATCGGCGGGACTTAATTCTAAGCGCAAAAAGATCTTATTATCACGTAGTCTATTAGAGCGAACGCTTCTTTAATACCCCACCATACCATGAGAAGAATTTACCCGTCTGTACGGGGCTGTATCGGGCGGGAATAACCACTCTTATTATGCGGATCGGGTTTCAATGTTCCGAACTTAAGAAACACATAAAAGAAGGTCAGCAAAAAATGAATACAGTTTTTTAGAACTATCAACACAGTGTGTGTTGCATGTACATGCATAATTCTAGCGGGAGATTCTCTGATTCAGGGGGGGAGGATTCAAAACCTCTATGCCAGTAGGCTCTTATTCTAAAAATATTATAAAAAACACGGATTCGTGGATTCTTTTACGCGGTCATCTTTATAATAATTCTAGTTAATTTCTATATTGGTAGTATTCAATCTATTGCATTAAAATTAACGTCTTACCCCCCTGTAAGAAGCATAACGATTCGGGGATGTGTGTTTTTAAAATCTCTGTACTGGTGATTACTTCGCTTCATAAGTAGAAAACCGCCCTTTTTTAGGCAGGCTCTTCATAAAATTTGTGCATGTACATGCACAACCTCTGAATTTCTTGCCTATTTTCCAGTAACAGATTAAGTTCATCGGTAGTGCTTCCTTTGAGAAGTGCTGGGGCGTAGTAACCCCTCAATAGTGCGGCTGGCATCAGTCGTGATTGGTATCTTTCCATCTATTAGGAACGGGCACCAAAGATGCCGCTTCTCGGTCTTATGGCCGGGTGGCGGTGTTATGTTCAGGCGTAAGCTAAAAGCACTGCGCCGTTGCACTATTGACGGTTACTAACACCCGGCTACCAGAGTGATCTGGTAGTCTTTTTTTGTTTAAAAGGAAAAGGAATCGGATAAATGGAAAGCCTAGCTTTAATTGTTTTTGCTATGACCTTGGTGTTGGCTATGTGGGGGGATCGTATGATTGCCAAAAAGAGAGGGTACGATAAACTTTCCAAAAAAGAGATAAAAAAACTTAACGAGAAAAAAGCAGAAGAAATGGCCAAGAAAATACCTAATTGGGTTTGGTGGGGTGTTCTCCTGTGTTTTTTGTTTCTACTGTTCAAAGGCTGTTCAGCAATCAATCTAGGCGGTGATAAAAACACAGAAGCCTATTACATGTGTAAACAGTTCATCGCAAAACGGTTAAATGATCCTAAATCGCTGGATTTTCCTAACTCTAACACCGCGCGTATAACCAACAACGGCGATACATATAATATTACAGGAACGTTTAGGGCGAATAATGCCTTTGGTGCGAAGATACAAAATACATTTTCTTGCCGCGTAGCGGAAAATCGGGATAGAGGTACATGGAGCTTATTGTATTTGTCCGAGTTTTAAAGACACATAAAATCAAAAGTGCACCTGAGTGAAAGCTCGGCGCTATTTTACTTTTAAAAAATGCGAGGGAAATTGATGAGCTTAGAGGTATGTAACACTTGTAATGAAGAGATTTCAAAGGATGCAAAATCATGCCCTCATTGCGGACAAAAGAATCCATTGAGAAAAGTAACTGCATGGGAAGATCTGGCAATACTGATCCTTGCAATAGCCTTATCCTATTTTATAATCTCGGGGGATGGGATTTTCATTCTAGTAGGGTTTGCACTTTTCTTTGTTGGTAAACATGGTTACCAAACCTTAAAGCATAAATTCAAAATAGCGGATCTCCCCGCAATGCACCTTCTGCTCGTTTTAGTTGGGGGGATTTTTCTCTTGGGTGCGTTTATGCCTCAATCCTCCTACGAAATATCTAAAGATCAGAATAGAAAAGCCTATTACATGTGTAAGCACTTCATCAAAGAAGAGTTAAACGATCCCGGCTCACTCGATTTCCCAGACTCTAATACAGCGCACATAACCAGTAATGGGAATACATACGACATTGCTGGGACGTTTAGGGCGAATAATGCCTTTGGAGCTAAAGTGCAAAGCTCATACGCCTGTACGGTGACCGAGAAGCCCAGTGAGGATACATGGACGCTGGATTATTTGAGTGAGTTTTAGAGTCATAAAGAGCTTTAATATCTAGCAAAATTACAATAATTCTGCTATTTCATTACTATTGAAAATAAAATTATATTCATTGGCCATAGGGTAATGGAGGCAAACATAACTTCCCAGTTGAAGATAGTTCCATATGAAGAAACAAAAGACCAAGAACAGAAGAACGACGAGGCTGTTGTTCTTGCCGAGCTTGTTGAATGGGCTGCCGATAGACCCGCATGGCAGCAGGATGCGCTTCGGCGGCTTGCTACACAGAATGATCTTGATGAAGAGGACATAGACGAACTTCTACAAGTGGCGAAAGGTATCGAAGAGGGTCGCCCCATCACCTTGAACGACATAAAAGACCCAGCGGCGATGACGGATACCGTTATCCTTAAAGGCATAAAGAATGCTCAGGATGTGAACGCCTTAGCAGATGATCAAGTGCTTTCCTTTTGTAAATCCGGCCTAACGATCATATATGGTGACAACGGTTCAGGAAAATCTGGCTATGCCCGCATATTAAAAAAAGCCTGTAGATCGAGATCACCCAAGCATGACGAAGTATTGCCTAACGTATACAAGCAGAACCCCGGCATACCGCGGGCTGAATTGGATTATCTGGTGAACGGCAACGCTTGTTCTGCACAATGGCAGCATCATGAGGTCACGAACCCCGCGCTGTCTGCTATCAGTGTTTTTGACTCCGCCACTGCCAATATTCACATTAACGAAGCAAACGATGTCGCCTATATGCCGTTTCCGATGCAGTTACTTTCAAAACTGGGAAACAACGCCTGTTCAAGCTTAAAGGGCAGATTAAACGATGAGGTCAAAGCACTGGAAAATGAAACTCCTGCTACGATTAAAAATCCAAAATGTAGCTCTAATACTGAGGTAGGAAAGACGATTTCCGCGCTGAACGGCAGTACAGATAAAGATGCCGTAGAGCTGCTGTGTGTGCTCTCTGAGGATGAGTTGACCAGCCTTGAACAATTAAAAACAGATTTAGCAGCCGACCCTGAGAAAACAGTCAATCGCTTGCGGCGGCAAAAAAGTATGATTGAAGCTAATGTCTTTCTGATACAGGGTATTCGGGGTGCTGTTTCAAATGAAAAAATTGAGAACCTGCACCAATTGCAGAATGATTACGCGGTAAAAAGAGATGCCGCTACCGCTGCTGCACAGGACTTATTCAAGAAAGAGCCGTTGCCGGATATAGGCTCTGAGATCTGGAAAGAGTTGTGGGAAGCTGCACGAGAATATTCTGAACAGTCGGCCTATCCAGATAACGCTTTTCCTGTTACGGAGGGCAATGATCCAAGGTGTGTTCTCTGCCATCAAGAACTTTCCGATGAAGCGGCAGGAAGATTAACCCGGTTTGAAGGTTTTGTTAAAGATGATACCAAGGCCAAAGAAAGCGAAGCCAAAGTAAAGCGTGATCATGTTATCTCGGAATTACGGGCGACAGATATTCCTGCCCGGAACATCCCGCATATTATTGACGCATTGAGAGCTGAAGTCGGTGACGAAGATTTGCTGCAAACACTGAGGAAAATTATCATTCAGGCAAAGTTACGTGTTCGCCTGCTTACAGATGATCCTTCAACAGATTTAGATAAATTTCCGCAGATAGAAACCTTCCCTGCTGCTGAGGTAAACCGCTTTACCCAGAGCCTAACGCAGCGCATCGTTGCTCTTGAGTCTGAAAAGGACTCAGATCAGCGAAAGAGACTTGCACAAGAATTGAGAGGGCTACAGGATCGTGAGTGGTTGGGTATTGTTAAGGAGGATGTGCTGGCGGAAGTTGATAGACGGGGTAAGATCGAACATCTTAAAGCTGTTTTGAAAGACACAAATCCATCACAAATCACGGCTAAAAGCACAGAAATATCTGAACGGCTTGTTACTAATGCGCTTCGGGATAAATTTGCCTCTGAAATAGACAAACTGAAGGTTTCAAAGTTGAGAGTAGAGCTACAGCAAGGCAAGACCTCATACGGAGTTCCACACTTTAAAGTCTCGCTTATTGCTAACCCTGATGCCTCAGTGGGCATGGTTTTAAGCGAAGGCGAACAGCGGTGCATAGCCCTTGCGGCGTTTTTGGCTGAACAAGCCACAACACAGAGCAGAGCAGCACTGGTTTTTGATGATCCTGTGTCTTCACTCGATCATAATCACCGTGAAGCCGTTGCAGAAAGGCTGGTGGGGGAAGCAAAAGAAAGACAGGTTATCGTCTTTACCCATCACATAGGCTTTCTCTTCTGGCTAAAAGAGGCGTGTACGGCACAAGGTGTTCAAGTGTCTTATCGTTGTGTAAGCCGGGGCAGTGGTAAGGCTGGTTTCTGCCATCAAAACCCGCCTGCGAACGCACAGCCTGTCGAGGATGTCATAGAGGGCATACAAAAGCGGCTGGATAATGAAAAAATTCATCACGAACGTGGTAATCAAGAGCAATGGCACCTAACAGTCCGTTCTATAAAAGATCAGTTGAGAGATACGTGGGAACGGTCTGTTGAAAAAACTTTATCACCTGTGGTCTGGCGCTTTGGGAACAAGATTAACACTAAGGGTTTGGCACAGGTTACGGTTTTAAAAATGGAAGATAGTGTCACGATGCGGGAGGCTTATGGTCGTTGTTCAAGGCTATTACATAGCGAGTCCTTTGAAGCGGGAAGTCCGTTACCTGATCCAGATCAAATTCAAACTGAGATTGATACGTTAAAAAACTGGCTCGATGAAATAAAACGGAGGCAGGATGGCGTACGACCAAAGTAAACTAGATTTACATTCTCTATTAAAACCAAAAGTTAGATCTAGAAATCACCTTTAGGCCGCGGCCACCATCTCCGCCTTAACGCGTTGCACAGTTCCCGTACCAATACCCAGGGTCTTGGCGGTTTTGAGAATGCCCGTGCCGCCTTTTAGCATAGCGCGTATCTCATCTTCCTTCTTATCGCCCACCTTCGGTCGCCCCAGCGTCTTACCGTCTGCTTTGGCACGGGCTAGGCCAGCGTTAACACGCTCCACAATGATTGCGCGTTCAAATTCAGAAAATACCCCGCACATCTGAAATAACACCTTACCTGATGGCGTACTGCTATCTATGGCCTGTTGGTGAAAATAACTCTCGATAACAATCATTATCGTCCCCTTTAATGAGGTATATTCCGATGATAGCTTTGCGACTTTTTCTTCTGTAACCTAAAATCTACTTACTAGGACGACGTATTTTTACTTCCGGTAAATCATCACTTTTAAGTCTTCGCGATCCCTTTTTGCTATTAACCGCAATACCCATGATAACCGGATCATTTTTAGGGCCGTAAACGTATTGATAGGCTTGCTTTGCAGTGTTTGCGTTCATCTTTTTGCAAAGGGTGTCTTTGACCATATGTCGTTCCGAGAAACCCTGCCAAGAAGCCAGAAGCATGTATTTTTTTGATAAAGGGAAAGTTACTTCGATATTTTTGTGCATTAACCCCCCATCCCCGTATATGGGATGCATTTCTGGGCTGCTATATATTAGCGGAGTGTCGCTGGTATAGAAAAAATGTCCTGGTGCAGCTTCTAAAACCGTCCAGTGCATATCAAAGAAAATTTGTGTGTAAGGCTCTATATGTGTCTGTGTCAGGGATTGTCCCAAAAGCCATTGATGATTAAACGATACTTCATATTCACGGTTTTCATGGAATTTTTTTAAATCTTCATAAGAGATATCATCTTCCAGAAGATAACCTTTTTCCTGCATTTGTTTTGTTTGTTGTTCCCACCTGTCTTTGCTTGCAAGAGTAACATCAAGCATTTTGGCATTGATTAATGCCGTAGTGTCTGCAACGAACTTTAACATATTTTGACCACGTAAATGTTGAACAGATATAAACTCAGCCACATAGGCTCTTTCCTCGTTTGATACTTCCTCCCCTCTTGTAATTTTTTTTATGACTGGGATTGCACTCCCCTCTAAAACAGAAAGACCTTTTTCAAGAGTGTACGGGTCAACTGTTCCATCAGTGTCTACTTTATAATAATCACGCACGACAGCCGCGTTATTCACAGAGGTTTTGTAAGAGGCCCCTCTATCCTTGTCATACACACAAATTTGATTAGGGTTGCCTGTGACTGCAAACCTACGAAGATATGATGCTGGTACAATATGATGACGCCTTGGTTCGGACATATCTAATTATAAATGATTCTAACCAATGATACCAAACGTACCTGTATCACGATAAAATACGGAGAAAGTGCTGATGGTAGGTAAAGGTAAAGCTCGTAAGGCGGACTCTACGCACCATGAAGACTTATGCGGGGAAAGAAGTTCTTTAATGATGTTTTGGAGCTGCTACGATATAAGAAGATAATGGTGTATAGGGTGGAATGAGAATGAAAATAAGATTAGCTGCAATACGTAGCCACACAAAACAGTTTGTCATGGTGGTAGATGTTTTTGCATCTTCTGTAACACCGCCAATCATGTATGATTCTGACGTGCAGCACCGTGGTTTCCGTTACATGAAGCCCACAGCAAAACACTTTTGTATGATTAAAGCGGTTCGCGCAGTCAGCAGCCTTAACGCCGCCGTTGTTTTGGCAGAAAAAGGCTTTAATCAGGAAGTGTGTATTTTAATCAGAACCATCGTAGAAGCTACCAGCCAGATAGAGTTTGTGATGGCTGGTCTTAACGGTGATACTTTAGCGGAGCGTCAACAGAAGGTTGTCGATGGATTTTTTGCAGATTTCCGTAGAAACAATAGCGATGATTTTAAGGGAGCTACAATTCGACAGCAGGATGTGCATAAAGAAATAAGCCGCTTTTTGGAGGATACAGGCGTTACAGATGATGAAGGACGTTTTTCTGGCGTATCTACAAATAATTTAATGTCAAACGTGTATAGAAACTTTTCAAATTATATTCATGCCCGTTATCCAGAGGTCATGGATATATATGGTGGTGATCCACTGCATTTTCATATGGATGGCATGAGCGGTACTCCCAAAGATAAGGAAAGCCTTGCGATACTGGAATGTTTCACAGACTCCGTTGGTATTATTCTTGCCTTGATGATTCAGAGGTTCGATATGGTGGATGCGATGAAGAAAATTCCCGAACTAGAAGGATGGTTTGACGAGAAAAAGAATATTCGAGCGTAAGCCTAAGAAACGAAATAACCCCCGATAACTCCTACTTATCGCACCTAAACAGTTTTTACATCACAGACAAACCAAAAGTGAAATTAAGAATTTCTCAAGCAAATGATTTTAAGGGCACAAAATGATATTTTATGGAAGATGTTCCGTGGGACACTCATGGGACACTAAGGGGCAAATAATGGCAATAATTAAGAGCACCCAGCAAACAGACAAATTCGTAAAAACTTTGGTGAGCCTGTTGTTCAAGATTGTGGTCTGTTCCCGTTTATGGCTTGATAGGGATTTGTAATCATCAGGTCCCGGGTTCGACTCCTGGTTGCGGCACCATTTTTCACCGTTCATATCGCCTGTAAATGTTGATGAGTATAAAAAATGGCTCCCCGGGCCGGATTCGAACCAGCGACCGGGCGATTAACAGTCGCCTGCTCTACCACTGAGCTACCGAGGAATACCGTCGCTTTTTATGCCCTTAGCTGATGGATAAGTCAAGCTTTCAGAAACAAGCAAAAGGAAATAATTCATACCCCTTCTTCACTATCCGGCAGTTCAACAAAAGGATCGTTGGAAACTATAGGGCCCAGCTCGTCTGCGCAATTCATAGCCCATTCAGACCACGCTTTCAGCTGTGGCTCAGTTCTAATAGTAGCGCCCAAAACAGCTCGCACATACGTCCTTAGCGTACTGGCTACGTACGACAGCGTACGATTAGGGCGGACCTTTTGATTTTATATAAAAAGTCATAAAATTTTAAAAAAAGAAATAGTTCTTGACCGAACAGTAATTAATGGTGTAGATTGGAGTTATAGACCAAACGGTAAAGAACTTTGAAAGGATATAAAAGATGGCTCGGCCTCGCGAATTTGATATGGATGAAGCGCTAGATGCAGCGATGGAGACGTTCTGGACCCATGGCTATAAAGCGACGTCTATGACAGATCTTACAAAGGCCATGGGGCTCAAAAAAGGCAGCATATATCAGGCCTTTGGTGATAAGCACAGCCTGTTTCTGAAAGCATTTCAACGCTATACAAATAATTTCTATAAGGCTGTAAAGGATGTCTTCGCGGAAAGCCCGTCACCTACAGCTGGTATGGAGCGTTTTATCGAAGAGCTTCTTTTCGATGCCGCAACCGACCAGAAAATATGCCGCGGCTGCTTTTTTGTGAATGCTCTTGTCGAGCTAGCTTCCCATGACCCGGATGTTGGCCAGATTGTCAAAGGCGGCAGGGAGGCTCTGGAGACTCTTTTTGAGAGCGTCATTAAAGAAGGGCAGGATTTAGGCGAATTCGATAAAAGCCATAAAGCCTCGGAGATGGCCGCAACAGTTTCAATCTTTATGTATGGCATAATGGCTGATTATAAAAGTTCCACCTGCAAAGACCGGGCGGCCCGTTTGGCAAGCCATATGATGGAGACATTAAAGGCGTAAAATTTTTTGGGCAGTTATTGACCGATCGGTAAAGAATTAAACCTACTAAATAAGGAGAAAGCGCATGACGAAAAGATTTGAAAATAAAGTAGTGATTATCACTGGCGGGGGCTCAGGGATAGGTCTGGAGGCTGCACAAAGATTAGTATCTGAAGGTGCTAAAGTTGTTATTAACGGCCGAAATGAGGATAAGCTTGCAGCCGCAGCGATGGAGGTTGACCCTTCCGGTGAGAGTGTTCGTATATATGCTGGTGATATCAGCCAGTATAAAATTGCCTATGGATTAAGCGACAAGGCTGAAGAGGAATTTGGCGGCATTGATATTTTGCTCAATAACGCCGGATGGTTTAGCCCTACGTCTTTTCTCGATCATAGCGAAGAGTTGTATGATAGCTTCACAGATATTATCTTAAAAGGACGCTTCTTTACTGCGCAAGCTGCTGTGAAAGCTATGAAAAAACGCGGCGGCGGCGTGATTGTAAATACCGGCTCCATGTGGGCCAATCAGGCGATCGCCGCAACTCCGGCTTCTGCCTATTCAGCGGCTTTTGCAGGCGTACATATGCTGACTAAAAGCATTGCTCTTGAGCATGCGGCAGATAAAATCCGTAGCAATGCCGTCGCACCGGCAGTCGTCGAGACGCCGGTTTATGACAGCTTTATGAGCCCATCCGAGCGCGCCGAGATACTGCCGACTTTCAACGAATTTCATCCGCTTGGCCGGAACGGTCAACCTCAGGACGTTGTAAATGCCATTCTGTTTCTGGCCTCTGATGAGGCGGACTGGATAACCGGATCGATACTCCCCGTCGATGGCGGCGTCATGGCCGGGCGGTGAGTAACATTTTACCATTTTAAAAACTTGAAAGGAAAAAGCTATGGAACATGAACCCAATATTATCGGATTAAATCTCTTCTTAAGTACGGTTGCTTTTGCCCTGCTGGCGGCCTGGTATTTATGGCCATGGCTTGCCCGGCAATCCAGAGAAACCGCGCTGCAGATCCTGATATGGCCGCATGTTTTTCGGCATATCGGTATGATGTTTCTGGCTGCCGGTGCCGTAAAAACAGCCCTTCCCGAAGCGTTTTCCATTCCCGCCGCTTACGGTGATCTCACCGCCGCAGGGCTGGCGTTTCTGGCAATAATAACCCTCCGCTTCCGCCCCGCTTTGGCCAAAGCCCCGGTCTGGATATTTGGAATCGTCGGCTTCACTGACCTGATCTATGCCGTAACGCTGGGAACATTAAACCGCGCCGACTTAGATATGGGCGCAACCTTCTGGATTCCAGCCCTTATAGTTCCGGCGCTTCTTATTTCACACATCATGATTTTCCTGCTCCTGACAAAGCAGAAAAAAAGACTTTAACCACGGCGACCAAACGGAAAGGAGAAAAACTATGAATAAGGAAAAAAATAAAAACAGGGTTTTATATATTGATGATGCAATGGAATACAGCCGTGAAGACATGGATGAGCTTCTTGAAGAAGTAATGTTCATCGAAGGTATGAGTTTTCAATGCAAAACACCGAATTGCCAACCGGCAACTAACGACTAATTACCAACTACCAACTACCAACCAACGATCTCTTGAAAGGAGAAAAACTATGTCACGTATTAAAACTGTAAACCACCAGGAAGCGACCGGCGAAACAAAAGAGCTGCTTGACGCTGTTCAAAAAAAGCTCGGTATGGTTCCCAATTTCTTGCGTCTGTTTGCGCATTCACCCAAAGCACTGGCTGCTTTTTTGGGTTTGTATGAAAATATAGGTCAGGGTGTACTGGATCCTAAGATCGGAGAACGTATTGCTTTGAGCGTCGGTGAAAGCAATGGATGTCAATATTGTGTTTCTGCTCACTCAGCCATTGCCAAGAAAACCGGGCTGGATAATGGCGAGATTGCAGATGCGCGGGAAGGCAGTGCATCCGACCCTAAAGCCGATGCTGCTGTAAAACTTGCTTCTGCTCTAAATGAAAAACGTGGTGCAATCACGACAATGGAGTTTGCTCAAGCCAAAGAAGCAGGTTTGAGTGATGCAGAGATTGTTGAAGTTATCACTCATGTAGGGTTAAATTTCATGACCAATGTACTCGCCAAAGCCACACAAGTAGAAATAGACTTCCCTGAAGTTCAGCTTCTAAATGGTAAGAAAGCTGCTGCTTAGTGCTTACCCTTTAAAGATGGTGGAGTAGTGGATATACTGCTCCGCCATCAACTTCATTTAATACCAAAAGGACATCACACTATGCCGCATCCTTATGCTAAACGCCTTTTTACAAAGACTGTGAAAAAAATACAGGAAGAGTATGGTGTGCGTGAATCTGGCCAGCAGCTAGAAGACAGTCCCATAGCACACGATATACTGGCAGAGCGGGAACGTGAATTTATTGAGCAAAGAGACAGCTTTTACATGGCAACCATCAATAGTGATGGGTGGCCATATGTACAGCACCGCGGAGGGCCAAAGGGCTTTTTACGTGTTATTGATGAAAAAACCATCGCTTTTCCTGATTTCAGGGGCAATGATCAGTATATAAGCGTTGGAAACCTAAGAGACACAGATAAAATTTCTTTAATCCTTATGGACTACCCAAACCGTCGCCGGTTAAAAATTCTCGGTCATTGTAAGGTTGTAACCACTGATGATGATTTGATGCAAGTTGCTAAACTAGAGGCTGAGGGTTACGGATACCCAGCACATAGGGCGATGGTTATTACAGTAGATTCATTTGACTGGAACTGCCCTCAGCATATAACACCGCGCTACACACAAGAAGATATAGAGGCAATGCTGCCCGAGCAGCCAGACCCGGCTCAGGCAAGCTATTCACTTCCTACGAAGCAAGAAGTGGAAGGATTAGGAGAAAAATTTGTTACTGTAGAAGTAACCGGTATATGCAATAGAGCTGAAAATATTTCAGAGTTTATCCTTCATCCTACCGACAGCACATCAGTTTCACCAGATCCCGGATCACACATACAAATAGCGGTACGAGGTCACAATTCTCATGTTAAAACCAACGCCTATTCAATTATCAACGAACCAGAGCAGAATGATGCGTATCATATAGCGGTGCTCAAAGATACAGAAGGCGAATGCGGATCTTACTTCATGCACAATACACCTCGTGTTGGTGATTTGCTTTATATGATGCCGCCTAAAAATGATTTTCCGCTAGAAAAGAAAGTCAAACACTCACTTCTTATTGCTGGAGGTATTGGTATCACACCCATCTTGTCGATGGCTCGGGCACTCCATGCGTTTAGCTCTTCATTTGAGGTGCATTATGTGGCGCGCACCAAGGAACGTATGGCTTTTAAGGAACAAATAGAGGATCTGGCCGGTGATAATGCGCAGTTCTATATTAGTAAAGGTGAGCCTCCTACAAAATTAGAGCTCGCCAGTATATTGAGTGAGCCAGATGAGGAGACCCATGCCTATGTCTGTGGTCCAAAACGGCTGATAGAAGCAGTTATTGCAATAGCCGATGGAAAAGGTTGGCCAAAAGAGCAGCTTCACTTTGAACTATTTGGTAATCCTTCGGTTAAACAAGAGGACGACAAGCCGATTGAAGTTACACTAAAAAAATCAGGTACTACCATAAATGTCGCTGCTGACCAGAGCATTCTTGATGCACTTTTAGAAAAAGGAGTAAATGTGGGGTTTAACTGTAAACGAGGTGAGTGTGCCACTTGCAAAGTCCCGGTACTAGAAGGAGATATAGACCACCGCGATATAGTTTTAGACACTTACGAGAAAGAGGCAGGCAATGTAATGTGTAGCTGCGTATCTCGAGTAAAAGGGAATAAATTGGTTCTGGATCTATAAATTTTTAATAAGGCTATAATAACGCTGAAAGAGATTATTGAGGCTTAATCGGTACTGAAAGCGCTATTGAAACAGCTTAATGCGACCACCCTGAAACTCTATATTTAGAGCGCATTATACTGTGATATCTGGCTCAATACGGCTCGATATTGCTATATACATAATTTAATTTGTAATCATCAGATCCCGGGTCTTTTCCTGGTTGCGGCACCATTTTCTCCCATTTTTCTGTCCTTTACACCCCTTCACAAGATTAGTTTATCAAAAGCCCGCTAATATCAATTTTGTTTGTTTCGTGCGGAATCGTGTTGCAGGTTATAATCCGGGACACGCCGGAGGCTTTGAGAGCGTCATAAGAATCGCTGGCGAAGACGGCGTGAACACCGATGCAGACAGGCGGGCTCATACCCGCTTCTTTTAGATGTTTCACCGTTTCAATCATAGTACGGGCTGTAGATATAATATCATCAACCAAGACCGGTGTATGGTTCCGGTAGTTATCGACATTCGGTACAGAAATTTTTACATCTTTGTCGCCATAGCGAGTTTTGGCGAGCACGATATACGGCGCCTCCGCCCTTTTTGCGACATCAGACACCCATTGATCGCTTTCCTCATCCGGGCCAATCAAAACAGGGGTTTCAACATTGTCTTTGATCCAATCAGCAATAGCATCCGCCGCGTGAATAACTTTAGAAGGAATGGTGTAGATTTCATTCATAGCCTTATGACGGTGCAAATGCGGATCTACCGTGATTAAGCTATCAAAATAACGAGAAATAAAAGCGGCAAAAACATCGGAGGTTACAGCCTCGCCCTCATGAAAGCGTTTATCCTGCCGCATATAGCCAAGATACGGCGCAATCAGCTCTATTGACTTTGCACCGAGTTGCCGCGCCGTCTGCGCAAAAAACATCAAAGCCATCGCCTTTTCATCGGGCCGATCAAGAGAACATAAAAGAATAATATCTTTGTCTTTTACATCCGCCTCCAGCTTTACAAAACTTTCGCCATCGGGGAAATGCCGTACGGTCATAGCGCCAAAATCATAGCCCGCTTTTTCAACCAAAAGCGCCGCCAATTTTTCATTACCCGGATACGAAAATAAAACTGTCACAGTTTACACCTCCTCAATCTTGATAATATCGTCCTGCTCCTCGAGATAACCGAGCGCGTAATCAAGCTCACCCGGAGATTCCGCATGAACGGTAAAAAGCGGCTGGTCTTTTTCAATATTTGCGCCAACCGGCGTATGAAGATCAACGCCTGCGACCTTGTCCGCCGGAGCCCCTGCCAGTTTGGCAACACGGGCAATGCGGCGATTATCAATGTCAGCGACCAGCCCCCCTCTATCTGCGGCAACCACATGAGTATAAGGCGCTTTTGGAACATCGCGCATACCGCCTTGCGCCTCGCAAATAGATTGAAACTTCACCCATGCCTTGCCGTCATCCAGAATTTCCGTAGCCAATGTTCGGCCTTGTCCATTTTTAACGTCCGGTGAAAACTCCAGAATATGCCCGGCCAAGTCAAGTGCGCGCTCCCGCAAATCCTGCGGAGCGGCATTTTCATTTTTTAAAACAGAGAGCAAATCACGCGCTTCCAGCGCCGGGCCTATACCACGCCCAACCGGCTGACTACCGTCACTGGTATGGACACGAACACCGACCCCCAGCGCAGCGCCGGTTTGTTCCAAATAGCGCGCCAAAATTTCTGCCATTTCCATGCTACGCACCTTGGCTGTCAGGCCAACCGGCACATCAATCAGCACATGCGATGATCCGGCCGCAATTTTTTTCGACAGGACAGAGGCCACAAGCTGCCCCTCACTATCGAGATCAAGCGCCTTTTCCACCCGGATAAGCACATCGTCCGCCGGACTTAAAGACGCCGCCCCACCCCAGACTATGCAACCACCCTCTGTTTCCACGACCTTGCGCATCGCCGGAACATCAAGATTAACCGGCGCCAACACTTCCACCGTATCCGCCGTCCCCGCAGGCGAAGTAATGGCGCGCGAAGATGTTTTTGGCATGGTTAAGCCGAAAGCAGAAACAATGGCCACCACAATCGGTGTTGTCCGGTTTCCCGGCAAGCCACCAACACAGTGTTTATCCACGACCAGATCCTTCCCCCAATCCAGACGGTCACCACTATCGACCATGGCGTGCGTAAGAGAAACAATCTCTTCTCCGCTAAGTCGCCCGCCTGCACAGGCCGTCAGAAAAGAAGAAATGTGAATATCAGAATAGTTCCCTGCCACAATATCATTGATAATGGAATCCATCTGATCCGCTTCCAATGCATGACCGTAAATTTTTGAACGCATATGGCTGAGAGAATGAACAGGCGGCAGGTGCGATATATAAATTTCATCTCCCTCTTTTGCGCCCAGCTTTTCCCACGCATGCTCAGATAGTCCCGCCTCCCCCGCCTCCAGCATACCGTTACGGATCATGTTCAGCGTAGCAGTCAATGCTTTCCCATTTAGACTCACCCGCACCCGCGCCTGCACCTCAAACCCCTCAGCACGGCACACATGACAATCTTTACGCATGTAAATAACGGCTTCCTTGTAAGTATCGATCCCAAGGCGGCGCAGCTTTAAAATGGGTTTTGGCCTGTCTATCATAATTCCACTTCCTCTAAATATTCCGGCACGACAGCATCCCAATTTAAATGACTCTCGATTTTCATTTTAAGAGAAGACGCTGCTTCCGGTTCGCCGTGCGTGACAAATGTTTTGCACGGCGCTTCCTGAAAATGCCCCAGCCAATCCAAAATTTCGCCATAATCCGCATGGGCAGAGATGTTATGCAGTACTTCAATTTGAGCCTTCACCGGCCACATCTGGCCATGAATTTTAATCTCGTCTTCGCCATGAACGAGCCGTGCGCCCCGCGTTCCCGCTGCCTGATAGCCAGTAAAAAGAATAGTGTTACGTGCATCGGTGATAAAATGTTTTAAATGGTGCAACACCCGCCCTCCGGTTGCCATGCCGCTGGCCGATATAATAACGACAGGCATACCGTTCCGATGATCCAGAGTCTTTGATTCTTCTGCCGTGTGAACATACTCCGCAACATGGCATACATCAGCGCATATTTTTTCCGGCAGGCGATGCTCATTCTTATGCCTGCACAAAAGTTCCGTAGTATTGATAGACATCGGACTATCAAGAAACATGGGCAGGTCAGGAATGGCTTTGGCCTTCTTAAGCTCATAAATATAATAAAGGATGCTCTGCGCCCGTCCTACGGCAAAAGCCGGAATAACAACAGAGCCGCCGCGGGCTGCGGTCTCCCTGATAATTTTCCCTATTTTGTTCAGAGGATCGCTGTCCCTGTGCAACCTGTCACCATAAGTGGATTCCACCACCAGATAATCAGCATTTTGAATTTGCGCCGGATGCACCATGACAGGGTCGTCAGGACGACCAATATCGCCGGAGAACAGAATGGATTTTCCTCCGGCACTGATCTGAATAAAAGACGACCCTAAAATATGTCCCGAGCGACTTAAAGTAAAAGACAAATCATCATAAAGGACAAGGGGCTTACCAAAATCTACGGCCTTAAACTGTTTCAGAGAATTTTTAGCGTCCTTCTCCGTATAAAGCGGCAATGCCGGTTTGTGTTTAGTATAGCCGTAACGGTTAGAGCGCTCGGCATCCGCCTCCTGCAAATAACCACTATCAGGTAACAAGATAGAACAGAGGTCAAACGTGGCACTAGAGCAATAAACCTTCCCTTTAAAGCCGTTTTTAACCAGCAACGGAATGTAACCGCTATGGTCTATATGAGCATGGGTCAGCAGGACAGCATCGATCGCAGCGGGATCAACCGGCAACTTTTCCCAGTTACGCAAGCGCAGCTCCTTTAACCCCTGAAACAAGCCGCAATCAATCAGGATTCTCTTACCTGCATGCTCCAGCAAATATTTGGAACCGGTCACCGTTCCGGTCGCACCTAAAAATGTAAGTTTCATCTTTTTATTCCCTCTTTAGGTAAAGCAAAATGTAGCCAGAGGACTCCGCCCACAGCGGACAAAAAAGAGCCTATAAGTATGGCTGCTCGCCCCATTTCTGGGTTCCCATTATGGGGAAAAGCCAGCGCATTAAAAAACAGCGCCATTGTAAAACCAACACCACCAAGCAATGCAACACCGAATATTTGTCGCCAATTCACGTGATCGGTCAGATCAGCAAATTTAAGGGCGTGCGCCACCCAGGCAAACAGGAAAATACCAAGCGGCTTACCGATAAAAAGTCCCGCGATAACGCCGAGAGAAAGCGGTGAAACCAGATTTGCAACAGTGATTTCGGAAAAGACAATTCCGGCATTAAAAAATGCAAAAAGCGGCACGATAAAAAAGGCCGTCCATGGGTGCAGACCATCCTCAACAACTTTGAGCGGAATATAGGCGCAGGGCTTTTTTACCCGCAGCGGTAAGGCCACACCGACAATCACACCGGCCATTGTCGGATGAATTCCCGATTGCTGTAACGCAGCCCAAAGAAACAATCCAATAGCGACGTAAAATGACGCGTGAGTAATAAAAAAACGATTCAATAAAAAAAGCGCTAAAATAGCTGCCAGCACAAAGGCCATGACGCTCCATGTCAAATGGCTCCCATAAAATATAGCAATGATCAGGATGCCGCCAAGATCATCAAAAATAGCCAGCGCCGCCAAAAAGAGTTTAAGCTCCAATGGCACGCGTTTGCCGAACAATGACAACACGCCAAGGCTTAAAGCAATATCCGTGGCCGTAGGAATGGCCCAGCCTTGTAGGAAAATAGGGTCGCCCCGATTTATAAAGAGATAAATCGCAGTCGGAACAACCATGCCACCCAGCGCGGCAAAGGCAGGCAAGAGCATTTGCCTTGGCATTGATAAATGCCCTTCGAGAAGCTCCCGTTTTATTTCTGTTGTGACGGCCAAAAAGAAGAGCACCATCAACCCTTCATTAACCCAAAAGACCAAAGGTTTTTTTAAAACATGCTCTCCAAAGCTAATAGAAACAGGCATATGATGAAACAAATCATAGAACGGTTTTAGCGGCGAATTAACCCAAAACAGCGCCAGCCCCAGCGCCGCCACCATCATCAAACTGGCCCACTGATCCGCATGCAGTGTTGTACCGCGTATCTGAAATTTTCTTTGTCTCATCTTGCCAGCCTCATTTTTTTATAAATCTCGGGCACAATAAATAATGGCAGGGAAATCAGAGCAATCACGCCCCAATCATGCCAGCCTAGCGGCACGGTATGCAAAACATTCTGCAGTCCCGGCACGTAAACAGCGGCAACCTGTAGGCCCAGCGTAACCGCAATGGCCGCCAAGAGCCACGGGTTTGAAAACCAGCCCATCGCTGCCACGCTGCCATGAAAATTGCGGAAATTCAGGACATTGATTTTTTCCATGACGACGATACCCGTAAAGACGACAGCATTGGCCAGTATCCAGTTCTCTGCATTTCCATCCATATAGTAATGGTAGACAAAGAGCGCTGCCAAACCAATATACGAACCAAGAGCGCCAATCATAATCATCCCGTTTTTATCCAAAATAGGCTCGGAGACCGGGCGCGGCGGCCTGTCCATCACATCTTGTTCCGCCTTTTCCGCACCAAGCGCAATCGCTGTCACGCTGTCTGTAACCAAATTCATCCATAAAATCTGCACCGGCAACAGGATCAGCGGCCCGCCCAGCATAATGTTCGCAAAAATAGCAATGATCTCACCCACATTAGAGGACAGGAGATAACGCACAAATTTGCGTATATTGGCGTATTGCCGCCGCCCTTCCTCGATCGCTGCAATGATGGAGGCAAAATTATCGTCGGCCAGCACCATATCGGCAGCGCCCTTGGCCACATCGGTACCACGTATACCCATGGCAATACCGACATCCGCCTGCTTGAGCGCCGGGGCATCATTAACACCGTCACCAGTCATGGCAACAAGCTGCTCCTGCGCCTGTAGTAACTTCACAATACGAAACTTGTCTTCCGGCACTGTACGGGCAAATAGAATGTCTCCGCTTAACAAAGATGACAGAGCCTCATCGCTCATATCCTTAATTTCGCTACTGGTAACCGCCTTACCTACTTTCAGGCCAATTTGCTCCGCAATGGCACGCGCAGTCACAGGAGAATCCCCGGTTATAACAACCACCCGGATACCGGCTTTTTGCGCTTGGTCCCGCGCATCGGAGACTTCCGGGCGCGGCGGATCGATCACACCAACAATACCGAGAAAAACCAAATCGCTTTCGGCCTCACCCTCGGTTAACACCGTGTCTTTAGCAATGATTTTGCGGGCCAGCGCCAATGTGCGCAGGCCGTTTTCAGCAAACCCCGTATAGGCTTTTTCTATTTCCTTGCGCTGCGCTTCTGTTAATTTTTCTTCTCTGCCCTCAACCAGAATAGTCTCGCATAAAGGCAATAAAACCTCTGGCGCGCCTTTGACGTGAACAGTCCGCTCACTTTCAGTTTCCTCAATCACAGACATGCGCTTACGCACAGAGTTAAAAGAATGCTCGGCGACAATACAGGCCTTGTGATCCTGTTTTAACCCTGCCTTTTCCGCTGCAACAATCAACGCGGCCTCAGTAGGAAAACCATTAGCCTTCCAGCCCTGTTCGCCATGCTCAATGCGGGCGTGATTACATTTGCGCCCCGTATCCAGAAGCGCCATTAAATCAGGAGAAAGTTGCGGCTCAATGGTACGCCCCTCTTTCAGGAAAGCGCCTTTTGGTTCATAACCAACGCCGTCAACACTGAACTCACCATCCGCCATCCAGATTTTTTGCACCGTCATCTCATTTTTGGTCAGGGTACCGGTCTTGTCAGTACAAATAACGGAAACAGCGCCCAACGTTTCCGCCGCCTGTAAATGACGCAGCAGGGCCTTTTTGCGGGCCATAGCGGTAACCCCCAGCGCCAGCGTAACGGTAACAACAGCTGGAAGACCTTCTGGCACCGCAGCCACCGCCAGCGACACGCCCGTCATAACCATCTCCAGCATATCTCTGCCGCCCGCTATGCCGACAATGACAATGGCCACAGAAATCAGCAGAGCCAAAACGCCGAGCTGCCGCCCTAAAACTGATAAATGGCGTTGCAGGCGCGTTTTGGTTTCCTTAATAGCCCCGGTGATACCGGCAATGCGGCCTAACTCCGTATCCATACCGATGGCGACCACCAGTCCAATGCCATGACCATTGACGATATGCGTCCCCATCCAGGCCATATTACGGCGGTCTGATACAGGCGTATCTTCCTGACATACTTCAATGCCCTTGCTCGCAGGTACGGATTCCCCGGTCAACGCTGCCTCATCCGCCCTTAAGTCCGTCACGTCTATCAAGCGAATATCGGCAGGTACAGCATTGCCCGTGCTCAGAAAAACGCGGTCACCGGGCACCAGATTTTCCGCATCAATCTCCTGCTCGCGCCCATCACGAATAACGCGGCAACGAGGGGAGAGCATCTGCTTCAGGCTTTTAATCGCCGTTTCGGCCTTCCATTCCTGCACAAAGCCCAGAACGCCATTCAAAATAACAATGGCAAGAATAGCCAGCGCATCAACCATATCCCCGAGAAAAAAGGACAGGATAGCGGCGACAATCAAAACAAGGATCAGAACGGAGGTAAATTGCTGTGCCAGCATGCTATACCAGCGCACAACATTGCCCTCGGCAAGCTTATTCGGCCCGTAATCCTTCGGCCCTTCATCCAGAGCCTTTTGCGTATCTTCAATGCTAAGTACGTGCCAATGTTTCATGTCGCCTTTATTGTAAAGGAAAGGAAAATCCTTACAATCATTTACGCCCTGTCCCTTGCAAAAAACAGGGCTTGATATAGGTTATTGTGATGACAAACTGGAATGCAGAAGCGGCGCAGAAGATCGTGCAGGGAAAAGCTAACCTACCGGGAGCTTTACTGCCGGTATTGCACGCTTTGCAAGCCGAATTTGGTTATATCAACCCGGATTTTGTACCGGAAATTGCCAAAGCACTGAACCTTTCCCGCGCCGATGTTCATGGAGTGCTTTCCTTCTATCACGATTTCCGTGATAAACCGCCATCAGAGCGCGTTATAAAAATCTGCCGCGCCGAAGCCTGTCAAGCGATGGGGGCGAGCAAGCTGGAAGACCATATAAAAAGAAGCGACGTGACGCTGGAACCGGTTTATTGCCTTGGCAATTGCGCCTGCGGCCCTGCCGTTATGATTGACGACAAAACCTATGGCCGCGTTACCCCGGAAAAACTGGAGGAGCTACTGTCGTGAAGATTTATATCCCGCATGACACATCTTCCCTCTCCCTTGGCGCTGACGAGGTTCTGGCCGCAATCACCGCAAAATATCCTGATATTGAAATTATTCGTAATGGCAGCCGGGGGCTTTACTGGCTAGAGTCTTTGATTGAGGTTGAAACAGATAAAGGGCGCGTAGGCTACGGCCCGGTGAGCATTGATGACATTCCCTCTTTATTTGAAGCAGGCTTTCCTGAAGGCGGGAGTATGCACCCCCTATATCTCGGCAAGGTGGAAGAGCTTGAGGCCTTTAAACGCCAAAACCGTTTGACCTTTGCAAATTGCGGCGTGAGCGACGCTTTGTCCACCGAAGACTATAAATTTGAAGCGCTGGAGAAGGCGCTTAAATTATCGCCACAAGACATTGTGAATGCCGTCAAAGACTCCGGCTTGCGCGGACGCGGCGGCGCGGCCTTTCCCACCGGTATAAAATGGCAAACGGTTCTCGATACAAAGTCAGAGAAAAAATACATTGTCTGCAACGCCGATGAAGGCGACAGTGGCACGTTTGCCGATCGCATGATAATGGAAGGCGACCCCTATTGCCTGATCGAAGGCATGATGATTGCGGCGCGCGCGGTAGAAGCCAGTCAAGGCTATATTTACTTACGCTCCGAATATCCGAACACAGCTAAGATTTTGCAACAGGCGATTGATAACGCCTATGAAGCCGGACATCTGGGTAAGGGCTTTGACCTTGAAATCCGGATGGGCGCAGGCTCTTATATTTGCGGCGAAGAAACAGCGCTTCTTGAATCGCTCGAAGGCAAACGCGGCATGATCCGCTACCGCCCACCTTTGCCGGCCATTGAAGGACTATTTGGTAAACCGACAGCGCTGAATAATGTTATAACACTCGCGAGCATTCCTTTTATTTTAGCGCAAGGTGCAAAAGCCTATCAAAATCACGGTGCAGGAAAATCCAAGGGCACTTTAACGATCCAGCTTTGCGGCAATGTTAAGTATCCCGGCCTGTATGAAATGGATTTTGGCGTCTCATTAAAAGAGCTTCTCTATGGTATTGGCGGCGGCACGGCAACCGGAAGGCCGATTAAAACCGTGCAATGCGGCGGGCCGCTGGGTGCTTACTTACATGAAAGCCAGTTTGATACGCCCATGACTTACGAGGATTTTGCCAAAGCAGGCGCAATGCTTGGTCATGGCGGCGTGGTTGTGTTTGATGACAGCGTTGATATGGCGCAGCAAGCGCGTTATGCGATGGAATTCTGCTCCATTGAATCCTGCGGCAAATGCACGCCCTGCCGAATTGGCTCTACGCGCGGAGTTGAAGTGATTGATAAAATCATTAGCAATGTAGAACGCGACCAAAATTTAGAGCTGCTTGAAGATTTGTGTGAAGTCATGACTGATGGCTCCCTGTGCGCGATGGGCGGCCTGACCCCGGCGCCGGTTTTAAGCGCGTTAAAATACTTCCCCGAAGATTTTGGCCTGCTTCCTAAAAAGAAGGCGGCGTGAGTATGGCTATATCAAAAGAAAAAGATTTCGGAACGCCGGAAAGCAAAGCAGAAAAACCCGTAATGCTGGAAATTGACGGCCAGAGCATTTCTGTACCGGAAGGCACTTCCGTCATGCGCGCGGCTGCCGAACTTAATATTCAAATCCCCAAACTTTGTGCAACAGACAGTCTAAAGGCTTTTGGCTCCTGCCGCATGTGCGTGGTCGAGGTCGAAGGACAAAAGGGTTACCCCGGCTCGTGTCATACCAATGTCACCAGCGGTATGAAAGTAAAAACGCAAACTGACAAGCTGACCAAACTGCGCCGTAACACGATGGAACTTTATATCTCTGATCACCCTCTGGATTGCCTGACCTGCGCTGCCAATGGTGATTGCGAACTGCAAGACATGGCGGGCGTGGTTGGTTTGCGCGAAGTGCGTTACGGCTATGAGGGTGAAAATCATCTGGAGGCAGAAAAAGACGAAAGCAATCCGTATTTTACTTTTGATCCGAGCAAATGCATTGCCTGTTCGCGCTGCGTCCGGGCTTGCGAAGAAACACAAGGCACACACGCGCTGACTCTTGAGGGGCGCGGCTTTGATTCAAAAATTGCGGCGAGCCAAAACGAAGATTTTATCGATTCAGAATGTGTGTCCTGCGGCGCTTGTGTTGATGTCTGCCCAACCGCAACGCTGATGGAAAAAAACACCATAGAGCACGGCATCGGCGAACATTCTGTTGTCACGACTTGCGCTTATTGCGGTGTTGGCTGCTCGCTCAAGGCCGAGATCAAAGGCGACCAAATCGTGCGCATGGTGCCGTATAAAAACGGCCATGCCAACGAAGGACATGCCTGCGTTAAAGGGCGCTTTGCCTGGGGCTATGCCACTCATCCAGACCGGATTAAAACACCAATGATCCGCGACAAAATCACAGACCCATGGCGTGAGGTTAGCTGGGATGAAGCGCTGGACTATACTGCTAATGCCTTCAAACGCATTCAAAAAGACCATGGCGTAAAAGCCATTGGCGGCATTACATCTTCGCGCTGCACGGTCGAGGAAACATTTCTGGTCCAAAAATTGGTGCGCGCGGCCTTTGGCAATAACAATATCGACAATTGCGCCCGCGTTTGTCATGCGCCAACCGGATACGGTCTAAGCCAAACGCTGGGCACCTCTGCCGGAACACAAAATTTTGCGTCTGTTGCAGACGCCGATGTTATTCTACTGATCGGGGCCAATCCAACAGATGCACACCCGGTTTTTGCCTCGCGCCTGAAAAAACGCCTGCGGGAAGGGGCGCAAATTATTGTCATCGACCCGCGCAAACTGGCGCTTGTAGAGTCTCCGCACATCAAAGCCGCGCATCATTTGCCTTTATTGCCCGGCACCAATGTCGCCATGCTCAATGCCTTAGCGCACGTCATTGTGACAGAGAAACTAGCCGATGAAAAATTCATAAAAGAGCGCTGTGAAGACTTTGAAGTTTGGAAAAAATTTGTTTCCGACCCTAAAAATGCGCCTGAAGAAATGGAAAAACTAACTGGCGTTCCGGCAGAAGAGGTTAGAGAAGCCGCCCGACTTTACGCCCGCGCTAAAAACGGCGCCATTTATTACGGGCTGGGTATTACCGAACATTCTCAAGGCTCGACCGCCGTGATGGGGCTGGCTAATCTGGCGATGGCGACAGGAAATCTCGGTCGCACAGGCGTCGGCGTTAATCCTTTGCGTGGTCAAAATAACGTACAAGGCGCGTGCGATGTTGGCGGTTTCCCGCACCAGCTTCCCGGATACCGCTCCGTTAGCGATGACGTTGCGCGCGAAGTTTTTGAAAAAGACTGGAACGTAACGCTTGATGCTGAACCGGGCTTGCGTATCCCTAACATGATTGACGCGGCCTGCGCCGGGTCCTTTAAAGGTATTTACATTCAGGGCGAGGATATTATCCAGTCCGACCCGAACAGCCAGCACATCGCAGAGGGATTAGAAGCGATGGAATGCGTGGTCATCCACGATATATTCCTTAACGAAACATCAAAATATGCGCATGTCTTTTTGCCCGGATCTTCCTTCCTCGAAAAAGATGGCAGCTTCATCAATGCCGAACGGCGCATTAACCGTATCCGCAAAATTATGGCGCCGCTTGGCGAGAAAGCAGACTGGGAGGGCACAATGGCCCTATCCAAAGCGATGGGCTACGATATGAATTACAGTCACCCGTCAGAAATAATGGATGAAATTGCACGCACGACGCCTGCCTTTTCCGGCGTCAGCTACGAAAAGCTTGAGGCTTTGGGGAGCGTACAATGGCCGTGTAACGATGAAATGCCGGAAGGCACGCCGGTGATGCATATAGACCGTATTGTAAGAAATCCGGGACGGTTTATGCTTACCGAGTTTGTCCCGACCGAAGATAAAACCTCGCGAAAATTCCCACTCATCCTGACCACGGGACGTATTTTAGCGCAATATAATGTCGGAACCCAAACCCGGCGTACGGCCAATAACATATGGTGCGATGAAGATTTGCTGGAAATCCACGAACATGATGCCGAGCAGCGCGGCATATCTGACGGTGACTTGGTATCTATCCAAAGCCGTAGCGGCGAGATTAGCCTGCGGGTCAAAATATCAGAACGCCTGCAACCCGGCATTCTCTACACCAGCTTCCATTTTGCCGAAAGCGCAACAAACGTCATTACGACCAAGCATTCAGACTGGGCGACCGAATGCCCGGAATATAAAGTCGTTGCCGTTGAGGTGCGCCTAACCAATGAATTATCGGACTGGCAGAAAAAAGTGCGGCAATCTCATGAAGCCGAACCGCGCCTTGCAGCCGATGCGGAGTAAGTTATGAATTACGCACGCGCCGGACATATCGCTGTAAACGCCCATAGCCGTACGGCGCAGCAGGAGCATGACATCCAAAAAGAGATAGCTTCTGAAGTACCCGTTGCTCTTGTTTATAACGGCGTTTCTCATGCGGTCATGATGGTCACACCCGAAGATTTAAAAGATTTTGCATTAGGGTTTAGCCTGAGTGAAGGCATTATAAACGGCGCAGAAGACATGCAATCCATTGGCGTCCGGGAAGAAGAAAATGGTCTTCTGCTGACCATGCAAATCCCGGAAGAAAAATTTATGGGGGTCTTGCGTAGAAAGCGAAATTTAACCGGCACAACATCCTGTAGCCTGTGCGGTATTGAAAGCCTGGAGGAAGCGGTTCGTCCTTTGCCGCCGGTTCAAAACTCTCTGCAAATTTCTTCCGGCGCCATTTATAAGGCCTATGATAATTTACATGAATACCAGCCGGAAAAAATGATAACCGGCGCGGTGCATGGCGCAGCCTTTGTCGATACAGAGGGCAATATTATGCTCGCCCGTGAAGATGTTGGCCGCCATAACGCACTGGACAAAATGATCGGTGCGGCAGTCAAAGAGGGCATTGACCCGCAAAGCGGGTTTGCACTACTCACCAGCCGCTGTAGCTTTGAAATGGTGCAAAAAACAGTGGCTTTCGGCGCGCCGGTGTTAGTGGCCATTTCCGCGCCGACAACTCTGGCCGTAGAACTGGCAGAAGAGGCCAACTTGACACTGGTCGCGCTCGCCAGAAAAGAAAAATTTATGGTCTTCAGCCACGCCGAAAAAATCATATAAAATAAAGCTTATTACTTCGTGCCGTAAATACGGTCACCGGCATCGCCGATTCCAGGCAGGATAAAGCCTTCTTCATTGAGCTCACGATCAACCGCAGCTGTATAAATCGGAATATCTGGATAGGCCTCATGCAGCGCCGCAACCCCTTCCGGAGCAGCAACAAGGCACAGGAATTTAACATTTACCGTATCTTGATCACGCAAGCGGTCAATCGCGGCAATTGCGGATTTTCCCGTCGCCAGCATCGGATCCACAATAATCACCTGCCGCTCATGCATATTATCAGGCAGCTTTAAGTAATACTCCACCGGGATCAATGTATCCGGGTCGCGATACAGGCCAATATGTCCAACCTCAGCCAACGGCATGAGTTCCAGCAAGCCGTTAAGCAAACCATTCCCTGCACGCAAAATAGGGACGATACAGAGCTTCCGGCCATCCAGAACTTCCGTTTTCATCTCCTCCATCGGTGTTTCAATGGTGGTTTCTTTTGTTTGCAAGTCACGCAGAACCTCATAACCCAGCAACAAAGCAATCTCACGCATAAGCTCACGGAACACATGCCCCGGCGTCTCTTTATTCCGCAAATGCGAAAGTTTATGCCGGATCAAAGGATGGTCGATGATATGTACATTTTTGTCGGTCATTTCTTACATTACCTTTCTGCTGCCGTTATTTTGAGCACCTGTCTAACCTTTTCAAGGTCAAAGCGATCGTCCGTACGTACGCCGCTTTCCATGTCGATCCATGTCTCATAATCACCTGCGGCCTGCGCAATCATATCAATATTTTGCGCGACATTGTCCGGATTAATGCCACCGGCATAACCACAGAAATGCCCTTCAAGGGGGGCGGGCCAAAACTTTGGCGAAAGGCCGGTCCCGGCAGATTCATCAAACAAGACGGCATGATTGGGAATATCGTGCAAAAGCGACAAAAGGCCGTTGTTTTTATCGGTGTACTGGATAATAAATTCAAATTCGGGATGCGCTTTTATTTGTGCAAACAGTGCACTCAAGTCATATTTTCCTTCAACATCGCCAAATTCAAGATTGAGCTGGACACGGTTGAAGCCTTGCATCAAAGCCAAAACCCCCGGATCATTTTCAACAAAGCCAAGAAAGACATCGCCGCACAAATGCATAGCTTTATGTGCCCCTTTATATTTTTTGGTAAAGTTTTTGATCCAGTCAATTGTAGGGAAGCGACTGCTTCCCTCCTGCTCCGGCAACAATAAGATCGCCCATTCGACAAACGGGTATTGATCAGAAATGGCGTTGAGATCCTCAATATTCACTTCATCATCAGCGCCGGTGATCGAAACATATTTTAGTTTCATAGAGCATTACTCATCGAGCTTACGTCCCTGAACATCCTTTAGCGCGTCTTTATCTGCAATTTGGTCTTCATCAGGGACAAAATAACCGGCCGCTTTTTTAGCTTCCATCTCCACCGCGGCATCTGCGGGAATTAGCTCCGGCGGGATCGGAATACGTTCGACAATTTCAATGCCATGGCTGGCAATGGCATCATGCTTCATATCGCTCATCGAGGCAAAACGATCTATTTTAGTAATACCGAGCCAATTAAAAATATCAGGCATCAATTCCTGGAAACGCATATCCTGCACACCCGCAACACATTCCGTGCGTTCGAAATACTTAGCGGCGCTATCGCCACCTTCCTGCCGCTTGCGGGCATTATAGACCAGGAACTTTGCAACCTCACCCAAAGCGCGGCCTTCTTTACGATTATAAATAATCAGCCCGTTCCCGCCCGCTTGCGCCGTTTCAATCGCAATTTCAATGCCATGGCACAAATAAGGGCGGCACGTACAGATATCAGACCCAAACACGTCCGAGCCATTACACTCATCGTGCAAACGACACCCAAGCGGCACACTTGGATCATGAATTGTTGACACATCACCCATCATATAAACCGTGTGCCCGCCAATCGGGGGAAGAAAAACTTTTAAATCAGGGCGCGTTACAAGCTCCGGGAACATGCCGCCTGAATTTTCAAACAAGCTGCGGCGCAAATCATTTTCATCAACATCAAGCCGATGTGCAATGCCGGGCAAATGCCAGACTGGATCAATCGCGGCTTTGGTCACGCGGACATCCCCATTTTCTTTCAAGATTTTTCCATCGGGCTTAAGCCGCCCGGCAGCCACGGCCTCATGAATTTCCGGCATATTAATATGGGCCTTGGTCACGGCAATAGTCGGACGCACATCAAGACCTTTTTGCCGTAAATCATCAAACGCTGCGCCTGCCATATGCCCCCACGGGTCAAGGCTGACGATCCTGTTTTCTTCAAACCATTGCGGGTGAGGGCCAATCGGCTCGGCGGGCGCTGTATTGTGCAAATCCGGCACATGCAGCGGATCAAGATCCCCCGTTGCCACAGACACGGCGCGGTAAACAGAATAAGCCCCGGCATAGGCACCAATCACGTTCGAGCTGGCCCGGTCGGCCATACTAGCAATCAGCGGCCCGCGCGACTTAAGCTTTTCCGCGCCCCACTCAATTTTGGGTACGTTACCGCCATCCTTTGGCGGATGCGATGTCAGCACAATATGAGATGGGTTGCTGGTCTTATTTTTCTTCATGATTGTTTGAGCTTACCATTTTTCTTCATCAGCTTGATAATAATAACGCCACTGAGCAAAACGGCCATAAAGACACCGCCATTTTGCGCCGTTTTTATAAATACATCCGTAGGATAAAAGAGATAATTCTCAATCATCTCAATCACAACAAGAGCCAGAAAAGCATTAAAGATCGTTGTGTAATCCTTCACAACGGCGCGCACAAAGCTGAATGACATGCCTGCCGTAGAGTCTTTGTAATTTGAAAAATCAAGACGCCAGCGCGGCACCTTTTTGCAATACTCCAGATAATCTTCACCGAATTTCTGCTTCAGGAAACATTCTTCGGCGGCGATAATGCTTTCATAAATAAAGTAATACAGTGCTATGCCGATAAGAATAACAGCAGGGTGGCCATGAAAAATAAATATCCCGGCATAAATCATCATATTGCCGACATAAAGCGGGTTACGGCTTAAGCCAAAGAATCCGCTCGTCACCAGCTTGTCTGCATAAACCTGCTTATTCAGTCCGCCACGCTTTATATAAGCCCAGCCTATGGTCGCAGCACGAAGTCCCAACCCCGCAAGCACAAGCAACAAAGCCGCAGCGTCTTTGCCGCTTTCCAGCATAGCCGACCCGAAATATTCAGCAGGAGGCGGAAAAGAAATAAACAAAGACAATAGAACAACAGGAAAAACGATATTTCTCCACTTGAAGAAAAAATCTCCTATTTTAATCAGTCCATTTTTTTGCTGTGTTTCTTGCGGCATCGAGAATTCCTTTTTATTTAACAGCGATAATGCCAGAGAAATTATACCACCTGAAGAAGTCTTCAACATGGCGGAATCCAGCATCTTTGAACAATTCAACATTTTCTTCCATGCGATAAGGAATGAGAACATTTTCAAGCGCTTCCCGCTTTTGCACGATCTCCGTTTCCGAATAACCGCTGCGGCGTTTGTAATCATAGTAATGATCGATAAAAAGGCGGTTAAGCGTACTGTCCGCCGACAAAAGCTTTTCAACGATAATCAAGGCGCTGTTTTTGTTCATGCCGTCATAAATTTTCTTGGCAATCTTTTCACGGTAAAGCGGGCGCACAAATTGTAACGTCAAAACCATCAAAACCACAGAGGCATTCTCAATAACGTAATGCCCCTCTATATCAGCATGCTTCAGGGCAAATTTACGACCATTCCCAATACCAGAAAGCTTTTCCTCTGCCTTAACGAGCATCGGCTTTGAATTATCAATGCCGATAAAGGTAACGCTTTCATCAATAACGGGATGGAGCAAATCAAATGTCGTTCCTGTTGAGCAACCCAGATCATAGATATTACTGTCTTTCTGCGAAAAGTCGCTGGCAAGCTCGCATGTCATCCTCTGGATTTCATCATAAAACGGAACCGAGCGTCCGAGCATATCGTCAAAAACGCCCGCCACTTTATCATCGAATTTAAAATCATGAATTTTGTCTTCTTTTATGGCAAAGACCTTGTCTTCAGATTTAGGTTTAGCATCTGTCATTATTTTACCCCTTTGAAAGGATGACCCTAAGCTTCTACCCCTAACTATTAAACGTTTTTTTCTTATTATTGTGACTTTTTTCTTACAAATAAACTTTTCACCGTCACGGCCTTAAGATTATGGAAACATTAGTGCCAAAGCCGCCATGATTTCCCCTTTTAGGTATAAAATATAAATGGTATCGTCAGGGGCAGGTGTGGTTAAACAAATACTGTACTAACTAAATGTCATATAATTTCAGCAATATTAGTGTCCTTGTCGTAAATGATGTTCCATCAACATTAAAAATTATGACGACAGCCTTAAAGATACATCAGACTAAAAGCATTTACGGGGCAATGGACACCGATCATGCCTTGAATCTATTTAATAAACACAAACCGGATATTATAATTACTGAATTAAATATGCAGCCTACAGATGGAAAATGGCTTGCTAAAAAAATAAGAGAGTCTAGCGACAACACGACAAACCGCGAAGTCCCCATTATCATTATTACCAGCGACACCAGGTCTCTTTCTATTCCAGACGTACGAGATGCAGGGTTTAACGAACTTCTAATTGTCCCCTTTTCTGTAGATAGCATTGCCAGCCGCATCGCTTACACCCTGAATAACCCAAAGGATTTTATAGATAGCAGCGACTATATCGGACCGGACAGGCGCTTTAAACAGAATGAAAACCACGAAGGACCATTTAGAAGAGAAACCGACCCTGACGATAAAAAACTTCTCCTACCTAATAAAAACACACCAGAACATGTAGAAGAAAAAACTCTAGAAGACTGGCCTCCCGCTGAAGAATCAGAAGAATTGCTTCATACTCTTTTCGAGCACTATATTCAGCATAGTGAAATCCTCCTTAAAAAGCTCCGTCATGCTCAAACAGCCACTAAGCAAAGTATGGATGAGGGCGAAGGAAAACAAGACCAGCTTTCTGATTTTGAACGTATGTGGCAAGAAATTATTGACCTGTTCCTTGGCAGCGGCCTTTCTGAAACAGATATTTACGCCATTGAAAAACTAATTACGACCATTCCTGATGACATTGGACAACACTACAAGAAACTCAGTGAACAGGATGAAAGCCTGAAAGAACTGGTCAAGAACCTTGACCCGGAAACCTATAAAAAGGCGAGTAATGTCGCCACAAAGCTGCAAGACAAGCCTAACCCGCTATCAGGTTTGAGCGCCCAAAATTACAAAGACAAGGCTAAATCCAACAAAAGCGAAAGCCCCGTTCAAACCAAAGCTTTAAAATTCACGCCTATAGCCGGAAAATTTAAGGCTTAGGAACAGGCAGAGCAACTCCGCCGGAAAGCTTGCCGCAATCCAGTTCGTTCCATTTACTATCAAGCTTTTCCCGGCTAACGCCATGACCGCTCATTTTTATGTTCGGGGCTTTATCCAGAATAGACTTGGCCACCCATAGATGAGAGCAGAGTTTTGCCGTAGGCTGCTCTATCATTGTAACAGCACCCTGTTGCCCGGCGACCCATCCTTTGATGGTATCCAAAGGCAAACCACCTAGAAACTCCCGAGCGCGCGCCGTAGGGAGGCCAATAATTTTTTCTGTACCGTAATCAAAATGGAAATTAGCCATCCGGCCAATTTCATTGCGCTGATACCCTCGAAGAGCGGCACCATTTTCAGCTTTGCAGGTTTTTTCCTCCGTGAAAGTTCCCGCCTTGGTCACGAGCCCTTTTCTTATCCTTTCAAACACCTCTTTCGCACCTGCGAAACGCGCTTTTGAAAGCTTTGTTGGAAGATTATCAACGGCCTTAAATGTGTGATCCAGCATCGCCACACTAAAGCAATACTGAATTTTATGGCCTTCCTGCCGCGCACGCTCAAGACGTTCCGGTGTTTTTTGAGTTGGGTTATCAAAATGGCTTCTATCAAAATAATGCTCTACTTCTTCCCTAAGGGTATTCAAAACAAAAAACCCAACCGGATCAGCTTTAAATTGATCTTCAGGCGCGCTACCCACGTTTTCCTGCGCCGCAACAGGGGAGACCAGCAAGCCTGCCGCTATCGCAAATACGCCCACAGCGCTTTTCCAGTTTTTAATCGCCATCAATCTAATCCTTTTCCAAAACTCAAAAATAGTGAATAACCCGGTTTATATTACGGAATATGGCCACACACAAGAAGTTTTTTGCATAAATCATTCTTTTTGGTTAGACTGCCTCAAATACCATAAAAAAGAGACATTGATGTTCAGGAGCAGGAAAAAAGTTCTGGAGGCGCTGCAAACGATCCGGCCCGGTGCCGGTGACTATTTCGTGGAACTCGGCAAAAAAGACAAAAGCACGCAATCCAAACAAGACATATCCAACCAAATGGGCAATATGTCCAAATACATCCCTCTGGTAAAAGCATTTGTAAAAGCGGCAAAAAAATATCCCGTCTATGTCGGTTATGACGGAGAAGATCTGGATGACAGATCAGCCTCCTATGTCCCGAACATTATTCTTTTACACGAAATCGCTGATGACTCGCCCTTGAGCTTTATTATTGGCTACACCCATGAACTAACGCATATGGACCAGGACCGCCGGAATTTATTAAGAGCAGAAGACCCTGCTCCTCCGCCAGAAAAATTCTTAGATTTTCTGCTTCATAATCTTTGTTTAGAGGCAGCAGCCTTAGCAACGGAAGTAACTTGCATATACTATCTTTCCGCACATTCACGGCTGCGCAAAAAAGTTCCCGAACTAGCCGAGTTTTTCTATGAATATACAGAAATTACAGAAGGGCGGAACGAGCTATACGGTCACGTTCAAAACACAATGAAAGACGCAGATGTTAAAGACTTCAACGACCTTAAGCCTGTATGGCGTGCTGTGTTCCAAGCCTTCTTTGATCCGGATTCAGAGTTTTTAGCCACCTATCTAAAGGATTTTTGTGAGCAGTATTTGCGCAGGCAAGCGCATAACAAAGAAGAAAAAATCAATCCTTCACAAAAAACATGGGGCGGCATAGATAACCTTCGTCACATAACAACCCTGCCCGGTTGGGGAAAGATGTTCGAGTCTGAAGGACTGGACATTCTGGACAAGACAATTCGCGCCGCCGTCCTGCAGAGGAAAAATCTCGACATTATTGATCTGACAAGAGGCCGGGGACAAGAACCTACGACCAAGGATATTGAGAACTTCATGTCTTTAAAAAGAACACCCTGAAAAACGTCTTACGCTGCCTTGCCATCCGGTCGCGGAGAAAATAATATAGCTGTAAAGCGGAGCACGTAAAGTCCAAAAGCAAGGGTCCACAAAATGCCCGATAGCAAAACCCCATATTGATAACTCTCGCCGAAAAGAAACGCCGCTATCCGTATTATCACCGCTGCCTGAAGAATGAGAAAGGATGCTGTGATTGCCTTGCCCGCGATCAGGTTACGCCCCGTATGCCCCAGCGCCACACGGCACATCATGCCGAGCGTCATACTGCCGATAGCGCCAGCCGTTAAAGCATGGAGCGGCAGGGAGACAGGGAGAACACCAAAACCAGACAGGCCCAGCATAAAAAGACCAACCACAAGCCAGCCATAACCCACCTGTAAAATCCACAGCATCGGGTCATTCCATATCCGGCTGCCGTGCCAAAGCCTCATACGCCAGGCATGAATTATCGCGGCAACAAAGGCGACAAACCCGGTTGTGGGCGCACTTATATCACTCAGCCCGATACAAACCACCAGTGCCAATAAGGAAAAAAGCGCCGCTATATCGACTTTGGGCTGGTCTGCTTGACGAACCTCAACGCCTTTTCGCCGCAAAGCCGCGACCGTAAAAGCGGGAATAATTCTGCCCCCTATCAAAGAAATCATCGCCATAATAACAATAATGGCGATATAGAGAGCCGTTCGGGTTTCATATAAATGCAGAGCCAAATTACACAAAAATAATATGGTCAGCATAAACAAAAACACAAAATTGCGCTTGTTACGGCTATGGATCAGAGGCACGGCCAAACTAATGGCCAGCGCAGGAATAAATGAAAGATCAATGATTGAGGCCACGGTAGAAGGCACTATTTCAACATTCATAAAAACCCGGCCCGCTAGCCAGATCAAACATAACACTCCCAAATGGATATGCCGCGCCGGCGCACCTCCCGTCCAGTTTGCCACCGCGGTTAGTAAAAACCCGGCAGCAATCGCCATGGTAAAGCCAAAGATCATTTCGTGCCCGTGCCACAAAGATGCATCGCTCCATATTTGATCCGGCAAAATGAAGGGCCCTGCATAAGACCCTATCCAGATCAAAATGCTCAGCGCCGTATAGGCTGCGCCGCCTAAAAAGAAGGGCCTGAATCCTCTGGCCAAAAAGGGATGTTCATATTTCATGTGCTGTGATCAGGATACAGCACTTGCATATTGTTTTACAGCGGCATTGTGACTTTGCGGCACAAGCTCAAAGCGCGCTTTAAAATGGCGCAACGCCTTATCCTTGCCCCAGACAGGAACCGCTTTGGGAATAGAATCCCTCTGGTCATACAGCCCCTTGATGCAATCGGCGACATAATATAAATCCTGAATTTCGTACTTATTGCGCGGCACAGCGGCGCGGACAAAATTACGGGGCGGGAATGTCTCATTTTCTGTACCCGGGTCATAAGTACCAAAAGCAAACGCGCCTAGTTCGCAAAGCCTCACACCTTTAAGAAGCAAAAGCGCCGTAAGGGAAATGCCACCGAAATCCCCCTTTTCCATGCTCGTTCCTTCAAAAAACCTGTCCATATCAATATAGACTGCATGGCCGCCAAAAGGCTCTATGACAGGGATACCAAGCTTCTTCAAATAAGCCCCGAACTCATAGACCTGTCCGATGCGGCCTTTTAAATATTCTTCTTTAATAACTGTTTGCAGCCCTACAGTAATCGTCATGATGTCCCGCCCCGAAAGCCCGCCATATGTCGGGTGGCCTTCAACCAAAATCTGATGATCGCGCAGTGCATCGAATATATCCGGGTAGCGTTCCGTCAGACGTGAATCTTTACGAATAGCCAGCGCCCCGCCCATATTTGCAAGGCCGTCTTTTTTGAAAGAGATCGTAAACCCGTCACAGAAAGAAAGTTCTTCCTTTGCAATAGCGGCCACGGATTTGTCCGCATATCCCTCTTCGCGCTCTTTAATAAACCATGCATTTTCGGCAAAGCGGCACGCATCCAGAAAAAACGGTATGCCATGTGCATCACAAAGCGCGCGCGTTGCCCGTATATTTTCCATCGAGACCGGCTGGCCGCCGCCGGTATTATTGGTGATGGTGGAGATAACCAGAGGAATTTGTTCGCAGTGTTCCTCAAGAAGCTGCCCAAGCGCGTCAATGTCCAAATTGCCCTTAAAAGGATAATCAGGGTCATCATTAAAGTTTTGACAGACGAGATCACGGGCATCAATTTTATTTGCTTCAGCATTGGCACGTGTTGTATCAAAAAAACTATTGGCCGGAACAATAAGATCTTCGCCGGCTATATGCGTAAAAAGAGCGTGTTCTGCCGCGCGCGCCTGATGGAACAGGTATATTTCCCATTCATCGGTATCAATGCCGAAAGTCTCCCCTATAGTCTCAAGAAGCTGAAAATACCCCCAATTGCTACCATAGGATTCATCGCCCAGAACGAGAGCTGAAAATTGCTCGGTCGTCATGGTCGTTGTGCCAGAATCCGAAAGTAAATCACCACCACACAACATCTCGGACGGAAACTGAAACACATTCCACCCGGCCTTAATGGCCGCCTCAAGACGCTGATCTTCCGTAAATGGGTTATGCAGCCGCACAAGAGAATTCACATGAGACCGCGGATGATGCGGCGTTTCAAATGACGTTAAATCGAGCATTGGCTCTCCCTTTATAGTTTCTCGAACCGCGCCTGAAAAAACCTCAAATACTCCGGCTCATAAACCATTTTCAGCCCTTTGATATTTTTTCTGTTCTCAAAAACAGACGCAATAGACTCAACCGTGACATCTATATGAGCTTGTGTATAAACTCTGCGCGGAAATGTCAATCTAACCAGCTCCAGCTCAGGGTGTTTGTTCCCCCCCTCAGCATCACGTCCGGCAGATACAACGCCGCGCTCCATAGAACGCACACCGGAATCGACGTAAATTTCTGCGGCCAGCGTTTGTGCGGGGAATTGCTCCTGCGGAATATGCTCAAGAATTTTCTTGGCATCCAGAAATATGGCGTGCCCCCCAATCGGCTTCACAAAAGGGATGCCGTACTTTTCCAGTTCCTGGCCGCAATATTCAATCTGCCCAATCCGCGCCCTGATCCCGTCATAATTAACCATTTCCTCAATACCGCGCGCCATGGCACCCATGTCCCGGCCAGCCAGTCCACCATAAGTATGAAGCCCCTCATAAACAACGACCATATTACATGCTTTTTCATAGACTTCGTCGTTTCGTGTTGCAAGAAAACCGCCAATATTGACCAGCAAATCTTTCTTGGCGCTGATCCACAACCCTTCAAAATATGAGCATATCTCTTTTAGAATCTCGGCAATATTTTTGTCCTGATAGCCCTTCTCTCTCTCTTTAATGAAGAACGCATTTTCGCAGGCCCTTGTCGCATCAAACCACAAACTAATGCCACACTTATCGCACAAAGCCTTTACCTCCCTCAGATTTTCCATGGAGAAAGGTTGCCCGCCTGCCATATTGACCGGCCCGGCCATGGAGACATAAGGGATTTTATCCGCCCCGACTTTTTTAATGAGGTCTTCCAGTTTTTGCGTATCTATATTCCCCTTAAACGGATGTTCGTTTTCCGGGTCATGGGCTTCATCTATAATTACATCGACAAACGTCGCGCCAGCCAATTCCTGATGCAATCGCGTTGTTGTGAAGTACATATTTCCCGGCACAAAATCACCGGGTTTTATCAGGATACGGGAAATTAAATGCTCGGCAGCGCGGCCCTGATGGGTCGGAACAAAATGCGGCATGCCGTAATACTCTCTAACATTTTTTTCCAGGTCATAAAAATTCTTGCTCCCGGCATAGGACTCATCCCCCATCATCATGCCTGACCACTGCCTGTCACTCATCGCATTTGTACCGCTATCAGTCAGCAGGTCGATATACACATCTTCAGATTTCAACAAAAAGGTATTGTAACCGGCATCCTTAATGGCGCGTTCCCGTTCTTCCCTTGTTGTCATTTTAATAGACTCAACAACCTTGATTTTAAAAGGCTCGGCCCAGCTTCTTTTTTGCAGCTTGTTCATTGTTAATTTCCCAATACCCCCACTGTTCATGGAGAAAAATGATGTTTAAAACATGGTTGGTTGTAGCAAAGCTGCTGTTTTTTAAATTTGATCTCAGTCAAGAGGAGTTGGGTTTCTTTAATAAAGCGCTAAGTTTAGATACAAAAAAAGCCCGATGAAAGATCATCGGGCGTAAATAATAAGGTCAGTAAAACTTCATGAATAAGTTTGAAAAGACTTTCAAGTGAACTTAGAAGACCTGGCAACGATCTACTCTCCCACGCCTTAAGACGCAGTACCATCGACGCAAAGGTTTTTCACGGCCCAGTTCGAGATGGGATGGGGTGTTACACACTCGCTGTAATCACCAGGTCATCTAAACTCACTTGAAAAGATATATCCATTGTCTGGTAAAGCTTTAAACAAAGCTCCAAACACTAAAGCATTAAACGAATTTAACACTGTGCGTTCATCAGTTTAACTAAACTGATAGTGGAGTGAATTCAAGCCAATCGAGCAATTAGTACTGGTTAGCTTCATGCGTTACCGCACTTCTACATCCAGCCTATCAACGTGGTGGTCTTCCACGGCTCTGATAGGGAGTCCTAGTATTGAAGGGGGCTTCCCGCTTAGATGCTTTCAGCGGTTATCCTGTCCGAACATAGCTACTCTGCGGTGCTCCTGGCGGAACAACAGATACACCAGAGGTTCGTCCACCCCGGTCCTCTCGTACTAAGGGCAGCTCTTCTCAAGACTCCAACTCCCACGGCAGATAGGGACCGAACTGTCTCACGACGTTCTGAACCCAGCTCACGTACCTCTTTAAATGGCGAACAGCCATACCCTTGG
>JAJFGW010000009.1 GCA_021775915.1 Alphaproteobacteria bacterium | reverse complement strand
GCCGTGGCTTTGTTCGCGGCGTTATCTTATGCCGTAACGCAATCAACGCGCTCGGGCGGCGGTGATGCCGGGAGCGAGACAAACCGCATTAGTAGTGCGCAGTTGACGCAGTATCCTGCGGGTGTTCGAACATCGATCGTGCGGATGATTATTGCCGGGCAGAGTGTCGACTTGCTTGAGTTTAATTCTCCCAATAATTATGCAACCTGTACACTTAGCTCAGGTGAAGCGAAGGCCTGTGTTTTCCACCCTGAAGGAGGGGGGGCAACACATGTGCGGGCCCCGGCCAGCCTTATGGCAGGTACTGCTAGTGGCGATTGGATTTTTAATGGGTCCAATGAAATTGAAAATGTTGGCACGTCGGATCCTGCCACTCCAAATGCTGCTGTTTCGGCTTCTTCAGTGGATTTAATTGCTTTCTTGCCCGGTATAACACGGGGCGTTTGCGAGTCTATTAATGATGAACTTGGTTTGCCTGTGCCTGACCTTGGTGTAACAGATGAGGCTGCGATTCTATTTACCTCGACATCGAATATGGATACGGCAAATGCGACGTCTCTTGCTGCAGATGGAACTTCGATTGGCGTTACGCAGACGGCTTTTTCGGGACAGCCTTTTGGGTGTTTTACACACGCTGATGTTGATCCGGGCCCTCCTGTTACGCCAGGTTACGTTTACTACCACGTTCTGATTGAGCGGTAATTTGTTGGTCTAGACTCTATTTTGCTTTTTAATGTGGCCTGGCCTTCTTTTGTGGAAGGCCGGGTCATTCTTTAGATGGGGATGAGAATATGCGGGATAAGAACATAGTTAAAGGACAGGACGAACGCGGCAGCGCATTGGTCTATATCCTGATCGCGATTGCCTTGCTCGCGGCGCTCACTGTCTCTTTTATGAACCCGTCCAGCAACCAGACCACGTCCCAGAACACGTTTAAAACTGTCTCGGAAGTCCAATCCCAGGTCGATTTTGTCCGCTCCGCCATTCAGGAGTGCGTCCTGACCTATCCGGGAGGGGATGCCGGCGTTATCGCGTTTGTCAGCAGCCATAATTACCCGATAAGACCCAGCGATGGTTATTTTGATGCGCAGTGCGGGGCGGGCGAGTCAGCGGCAAGTGATGTCATGTCCGGCATACGCTGTCCCGGTAATCCCGGCGATAATCCTTGCCACACCGATATATTCGGCGGTAATACCGGTAAATTTTTACCGCCAGCACCGGCACTGTTTAACGGCTGGAAATATTATAACGGCGATGATGGCGTATTTTTGTGGGTTGATACGGCGCGTACCGATGCCTTTATTGATACGGTTATGGACAAGCTTGACTCTGGGTTTAGCCTTTGTGAGGCTGATATTATGCGCCCGACCGCCGGTGATTTTCAGATGACGAGTGATCTTGGTGCTGGCATGGTTTGTCCGGATGATAGTAAATGCTTCCGGGTCTGGATGAAGGTTCAAACTGATCCTGCAATAGGTACGCCGACCTATTTTGGAGGGACGCCTGAAGCTGCCAGCTGTCCTTAAGCTCTTTAAGCCGCCTTCAATTGCTTAACCGCATCACGCACGCGCTCAAACTCTTCGATAATTTGTTCTACAAGCTCACCGCAATTATCTTTTTCTTCTGCCGCATCGTCCTGTAGCTGCGCGGCAATATCGCCCAGCACATTACAGCAGGCCGAGCGGGCACCGCCTTTGAGGCTATGCGCGCCTTCTTTCAGCTCGTGGAAATCATCATGTTCATGGGCATTTTTGATCCGCTTAATCAGCGCCCCGGTCATATCAACAAACATATGCATCATTTCAATGCTGTTTTCATCAACTGCGCCCATTTGCTCTTTCATGGCGTTTAGGTCAATCGCTGGCGGCATACTGCCCTTATTGTCATTTGTTTCTTCAGTGATGCTAACTTCCTCTTTATTTTCCGTGTCGTCTTCTGCATCATCCAGCAGCCCCCAGCGGATAAGCAAACGCCGGAACTGCCCTAGCGATACGGGTTTGAGCAAACATTCATCAAAGCCGTGACTGAGGTAAGTCTGGCGCTGTGCCATCTGGACATCGGCGGTGAGGACAATCACCGGAAAGTGGCTCTTGTCCTGCCCCATCGCTTCGCGCTCAACTTCCATACGGCGAATTTCCGAGATCACGTCATAACCGTCCATTTCCGGCATGTGTAAATCGGTAAATAATATGCCGTATTTGCCGCTATCAAGCGCTTCCATGGCTTTGGCGCCGTTATCAACAAAATCAGCTTCAACGCCGAGCTTGTCGAGCTGTCTTTGCAGGACATCGCGAACGCTTTCGGTGTCTTCGGCAATGAGCAGGCGTGCCGGGCCGTCAATATTGACTTTCACAATCTTGCGCGCGGCGTCCTTGATGGCATCACCAAGCCCAAGGCGAGAGGCCGGTTTTGTCAGGTACTTAACCCCCAGCGCATTGAGGGAGTGGTGCAGCCCTATATCGTCGCGCACTGTGTACATGATAAGCCCCATAAAAGGCCGCTCTTCCATAATTTCACGAATAAGATCAAGTCCCAGTCCGTCGGGGAGCCCCTGATCTATAACGCCGACATCGAAAGGGCGGCGTCGGACAAGATCCAGTCCTTCTTTGTAGGTCGGGCAGCTTTCGACATTGGCTCCCATAGATTCCAGAGAGCGCACGATTTCCTTGGCGCCTTGCGGGTGGTCTTCGACCGAGAGAACGCTCAAACCGTCCAGCGCGGGCAGATCAACCGTGGTTGTTTCGGTGCCGACTTCTTCTGTTGGAATTTCAAACCAAAAAACCGAGCCTTTGCCTTGCGTGCTGGTCACGCCAATTTCGCCGCCCATAAGTTCGATAAGGGCTTTGCAGATAGAAAGCCCCAGTCCGGTACCTCCATATTTACGCGAGGTCGTATTGTCGGCTTGGCTGAAGGGTTTGAACATCCGGTCTTGCGCTTCCTGATCCATACCGATGCCGGTGTCAACAATTTCAAAGCGCAGGGCAATACCTTCTTTTGGCTGTTCAATGACTTTTGTGTCGGCTGTTACGCGGAGTGTCACCGAGCCTTCTTCGGTGAATTTTAAGGCATTGCCGGTTAGGTTGAGTAATATCTGGCGCAATCGTTTAGGGTCACCGATGACAACAAAAGGTACGTCTTTTTCAATATCATCCCGTAATTCGACATTTTTGCCGTGCACTTTAACGGCCATGGCTTCGTTAATGCCGTAAATCAGTGTGCGTACAGGCACTTCGAAAGTATCAAGCTCCATCTTGTCCGCATCCATTTTGGCGTAATCAAGGATATCATCAAGAATTTCGAGCAAGCCGCTGGCAGATGTTTTAGCCGTATTAATCATAGTCATGATCGCGGCTTCGGGTTTTTCTTCGCCCATAAGCTCTAAAAGCCCGAACACGGATTGCATTGGCGTGCGGATTTCATGACTCATGGTGGCCAGAAAGTTGCCTTTGACTTCGGCGGCGGCATCGGCTTTTTCAACGGCGTCCTGCAGGCGCCTTTCGGTTATTTTGGTGGAAGAGATATCGGCGGCCCAGAGGATGAAAACGCCCTCACCGTCAAATGTAGTTTCGCTTATGATTAGCTTGACCCAGCGCTTGTCTTCTACATTAATATCATGGACAGGCAGGGTGCTTTCTTTCGGCGGCTCACGGCTTTTTAATCGTCTGATAAGCATGTCCATTTCCCGGCTTGGCCACGCGGCTTTTAAGGGAAGTTCGATCAAATCTTTGATTTTGACAGGAGATGCTTTCTGCCCGTCTTTTTTGGGCGGCTGCATCATATGGACAAGAGCTTCGTTTATATAGAGAACCGGCATCGCTGCATTGTCTTTTTTGACAATACAAACACCGATCGGGATCTGGTCGTAAAATTCTTTGGTATTCATGCTCTACACATGTTAAATGGCTCTTTGAATTACTTTGTGCAATTCTAGCACAGAAATATTAACAGGAGCAGGGGTTATGAGCTATAAAATCGCAATTGTCGGTGCGACCGGAAATGTCGGGCGTGAGATATTAAACGTTCTTCATGAGCGCGGGTTTCCGGTGAGCGATGTTGTGGCGCTGGCCTCAAATCGCTCTGTCGGGAGCGAAGTCTCTTTTGGCGATAAAGATTTAACCGTTGAGGATCTCGCTGTTTTTGACTTTACTGGCACGGATATTGTGTTTTCTTCTCCCGGTGCGAAAATTTCGCAGGAATTTGCGCCGAAGGCGGCCAAAGCGGGCGCGGTTGTTATAGATAACACCAGTGCCTTTCGTATGGACCCTGACGTACCGCTGATCGTGCCGGAAGTAAACCCGGAAGCTCTGGCCGGGTTTAACAAGCGCAATATTATCGCCAACCCGAATTGCTCGACGATCCAGATGGTCGTGGCCTTAAAGCCGCTGCATGATCTTGCTATTATAAAACGTGTTGTGGTGTCCACATATCAGTCCGTATCCGGTGCTGGCAAGGAAGCGATGGACGAGCTGTTTAGCCAGACCAAGGGCATATACATGAATCAAGATATGAAATCGCAGGCCTTTGAAAAGCAGATTGCTTTTAATGTCATCCCGCAAATTGATGAGTTCATGGATGACCATATGACCAAAGAGGAATGGAAAATGGTGGCTGAAACAAAGAAAATTCTCGATGGAAAGATCAAAATCTGCGCGAATTGCGTCCGGGTGCCGGTCTTTGTCGGCCATGCCGAAATGGTCAATGTCGAGTTTGAAAGGGACATTTCCGCAAAAGACGCCAAGAAAGCGTTCCGCGATGCGCCCGGCGTGAGCATCATTGACCTTGAAAGCGATATGGAGTACGTCACGCCCGCTGAAATTGCCGGTGAGGACGATGTTTTTGTCTCCCGCGTCCGTGAAGACCCGACCGTTGAAAACGGGATCAATTTCTGGTGCGTGGCCGATAATCTGCGCAAAGGGGCGGCGCTCAATGCGGTGCAAATCGCCGAGCATCTTATCAAAGACCACATGAAAGCGGCGGCTTAGGCTCTGGTTGGTAACCACCTTATGCATTATCGTGAATTCTGTTATATAATACAGAAGGAGGGCAGGGTAATGGACAGGCGAAGTTTTTTAGCGGGAGCGGCGGGGTTTATTCTGGCAGCGCAATTTATACCGGGGGCATCGGCGATGGGACTATTTAACAAAAAAGATGAAAAGAGCGATTTCCCCTTTAAGCTTACGGAGGCGGAATGGCGTGAGCGTTTGAGTGAGCAACAATTTAATGTTCTGCGTAAAGAAGGCACCGAACGCGCTTTTACTTCGCCGCTTAACGATGAAAAACGATCCGGATCGTTTCACTGTTCTGGATGTGATCACATGCTATTTTCCAGCGATCATAAGTTTGATTCCGGCACGGGCTGGCCGTCTTTTTGGCAACCGGCCAATGAGAAATCTGTCGGTGAATCAAAAGATTATAAGATGATCGTGCCGCGTACCGAGGTGCATTGCGCCAATTGCGGCGGGCATCAAGGGCACTTTTTTAATGACGGGCCGCAGCCAACAGGTTTGCGTTATTGCATTAATGGCGTGGCTTTGTCATTTAAGCCCACTGAAACCTAAAAAATCAATAAACATAAGGTATTAACACCTTTTTATCCTTTTTGCGCTCTAATGGAGGGTAAGGGAAATTGAAGGTTTTATATGGCTGAGCAAACGGTAGAACGCAAAGATCCTGTTTATTTGCTAACCATTGGCTATGTTTTGGCGCTCACGATTATTGCCGTGATGTCGCTTTGTATCCATGTGGTGATCGGGCAGGTGGTCGATGAGCAGAATAATGCGGCCATTGTCGTGAGTGCCCGGCAGGCCAAGTTATCGCAGAAAATTGCTTTTTATGCGACGCAATATGTTGAATATCGCGATCTGGTTTTCAAGGAGCAGTTAGAGGATTCCCTCGCTCTTATGAAGAGCTCCCATGAGGTTCTTATTAAAGGAGATGAGGGCATGAAGGTGTCCTCTCTTCTGTCGGAAGAGTTAGATCGGGTTTATTTCTCCTTGCCGTATAATCTTGACACCAGAATGAATGATTTTGTCACAAGAGCTGACGCGTTTTTAGCGACGAATCCTGAGAAATTAAACCGTGAAAGCCAGGACTACAAATATGTTATTGAAACGGCCAAGGGGTCGCTTGTTATGGCGCTGGATGCGGCGACTTTGGAATATGAAGCTGAAAGCGAACAGCGTCTTGGTAAGCTGCAATCCTATCAAAAAATGGCGCTGTTCGTCATTTTTGCGACGCTGATTGCGGAGGCGTCTCTCATTTTTAAACCGCTAGTTACGCGGGTGCATAATTACGCCGACCGTCTTAAGCGCATGGCCATGACCGATAGTTTAACAGGGGTTGATAATGGCCGGGCCTTTACACAAAAGGCCATGAAGGAGCTTAAACGCTGTAAGCGGCACGGAAAGCCGCTTTGTGTCGCCATACTCGATATAGATCATTTTAAACGGGTTAATGATGAGCATGGCCATTTGGTTGGTGACGCAGTTTTGAAAATTTTTGCCCAGTTTTCCCAAAGAAGTATGCGCCTGGAAGATGAGTTTGCCCGAATCGGCGGTGAAGAATTTGCTATTTTGTTGCCGCATACAAATCTTGTGGGGGCCGAGCTGGTGACGGAGCGGATTAGGAATATTATTGAGATTAGCCCTATTCGTTACGATACAGATAAAGAGCTGTATATTACGGCGAGCATAGGTGTTGCGGAGTTTGACCCTGATGCGGTCGATATTGAAAGCGCGATGGACTGTGCTGATCAGGCGCTCTATAAAGCAAAACAGCAGGGGCGAAATAAGGTCGTTTGCAGCGATTCTTATTGTTCGGACGGCAATGTTGTAAGACTGGGGCGTCCCGGAAAAAGCTAATCACCTCTGATTTTCCTATAAATTCTGATTTTCCTATAAATAATGAAATATGGTTTGAAATTGGCATGACCCTGCCTATGATGGTTTCTGGATTCTTTGTAAGATAAAGAAAAGAAGTTATGTCAGACACTAAAAAATATACCACGCGCCCTCTCTCCCCGCATTTGCAGGTTTACCGTCCCCAGATGACGTCGGTGTTGTCGATTATGCACCGTGCTGCCGGTTATGCGCTGGCGCTGGGAACAATTATGGTTGTCTGGATGCTTGTGGCGGCTGCGAGCGGTCCTGAGGCTTACGGCGCTTTTCAGGACTTTGTGGGAACGGCCCTCGGCAAGTTTATGATATTCGGCTGGTCGGTCGCGCTGTTTTATCATATGAGCAACGGCGTCCGGCACATGCTTTGGGACATGGGGTATCTGTTTAAAATCGAGAGTGCCTATAAGGCCGGTTATCTGGTGCTGGCTATGACGGCTATTTTGACGGCGCTTGTTTGGTGGGCAGCCTGTCCGGGGGGTTATTAAGAGATGAAGCTCAAATGGAAAGATGACGGCACGTTAAAAACACCGCTGGCGCGGGCGCGCGGACTAGGCGCTTCTCATCACGGCGTAAGCCATTGGTGGCACCAGCGCATGACAGCGGTGGCGAATTTGCCCCTTATGATATGGCTGGTCTGGGCCGTGGTGCATATGCAGGGCTGGACTTACATTGAGTTCACCGCGTGGCTGGCCGTGCCGGTGAATGCAATTCTGATGATTTTGTCCGTTATATCGGTGTTTTATCATGCTGCGTTGGGGACGCAGGTCATTGTTGAGGACTATTTTCACATCGAGTGGATGAAAATAGCGAAATTGATTGGGATTAAATTATTTTTCATTGCCGCTGGGGTGGCGTGCGTATTTTCAATTTTGAAAATCGCTTTTACGGGGTAGAATTATGAGCACATTGGGAAATCTTAAAGTTGTTGAACAGAGTAAGCCGACGGTGGAAGAGTTGGCCAAAGGTGAAGCCGGGCCAAAAATAGCTGAGGCGGCTTTTCATGTTCACAAGGAACTGGGGCCGGGGCTGGACGAAAGCATTTACAGAGACTGCTTTTTTGAGGAGCTGCAATATCAAGGCGTGCCGGTAGTGCGCGATGTTATGTTTCCTATAGAGTTTCGCGGCAAAACGATAGAGCAGGCCTTTCATGCTGATTTTATCGTCGGAGATAAAGCGGTTGTTTTTGTTATTGCTGAAGAAAAAACGGAGCTGCACAAGATGCAAATTCGCTCTTTGTTAAAACTCTCGGGTAAGGAAGAAGCCTTTATTGTGAATTTCCGCGTACCTGACATGCGCAAGGGCATTATCCGCGCTGTTGTGCAAAAGGGGAATGTTTTGGCAACTAACAAAGCGCCGGAGAGTGTTCAGTAAAAATCATGGATGATAAAGATAAACTCGAAAGTGAAAACAAAAAGGAATTTAACGCAGCAGTTCGTATGTCCGGTGTTGTGACGGGGCTTACGGGCGGGGTTATCATTGGCATGGTTTGTCTGGCTCTCTATAGCAGCAGCCCGGATAATAATTTATGGCTGGCGGGTGGCGCGGCTCTTGGTTTTCTGGCGGCGGCAGGCAGCCTTGTTGAGATCGTAAGGTCGGCCAAAGACTATTCACAGGAAGATAACGGGCCTGACGACAAACCAAAATTTGAACTTTAGCCAAAGCTTAAACCTTTTAAAAGTGCAGAGATAAAATGACTGAAGCGTATGAAATTATAGATCACGAATATGATGTTGTCGTTGTTGGCGCGGGCGGGGCGGGGCTTCGTGCCGGTTTTGGTTGTGCGGAAAAAGGGCTTAAAACCGCGCTGATTTCAAAAGTCTTTCCGACGCGCTCGCATACTGTCGCGGCGCAAGGCGGTATTAGTGCGGCGCTGGGCAATATGGGCGAAGATGACTGGCGCTTTCATTTCTATGACACAATCAAAGGCTCTGACTGGCTCGGCGATCAGGACGCGATTGAATATATGTGCAAGGAAGCCATTCCTGCTGTGATTGAGCTGGAACATTACGGCGTGCCGTTTTCGCGCACGCCTGAAGGCAAGATTTATCAGCGTGCCTTTGGCGGTATGACGACAAATTACGGCAAAGGCACAGCCTTGCGGACTTGTGCGGCGGCTGACCGTACCGGTCACGCGATGCTGCACACGCTTTATTCGCAGGCGCTCAAACACAAGGCCGAGTTCTTTATCGAGTATTTCGTGCTCGATTTGATTATGGGTGAAAATGGCGAATGTCTCGGCGTGATGGCATGGAACCTTGATGACGGCACGATCCATAGATTCCGCGCGCACCAGACGATCATGGCGACTGGTGGCTATGGCCGCACTTATTTCTCCTGTACTTCGGCGCATACTTGCACGGGCGATGGCAATGGCATGGTTTTGCGTGCCGGATTGCCGCTACAGGATATGGAGTTTATTCAGTTCCATCCGACCGGTGTTTACGGCGCGGGGATGCTAATTACCGAGGGTGTGCGCGGTGAGGGCGGCTATTTGAGTAACTCCGAAGGCGAGCGCTTTATGGAGCGTTATGCGCCAAGTGCCAAAGACCTTGCCAGCCGTGATGTTGTCAGCCGCGCCATGACGATTGAAATTCGCGAGGGGCGCGGTGTCGGCCCGGAAAAAGACCATATTTACCTTCATCTGGATCATCTTGACCCGGATATTATTCATTCCCGTCTGCCGGGGATTGCCGAGACGTCAAAGATTTTTGCCGATGTTGATGTGACCAAAGACCCTATCCCCGTGTTGCCGACCGCGCATTATAATATGGGCGGTATTCCGTCGAGTGTCACAGCCGAGGCCGTGAACCCGACGCCTAAAAATCCGACCCAGACTGTGCCGGGCTTGATGGCGATTGGCGAAGCGGCGTGTGTGTCTGTGCATGGCGCGAACCGGCTGGGGTCAAATTCGCTGCTTGATCTGGTCGTATTTGGCCGTGCGGCGGCGATCCGCTGTGCCGAACTTGTGAAACCGAATAGTCCGCATAAATCGCTCAAAGGCGGCGATGATGGTTCCAAAGCGCTAGCGCGTCTTGATAAGTTCCGCTACGCCGAGGGCACGATCACGACATCCAAGCTACGCCTTGAAATGCAGAAGGCGATGCAAAGCCACGCGGCGGTCTTCCGCACCGGCGATGTGTTGGAAGAGGGCTGCAAGCTTGTGGGGGAGTGTTTTGCCGCTAAGGACGATCTGGAAATTTCCGATCGCTCCATGATTTTTAATACTGACCTCGTTGAAACGCTGGAGCTTGATAATCTTCTGTATCAGGCGGTGGCCGCGATTAATTCAGCGCTAAACCGCACAGAGTCACGTGGCGCGCACGCAAGGGAAGATTACCCCGACCGCGATGACAAAAACTGGATGAAGCACACGATTGTCAAAGTTGATGACAAAGGTAAAGCGACGTTCAGCGACCGCCCGGTCGTCCTCACCAGCCTGACAGACGAAGTCGAGGCGATCCCGCCAAAAGAGCGCGTTTATTAAAATACACTACAGAAAAGAAGGTTTTCCTTATGGCTGAGTTTACACTTCCCAAAAATTCCAAAATCCAGAAAGGTAAGTCTCACGATGTTGCCGGTAAGGATGCCAAGCGCAAGAAAACCTTTTCGCTTTACCGCTGGGATCCTGATAGCGGCGAAAATCCGCGCATGGATGATTATACGATTGATCTTGATAAATGCGGGCCGATGGTTTTGGACGCGATGATCTATATCAAGAACGAGATTGACAGTACGGTGACATTCCGGCGCTCCTGCCGTGAGGGAATTTGCGGTTCCTGCGCTATGAATGTAGACGGTACCAATACGCTGGCCTGCACCAAGGCCATCGAGGACGTGAAGGGTGATGTCAAAATAACGCCGCTGCCGCATATGAAGGTGGTTAAAGACCTTGTGCCGGACCAAAATCACGCGATTGCGCAATATACGGCGACTGAGCCGTGGCTGAAGACTTCTTCGCCGCCGCCGACACGGGAGAGGCTGCAAAGCCCGGAAGATGCGGATACTCTGAATGGCAATGATGGAAAAGGTCCGGCGGCCTGTATTCTTTGCTTTTGTTGCTCGACTTCTTGCCCTAGCTATTGGTGGAACGAGGACCGTTTTATGGGACCGGCAACATTGATGCAGGCTCACCGCTGGATTGTTGATTCTCGTGATGAAGCAACGGGGGAGCGTCTTGATGAATTGGACGATTCTTTTAAATTATACAGATGCCATACGATCATGAATTGCACGAATACTTGCCCTAAAGGATTAAATCCGGCAGAATCAATTGCCGAGATCAAGAAATTGATGGTTACAAGGCGTTAGTTCATAGAAGAAGGGTTTATTTATTATGCTTGAAATAGAGTTTCCTTATATAGCAACGCTGATTTCTGGAGGGTTAGCCTTTGTCTTGGGGATGTTTTGGTATAGTCCCAAAGTATTGGGAACGAAGTGGAGCGAAGCGCGCGGAAAAACCGGCGAGAAGGCAAAGCCTGAGGCTAAGCAGTTTGTCATTTCGTTTTTGCTTTGGCTTCTTGCCGCCTGTTTTTATTCTTTTCTTGTCGATATTATAGAGATCGATGTTGTGCCCGGTTATTTCAGCTTGTCATGTTTGTTGTGGGTGGCCTTTGCCATGCCGCCCCTTTTGATGGGCGCACTTTATACTGGTTATGCCTTTGAGGCCGTCTCTATAGACGCCTCATACCAATTGGCAGGCTATTATGTTTTTGCGGTGGTTCATATCGTTGTTAATATGATTCCAATGTGATTTTTGGTTCGTTCATAAATTTTTCAGGAAAGAGAGATTTCAAATGGTTACAGCAATTTTAGTGTCGGCCGCATTGGCTTTTTTACTGGGGTTTGTCTGGTATTCTCCTAAAGTGTTTGGTGATGCCTGGATGGAAGCCGTTGACAAAAAAGATATAGATAGAGAAGAAGCCAATGTAGGGCAGCATGCTGTTTCTATTGTGGGGTGGCTTGCCTCGGCTTTTGTGTATGCCTTTTTAATTAGTCACGAGATGATACGGGGTGATTTGCAGGATTACCTGTTCTTATCCATTGCTCTCTGGGGTGCTTTTATGTTGCCGCCCAAGGCCGCTGCCATTATGCATGGCGGGTTTAACACCAAATTGTTATGGATCGATGGTGGTTACCACCTTATGGGTTATTTATTGTTTGCCTTTGTTTTCCGTATTTTTGTATAGAGACGATTAGGGAACTAAAGGCTTCCCGGCAAAAGGGTCAAAGCTGATAGCGGTAGAGCACTCAGCCTTGGCCATTTGCATGAAATTGTTATAGGAAATAATCAGCTTTTGCTCACAGACTGATTCTCCTTCAATGGGTATCATCTCGGCGTTTTGATTGCCCTCGGAATTGTCTTTGTTTTCGGAGTCTTTGACCCAGGGCATTCTGCCTTTTTCTTTGGTTCTGCTTTTAAATGTCGCGCTTTTGCCGTTGCTGCCTATTTTAAGATTCTCAATACTGACTTCAGTTTGATAGTCCTGCAGCATATAGAGCCCCTTTAGAACCATCTTGATATATTGATCCTTGTCCAGCTCCATATCTATATCCTGTGTTGGAAATCCGGGTATATTATATTTCATCACACTTTTGAACGTGCTTTTGTTTGTCACATGGTTGGTGAAATAATTTTCTACGTCATCGTGCAACATGTCAGGGCGCTGCCCTGTTGTGATTTCGGACACTTCTTTTAAAAATGCCTCAATATTTTGTTTGTTGAGCGCGACGATAAAATCTTCCCGCTGGTCCTTTTGATTTTGCGCCAGTGCCAGTGGTATCAGCTGGAGCTGAATAAGTATAAGGAGGCCCCAGAATATGAAGGCTTGTCTGGTTGGTTTTATAGAGGTAAGTCTCATCAAAATTAATCCTCTTTCTTTTGGTTAGTAAGTATCCGAAAAGTCTATATTGGTGCTGCAATTGGCTGTCGCCATCTGAATAACATTCTTGGCGCTTAAAACCAGCTCCTGTTCGCAATAGGATGTTCCTGTAACAGGTACCATCCGGGCATCGCCCATACCATCTTCGACGGGCATGACGCCGCGTTCATAGTTTGTTGTCATGACCGAAGCGCTTTTGCCGTTATCGGCTATTTTTATATATTCAATTTTAACGGCGGCTTCGTGTTTTTCCATGGCCTTCATGCCTTGCAAGACATGGCTGATAAAGTTCATTTTGTCCATTTCGAGTGTGCGGGAACTGGAATCCATGTCCGGCAGGCTGTATTCGATTGTACTGGTAAACAGGCCGTTTTCAGAAATATGACTCATGAAGTAACTTGTGATGCTGTAGGAATCCATGTCATGGCGCTGCCCCCCGGAAACGGCGGCAACTTCGGTAATGAAAGTTGAAACATTGCTTTCGGTCAGCGCGTTTACGGCAGCGCTGGAATTTGTCAGGAATGTCGCTGACAAAATAATGGCAATGAAAATGTTAAAGGCCGCGAGGCCTAAAAGTTCAACGCTTTTCCCCATGGGGAGCTGCCCCTGTTCTGACCAAACTCAAAGTGCTGAGTCGTTTAAAATATCTGCTCTGTTATCTACTCTTATCCACTCTGATAATTATGCCTGTAAAAGGTAAATGAATGTATAAATATGGAAAATTAAAAGAGACCAAAACAAAGCTGGGCTATTCTATCCTATCTAATGGTGATTTTGAAATGTTATTTAAAATCAATGCCTTATTTCTTGTTTTTTCGCCTTTGACAATTTGAATGTCTGATTTTGGGATTTTCCATTCCTTGGCTAAAAGGTTAATAAGGGCCTTGTTGGCCTTCCCTTTTTCCGGTGCGGTTGTGACGCTGATTTTGAGGGTTTTTTCTCCTTCTGAATCCTCTGTCCAGCCGTGAATTTTATTTTGGGCAGCGATGGGGATAAGGCGGACAGATAGCCGTATAGAGTCAGACATCGATATCAAGGCCAATATCAAGGGCGCGGGCGCTGTGGGTGAGGGCGCCGACTGAGATAATATCGACTCCTGTTTCAGCGATAGAGCGCACAGTTTCAAGATTAACACCGCCTGAGGCTTCGGATAAAGCGCGGCCATTAATGAGGCGGACGGCCTCTTGTAATTGGCCAGGATCCATGTTGTCGAGTAGGATGATGTCTGTTTTATGCTCTAAAACGTCTTCCAGTTGCTCCAGCGTATCAACTTCAATTTCAATTTTGACCATATGCCCGGTATGAGCGCGGGCTTTTTCGATCGCAGGACCAACACCGCCCGCCAGCGCAATATGGTTGTCTTTGATAAGGACACCGTCATCAAGGCCAAAACGGTGATTGCTGCCACCACCCATACGTACGGCATATTTTTGAACAGCGCGCAGGCCGGGCAGGGTCTTACGGGTGCAGACAATATTCGCTTTTGTGCCGTTGATAGCCTGAACATATTTGTTTGTTTCTGTGGCGATGCCACTGAGATGGATCATAAAATTAAGGGCGGTGCGCTCGGCACTGAGGATGGATTGAGCAGCGCCTTCAACGCTTAAGATTTCCTGCCCTTCTTTAAGAGAGGCGCCATCTTCCATATGCTTTGAAACGACAAGATTGCTATCAAAAAGTCTGAAGGCCGTTTCTGCGATGTCTATACCGGCAAGGCACCCTAATTCCCTGGCTTTCATAACCAGTCTGCCATTCTGGTTTGCCGGGATGAGTGCATCGCTTGTGCTATCATGGCCATGGCCCAGATCTTCCAGCAGGGCGCGGCGAACAATGTCTTCTATGATGATTTTTGGTAGGCTCATAATGCTGAGAATATAAGGTTTTTAAGAGGGGTTACCAGTCTTATTTTTTACGCTGCTTCTTCAGAAAAACGCGCATATGTTGCTTGCCGGTCTTTTCTTTGTATTTCTCGTAATATTGCTGGTGATAGTTCTCTGCTATCCAGAATGTCCCGGCGGGGGTTATTTCGGTGACAATCGGTTCTTTATAGAGCTTCTGCGCTGTTAATTCTGCAATAAGCTCCTCAGCGATCTTTTTCTGTTCTTCATCGTGGTAAAAGATGGCGGAGCGGTATTGCGGCCCTTTATCAACCCATTGCTTGTTAAGCTCTGTCGGGTTGTGGGCGCTGGTTAGAAAATGCGTAAGAAGGCTGCGGTAGCTGACTTTGTCAGGGTCGTAATAAATCTCGATCGCCTCGGCATGGCCGGTTTCCCCTGTGGTGACTTGCTCGTATGTGGGGCTGTCAACATGCCCTCCTGCATAGCCGACATCTGTGTAAACAATACCGTCAAGGCTCCTGAACTCGCTTTCAAGGCACCAGAAACAGCCGCCTGCCAGCGTGGCTTTAGGAAGGTTGTCAGGTTTTTCTGTCACGAGGTCTTCTCCTTTTGCCATCGCCCGGGAGCCCATCGCGAAAAACCAGAGTCCTGCCGCAAGACAAATGAATAAAATAAAAAGGCCAAGACGCATAATTAAAGACTCCTCTCCTTACTATATAGTTCGTTCCGGCCGCAGGGAAGTTACATGCAAGAAGGGCTGCCGAAAAACGCGGGCAGCCCTTTCGCAAAATTATTTAGGGTCGGATTAGAACGGCAAATTCGTATTTGTGTTGCAGTCCATCCGTGTCATAAGCAGATCTTCTCCCTGCTTGCTTAAGTACATTTTGCACTTGGAATTGGCGTGCATCATTTTCTGAGTCAAGCTCGGGTGATAAGGCGTGTATGACATGCTGTATTCTTTCATATCAAGATCCACAACAGCTGACTGGCCATACGGGTTAATCGTCGTGCCTGTTATCTCCATGTGGGCCTGATACCCCGGAATCATACGCTTTTTGCTTTCAAGCAGATTAACGTGATCCCACTTTTTCAAAGACCGCGCGCTTGTCGGGCTATAATACGGGTTTGACGGATAGCGGTAATACGCCCCGTAAGCTGCCGGGTTATTATACCGGACACGATTCCAGGGGTTAGCCTGGTGATAAACAGAAACCTTGTTTTGAAAAACTGCGTTGTTCGCCGTTGTCCGGTTTAGAAAATTTCTGCCGACATGCAGGTTTGGATTGTTAATAGCGCTGTTGGCACTGTTTATAAATTGATGGATATCAGTAACCAACATGCGGTTTTCCGTTGCCTGTGCTGATGGAATTACCAGTATAAATAACGCAAAAAACATAAATAGATGCTTCATAGTTCGTCCCCTCCGATAAACTTGTTGTTTTCAATAAGTCTATTCATTAGGCCGTAAAGAGGTTACTATTTAGTAAATATGAAAATTAACTGGTGTTTTCTTAAACATGTTCTTCAAAACTGATCGCCGTATGGCATTCGCTTGCCGTAGCAACCAGCGTGTTTTGCTGCATTTCATGCCTTGTGCGGCAGGTCGTACGGCTGACAAAGGCCTTGCCGTCATTCATTTTGCTCATCATTGTGCCGCTCTCTGTGATGACATCAAGGCTGAAAGCGTGGTGTTTTTCCCGGTTATACTCAAAACCCGTTGTTTTGATGTCCATCTGGTAATTATCAACAAAGCGAGGGCCTTGAATATAAGTATTAATATAGTCCTGCTTGTTCATCTCCATGACAGGGCTTTTGCCTGATTGTGCGGCTGTCGGGTTTGTTACGGTTAGTCTAAACAGAGCGTCTTCGCTAATATGATTGTGCAGGAATTTGATTTTTTCTGTATAAGAGCTGCGGTCGTTTAAAAGCTTTTCCAGCTTTGTATATTTATCAGCAACCATATCCTTTGTGATATTGCGTTGCTCGGCAAAACTGCTTGTCGATGTGGCGACCAGAATGAACAGGCCTAAGGCAATTACTCTTAACATTGCTTCGTTACTCCGTTACTCATTAATAAATGGTTAACAATTTATATAGCATTGTAAAATCCGTGTCAAACTTATGTAAACGAAAAAATAAACTTAAAGGACGTTCCGCTCGGTTGTCAGCAGGGGCCTGGTGCCTTTATGACTGGGCAAGCTCAGCCTTTAGCACCGTTATTATTACCTTTGTTTTTAGCGTTTACTTTGCGCGCGGCATCATAGGGGATGAAACCACGGGTAGCGCTATATGGGCTTATCTTATTGCAATATCAGGGTTTTTCGTCGCGATTCTTGGCCCTGTCCTGGGGGCTGTGGCCGATCATTACGGCGCGCGTAAGCGTTGGCTGGTTTTCTTTTCTGTGCTTTGTATTCTGGCGACAGCTTCGCTTTGGTTTGGTCTTCCTGATCCCTCCTTATATAATATCATATTTGTTGCTTTGCTTGTAATCGTTGCTAACATTGGGTTTGAGCTGAGTCTGGTCTTTAGTAACGCCATGTTGCCCTATATCGCGCCGCAAAATATGCTAGGGCGGCTTTCAGGCTGGGCGTGGGGGCTGGGTTATATGGGCGGCCTTGTTTGTCTGGTGCTCGTTCTATGCGGCCTTATCGGGCTGGGAGATGCCCCGCCGTGGTTGTCTCTGCCACGTGAGGCTTCCGAGCATGTCAGGGCTGCTGCGCCGTTGGCGGCGCTCTGGTTCCTGGTTTTTATGGCTCCGTTGCTACTTTTTACCCATGATGTTGCGCGAACGGGTTTGAGCTTGCGGCAGGCTATTGGTAAGGGGCTGGGGCAATTAAAGGACACGATAAAGAATATCCGGCAGCACGCCAATCTGGCGCGGTTTCTGATTGCCAGTGCACTGTACCGTGACGGACTGAACACGCTGTTTGCTGTCGGCGGACTCTATGCCGCCGGAACTTTCGGAATGGATTTTCAGGAAATCCTTATATTTGCCATCGGACTTAATGTGACGGCCGGGGTGGGCGCGATGCTCTTTGGTTTTGTCGATGATTATATCGGTTCTAAACGAACAATTATGATCGCGCTGACTGCGCTTATTATATTGGGCGGCGCTATTATTCTGGTCGAAGATAAAACTCTGTTTATGATATTGGCGCTTGCGCTTGGTGTTTTTATTGGCCCGGCGCAGGCGGCGAGCCGGACTTTGGCCGCGCGTTTGACTCCCCTCGATATGGCCGGGCAGACTTACGGGCTTTATGCTTTTACGGGGAAATCTATCGCTTTTTTCGGACCTCTTGCTTTTGGTCTGGTAACATCTTTATTCGGCAGCCAGCGGGCTGGTATGACTACGATATTATTCTTTTGGGTTGCCGGTATCGCGCTATTAATGAAAGTCAGGGAACAATGAAAATTATCAGAAAAGAAACGGACCATTGCGAGGAGCGTAAGGGCAGCGTAAAGCCGACATTTCTTATTATTCATTACACGGAAACAAAAAACCTGACTGACGCTGAAGATTATTTTATGGGGCGTAAAGATCACCCTGAAGGCGGGCGGGTTAGCGCTCATTATATGATAGATCAGGACGGCAGTATTGTTCAGTATGTTGACGAAGCCAAGCGCGCCTGGCATGCGGGCGTGTCGCATTGGGGCGGTATTGACGATATTAATTTGCATTCAATTGGCATCGAGCTTGTTAATCCGGGCCGTAAATACGGGTATCAGCCTTTTCCGGTACAGCAAATGGATGCGCTGGTGCGGTTATGTAAGGACATTATGTCCCGGCACATTATTTCACCGCACCGGGTGCTCGGGCATTCCGATGTCGCGCCGACCCGCAAGCAAGATCCGGGTGAGCTGTTTAAGTGGCAAACTTTGGCACAGGCCGGTATTGGAGTTTGGCCGGAGCCGGGAGAAGAGGACCGGCGCATGGCGAGTGACTATGTTAGGGACAAAAACAGCTTGAAAGAGGCTTTCCTCACAGTTGGTTTTGATCCGCAGGCGGACATGAATTCGATGGTCGTTGCCTTTCAACGGCATTTTTATCCTGAGGCATTCACAGAATTGGATGGTAAAGGCAGGGTGAACGAGACTATGGCGGCGCGGCTACATTGGCTGGTACGCAACAGGCCGAATTTGTAGAAGCTTGCAAATATCACCACAATCCACCATATTGCCACCGTCAGAAGGCTGGATGGTCGCCTCGCTTATGCGGGGAGGAAAGTCCGGGCTTCACGGAAACACGGCGCCGGCTAACGGCCGGGCAGGGCGACCTGACGGACAGTGCAGCAGAGAGTAGACTTCCTGTCGTTCTTTACGGGATGGCAGGTAAAGGTGAAAGGGTGCGGTAAGAGCGCACCGCGTTTTTGGTAACAAAAACGGCATGGTAAACCCCGCCGGAAGCAAGACCAAATAGGGACCGTATATGATGGTGTTTCCCCGTCGCGGTCCGGGTAGGTCGCTAGAGGTGTTTGGTAACAAACATCCCAGATGAATGGCTGTCACTCTTTTCGTTTCGCGTAAGCGATGCTCAGATGAGACAAAACCCGGCTTACAGGCCTTCTGACATTTTTTAAGATTTTAAAGCACGCGCTAACGCGCGACGTCCGGTCGGACGCTCTTTTAACTTATAGCGGTTCCTAAAATTCTTCCCTTTCTTTGTCACCCCGGCGCAGGCCGGAGTCCATCTATCCATAAAGCGCCGATTTTTCTTGTATATAACTATATATAGCTATATATAGTTAATAGAAAATATAGTGATAAGACAAGCAGCAGAAAGGAATAAAACAATGGATCTGCGTCCGGGAGAAAAGCTGAGGGAAATATACAACCTTGTAAGCGAAGGTGTGGATGAGAGGAACGAACATGGTAAGACGCCGCTGCATTTGGCGGTCCTGTACGGCGATAAAGAGCTCATCGTCGCTTTGATCACCAAAGGCATTGATGTTAATGCGCAGGACCATTACGGCAACACGCCGCTGCATGAGGCTGCCAGAGATGGCTATGAAGAGAGCGCCACCGCTTTGATTGCCAAGGGTGCTGATGTTAATGTGCAGGACCATCGCGGTAAAACGCCGTTGCACTTGGCCGCCTGGGAGGGCCATGGAGATATCGTTGCCGCTTTGATCTCCACCAAGGGCGCTGATGTTAATGCGCGGAACAAAGACGGCAATACGCCGTTGCACTTGGCCATCTGGAAGAGTTATGAAGAGATCGTCGCCGCTTTGATTGCCAAGGGTGCTGATGTTAATGTGCAGAGCTATCATGGCAGAACGCCGTTGCATCAGGTTGCCAGACGGTACAGTGAGAAGATCACCACTGCTTTGATCGCCGAAGGTGCCGATGTTAATGCGCGAACCGAAGACGGCGACACGCCGCTGCACTTGGCCATCAAAGAGGGCACTACAAGGATCGCCGCCGTTTTGATCGCCAAGGGCGCTAATGTTAATGTGTCGGACGAAGACGGCAACACGCCGCTGCACTTGGTTGTAGAATTGTACCTTGAGGAGATCCCCTCCGCTTTGATCGCCAAGGGTGCTGATGTTAATGCGCGGAACAAAGACGGCGATACGCCGCTGCACCGGGCCGCCCGGAAGGGTTGCGAAAAGATCGTCGCCGCTTTGATCGCCAAAGGCGCTGATGTTAATTTGCGGAACAAAGACGACAAGACGCCGCTGCACGTGTGCAGGCATCCGGGAATTCAAAAACTGCTCAGGGAAGCGGAAGACGCGGTTAATGAACCAGATAAACTAAAAAGAGAAATCTTGAAAACCATAGGGAAGCTAACCCCATAGCTATGTAGCCATGCATTGATATACACAATTATTGTGAAATATAGAGAGGGTTTTCAATGTCTAAGTTATCTGACAGTATAAGCAACTTTAGCTCCATGTCTGCTTTTACCTCTAGTCTTACTTTTGTTTTTGCCGTTGTTGCAAGTGGATTTTCTGCGGCTGGTTACGCTTTTGGCCTCGATGTTGACCCTGCTGTCATTAATGCTGCTACCAGATCTGTGAGCGCTTCCAGCTTTATTGTGTTTCTTGCCAGCGCGTTTGTTAGGGTTGGTACGGAGCTGGCTGAACAGGCTGCTGATACTATTAAGAATAAGAATTTTAAGCCGTATTTGGCAATTTTTAGTGTACTGGCTGCTACTGGTGCTCTGGCTTTTGCCCTTAATAGCAATGACGCTCAGGGAGATGATATTAAAAATCGCGCTCCTCCTCAGGAATCTGCACAACCATTAAAAAACCAGCCGCGTTAACGGCTGGCTTCTCTTGTTTAGGTGTGGTCTCGCCTTTTATGAAATAAAAGGCACGGACCACAATTTTTGAGCAAAGCCGAGCAACTGGTCGAATTTAGCGGTTTGGTATGCCGAATGCAGAATAGTGCCTGCAAACAGCCCGCCATTTACGGCCAGCACCAGCAATAGTGCAATTGCTAACATGAGAGTTCTCCCCACACACATTTGTTTATACAATATGTCACACACATATTTAGTTTCGTTTTTTAGTCTTGTCCGTTTCACGAACGGATAAATGTTTAACATAACAAAAAAAGAAACGCAAGTCTTTTTTCATAATTTGTTATATTTTTAAAGAGGTTAGAGGCGTTGTTTCGTATAAAAACCCTTATGCCGTGCGTGTTACGCTAGGGTTTGCGGTTTTGAAAACCTTCTCCAGATCTTCCGGCAAAGCATTCGCCCATTTTGTAATATCCCCGGCGCCGAGACAAATGACGAAATCATGTTCCTGCGCTATTTCAGAGATAAGTTGCGGCAGGTTTTCGGCAGTTTCCAGGGTTCTTACATCGCGGTGGCCGCATTTGCGGATGCCCTCGGCGAGGTTTTCTTTGTCTATATTTTCGATAGGCTGCTCGCCTGCTTCATAGACATCGGCAACAATCACAATATCGGCATCATTAAAGCAGGTGCAGAATTCTTCAAACAAATCAGACAGGCGTGAATAGCGGTGCGGCTGCATCACGGCGATAACGCGCCCTTGTTTTTCTTGTGTGATCTGCCGCGCTGTTTTCAGGACAGCGGCAATCTCAACCGGATGATGACCATAATCATCAATCACGGTAATGCCGCCAGTCTCCCCGGTTTTGGTGAAGCGGCGCTTTACCCCTGAAAAATTCTCCAGCGCTTTTTTCATTAGCGGCGGCGCAATATGTAGTTCTTGTGCAATCGCTAGAGCGGCCAGTGCATTTTGTACGTTATGCTCCCCTGGCATAGAAAGATAGACATCGCGCAACGTAGAGTTCTCAAATTCGACATCGAAGGTACAGCCTTCCGCGCTATGTCGCAGATTAGTGGCTCGCACAGCCGCCTGCGGATTAAAGCCGTAGGTGATAACCCGCCGGTCTGATATCTCTGCGCTAAGCGCCTGTACTTCCGGGTGGTCGGAACAGAGCACGGCAAAACCGTAAAACGGAATATTCTCAATGAACTGTGTATAGGCAGCGCGCACGGCATCGAAGCTGCCGTAATGCTCCATATGTTCGGGGTCGATATTGGTAATGACCGCCACCGTCGCGGGCAGGCGCGTAAAGGTGCCGTCGCTTTCATCTGATTCAACCACCATCCATTCGCCTTTGCCTAGCCGCGTATTGGTGCCGTAGCGATTGACGATGCCGCCATTGATGACGGTCGGGTCGAGCTTGCCGTTTTCCAGTCCGCCCTCTTCCAGCATCGCGCCAACCATGGATGTAGTGGTGGTTTTACCGTGGGTGCCGCCAATCGCAATCGCCCATTTCAGGCGCATGAGCTCGGCCAGCATCTCGGCGCGGCGCACGACGGGGAGCTTGCGTTGCCGCGCGGCCACTAATTCCGGATTGTCTTTTTTGATCGCCGAGGACACAACAACCACGGCAGCATCATCTATGTTGGCGGCCTCATGTCCGGCGAAAACTTTAATGGTTTTGTTCTGCAGGCGCGTAACATTCGGCCCTTTGGCACGGTCTGAACCCTGTACGCTATAACCCATTTCATGTAGCACCTCGGCAATGCCACTCATGCCGATCCCGCCGATCCCGACGAAATGAATTGTGCCTATATCAAGGGGCATTATCCTCATCTAAGTGTCCTTTTTAAAAGCGCGCTTTAGCGCGTGAAATATTTCTAAACGCAAAGTACGCTAAGGACGCAAAGTTTTTACATTGCCCTTGGTGAAACCCACGCTTTACTTTGCGCGACTTTGCGTCCTTAGCGTTTATTAAATTTATCCTTCACGCCCTTGCGTCAGGTCAAAGCCGCGTGAGGCGTTTTTGTCCCATCCTGCGGCAATGGCAGTGACCAGATTTCCCAGCCGCCGGGCGGCATCAGGTCTGGCGCAGCTCCGCGAACTTTCTGCGGCGCGGAACAACGTCTCGGGATTTTGCAAGAAAGTCTCAACTCTTGCAAGCAAAGCTTCTTCTGTGAAGCCTTCTTGCGTCATAACCCAGGCCCCGTTTGCATCAGCGACGGCATCGGCATTAATTTTTTGTTGCTGGTCTTTGTGGTGCGGGTAGGGCACAAAAATCGCAGGTCGTCCTGCTGTTGTGACTTCGGCCACTGTACTGGCGCCGGAGCGCGAGATTACAAGATGCGTTTCTGTCAGAATTTGCGGTATATCATCAAAAAATGCGGAGAGCCGCGCTTTAATGCCGGCTTTTTCGTAGTCGGTGCGCACTTGTTCCAGGTCTTCTTCGCGGCATTGCTGGACAATCTCAAGCCGGGCTTTATAGATCGCTGAAAGCCTGCCAAAAGCGCTGGGAAGTACTTTGGCAAACACATGTGCGCCTAGAGAGCCGCCGATCACAGCGATCTTTAAAGGCCCGTCTGTTTGCACCGCTGGGTAAGGTTTGGCGTAAAGCGCGGCAATGGCTTCACTCACAGGATTGCCCGTAATAACGGCGCGCACGGCATCGGCCTCCTCCAGCCCTACGGCATGGGGGTGGGAGAGCGCAATCCTGTCTGCTTTGGGGGCAAGAAAAACATTGGCGCGGCCCAGTATGGCATTTTGTTCGTGAATAACTGTTGGTATTTTTTTGCGCTGGGCAGCGTAAACGGCTGGAACGGAAGGGTAGCCACCAAATCCGACGACAACGGAAGGGTTCAGGTTTTCTACCAGCCGGTGTGCTTGCACCATGCCGACCCCCAGGGCGGACGCGCCTTTTATCTTGTTTAAAAGCCCGGCTCCTAGCGTACCTGCCTGAATAGTGTGGATTTTGATGTCCCCGAAAATGGAGCTGAATTTTTTACCGCGCTGATCGGTAACGAGCGCAACTGTATGGCCTCTGGAAACAAGGTCATGCGCCAGCGCGGCTGCCGGGAACATATGGCCTCCTGTGCCGCCTGCGCTGAGTAAAATAAGTTTAGAGTCTCTGTTCATGCTTTTTCCGTGTTATAGGCCCGTTTTGATTTTGATAGGGAGCTACCCTTGGCAACTGATGACCTCGTTTGTCGCCTTGTTAAGGCCAGCACCATACCCATTGTCCACGAGATTGCCAAGAGGGATGATCCGCCATAGCTAACAAAGGGCAGTGTCATGCCTTTGGCGGGTAAAAGATGGACGGACGATCCCATGTGAATTAAAGCCTGCATGCCAAACATCGTCAAAAGACCGCCTACGGCCAGTACGGCAAACATATCATTGTTGTCCATGACGCGATTTAAGCCGCGCAGCAGGATAAAACCAAACAGCATCACTAGCACAGCCACAAAAATAAGACCCAGTTCTTCTCCTGCCACAGCAAAAATAAAATCGGCGTGGGCATCGGGCAAATGAAGCTTTACCGTGCCTTGCCCCGGTCCGGTGCCGAACCAGCCGCCATTTTGAAAGGCTTCGAGCGCTTTTTGTACCTGATAGCTGTCACCGCTCGCAGGATCAAGGAAACGGTCGATACGGCTGCTGACATGATCGAAAACAAAGTAGCTGGCCACTAATCCGATTATTCCGATGGCTCCCATAGCCAGAACAATCCAGAGAGGAAATCCGGCAAGAAATATAAGCGCGCCATAGATGCACCCCATGACAAAGCTCATGCCCAGATCCGGCTGCAATAGAAGCAATGTGATGATAAGCAGGAATATCCCGCCGGCAATGCGCCAGCCCGGAAAGTTAAGCTGTTCCTTTTGCCGGGCGATTAGCCATGCAGCGACCACGGCAAAGGCCGGTTTTACAAACTCGCTGGGCTGCAGGGAAAAACCCGGCAGATGAATCCAGCGTTGTGCGCCTTTTATCTCGGTGCCGGTAAACAGGACAATAATCAAAGCCGCTATACTGCCGACCAAAACAATACTCGCCAGCCGCCATATATTGCGCGGGCTTAAAAATGATACACTGACCATAATAATCATCGCCGGGACGAGTATGACAAAATGACGCTTAATAAAATGGTACTGGTCCAGACCTATCCGCTCCGCGACCGGCGGACTAGCGGCGGCAATTAGTACAATGCCAAAAACAATCAGGGTTAAAAGCGCGGCCAACAGGCTGCGGTCCACCGTCCACCACCAGCGCCCGAAGGCGGATTGATCTGTGCGGGAAAATAAAGCGCTCATGCCGCTTCGTCCTTCAGGTTATTAACAAGCGCGGTAAAGACATCGCCGCGCTCCTCAAAGTTTTTGAACTGGTCAAAGGAGGCGCAGGCCGGGGAGAGTAAAATTGTAGATCCTGCGTCTGCCATCTGCGCCGCAGCTGTTACGGCTTTGTCCAATGTACCACATTCTGTATGTTTTACGCCTTGATTATCCAGCCACATGGAAAAATCATTCATGGCTTCGCCGATTAAAAAAGCGTGGCGAATGCTTTTTGTATAAGGCTCCAGCCCTTTCAGCCCACCTGTTTTGGCGCGCCCTCCGGCAATCCAGTAAATATCGCTATAGCAGGCCAGCGCTCTTCCCGCAGCGTCGGCATTTGTGGCTTTGCTGTCATTGATATAGGCAGCGCCGCCAGTTGTTCGTACCAGATATTGCCGGTGTTTTAATCCAGGGAATGTTTTTATTTCTGCCATAATGGTTTCCGGCTTCAGTCCCATAATTTTTGCGACAGCAAAGGCCGCGGCGGCATTTTGCCGGTTATGAGCGCCGGGTAGCGCTGAAATATCCAGAGAGGCGACTATGTCATCGTCGGCGGAAATGGGAAAACATTTACGTTCGCCGGTTTCTTTGACGGCTTCATATATTCTTTGAGAGGCATCATCATCCACGCCGATGATCGCATCTCCCGCTCCGCGAAAGAGTTTCATTTTAGCCGCGCTATAATTTTCCATCGTGCCGTGATGGTCAATATGGTCGGACGATAGATTTAGATGCACTGCGATGTCCGGCGCAAATGTGGGGCATAGATCAGCTTGAAAAGAAGAAATTTCTAGTACGATAGCGCTAGCCTCTTCAATGTCCAGATCCAGCGCCGCTGTGCCGATATTGCCGCCAATCGGAGCCTTTAAAATATGTCCGATCAGCGCCGTGGTTGTTGATTTGCCGTTTGTACCGGTAATACCGATTACTTTGCGGCCATGGTTGCAACGGTGAAGAATTTCCAGATCGCACATCACTTCAATGCCCGCCTCTCGCGCTTTTTGCACAACAGGGTGTTCGGGCTTTACCCCCGGCGCGAGAACAAGGCAGGCATAGTTTGAGAAATCTTCCTGCGCCAGATCTTTAAGAGGGACATCAACTTTACCTCTGCATTCCTCGTTGTCGTCCCATGCGATAATGCTTGCGCCTGCTTTCGTCAGCGCCTTGATAGCGGCAAGATTAGAAACGCCAAGGCCGAACACGGCCACAGGCTTGCTGTTTAGAGTTTCTACAAATTTTGATACGTCAATCATCTTAGCTTTAATGTTGAAAGCCCGATCAGAGCCAGTATCACCGCGATGATCCAAAATCTAATCACGATTGTCGGCTCCGACCAGCCTTTCTTTTCAAAATGGTGGTGCAGTGGCGCCATGGCGAAAACGCGCTTGCCGGTGAGTTTGAAGGACGCGACCTGCACAATAACAGACACCGTTTCCAGTACGAACAGCCCGCCGATAATTGCCAGTACCAGCTCATGCTTTGTAATCACAGAGATAGCGCCGAGAACCCCGCCCATGGCGAGTGACCCGGTGTCGCCCATAAAGACCATCGCCGGCGGTGCGTTGAACCACAAAAACCCCATCGCCGCCCCGACCAGTGCGCCGCATAAGATTGCCAGCTCGCCCGTTCCCGGTACAAAGGGGATGTGAAGATATTCAGAAAACACGGCATTGCCGACAAGGTAGCAGATTAGCCCGAAACAGGCCGCCGCAATGGCAACCGGAACAATCGCCAGTCCGTCGAGTCCGTCGGTTAAATTCACGGCATTGGATGCCCCGACCATTACGATGAGTGCCCAAGGGACAAAGAACCACGATAAATTTATAAACATATCTTTGAAAAACGGTATCGCGACGTGGCTGCTTATTTCACCCGGTAGCGCCGCCATAATGCCGATTGTTGCCACTGACCCGATAATAATTTGCGCCAGAAGTTTTAATTTTCCGGACAGTCCTTTTGAGTTTTTATTGGTGAGTTTTAGATAATCATCTGCAAAACCGATCAAGCCGTAGCCGACCATGACCATGATAGCGTACCAGATAAACGGGTTGCTTAAATCTGCCCATAACAAGGTGCTGATTGTTACAGAGATTAAAAGCATCAGCCCGCCCATGGTCGGCGTTCCGACTTTGGCAATATGCGCCTCTTCCAGATATTCGCGCACATTGCTGGCGCCCGCCTGTTTTGATTTTAGCCAGCGGATCATGCCCGGTCCGATAATAAAGCAAATAACAAGCGCGGTCATAACCGCCGCTCCGCCCCGGAATGTCAGGTACCGGAACAGGTTAAAGAAAAGTATGTCGTCGCCTAGCGGCGCTAGTAAATTATATAACATGTTCCGGTTCTTCGCTCTTTTTCTGTTTTATCTTTTTCGGTAGGGCACGCAAAGCTTCAACAACAACCTGCATGCGCGGTTTTTCGCCGCCGCCGCGTGATCCCTTTACCATTATCACATCGCCGGGGCTTAAAACGTCTGGCACAATTTCGGCCATATCAGCACTGTCATCCCGGTGCTCGCCACGTAAATCCTGCGGCAAGGCATTATGTAGATTCTTCATCAATGATCCGCAAGTATAAACGAGTTGAACATCCGCTGCCTGTAATGGCAAGGATAACTCTTCATGGTATTTTGGCGCCTGTTTGCCGAGCTCATACATATCGCCTAGCACAGCGATCCGTTTACCGCCGCGCCCCGGGTCAATTAGGGCCAGTACCTTAAAGGCCGCATTCATAGCAATGGGAGAGGCGTTATAGCTTTCATCAATCAGTGTGACTGGATTGTTCGAATCCCCTACGTCCAGATATTCGCGCTTGCCGCGTCCGGAGACGCCTTCAAATTTCTCCAGCGCTTTGGCGGCTGTTTGCAGGTCGCCGCCAGATGCTTTGACCGCTAAAAGCGCCGCCATGGCATTATAAACAATATGGCGTCCCGGCACTTGCAGAGAAAAAGATATTTCTTCGTCGATAATTTTGGCTTTTACGCGAGAGCCATTCACGGCCTCCAGACAATCCAGCAGCCGTGCATCGGCATCGCCGCTTTCACCAAAAGACAGAACTTTTACGCCTGCTGTTTCTGCGCTGGCTTTGAGGTAAGAGAAACACTCATTGTCATGGTTAAGAATGGCGGTGCCGTTATGATTCATACCGTCAAATATTTCGGCTTTGGCGGCGGCGATTTGTTCGAGCGATTCAAAATGCTCCATATGCACAGCGGCAACTGTCGTGATAATAGCAATGTCCGGTTTGACTTGCTTTGTCAGCGGCGTTATTTCACCGGGATGATTCATACCAACCTCAAATATGCCGTAATCATTGCCTTCATGCATGTTGGCGAGCGTATAAGGCACGCCCCAATGGTTATTATAGGACGCGATGCTGGCATGGGTTTGCCCCAGAGCGCTGCAAGCAAGCGATAACATTTCCTTGGTGCCTGTTTTTCCAACAGATCCTGTGACGGCAATAATTTTAGCGCCGGTGCGATGGCGTGCGGCTTGTCCCAAATCTTTTAATGCTTCCAGCGTGTCGTCAACGATAAGAAGGGACTCATTTTCATCCATGCCCGCAGGTATATGCGAAACCATAGCGGCAGCTGCGCCTTTGCGTAGGGCATCGGCCACAAAATCATGACCGTCACCACGTTCACCTTCCAGCGCAACAAACAGCTCGCCGCCTTTGAGGCTGCGGGTATCAATCGACACCGATGTCGCTGACCACTCTCTGGCGGAGTGCCCTCCCGTGGCTTTTGCAGCGTTGCTGGAGGTCCAGATAATATTTGACGTGGTCGTCATGTTTTTAGCCCCATCGCTTTCTTCGCTTCTTTTACATCATCAAAAGGTTCAACTTTATTGCCGATAGTCTGTCCTTGTTCATGGCCTTTGCCGGCGATAACAAGAACGTCGCCATTTCCTGTTTCTTCGACGGCCCATGTAATGGCTTCGCGCCGGCCTCCAATTTCTTTGGCCCCTGATGCCGCGTTCATCATTTGCGCTCTGATGTCCGCCGGGTTTTCGCTGCGCGGATTGTCATCTGTAATAATGGTGAGGTCGGAAAGCTCTGCCGCAATGCGCCCCATCACCGGGCGCTTGCCCGCATCGCGATCGCCGCCGCAGCCTATAAGGCAAATCAGACGCTCTTTTGTATGAGGGCGCAGTGCCTTTAAAATATTTTCCAGTGCATCGGGTGTGTGCGCGTAATCAACATAGACAGCGCCGCGTGGATGACCGGGGACAAGCTCCAGCCGCCCCGGAACGCCGGTCAGGTTTTCAAGGTGGTTTATAATCTCTGCCGTGCGGGTTTGGTCGTCAGGGTCTTCGGCCATGACCAGCCCCAGAGCACAAAGAGCGTTCATAATCTGGAATTCGCCGACCAACGGAATATCCAGCGTGTAAGGCTTCTCATCTACATTTATCTCTACTTTTTGTCCTCGTTCTGTCGGCGTAACAGATTTTAAAACAATATCACTAGACTTGTGGCCATAAGACAAGACCCGGCACTCTCTGTCTGTGACGCGCTCTGCCAGCCCATCAAATTCAGGAGCATCGGCATTGAGAACAGCAACGCCGCCCTCTTGCAGAATTTCTGCAAATAGATGAGCCTTGGCAATTAAATAGTCTTCCATGTCTTTGTGATAATCGAGATGATCGTGCGATAAATTTGTAAACCCGGCGGCGCTGGCTTTCACGCCGTCCAGCCTGTTTTGATGAAGCCCGTGACTGGAGGCTTCCATCGCCAGATGTGTTACGCCTGAGGCGGCCAAATCCGCGAGTTTTTCATGTAAGGAGACCGGGTCAAGCGTTGTCAGGGGGCCTGATAGTGTCCCCATGCTGGCGGCCTTAAGCCCCATCGCCTGCCAGAGCTGCTGCGCGAAATGAACCGTGGATGTTTTACCGTTTGTTCCTGTTACAGCAACCGTGATCTCTGGCTGTGACTTATAAAAGGCCGCTGCTATTTTGGCCAGTTGCCTACGCGGGTTTTCATCGGTAACAAGGGCGATTTTTTCTTCTAGTTTTATGTTCGGTGTTGTCAGGATCGCAACAGCGCCGAGATTGAGGGCTTCGTCAATATATTGCCGTCCGTCACGTTTGGCGCCGGGCAGCGCTGCAAATAGCCAGCCTTCACGCACCTTGCGGCTGTCCTGCGTTAGCCCCTTAATCTCGGGATCAAAATCACCCGCATATGTTTCTGCTAGTTTAGTGAGATGCATTTTGATCCCCCTCAAAACTTACATGTCGTTTTAGTGACGCGGCCATATCATGTTCCGGTTCTATGTTTTGCGGCTTAATCCCTAAAAGCGGCCCCATTGCCGCGATAATATTTCCTACGGCGGGTGCTGCGACCCATCCGCCTGTGGCATATCCAAAGCTGGCTTTCGTTCCTTGTGGTTCGTCAACCATGACAAATACGGCGTAGCGCGGCTCTTCCATTGGAAAAAATCCGAGGAAGGAAGAAATCAGGCGCTTGCGGTCATAGCCTTTTTTACCGATTTTTTCGGCGGTGCCTGTTTTGCCGCCAACGCTGTAACCGGGCACGGCAGCATTTTTGCCTGTACCGTCCGTCACAACGAGTCTTAAAAGCTGGCGCATTCTGTGTGCTGTTTGTGGCGAAACTATGCGAATATCGGCGCTGTTTTGTGACTCTTTTGCCTTATTGTTACCGCCTGAAATAAGAGTGGGCGGAACCCATAACCCGCCGCTGATGATAGAACTGGCCGCCATGACCATTTGCAACGGACTAACGGCAATGCCGTGACCATAGGATGCGGTGAGCGTATTAATGTCGCGCCATGTCTTTGGCACAAGCGGCGTGCCGATTTCTTCTATTTCCAGTTTTAGCGGCTCCATAAGGCCAAGGTCTTCATAGAAGTTTTTGAGAGACTCAGTACCGACCATTTCCCCCATGAGCGCCGCGCCAATATTGGAAGAGAACATGAAAACTTCCGGCACCGTTAATTTACGCTTTTCTGCGTGGTAATCGGAAATAGTATGACGTCCGCGCTTGAGCGGCTTACGGGCATCGAATTTGTGCCCCATTTTTACATTCTGTGTTTCCAGCAGCGCCGCCGTTGAGAATATTTTGAAGGTTGAGCCGAGTTCATAAACGCCGAGCGTTAAGTTGTTAAAGAACGATTTTGCGCTGGCTTTGCTACGGTTGTGCGGATCAAAATCGGGCAGGGATACCGCCGCCAGAATTTCGCCGCTGGCAATATCAACAACCACACCGGCCCCGGCTTTTGCGGTATATGTGTCTACGGCATTTTCCAGTGCGCGGCGCAGAATATGTTGCACTCTTATATCAAGGGTCAGGGGTAGCGCTTCACCGCCTTGTTGCAGGAACTTATCAAAGCTGCGCTCTATCCCGGCAATTCCGTTACCGTCAGTATCAGTGTAGCCGACAATGTGAGAGGCCATAGCGCCTTGCGGATAAATCCGGCTGCGCTCTGTTTTAAAATCAAGCCCCGGATGCCCAAGCTCTAAAACCTGATATTGCTGCGCTGGTGTCAGGCTGCGCTTGATCCAGACAAAACGGCCTTTCTTTTGCAGCTTTTGCAGGGCGTCCCCGTAAACCAAATCGGAGAACATCACGGATAATTCTTTGGCCGTTTTTGCGGGATCGGAAATCAAAGACGGGTCGGCATATAATGACGCTGTTTCCAGAGAGGTCGCGAGAATAACGCCATTACGGTCAACAATATTGCCACGGAAATGGTCCGATGTTTTCGCGCTAACAAATTTTTCATTGCCGTCATTCTGTTGCAAGCGCCCCTGTATGATGGAGAGGTCAAACACTCGCGCGCCAATGAGAATGTATGTTAAAATAAAGACACCGCTTATCAGTGTCATGCGTCTCCGCGCTTTGTCCAGCGCAGCATGGCGCGTCCCTTTTATTCGTATGGATTTTTTGGCGAAGATGGGCGCTTTACTCATGCTTGCCCCCTTCTTTGTTCATTTCTTCCAAAAGCGCGTTAAAGCTTGATGAGCGCAACATAATAGGCTGCGCTTCCATTTGCGGTTTGCGTCGCGGTAATACAGGGATAAGCAGATCAGGCAGCGCCGATAAATCATCCGAAACACTAAAGGCCGCAGACGATGATAAAGAGACACCAAGGTGACGGGCAGCCAATTCTTCCAGCCGGTCAGGGCGGTTCAAATAATCCCACTCGGCGTGCAAAACACGGATCGTTTGCTCTTCGCTTTTTACCGACTTTTGTAAGCTACGGAGTGCGTTTTCCGACTGTTGCACATTTTGCGATGTCCAGAACAGCAGGGCACCGGCCGCAATGGCGCCGGCAATCGGGAGTAATGTGGAAAGCTTAAACAGCTTCATCCATATCCTCCCGCGTTTATTTCAGTGCTGGTGTCGGTATTCCAGGGGGGAGAGTCTGTGCGGATGGCGACGCGCATGCGCGCCGACCGTGCACGGGGGTTGGTATTGGCCTCGTCCTCTGAAGGGAAAAGGGCCTTTTTGGATGGTAGAGTAAATGTCCAGTTATCTTCGGCTTCTATGTGAGGAAGATGGCGCGAGCCTTTGCTTTCCTGTCCGGCGCGCGCGCGCATAAACTTTTTAACAGGCGTATCTTCTAGCGAATGGAACGAGACGACAATTAACTTTCCGCCGGGCTTTAAAAGCGTTTCTGCCGCGCAGAGCGCTTTATTTATTTCGCTGATTTCGCTATTCACCGCAATACGTAGCGCCTGAAAAGTGCGCGTTGCCGGGTCAATGGAATCTTTCTTTGACTTGGGCACAACCGAGCGAATGATGCTGGCCAGACGGCCTGTGGTTTCAATACGCTCCTCAGCGCGTTGTTTTACGATCTCTTTGGCGATACGTCTTGATTTTCGTTCATCGCCAAAGCGGTAAATAAGGTTGGCGAGATCTTCTTCCGGTAGCTCGTTCACAAGATCCGCCGCGCTTTGTCCGTCACTATTTTGATCCATGCGCATATCAAGTGGCCCATTAAAGCGGAAGGAAAAACCGCGCTCGGCTTGATCGAGTTGCATCGAAGACACGCCGACATCGAGAATAAAGCCGTCAATAAATTCAAACCCGGCATTGCGCGCAAGTTCCAGTGCATCACTAAAACGTCCGTGCGTTAACACAAGCCGGTCGCCATATTGATCTTTAAGCGCCGCGCCGTTTTCAATTGCTGTTTGGTCGCGATCAATGGCAATGACCGTGCAATCGGCAGCGTCAAGAAAGGCCTTTGTGTAACCGCCCGCGCCGAACGTGCCGTCAACATAAACCGCGCCGTCTTTTGGTTCTAGCGCCGCCAGTACATTGTCGATCATCACGGGGATATGAGGGGCTTCGCTCATGCCGCCACCTCTTTCGGTAGGGTCAAACCCTTATCCTTCACATTTTTACGCGCTTCATTGCGGCGTGCCCCGAACTCACTTGGACTCCATATTTGAAATTTTTTCCCCAGCCCGACAAAAGCGGCCTGTTCATCAAGTTTTGCAAAATCAATCAGGTCGGCGGGCAGGATAATGCGCCCGTCACCGTCAAAGGGCAGCGCTACCGCTTCGCCGAATATAGCTGTCGCCATATCGTCTTGCTCGGCAGAAAACAAATCAAAATGATCCAGCCTGTTGCTCAGCTCTTCCATGGAGGCTTGCCCGAACCCTTCCAGACACATATGGCTATGGGAACGGAACAGGACAATGCCCTGAAACGCCTGATCGCTGAGCGCGACGCGAAAAGACGCCGGAACGGACACGCGCCCTTTCCGGTCGATTTTATTCGCATATGTTGACAAAAACAGAGCCATACGACCTGCTTGCGCCTTTCATTCCAAGTTTCAATTTTCAGGCTCTAGGCACTAAAGTCGTTTGTTTTCAAACAATTACAGCGCCGTCCTGAAGCGGCGAGGACACCATAACTCACCCAGTACGGGCAAGCATGGATATCTATGGTATATCATGGATAATTATGGGCTATCAATTTGAACTCCGCTGTTTCCTCCGGTTAACCACAGTTTTTTGAAATGGGGGTTTGCGGATGACATAGAATTTTCTATATTGTTGCTCTGAATAAACTTTGTGCTTTGTCATCCTGGACCTGATCCGCGACCTTTGCTGTGAAAAACACTTTACAGGATAGGAATATAATCATACAGTGGTTTTGTAGCTAAGTGTATGAAATAAAAGGAAAAGACGCCGGAAAATAAAAAATGACGAACAAACTGGATGATTTGGTAAATGTTATTTTAAAACAAGGGCTTGTGGGTCAAAATACGAAAGTAGAAAGTTGAACAAAACAGCATTAAACGAAATAGACGATTTTCCCTCCGTGCGCGGGCGCATTACTGAAAATGCGCCGCTGGGAATGAATGGCTGGTTTAAGGCCGGAGGCACGGCGGATGTGCTGTTCAAGCCTGCGGATATTGATGATCTCGTGGATTTTTTGCGCGCGTTACCTGATGGTGTCCCTGTTCAAATATTTGGTGTTATATCCAATTGCATCATTCGTGATGGCGGCGTGCGCGGGGTCACAATAAGGTTGCCGCGAGAATTTGCGCTGGTGGAAACGGAAGGTACGCTTGTAAAGGCCGGGGCCTTAGCGCTTGATGCTAGTGTGGCCAGGGAAGCTGCTGATGCCGGAATTGAGGGGCTCGAATTTTTCAGCGGCATTCCTGGCACGATCGGCGGGGCGCTGCGGATGAATGCCGGGTGCTATAGCACCGAAACCAAAGATGTTTTGACCGAGGCGACGGCGCTTGATCGGCAGGGAAATATCCATGTTTTGACACCAGATGATATGGGGATGGCTTACCGTCATACAACAACGCCGGAGGACTATATTTTCACAGGTGCTGTATTTCAGGGACGCGCAGGCGACCCGGAAGAAATTAAGGCGCATATTCAGGCTATTAAAGAGCGTCGCGAAGAGAGCCAGCCGATCCGTGAGCGCACCGGCGGTTCCACATTTGCCAATCCGTCTGTCACAGAATTGTCGCAAGCCGGTCTTTCTACGGACACAAAGGTCTGGCAGCTTATAGATCAGGCGGGCGCACGCGGACTTAAAATCGGCGGCGCGCAGATGAGCGAAAAGCACTGTAATTTTATGATTAACACCGGCGCAGCCACGGCGGAAGACCTTGAAAATCTAGGGGAGGAAGTACGTAAGCGCGTTGCGGAAACTCACGGAATCGCGCTACGCTGGGAAATCAAACGTATTGGGGAACTTTTAACATGAGCAAAAAAGTAGCATTACTGGTCGGCGGCTGGTCGGCGGAACGGCAAGTGTCTTTGACCAAAGGTGTTGAGGTCGCGGCGGCTTTGCGTGAAGGCGGTTATGATGTTGAAGTCATTGATGTTCAAAAAGATATTGGGTTTTTGGCGCGGTCCCTGACTCCCAAACCGGATGTGGTGTTTAACAATCTTCATGGCAAAGGCGGTGAGGACGGCACGATTCAGGCCGTGCTGGATATTCTTGAAATCCCCTATACGCATTCGAGCGTTCTGGCGTCTTCGGTCGGGATGGACAAGCCGCTTTGCAAGCGCATGGCCGAAAGCTTTGGTGTTAAAGTGCCGCATGGCGTGATTGCCAAGATAGAGGAGGTGCTGTCCGGGCATGTGATCGCGCCGCCTTATGTGGTCAAGCCGCCGTGCGAAGGGTCGAGCGTTGGTGTGCGGCTTGTGATGGCAAGTGACGATCCTCTCTCTTTAGAGGCTGAAAGCTGGGCGTTTGGCGAAGAAGTTATGGTCGAGCAATATATTCCGGGGCGGGAGCTGACCGTGGCCGTGCTTGATGGCAAGGCGCAGGCCGTCACGGAGATTGTCTCACAGACAAGCTTTTTTGATTATGAAGCAAAATATCATGATGACGCTACGCAACTTATTCTGCCTGCAAAAATTCCGGAAGATGTTTATAATTTGGCTCTGAAAAATGCTGAAGCTGTGTATAATGGGATTGGGTGTGCGGGGCTGGCGCGTTGTGATTTCCGTTATGATGACAGCGTTTCTGGTGCCGGTGGTCTTTATTTTCTTGAGATCAACACCCAGCCCGGCTTAACGGCCGCTTCAATCGGGCCTTCTCAGGTCGTCTATAACGGCATGTCATTCGTCAAACTTTGTTCTCAGCTGGTGGAAACCGCAAAATGTCACGGTCAAGAAACACAAAAAGAGCAACAACCAAGAAAAGCGTCAAAGCCCGCCGCGCCAAAAATGGCAAAGCAGAGCGCGTAAAGGCGCTGGCCCGGCGTTTTGGTCTGGTTTTCGGGTTTGGTGTTTTTGCGATATGGCTCGGGGCGTGGCTTTTTATTAGCGGCGCTGTCCCGCGCGGCGCCGCATGGTCGCAGAACAAAATATACGAACTGGCCGGAGATGCAGGCTTTGCCGTGCAGAATATTTTAGTTGAGGGCCGTATCAATAGCGATGCCGATGTTTTAAAAGCACTTATTAATATCGAGCGCGGCGACCCGATTTTTGCCTTTGATCCGAAAGATGCGAAAAGTTTGATCGAGCGCATTGCCTGGGTGAAGGAGGCCCATGTCGAGCGGCGTCTTCCCGGTACGATTTATATTGGTCTTGTGGAGCGTAAGCCGGTGGCGTTGTGGCAGAACAAGAAGAAAATCCGCGTTATTGATTCTGAGGGCGTGACATTAACAGATCGTCGGATTGAGCCATTCAAAGATTTGATTATTCTGGTCGGGGAAAGCGCGCCGCAACATGCGCCGGACTTGCTCGCATTTTTGGCGGTAGAGCCATTGATCAATGATAAAATAGAGGCAGCAATCTGGATCGGGGAGCGCCGCTGGGATTTGAAACTCAAAAACGGGATTAAGGTCAAGCTGCCGGAAAATGATATGGGGCTGGCGCTGCGGCGGCTCGCCAAAGCGCAGGCAGAAGATGGTCTGCTGGAAAAGGATTTGATTGTTGTCGATATGAGAGAAGCGGATCGTATCACCGTGCGCACTCGCCCTGGCGCGGTAAAAGAATATAAGGCCGGGCTTAAGGGGAATAATATATGAAACATAAGTCAAAACCAAAAGGATCGGTCGTTGCGGCGCTGGATATAGGTTCCAGCAAGATCGCCTGTTTTATTGCTCGTATTGTGGACGATGAAGGAAATTTTGAAGTTCTGGGTGTGGGGCATCAGGCCTCGCAAGGTATCAAGGCGGGTTCTGTGACTGATTTAAACGCAGCGGAAGGCGCCATTCGCCAAACCGTGCACGCGGCGGAGAATATGGCAGCGGAAGCGATGAAAGGTTACCCGCTGCGCGAGGTCGTTATTAATGTACCGGGCGTCCATGCCCGCTCGCATAATTTTACCGTTGATGTTGATATTTCCGGGCAGGACGTCACTGATAATGATGTGCGCCGCGCTTTGGCTAAAGCACAGGGCAATGCTGTGAGTGGTGATTTTGAACTCATCCATACCATTCCGAACACCTATACAATTGATGGCAATAACGGCATTCGTGAGCCGCGCGGCATGTTTGGTGATGTGCTTGAAGTTGATATTCATCTGGTCACAGGCGATACCAGTGCGCTGCGTAATATTGCCACTTGTATCGAGCGCAGCCATCTTGATATTGGCGCGCTCTGTGAAGCCGGTTATGCGGCGGGGCTGGCGAGCCTGGTCGAGGATGAAATGGACCTGGGCTGCACTGTTATTGATATGGGCGGCGGCGTGACGTCGATCGCGGTCTTTTACGGCGGGGCGCTGGTTTATTGTGATGCTATTCCCGTCGGCGGCCAGCATGTGACTAGTGATATTGCGCGCGGCCTGAGCACGTCCCTTAGCGATGCCGAGCGGCTCAAGGTTTTATATGGTAGCGCGGTGGCGAGCAGCGCGGATGAGAATGAACTGATTGATGTGCCGCAGATTGGCGAGGATCAACAGAGTCATCCGAACCATGCGCCGCGTTCATTGCTTGTCGGAATTATCCAGCCGCGTCTTGAGGAAATTCTGGAACTGGCGCGCGCTAAATTGAATGATAGCGGCGCAGGCCAGTTTGCCGGACGGCGCGTTATTTTGACCGGCGGGGCGAGCCAGCTTCCGGGCTTGCGCGATCTCGGGCAAATGGTTCTTGATAAGCAGGTGCGGCTTGGGCGGCCTATCCGTATTGACGGGCTAGCGGAATCCGTAAACGGCCCGGCCTTCGCGACGACGGCGGGGCTGCTGACCTATGTTTCAGAGCGCAGTGATGAGATGCCTGCCGCTATTGTGGCGCAGGTCGAGCCGGGCAATATGTTCGAGCGGGTTAAATTTTGGATGCGTGATAACTGGTAGTTCATGGAAATAAAAGAGCTGGAAATTGCCGGACTTATATTCTCGGGAATGTTGCTTATTCTCGCCGTGCTCCATCTTATTGTCGTTATCGGTGTGTCCGATGAGCGACAAACGCTTGTTGGGGAGATGGCGCAGGAAAGGGAAGCCTATCACGCTCAAGGTAGAGAAGTTCCTCCGGACCTTTGGGTTGATCCTGATTATTTGATAGAAGGAAAAGATATATCAAGGAGTCCGATGGCCGGGTTTTTACTCTGGGCGGCCGGGCTGGCAGGCGTATTAAAAGGCAGTTTTCGTTTCAGGTGGTACTATGTTTTTTTTATTGCGGCCGCTGTAATTATTATTTTTCTTTTGAGTTTTTTCTGTGTTTCTAATTGTGAAACGCAGTCGGGTCTTATGGCGCTTTGGGACCATTTTAATTTTTGGAGGCAAGGTAATTCCCTCGCCGTTACTCCCGACTTGATCGAGGGAGGGTAACCCTATTTGTATTCTTCCCACCGCTTATACACATCACTGTCAACAGCCACAAAATGGCGTTAATCACCCCTTATCTTGATTTTTTGTGTATAAAACCTACCTTATCCACAGATAACTGTTTTGCGGGGCTTCACGAATCGTCCTGTCTTTGTCAAACTTGGATTTATGAATCGCTAGAGTCGTTTAGCTAAATATTTTGAAGTCATAAATAAAAGTAAGGAGAGTAAAAATACCCGCGCATTTCTGTGTTTCTCACGGAAATCGAAAATCAGCCACTTTCCTTATTGCTACAAAATAAATAGAATCAAAATATCTTGTCTCACAGAGGATCCCATCATGATCAATGTCAGAATACCTCATAAAGAAGTCCAAAAATTGTCTCCCAAAATAACCGTTATCGGTGTTGGAGGAGCGGGCGGCAATGCCGTTAATAATATGATTAGCTCCGGCCTTCAGGGTTGCGAGTTCGTCGTGTGCAATACCGATGCGCAAGCTCTGGACGGTTCGCTCAGTGAAAGCAAAATCCAGCTCGGTGTTACCGTGACTGGCGGCCTCGGTGCCGGTGCAAAACCCGAAATTGGGCGCGCAGCCGCAGAAGAGACGCTGGATGATGTGATGCAGCATCTGGAAGGTTCCAATATGGCTTTTATTACCGCCGGTATGGGGGGTGGTACGGGCACAGGCGCTGCGCCGGTGATTGCCAAAGCTTGCCGTGAAATGGGCGTGCTGACGGTTGGTGTTGTAACAAAGCCGTTTCATTTTGAAGGTACGCACCGCATGAATATGGCGGATGCCGGTATTGAAGAAATGCAGGGTTATGTGGATACGCTGATTGTCATACCGAACCAGAATTTATTTCGGGTCGCTAATGAGAAAACAACATTTGCCGAGGCCTTTAAAATGGCTGACTCGGTTCTGCAATCCGGTGTGCGCGGTGTTACTGATTTGATGGTAATGCCGGGTCTGATTAATCTGGATTTTGCAGATATTCGCAGTGCTATGCTGGAAATGGGTAAGGCTATGATGGGGACGGGGGACGCTGAAGGCGAGCGCCGTGCTGTTGAAGCCGCCGAATCCGCCATTAACAATCCGCTTCTTGATGATGTTTCCATGAAGGGCGCGCGCGGCGTTATTATTAATGTCACTGGCGGCGCGGATATGACGTTGTTCGAAGTTGATGAAGCTTGTAACCGCATTCGTGATGAAGTTGATCCGAATGCCAATATTATCTTCGGTTCGACTTTTGATGAACAGCTTGAAGGTATTATGCGGGTTTCTGTCGTTGCTACGGGTATTGAAGCTGATTCTCAAAGAATGGGCAGGCCGCTTGGTAGCTCGGTTGTTAATAATGTAACCGGGCAGCAACAGCAGGAACGTAAGTTCGAGCGGGCGCAGCCAAATACGGAGGTCGCATTTGCCGGCGAAAAAAAGCAGGAGCAAGTCGTAGCGCCAAAGGCTGAGCCTGTCTCTTCTGGTGTTTCGGCTAATATTCCTGCGCAAGGGCCGATAACGGCACCGGGCATGAGTTACGCTGCTGCGATCGCTGCAACAAAAAAGCAGGAAGAGCCTGAAAGCGAGATGTTCGAGCAAAAAGCTTTTGAGACGGAGCCTGTTAATGTGACGCAGCCAGTGCAACAAGTACAGCAAGTGCAATCTCAGCAGCCATCACCACAGACTGGCGCGTTGAGAGGGGCTGTTTACAAAGACTCTTTTATTCCGCCTAGGCCTGCGGAGCCTGAAGTAGTTGCTAGTCCTGAGGCTGTTTTTAGCCCTGTTCTGGGTGCGCCGCCGCTTGCTGCGCAAAGACCACAACAGTCTGAGCCGCCAGCGCAGAGTGTAACAAGGTCGGGTCTAAATTTGAATCCGCCGGTACCTGGTAGCGGCGCGCAGAAGAAAAAGACACCGTCTTTGTTTGAACGTTTTACAAATCCTTTGCGGTCTCATGACCATACAGAGCATGAAGATCAACAAGGTGAGTCTTCTTCGGGAGGATCATCATCCGGAGGCGGGGTCATGCCTGGATTACGGGCGCCACAACAAGAGGCGCAAGGTAGTCTGGATATTAGTGTCCCGAAAGCGGAAGATACAACTGAAGACGAACTGGATATACCGGCTTTCCTCCGTCGCCAAGCCAATTAGTTGCTCTTAACAAGTGGCTAATTTTCTAGAGTGGAGCCTTCGGGCTCCACTTTTTTTTGCTTTAGTTACCTTTGTAACAAAGCGCAATAAAGCGTGATTTGTTTTGTAAAATAGAGTTCCTGTATAGTGAGGTTAATAATTGGTTAATTTTTATATTAAACAGATATGGCGTTCTTTATATAATGCAACACACATTGCCATCAACCATAGTCATTAACGGTATCGGTCTCCATTCCGGTGCGGAAGTCTCTATGCGCTTAAAGCCTGCGGCGGCGGATAGCGGCATTGTGTTCGTGCGTAGTGATGTCACGGACCGCGATAACGTCGTTCCGGCGCGTTGGGATTGCGTGGTAGATACCCGTCTTTGCACGGTTATAGGCAATGTGGATGGCGTTACGGTCGGGACAATTGAGCATTTAATGGCGGCTCTACGCGGCTGCGAGGTTGATAATGTTGTTATAGAGCTGGACGGGCCGGAAGTGCCGGTGATGGATGGCAGTGCTGCGCTTTTTGTTGAAGCTATTGATGAAATTGGCTTGCAGGTACAGGAAGCGCCGCGCCGCGCGATAAAAATCCTGAAAGAAATTTCTATTGAAGAGGACGGCAAGATTGTCCGCCTTGTGCCTTGCGCGGGGAGCCGCTTCGGTGGCCGGATCGATTTTGATCACCCGTCCATTGGTAAACAGGATCATGAAATCAAGCTTTTGAACGGTAACTTCCGCCATGGTCTGGCTGATGCCCGCACATTCGGTTTTGTGCATGAGGTCGAGGCGCTGCGCGCTAACGGCCTTGCACTCGGTGGATCGCTGGAAAATGCGATTGTTCTGGATGATGACAAAATCCTGAATGATGACGGTCTGCGTTATGATGACGAGTTCATCCGTCACAAGCTGCTGGACGCGATTGGCGATCTTTACCTTGCCGGTGGCCCAATTCTCGGGGCGTATGAGGCTGATAAGCCTGGTCACTCTATGAATAACGCCATTCTGCGTAAGCTTTTTGCTACAAAAGACGCGTGGGTGATGGTTGATGTCTTCATGGATGAAGGCGACGTCGCTAGCGATTATGGTCTCACTGATAGCCGCGCTTCTGTCGTTGCTGTCGCCTAGTTTAATTTTATTGACATAATTTCAAGTATTTTCTATATTCATCTGATGAATTACAGCACTTTGGCTGACATTAATATGACGCAGGTGGAGATTGACGCGGATGCGGCGGCTATACTGCGTAGTGCTACCGAAGCCGTAGCAACTATTTTAGCGCGCCGGGAAGATCTGGATGGCCAGGGATTGCACGATACGCCACTGATTGTTCTCGCCGGTGAAGTTCATTCCGTGCCGGCGCACAAGGTCCATCATATGCTGATTTTAAACGGGCTGGCGGATAGCGGCCAAAAAATAGTTTTGGGTTACGAGCTACCTCATAACAGGCTTAGCCGGACGTTCTTTAATAAAATGAACCGACGTTACGATCCGGTGATAGAAAGCGGTTTACAGGAACGGGACCGCAACGGAATTCTGGCTCTGCAGTGTGAGGCCGGTTTTTTTGGGTATAGCCATTCTGATCACTCCAGAAATATTCTCTTTCGTTATTTGCAGCGTGATGGCCGCCTTGCTGTTCGTTTTACAGATAGGGCAAAACGTTCCACCAGCAGCTTGGGAGAGCGCAATCATAATATGGGCAGGATGATGATGGATTTTGCGGGTGCCCATAATGCGAGTATCGCTGTGCAGCAATGTGGAAATAATCATATTGCTGGAAATAACAAATCAGGGCGTTCCGCTTGTGATAGCCTATCTGCTTATTTTAAAGCACGAGGCTTGCCAATTCTCGCTATGCCAATCTTCCGTAAAGGGGAAAGTGAAGAGCAATTGCCAGTAGATCACGGGTTGCAGGAGAATGAAAAGCTATTTCGTACAGGTGTGCCGGGAAGGGAGGCTGCTTACCACCCTTCAACAGATAAAGCGACATCATCCAAACCTGTTGATTTTGATAACCGCGCGGCTGAGGCTCTCTATATGAACGAAACTCTGCGTAGCCTTGGTCTGGAAAATGAGTGTGTGAGCGCTGAAGAGCATTGGACGAATAAAAAAACTCTCATAGACGAGGTGATGGAGCAACTCAAAGCCCTGGATAAAGAGCTTTTTCCGACATTATGGAGCAGGGCTAAAAACCGGATGAACTTTACTCTGCCTTCCCCGTCAGTTTAGCTTTGGTCTATCTTCTTCTCTGGGGATTTTACCAAGATAGTCCTTTCTTTCGCTCTCCGGGGTGTTTAAATAAGAAGATTAGGAAAAAGGACGGATAGGGCATGAAGAGCAGCAGATTCCTCATATTATTGGTTATTTTAGGCGGTTTTGCGCTTTCAGGGTGCGGAACGGGCAAGTCCATTGATAATGAAGTGGGCGAAGACAGGCCGGTTGAAGCGCTTTACGAGGGCGCGGCCAAGGCGCTTGATGCCAAGGATTACAAGGAAGCAACACGGCTTTTTGAGGAAGTCGAGCGCCAGCACCCTTATTCTCAGTGGGCGACACGGGCCGAGCTTATGGCGGCCTATTCCTCTTATAAAGATTTGCGCTATGACGAGGCGATTCTGGCGTTGGAGCGCTTTATTCAGCTGCACCCCGGTAACAAGGACGTTGATTATGCGCTGTATTTGAAGGCGCTGTCTTTTTATGAGCAAATTTCTGATGTTGCCCGCGATCAGGCGATGACCGAAGAGGCGATGGATGCGTTTGACATTCTAACCCGCCGCTTTCCTGACAGCCAATATGCCCGCGATTCAATTTTCAAGCGTGACCTAACGCTCGACCATCTTGCCGGTAAGGAAATGGAAATTGGGCGCTATTATATGAACCGGGGGCAAATTAATGCGGCGATCAATCGTTTCCGCGTTGTGGTCACGAATTTTGAGACAACAACCCATGTCGCCGAAGCGCTGCACAGGCTGGTCGAGTCTTATATGACGCTGGGCCTTAAAGGCGAAGCAACAAAGGTCGCCGCTGTTCTGGGACATAATTATCCGGGCAGTAAATGGTATGAGCGTTCATACAAGTTGCTGGATACAGAGCAGCGCGCTGTCTTGCTTAAAAATCAAAACTGGCTGGATAAAACTGTCGACTCTCTGTTTAAGCCGGACTAGAAGAGGCAAAAATGCTTACCGGGTTGACCATCAAAAATGTTGTTCTGATAGATCAGCTTTCTGTCGGGTTTGAGTCCGGGTTCTGCGCTCTGACCGGGGAAACCGGTGCCGGAAAATCCATATTGCTGGATTCTCTGGGGCTGGCGCTGGGCGCACGTTCTGAATCGAGCCTTGTGCGTAAGGGTACGGTAGAAGCGTCCGTGAGCGCGACCTTTGAAATAAACAATAACCACCCTGTTTGCTCTATTTTGCACAATTCAAATATCGCGATAGAAAAAGGAGAGGCGCTGATCCTGCGGCGCATTGTGAAGGCCGACGGCGGCAGCCGCGCTTTTATCAATGACCTTCCCGTTAGCGCCGGTCTATTGCGACAAGTAGGCGAGACGCTGGTGGAAATTCACGGCCAGTTCGAAACGCAGGGACTTCTTGACCCGAAGACGCATCGCGCAATGGTTGATGAATATGCCGGGATTGATGGGGGCAAGCTGGCTGGGCTTTGGAATGACTGGAAAGAGGCGCAAGTTTCCCTTGCTTCCGCGCGCGCAAAAATGGAAAAAGCACGGCAGGATGAGGCTTATTTGCGGCAGGCCGTGGAAGATCTTGACGCGCTGGAACCCAAAGAAGGCGAAGAAGGAAAGCTGGCATCTTTGCGCGAAAAACTGATGAAGCGCGATCAAATCATGGAAAGCCTGAGTGGCGCTTATGAAAGCTTGTCAGAAGCAGAAAACACGATGGGTACAGGTTGGCGGGTTTTAGAGAAGGCCGGCGCGGAGGCGCAGCCTCTTATGGATGGTCTGGGGCGTGCCAGTGCCGAGATTCAGGAAGTGCTCGCGCAAATTCAGATCATGTCCACGGATTTGCAGAATAATGAATATTCTCTTGAGGATATTGACGACCGCCTTTTTGCCTTGCGCGGGCAGGCGCGTAAACATAATTGCACCGTCGATGAACTGTCTGCTGTGCGGGATGATCTCGCCGGGCAACTGAACATGATCGAAGCGCAGGATGATACGCTCGCAGCTCTTATTAAGCAGACGGAAGAAGCGCGGGCGCTTTATATGAAGTTTTGTGAAGCGGTCAGGGCAAAACGGCAAAAATGCGCGCAAAAGCTGGATAAGTTGGTCGCCAAAGAATTGCCGCCGCTCAAGCTGGAAAAGGCGCAGTTTGTAACGCAGGTTGAAGCGCTGGACGAAAATGCATGGGGGCCGCAAGGTATGGATAGTGTGCGGTTTCTTGTCGCGACCAATCCGGGAGTCGCGCCGGGGCCGTTGCACAAAATTGCTTCAGGCGGGGAAATGGCGCGCTTTATGCTCGCGCTTAAAGTCGTGCTGGCGGAAATTGGCGCGGCGGGCAGCCTTATATTTGACGAAGTCGATAGTGGTATCGGCGGTGCAACCGCAAGTGCTGTCGGGGAGAGACTGGCAAAGCTTGCACTCTCCAAACAGATACTGGTCGTTACCCATTCGCCGCAGGTCGCGGCACGGGCGGCCTATCACTGGATCGTTTTAAAAGACGGCACAAAGGACGTAAAAACAACGGTGATTCCGCTGGGCGAAGTCATGGATCGGCGCGAAGAAATAGCACGCATGCTATCAGGCGCTGAGATTTCAGCGGAAGCCCGGGCGGCGGCGGATAAGTTGCTGGAGACCGGGACTTGAGTGCTTCAGCTTTGTTTGACATGAATCTTGAAGATGCGCGGGCGCGGCACAGAAAGCTTGCGGCGGAGATCGCCCGTCATGACGAACTTTATCATGGCAGCGACGCGCCGGAAGTCTCCGACGCGGATTACGATGCTCTGCGCCGGGAACTGGAGAAGCTGGAAGCTGATTACCCGGAACTTGTGACAGAAGACAGCCCGACACAAAAAGTTGGTGCGGCGCCTGCAAAGGGTTTTAAAAAAATCAAACATGCCGTGCCTATGCTCTCGCTCTCTAATGTTTTTTCCGAGGAAGAAGTTGACGATTTTCTGGAGCGGGTGCGAAAGTTTTTAAGTCTATCACCTGATGACATTGTTGAAATTAGTGCCGAACCGAAAATTGACGGGCTGTCCTGTTCGCTGCGTTATGAAGGCAGAAAACTGATACAAGCCGCCACGCGCGGGGATGGGGCTACAGGCGAGGACATTACGGCCAATGTTTTGACAATTAAAGATGTACCGCAAGCACTACCTGACGATGCGCCTGATCTTTTAGAGGTGCGCGGCGAGATTTATATGCGGCGTGGTGATTTTGCCAAATTGAATGAAGCGCAGGAAGCTGACGGGAAACCTCCTTTTGCTAATCCGCGCAATGCTGCCGCCGGGAGTATTCGGCAGCTTAATATCGAGATAACCAAGGAAAGGAAACTTCATTTCTTTGGTTATGCGCTGGGCGAGGTAAGTGAAAGATTTTCCAATACCCAGTGGGGTATAAGACAGGCTTTGAGTCAGTGGGGGTTTGCGGAAGCCGAACCCACCGGGCTTTGTCTGAATACTGCTAAACTTATGGCGCACTATGAGATGATTCTGAATGAGCGCGCCGAACTTCCTTACGAGATTGATGGCGTGGTTTACAAAGTTAATCGTCTGGATTTTCAAGAAAGGCTGGGCTTTGTATCGCGTTCTCCGCGCTGGGCAACGGCGCATAAATTTCCGGCAGAGCAGGCGGTGACGATTTTACGTGATATTGATATTCAGGTCGGGCGCACCGGGTCTTTAACGCCGGTGGCACGGCTGGAGCCGATTACGGTGGGCGGCGTGGTTGTATCCAATGCGACGCTGCATAATGAGGACGAAATAGTGCGCAAGGGCGTAAAAATCGGAGATCATGTCGTCGTGCAGCGCGCGGGCGATGTTATCCCGCAGATTGTCAGGGTGCTGGAAGATAAGCGTACGGGTGCTGAAACAGATTTTGTTTTTCCGAAGCGCTGCCCGATTTGCGATTCAGAGACACTGCGCGAGGGGGGCGATGTTATTCGCCGCTGTACCGGAGGGCTGGTTTGTAGCGCGCAGGCGGTTGAAAGGCTTAAGCATTTTGTCAGCCGTCTGGCTTTTGATATTGAGGGGCTGGGCGATAAAATTATTCAGCTATTTTGGGAAAAGGGCCTGATTAAATCACCGGCCGATATTTTCCGGCTGGAAGAGAAAAGCAAGGCGCTACAGCCGCCATTGCAGGAATGGGAAGGCTGGGGTGAGAAATCTGTAGAGAATCTGTTTGCCTCTATTAATGAGCGGCGGCGTGTTTCTTTTGATCGCTTTATCTATGCGCTGGGGATACGGCAGGTCGGAGAGGCCACGGCCAAGAGGCTTGCCGTGAACTATAGTGATCTGGCAACGCTTATAGCCTCTATGAAGGCCGCGCAGGATAGCGAGAGTGAGGCCTATAGTGATTTACTGGCGATTGAGGATGTTGGCCCCGGCGTAGCTGATGATTTACGCGGATTTTTTGCGGAATCCCATAATCTGGATGTTCTTGCCAGCCTTGAGAAAGAACTGTCCATAGAAGCGTATGACAGGCCGGTTGCCGGTGACAGTCCGGTGGCTGGGAAAGTTGTTGTTTTTACAGGAAAGCTGGAGAAAATGTCCCGCCCCGAAGCCAAGGCGCGGGCGGAATCTCTCGGTGCCAAGGTTTCGGCTGCCGTCTCTCAAAAGACAGACTATCTGGTTGCAGGTGCTGAGGCAGGCTCCAAGCTTAAAAAAGCGCAGGAATTAGGGGTGGCGGTGCTCAGCGAAGAAGAGTGGCTGACGCTAATTGGCTAGCCCTGTTTATCTTTGATTGCGCCAAGTTTGTTCATGGCACCTTCAATTTCAGCCGGATAGTCACGGCGTTCAATAAACTCACCGCCACCTGTATTGCGGGTCATGGCGAGCTCCATCACGCGAACCAGGCCCTCGGCAATTTCTACATCTTCTTGCTCGATGGCCATTTCAAGGCAAAACAGAATGCGATCGCTCAGGCGAACAAATCTGTTATCGTCAAAATCTTTAGCTTCTACAGTCATGGTATGTCTCTCCCTCATCTTTTAAGAGGAGATTGTGCCCGTTCTTTAAAAAGGTTTCAACTTTTCCTTGATATTATTAACCTGCAATAGTGCGTCAAAGGCCTTAAAAAACTCATCGCGAATACTATCGCGTTCCATAAGTATCTCATGTTTTGAGTCCGGTAGCTCTAATAATTCCGCATGAGGCATGCTACCGATAACTTTTTTGGCAACATTATTGTCGATCAGCTTTTCTTTTTCAGCGAGAGCAAATAGGCAGGGGGTCTGTAAATCGTTCAAAAACCCCTGTTTTTGTACTTTGCTACAGGATAAGAGGGCTTCATGCAGCCAGCCATAGGTGATGTTGCCGACTTGCAAGGCTTCATCATGCAGGCACCAGGCGTTGTGAACCTCTTTTCGGACGGGATCGGAGGAATGGATGTCTTTGCGCGGGTGGTCGCGCATGTCAGGGTGCCAGCCTTTGCCGCCAAACTCGACATAGGCTTGATCCATTATTTCCCGCAGGGTAGCGCTCAGACCAAGCGTGAGCCAGTTTGGTACGTTCTTGACGGCGTTGATACCGATCATTGGGGAGGTAAAAGCCGCGCAGGCAAATACATCCGGATATTGCTGCAGATAACGCAGGCCGATATTACTTCCCATGGAATGCCCCAGCATAACAAGCGGGATTCTGCCGACATCGGGATGAACCGCCGAATGTTTTACATACTCCATGATAAAATAATGTAAGTCGGCTATGTCATCTTCAAAACTGCCGGAATGTCTTTTGTGAGGATCTTTGAGGTGGCGGTGCGATTTGCCTTGCCCCTGCCAGTCGATCATCCAGAAGCTTAAGTTCTGGCCAAGAAGTGTATGGGCCACTTCAAAATACTTCTCGGTATATTCCCCCAGCCCTTGCAGGCCAATGACAACAGCATCCGGAATGTGGCTTTCAGGAGCAACCGTACCAAAGCGAATCTGGCGCCCTTGCTGATTTTTGAAGCTATGCCAGCGCCAACCTTCCGGCATCAAAAAGCGTTCTTCCAAGTCCGGGGAATTGTTCAGAGTCTCATTCATGACTGCATACTAATATGTGCAGGCTGACTATTCCAGTGCTTTGATAATGCCCTCGGTCATTTTCTTGGCATCGTCCAGTAGCATCATGGTGTTGTCGGCGTAGAAGAGCGGGTTGTCGATCCCGGCGTAACCGCTACCTAATGAGCGTTTAACAAACAGAACAGTTTGCGAATCTTCAACATCCAGCACAGGCATGCCGTAAATAGGTGACGCGCTGTCATTTTTAGCTGCCGGGTTGGTGATGTCATTGGCACCGATCACATAGACCACTTCAGTTTGAGCAAAGTCGCGATTGATTTCGTCAAGCTCGAACACTTCGTCATAAGGCACATTAGCTTCAGCGAGCAGCACATTCATATGGCCAGGCATACGCCCCGCCACCGGGTGGATGGCGTATTTCACTTCGACATCTAATTTCTTGAGTGAGTCTGCTAGTTCGCGCACGGCATGTTGTGCTTGCGCTACAGCCATACCATAACCGGGAACGATGATAACTTTTGATGCGTTTTTCATCAGGTAAGCCGCATCTTCAGCCGCCCCAAGATTGGCTTGTCGGTCACCCATATCTCTGCTTGCGCCACCTTCTGCGGCATCGCCACCAAAGCCGCCAAGTAGAACATTGATGAAGGAGCGGTTCATGCCCTTGCACATGATGTAGGACAAGATTGCGCCACTTGAACCAACCAGAGCGCCGGTAATGATCAGCAAGTTATTGTGCAGTGTAAAGCCGATGCCTGCCGCCGCCCAGCCGGAATAGCTGTTTAGCATCGAGACAATCACCGGCATGTCTGCGCCGCCAATCGGGATGATCATCAGAACGCCAAGAGCAAAAGCGAGCAATATAATGGCCCAGAAATAGAAGCTGGCGCCGGTAGCGCAAAGCATAGCCATAAGTAAAAATAGCGCGCCGCCAAGAATAGCATTGAGCTTATGTTGTCCGGCAAAAGTAACCGGATTGCCGGAGATCGTACCTTGCAACTTCCCCCAGGCGATAATGGAGCCTGTGAAGGTAATGGCACCAATAGCTGCACCCAGAGACATTTCAATCAGGCTGACAAATTTGATGTCGCCGAAAGTGCCGATGTTATAGGCTTCCGGGTTGTAAAAGGCAGAAGCAGCAACACATACAGCGGCCAGACCAACCAGAGAGTGAAACGCAGCGATTAGTTCCGGCAGGGAGGTCATCTCAATTTTTTTGGCAATAACCGTGCCAATGCTACCGCCAATCGCGATGCCGAGAATAATCAAGCCATAGGATGAGACGTCCGGTCTCATCAACGTAACCACAACGGCAATAGCCATACCGGTTATACCGTAGGTCAGTCCCTTGCGGGCTGTTTCGGGATGGGACAGGCCGCGCAGCGCCATAATAAAACAGACGGCAGCGACTAAATAAGCGAGGGGGGCAAGTGCAGTCATGTAATGTGTCCTGTTATTTTTCTATTTGATTGTAATTGCTTTAACATCAGGGATTGACCCTACTCTTCGAAGGTCTTCGTAAGTCATTCTGAACGTATAAAAATGCCTGTCGTTATTAGTAGATGAATTAGGAGATATGCCATCGGGCCATTTTTCGATGAGTTTGCTGGTCTCAATGAAGAAAGGAAAAGTATAGCCGGGTTCTTCTGTGGATTTTTGTTTAACCCAATCATAATCAGCCGCCAACTCGAACTTGTCTCTTAAGCTTTCTTTGTCCGCCATTAGCTTTTAAACCTTCTTCTTAAACATATGCAGCATGCGGCGCGAAACGATAAAGCCGCCGAAAATATTTACTGAGGCCAGAATAACGGCAGCAAAACCCAACATTTTGGCAAAGCCAGCCGCCGATGCGCCGACAGCCAAAAGAGCTCCAACAATAATGACCGATGAAATAGCATTGGTGACAGCCATGAGCGGAGAGTGCAGGGCCGGTGTTACATGCCAGACAACGTAGTAGCCAACAAAACAGGCAAGAATAAAAACGGTCAGACCGGTAATAATAAATCCGTCCCCATGTCCGGCGACTTCAGAAACGGCTTCGCTGGCTTGTACGGCGATAGAGGCGGCCTGGTCGGCGAGTATTTTTGCCTGGTTGGCAAGCTCTGCTGCGTTTTCGGTTAGTGTCTGGTTGTCATCAGCCATGATTTTTAGTTCCTATTTTGAATTTGCCGCTTTCTTTGAAGAAGTTTCTGGCTTTTCGGGCGTTGTTGATTTGGTTGTTTTCTTCGCCGCAGGTTTTTTAGCTGAAGAGAACTGCGGATGGATAAGTTTACCGTCTTTGGTGAGCGCGATTCCCTGAACGACTTCATCTTCCCAGTCGATGGTGAGGGTGCCGCTTTCCTTGTCGATAAGAATATTAAGAAGGTTTAGGAGGTTCTTGGCATATAAAGCCGCGCTACTCGCCGCGATACGGCTGGGCACATTATTATGGCCTACAATGGTAACGCCGTGTTTTTTTACGACCTTTCCGGCTTCTGATAATTCGGAGTTTCCGCCGCGTTCAACCGCCAGATCCACGATGACAGACCCCGGTTTCATGGATTTAATCATTTTCTCCGAGATTAGCTTCGGCGCAGGTCTGCCGGGGATGAGGGCGGTCGTGATGACAATATCTTGCTTGGCGATATGTTCTTCAACTAGTGCCGCCTGTTTTTTCTTGTAGGCAGCGGACATTTCCTTGGCATAACCGCCTGCGGTTTCAGCTTCCTTGAATTCATCGTCCTCTACGGCAACGAAGGAACCACCAAGTGATTCGACCTGCTCCTTGGATGCGGGGCGGACGTCAGTGGCGGAGACAATGGCGCCGAGTCTTTTTGCTGTGGCGACGGCCTGCAGTCCGGCAACGCCGGCACCCATAACAAAAATTCTGGCCGGGGAAACTGTTCCCGCTGCCGTCATCATCATGGGGAAGGCGCGGGCGAACTGCTCGGCAGCATCCAGAACCGCTTTATATCCGGCAAGGTTTGCTTGCGATGACAGAACATCCATAGCTTGCGCGCGGGTAATGCGCGGCACCAGTTCCATGGCAAAGACGTTAATGCCTGCTTTGGCCAGTTTATCTATGAGAGGGCCATTATCGTGAGGGTTCATCAGGCAAACCAGCAGGGAGCCTTTTGGCAAAAGCTCGATTTCACTTTCTTTGGGAGGCTGAACCGATAGAACGATATTGGCGCCTTTGCAGGTTTCTGCAGCTGTTTTTGATATTTTAGCACCGGCCTCTTTGAACATCTCATCTGTAACGGAGGCCGTTGTACCGGCACCGCTTTCAATGCGGACCTCGCAGCCCATATCTATGAGTTTTTTTACGGTTTCCGGTGAAGCGGCAACGCGCGCTTCGTTGGCTGTGGTTGTCTTTGGTACGGCAATTTTAAGGGCCACGGGATATATTCCTTCATCTATTATGCCTGCCGCATGAAGATGCCCCATATTTCAGGCTTTGTGAAGCCCCTTTGTGAAGCCTTTATGGTTATTCAATTCGTTCTTTTTGTTCTTTGCACGTTAAAATTAGTGTGAACAGACTTGCGCTGACGCCTGTTCTTGTTTAGATTCAAAGTGATAAGTCGTTACTTTATCCTTTTATATTATCTGCGCAGATAAATTATGTCCTATAGTAAAAATTCTTTGCTGGCAAATGCCGGGTTTTTAGCTGTTTCTCTTTGTTTTCTGATCACGCCTTGCCGTGCAGAGACATTGGGGCAGGCTGTTGAGTCTGCTTTGAATAATCACCCCAGTGTTGAAGCGGCCATTGCTAATCGAGATGCTTTTACTCAGGAAGAAAAGGAGCAATGGGCGGATCATTTTCCAAGTGTTAACGTGCGGGGTGCCGGGGGCGTGTTTTTGGCGACAACAGCACAAGCCGGGGACTTCAGGTTACCCGCGATAGTGCCTACTCTCACCTTTGGGAGGGCTCCGTAACGGTAACGCAGCCGATTTTTGATGGGTTTGAGACATTTAACAGGGTTGATGCGGCGCAAATGCGGCACGAATCGGCCAATTACAATATTGTTGATGTTCGTGAAGATTTGGCGCTGCGCACTGTGCTGGTTTATCTTGATGTGATGCGCGGCCGTGAGGCTTTGGCAAGCTTGACAGAGCACCATAAAAAAATTGCTGATTATCAGGGCCGTATCCAGAAAATGGTTGATGAAGGCGCGGCGGACGAAACGATGATTGTGCAGGCGCTGGATATCAAAGCGCAGCTTGATAGTACGATGGCCGACATAGAGGGGCAATTACGGTCTGCGAATGTAGAATATGCCGAAATTTCCGGTCATATGCCTGATGACCCGATGGAAAAGCCGGTGGCACAAATGGAGGTGGTTCCGGATGATAGGGAAGAAGGCGTTGCCTTTGCAAAAGAAAATCACCCGAGTTTGAAGGCGGCATTATCTACGGCACAAGCCCTGTCTTATGATAGCGAAGCGGAGAAACAGTTTTATTACCCGGATGTGACGGGCGAGGTTTCCTACTTGAAACGCGATCAGGATGACAAGATTGGCGGCGAAGCTATTGATGCTAAGGCTTTGGTGCGTTTGAACTGGGATTTTTCTGTCGCAGGTGGACAGACAGCGCGGGTGCGTAAAACGCAGCAGCGTTATTTTGAAAGTAAAGCACAGAGGGCGGAAACGGAACGGCAGATAGAGCGCGGCATTCTTGTTGCCTATAGTGATTTACATACAGCGGAAACGCAAAATAAAATTCAGAAAGACCGGCTTAAGATCAATGAAGATTTGTTCAAAATATATGAGCTTCAATTTGAAGGGGCGCGGGTTAATCTCTTGCAGCTTTTGCAGTCGGACAATGCTTTGTTTAATGCTAGGCTTGGTTTTATGAACGGGGAATACAGAATGCTGGCCTCCCGGTTTGCCGTTCTTGCCAGTATGGGAAGGTTACAGGAAACCCTGAATGTGGTTTCTGCCGATGCCGATACCAGTGCCGATGACAAGTGAGCCGGAAAAGAAAACAACAGAGGCGGATGCTGCTGCAAGCAGGAAGGCCGGCGGCGTTGTCGCTGATCCTCTCCTTGAATGTCTGGTTTTTCTAACTGAACATTACGGACGCGCTAAATCAGCCGAAGCGATCAGGGCAGGGCTGGCTTATGATGAAAAGGGCATGGGCCCGTCTCTTTTTTGCGAAGCAGCGGATCGTTTAGACTTGAAAACAAAAGTGCTGGAGCGCCGCGATCTCGGAAAAATATCGCAGCCGGTGCTGCCTGCGGTGATTATCCTGAAAAAAGACCAAGCCTGCGTTTTGCTTTCTGTGAAAGATGGCAGGGCTAAAATTCTTTTGCCGGAAACGCAGGAAACAAAAGATATTGCTTATGGCGACCTTGAAAAAGCGTATGCCGGTTTTGTTATTTACGTGCATCCGCGTGCCGAATTTACCGATCCGGAAGCGCCGGACATTGAAGATTCCAGTCGTCACTGGTTCTGGGGTGTGGTGAGTGAAAACAAAGGACTCTATGGCCGGGTTCTTGTCGCTGCTGTTTTGGTTAATCTGTTTGGCGTTGTTGGACCTCTCTTTATCATGAATGTTTATGACCGCGTTATTCCGAATGATGCGGTTGAAACGGGCTGGGTTCTGGCGATTGGGGCGCTCACCGCTTATGTGTTTGATCTGATTATGCGTACGCTGCGCGGTTATTTCATTGATCTTGCCGGACGGCGCATTGATGTGGTGGTGACGCGCCGTATTTACGACCAGCTTCTTAATATGAAGCTCGCCGGGCGGCCGCCTTCGAGCGGTGCCTTTGCTAATATGCTGCGCGATTTTGATTCTGTGCGCGATTTTATGACTTCGGCAACGATGACCGGACTTGTCGATTTGCCGTTTTCTCTATTTTTCCTTTTTATTATTTATCTGATCGGCGGGCCGATTGCTTTTATGCTCGCCTGCCTGATCCTGATTGTGGTCGGGGTGGGGATGTTGTTGCAATGGCCGCTTAAATTGATGGTCGGTAAGTCTGTCCACGCTGCTGAGGCCAAACACGGTTTACTGGTTGAAACGATTGGCGGGCTGGAGACAATCAAGGCGATTGGCGCAGATGGCCGGATGCGCGCGCGTTATGGCGCGCATGTTGGTGAAAGCGCTGCCAATGCCCAGAAGTCCCGTTTTATTTCCGGCTTTGGGGTGAATATTGCAACGATGCTGCAAATGAGCGCGAGCATTATTATCGTGCTGATGGGGATGTATCTGGTCAAGGACGCGGTGATGACGATGGGTGGGCTAATTGCTTGTGTCATTCTTGGTGGTCGGGCTATTGCGCCGATCGGCCAGATTGCCAATCTTGTCGCGCGTTATCATCAGGCGCGCAGCTCTTTAAAGACACTTAATGATATTATGGCGCTCCCCGTTGAGCGCCCGGCGCAGAAACAATTTTTGCACCGCCCGGTTTTAAAAGGGAAAATCGCTTTTGATAAGGTGAGCTTTACCTATCCGAATACGGAACAAAAAGTGCTCGATGGTATTTCTTTTTCAATCGAGCCGGGGGAGAATATCGGGCTGATTGGCCGGATTGGCTCCGGTAAAAGTACAATCGCGCGGCTTGTCCTTGGGCTTTATGAGCCGGATGATGGGGCGCTTTATGCTGATGATACCGATTACCGCCAGATAGACCCGGCGGATTTGCGGCGTAATATTGCTTATATCGCGCAGGACATTGTGCTGTTCCGTGGCTCGGTACGTGAAAATATTGCGGTAAGTAAGCCGCAGGCAACGGAAGACGAAATATTGGCTGCGGCGAAGTTGTCGGGCGTTCATGATTTTATTTCCCGCCACCCGATGGGCTATGACGCGCCGGTCGGTGAGCGTGGTGAGGGTCTTTCCGGCGGTCAGAGGCAGGCGATTGCGCTGGCGCGGGCGATGTTACTCAAACCTAATATCATGGTGTGTGATGAGCCGACCAATGCCATGGATGTGCAGGCGGAAACGGCGTTTACCCACCACATTAAAGAGCAGATCAAGGATAAGACTTTTATTTTGATTACGCACCGGCATCATTTGCTGGCGCTTGTTGATCGCCTTATATTGATAGATCAGGGAAAAATAATAGCCGACGGCCCGCGCGATGAGGTTCTTAAAGCGCTAGCCGGGGGTAAGGTTGAGGTGCCGAAATGATAGTTTTTCTAAACGCAAAGTACGCTAAGGACGCAAAGTTTTTCCTAACGACTGGCCAACATATCCACTTTACTTTGCGAGACTTTGCGGACTTTGCGTTTAAAGAATCTTTAGGCGCTGCGCGCGCAATAGAAAGTTCATTGCTATGACATCTGAAACGGAATTTATGAGTGAACTGGAAGCGGCCTCAAGGCTGAAGCCTCATATGGCATCGAATGTCTTCCTGCTTGCTATTGTTTCGCTGGTTTTGTTTTTCATTGTCTGGGCAAGCGTTTCGGAGATCGAGGAATTAACGCGCGGCAGCGGCTCTGTTGTTCCGACGCAGGAAATACAGGTGGTGCAGAGCCTTGAGGGCGGTATTCTTGCGGAGCTTCTGGTTCATGAAGGTGACATTGTAGAAAAGGGGCAGGTTCTTGTTCGCATCAGTGACGTTGCCTTTTCTTCCGAAGAGCAGGGGACGCAGGCGAAGTCTCTTAGTTTAAGGGCGAAGAAGGCACGTTTGAATGCAGAGGCCAGTGGTGCTGTCTTTACGTTGCCGGAAGACCTTGTTCGGGCCGCGCCAAAAATTGCCGAAAATGAAAAAGCGCTTTATGAATCGCGCCAAAAAGAACTGGCCAATGCAAAATCAATTTATGAGGACAAGATTAGCCGCGCCGAGGCGCAGATTGCTGAAACTCATGCTGATATCAAGCGGATAAAAGATAGTCGCGGACTTCTTTATCAGGAACTGAAAATCACTCAGGAGATGGTGAAGCAGAGGGCGTTGCCAAAGCTGGAAGAAATTCGCCTGAAGCGCGAGGTTAGTGATTTGTCCGGGCAGGCAAAAGCCAATGAGGAAAAGCTGATTGGGTTGGGCGCTGAATTAAGCGCGGCAAAAAAAGAACGGGAAGATCAGGATGACAAATTTCGTTCGCAGGCTCTTGGCGAGCTTAATGATGTTCAAACCGAAATTCGACAGATAGACGAAAGCCTGAAATCCATAGAAGACAGGGTTTATCGCAGAGAGATGCGCGCGCCGGTCAGCGGTATTGTGAATAATATCGCCGTGAAAACGATTGGCGGGGTGATTGAGCCTGCGCATAAGCTGATTGAAATCGTGCCGGTTGATGATGAACTGAAAATCATGGCAAAAGTAATGCCCAGTGATATTGCTTTTCTGATGGTCGGGCAGGAGGTCAAGGTCAAGGTCACGGCCTATGATCCGCAGCGTTACGGTAGCCTGAAAGGTAAGTTGGTAAGAATTGGCGCGAATAGTGTTACTGACCGTGAGGGTAATGTCTTTTTCGAAATTGAAATTCATACCGATAAAAATTATCTGGGCACGGAAGATAACAAGATGCCGATTACACCGGGGATGGTTGCGGAAACCGAGGTCATTACCGGTAAGCGCACGATCATGGAATATTTGATGAAACCGATATTGCGCGCACGTAATCGGGCGCTGCGGGAACGGTAAGAGGGAGCGGTAGTTTTTTAATTATGCAGAAGCTGCTGACAAATCGCTGGATCCATACTTTGATCCTTCTGGGCCTTTTGGTCGGCACCGTACTGGTGCGTATGGGGGATTATAACTGGAATACATCGCTCCGTTACCTTGCCTTTGATGCTTATAATAAAATGCTTCCCCGGCCACAGACGGATCATGTCGTTATTGTTGATATTGATGAAATGTCACTGGCGCGTGATGATTTGGGGCAGTGGCCGTGGTCGCGCGATGTGATGGCGCGGCTTGTCACGAACCTTGATGAAATGGGCGCCAAAGCGGTTGTCTTTGATATGGTGTTTGCTGAAAGTGACAGGACGTCGCCGCAAACGATCATAGAAAGACAGCCGGAGGAGCGCCGTGAAAGCCTAAAGGATTTATTGCGGCAGATACCAGACAATGACGAAATATTTTCCAAGGCGATCAAGGATGCGGGAAACATTGTAACAGGTATTATATGGTCAAGTAAGAAAGAGGCGACACGTAGAAAACCAAGATTATCCAAGCCTATTCTTTTGGCAAAGTCGGTAAGGCCACTCATAGAAACAGTGCCGTCTATGACTGGTGTGGCAACAAATATACCTGAAATTTCACGCGCAGCGGCGGGTAATGGCTGTTTTGGTGTTATTCCGGAGGTTGATGGTATTATTCGCCGGGTTCCTCTTCTCTTTGCCTTCAAAGACCCGGAAAGAGATGCTTCTATTATGTATCCCTCGCTAGCGGTTGAAGCGCTTCGTGTTTCGCAAGGGGGCAAAACTTTAATTAAAGCACGTACTTTGAAGGCCGGGGAAGCAGGACCTTTTGATCCGCCTTTGAAAATGAGTGTTGGAAAATACGAGATTCCGCTCGACTGGGACGGTTTGTTTTTTGTTCATTTCAGTAAGAAGCGCGACAAAAAATATATACCGGCATGGCAGATTGTAGATAATAAGGTTGATGCGACACGTATCAAAGACAAAATTGTTTTTGTGGGGACAAGCGCGGAAGGTCTTAAAGATATTCGTTCAACGCCGCTTAACCTTTTTATTCCCGGTGTTGAGCTTCATGCCAATGTTGTCGAACAGGTTATCTCTGGAAAGTATCTTCTGCGCCCTGACATTCTTGAGGGGGTGGAGCTTCTTGTTGTGATTTTTGTTGGTATGCTGATTATTTTACTGGCACCTTTTATCGGCGCTATTTTTATGGCGACATTTACGACGACCTTGATTGCGACGATTGCCTTTGTTTCCTGGCATAGCTTTGAGGTTTATGGTTTGCTGCTTGATCCTGTTTATCCCAGCCTGTGCCTGCTAACTCTTTTTGTCATGTCTTCGCTGTTATCTTATATCCGTATAGAGTTTGAACGAAAACAGGTGCGCGAAGCGTTTGGTTTTTATATCTCTCCTGATTTTATGGAGGAGCTGACCAAAGATCCGGAGAAGTTAAAGCTCGGCGGCGATATCCGCGAGCTGTCCGTTATGTTCTCTGATATTCGTAATTTCACTTCGATCTCGGAGACTATGAGCCCGGAAGCGCTGATCCAGCTTATGAATGATTTTCTGACGCCGATGTCTGACCTTGTGATGGAGAACCGGGGTACGATCGACAAATATATGGGTGATGCGATGATGGCGTTCTGGAACGCGCCGCTCGATGATGATGCCCATGCGCGCCATGCTTGCCGGACGGCGCTGTTGATGAACAAGGCTTTGGCGCCGATCAATGAAGACTTAAAGAGGCAGGCCGATGAAGAAGGCGGGGAGCCGCTGGTGCTGGAGGCCGGAATTGGCATTAATACCGGCCCGGCCAGTGTGGGTAACATGGGCAGCAAACAGCGTTTTGCCTATTCGGCGCTGGGCGATACGGTTAATTTGGCGTCGCGGCTGGAAGGCCAGACCAAGCAATATGGCGTGCGAGTTCTGGTCGGTGAGGCAACGCGGCTGCAAGTGCCGGAGTTTGCGATGCTGGAGCTTGATTTAATCCGCGTTAAGGGTAAGCAGGAGCCGGAGCGTATTTTTGTGTTGCTCGGTGATGAAGAAATGGCGCAGGGCGAATATTTTAAAAACTGGGAAAAACAGCATGATGATATGTTGGTCGCTTACCGCGCGATGAATTGGGACGAGGCGAAAAAGTGCGCCGATATGTGCCAGAGTATTTCAAAAGAGGGCATGACAAAATTCTATGAGATATTCCTTGAACGTATTGAAGGTATGAAAGCTGCTCCGCCGGGACAAGGCTGGGACGGGGTGTTTGTCGCGACAACGAAATAAAAAAGCCGCCCTTATTTAAAAGAGCGGCTTTTAATTTGGTGTGATGTCTATTTAAACAATCAGCGTGCCGTCATTCACCAGCGCCTGTTCGTCTGTCAGGCCGGTTGTGTTGAATACGGTAGCCACATTTTGGAAGCTATCACCTCCACCATCAACATCAACGGCAACAAAGCTGTTGGTACCATTATCTGTAATCCGGACGAAATCTTCCAGCGCATTTGCTAAAGGGTCGTAGGCTGTCAGAAGATCGGAAATATCAATGACATCGCCCTCGGCAATGTCGAAGTCCCGAACTCTGTCAACGCCACTGCCTAGATCAGCAGCCGAAAATACGAAGGTGTCAGCGCCGGTGCCACCAAATAAATTATCGGTGCCCTGACCACCATTTAAGGTGTCGTTATCGGCATCGCCAAACAGCGTGTCGTTGCCTTCATCGCCATAGAGCATGTCGTCACCAGCGCCGCCGTTGAGTACATCATTGCCTGTGCCGCCATGCAGCGTGTCATTGCCTTCTCCAGCACTAAGGGTGTCATTACCTGCTCTACCATTGAGTTCGTTATCACCCAGATCGGTCGTGATATTGTCGCCACCGATTGTGCCTGTGACGGAGAGTTCAACGCCATCAGGTGCCGTAAATTCAAAGCCGGTTATAAGGCCTGCACCATCCGTTATTGTCACTAACATACCTTGTTCGAACATCAGGGTGGTATAATCATCCCCGGATGTATCCTGAATAACGGTCTGATCAACGCTATCGCCAGCTGTGCCAATAAGGGCATCAAGTGAAGAAAGGTCGAGCACGCTCGGTGCCTCAGGCACAGGATCCGGAATTGGTTCCGGCTCCGGTTGAGGAAAAAACTTGGCGAAAATGGCGCGCAGAAACCTGCCAAAAGAAGTGTCCTGATGAAAAATATGTCTAAAAAAACCGAATCGGTGATGTCGATAACTCATGATAAAAAGTGCCCCCAATTTTAATGATGATGTGAATACGAACTAAGAATCGGAGGCATTTGAACATATTTTTAGGTTGGGGGCAATTGGAATTATGTCGGGGGATGGCATCAATCACCGCCCAAAAGTTGGGTGGTGATTTCAGCTTTCTGAGTATTAAGTAACCAGTCTGATTAGAGTATTTCTGTGTTGGTATTGTCTACCAGTGCTTGATCAATTCTTAACGTACCGCCAATACCGGAAAACTCATAGAATCCTCCAAGAAGGCCATCATCTGTAGACCCTAGTGCGGCGGCTATTTGTGCCGTAGAGGCGCCAGGGGCGAATGCTAGGCCTCCCTGATCGTCAATCTTGAGAGACTCTCCAGCGGTACCGTTGATGGTTAGAATGCCGCCATCGGCACTAGCGATCATATTAAGCAAATTGCTTTTGGACAGGGTCAGAGTGTTTGTTGCATTAATAGACAGCGCCTCAATGTGGCTGATGTCATCTGGATGGAGGCTTCTGAGGTCGATGTTAGCATCAATAACAAGTGTATCATTGCCTGTGCCTCCATTGACCATGTCAAAATTGCCATTGGTGACAGTTAATATGTCGTCTCCACCCAGGCCAAACATGGATATATTGAACTGGCCTACGTCGTCAAAATTATCAATGCCGTTGCCACCAACCAGAGTTTGTTCCCCAGCAGAGGCATGTATGGTTCCGGCTACACCGGAGCCATCTGTAACATCATTATCTGTCACAATATTACTGCCGATGATAACGCTGTTTGCATCGAGTATGGCGTCGCTGACCCAGAGACTATAGCCACTCCCGAAGCTGAATGAACTGAAGCCGCCTGCTTCAGCTGTGCGAATACCAAAGTCAAACAGATCACCTTCTCCAGCGTTAAATGTACTAAAGTTATTATCAAACAGAACGCCTGATGGCGCATGATCAAAGTCCGGCATTTCAATGACGAATATGTCGTTTAGGTCACCTTCTATTTTGGCTGTGTCTGTTGGACTGCTCTGCATCATATCAAAAACATCGTCCATGCCGAGCACGACAGTGTGTGAGTTGGCATCAAGCATATCAATCGCTTCAATATTTTGAAATTTTTCAGAGCCGACATTGGTAAGGTCGAGCGTCCATCCAGGTGTGTCTGTCAGCCGCAGTGTATCAAAGCCGCCGCCACCATCAATATTTTGGAACTGGTCGTTGTTAATAGCAATAGTGTCATCGCCCGCGCCGCCGCTCATGCTGACGTCAAAGAAGTTACCATCAATAAGGATGTCGTTACCGCTTGTTCCGACCAGACTTTGGTTTGCCGCGGCAGCAAGAACAGTTCCCACTGTTACATCAGCATCTGTCCCGTCATTGTCTGTGATAATCGTACCGTCTGTGTCCCGCCCATAAACAACAAGGGCGGAGCCGTCTTGATCGACGGCGTTGGCATCCGGTGTATCATCAAGATCGGGCAGGCCAATAACCAGATCGGCAAAACCGTCACCGTTAAGATCGCCGGCGCTTGATATTTCGAATTCAAAATTAGCGGGATCATGGTCGCCTGCAACAACGCCCGGAATCGTATATGTCATCAGGAAGGCCTGCGTTGAGTCGTTTAAATTATTTAAGCCGCCGGGATTATTGTCATACATTACAGACATAGCCGTTTGCCCATAAAGAACATAGAGGCTGACCTGATCTCCCGCACCGGTAACTGTATCACGCATGGCGATAACGAGATCGTCAAAGCCGTCACCGTTAAAGTCACCCGCCGCCGCGCCGCCGACAATTTCAAATCCGGTCGCTGCCACTATTTTGGTGTCAATATCTCCGCCTATATTCATGTTGCTATTGTTTGTGGGAGTTTTTGCCACGTCGCCATTGAGAATATAGATTTCATTGCTCTGCGTTGAAACAACAGCAATATCGCTGATGCCGTCACCACTCATATCACCTATATTTATGAGAGGAATCGTGTCGGAGGCAAGAACATCGATATTGGTGATTTCTATATAAGTGGTGTTGTCGCTAATATCAAAGTTGCGCATACTGTCACCACCTAAAACCAGAGCAACACTGCCGCTATCAACACCACCGGCGCCCGGTATGGCAACCATAAAGTCTTCAAATCCGTCATCGTTAAAGTCTCCGGCGGAGGATACTTCCAGACCGAGCAGGTCACCGGCGGCCAGTCCATCAATGGCCATGCCGTTAAAGTCAAAATCACCAGACACCATAAATCCGCTATCGCCGACCGCGAAAAATTCTCCGTCATAACCGGCGACAATTTCTTTTACGCCGTTCAGAGCACCCGGGTCATTGAAGACATCAACCTCTACTGGATTAGCAGGGTTGCTGACATCTATAACAAAAATATTGTTTCCTGTTGCATCGACAGCATAGACCATGCCGTCCTGAATAGTGATATCCTTGAAATCACCGGCACCAAAGGAGTGAGAACCGATTTCGTTGGCAGGAATAGCACCGCCGGAGAGATCAAAGATGACGAGATCCCCGCCTGTGCCAGCGCCAGTATTATCATCAAGCATGTAAAGAAAATCGCCTTCTATAACGAAGCTGGCGGGGTTTTCCATCAATGTACCCACGCTCGTAGATAGCGCACCTACGTGTGTTGGAGTTGCAAGGTTCACAATTTCCACTGTACCGGCGCCTCCTGTCGTAGAAATATAGGCGTGATTGTTATAAACAACGACTTCGCCACCAAAAGCGAGTGGTGCGACTCCTGTTACTGATGCCACCGCTCCTCCGGAAGGATCAATGTCAAAAATATGAACGCCGCCATCGGTGGCATTTGATGTAGTGACAATAGCTTTATTGGTTGCTTCGTCAAAATAAATATCTTTGACATCTAGAAGGGATGCGTCCTGGAAGTTCCCCACAAGTGAACCATCGGAGGCATTTAGAACCGTTAAATGTCCGTCCGTACCGTTAATATCTTTGCTGACAACAAAGACTTTTCCATGTTCAACATGCATGGAGATTATTGTTTCAAAAGCGCCTGTGCTGGTTGCTCCGGCAGTGTCAACAAAAGCAGAGTTCCACACCGCACCGCTTGCCGGTGCTGCCGGGTTAGAAATGTCTACAACCTGAATGTGGTCTGTTCCTGCGGCAACTTCTATTATAAAGGCGCGGTCACTTCCTTCGTCTATGCCGATGCCTCTTGTGTTTCCGACGCTTGTTACTACACTTGCGTTATCCAGAATTTGTCCTTGAACCATATCGGTCACATCAACCGTCGCTCCACTATCATCGCCGAACAGGACATAGGCGGCTCCGGCATTTGTACCGCCAGTATCTGAACCCGGCGCGCCGATGATCACATCGTCATAGCCGTCCATATTCAAATCGCCGACAAAATCAACAGATTGCCCGGTTAAATCATTAGCAAGCATACCATCAAGCGTCACAAGTATGGCACCGGTTGCGCCGTCAACAATTTGCGCGCTGCCTGACCCGGCTGTGGTTGGTGAACTTGCGCCAAGACCGCCTACAACGTAATCAAGAACGCCGTCGCCATTAAAGTCGCCGCCCCCTGCTATGTCCATATTTATGCCGTTGGGGGTTCCGTCGTTGATCAGGCCGGTGTGTGATTGTGTCATGCCAGCCAAGGTCATGTCTGTAAATGTACCCGCCTGTCCATCAAGAATAAATGTCCGTCCATCTGCTGTATTTGTCGCTTTGACAAAGGCAATATCGTCAAAGCCGTCATTGTTGCGGTCGCCGAGCGCGGCCATGGAGAAAGCAAAGCCTTCGTCGATATTATCCGTGATTTTAAACCCGTCAGCGCCGCCCAGTGTGTTGAGGTCTAGCCCGATGGGGCCGGCTGCTCCGACTTCAGTAATGGTGGCTCCGGCTGTGTAAATAACATTTAATGTATCGCTGGTCGTGCTGTTAAAGAATGTTGCCGTTCCTCCTGATACTAAATCTCCGGCTGTTAAGGCAAATACCCCGCCGCCGCCGAAGGGCGTGAAATCGAGATTCAAAGTGTCTGTAGCGTCCAGATGAACATCAAAATTGCCCGGCGTGTCATTTGCAAAGAGATTTCCGGTGACATCAAGGTCAAGCGTGGCTGCTGTGCTGCCTGCGTCTGCCAGACTGATAGATTCAATATTTCCAAAGCCCGTAAAGTTAACGCTATCAAAAGTTCCAGCAGTGAATACCTCTACTCTGTCTGTACCTACACCGCCCTGCAGATCAATATTGTCAACGTTAATACGCAGAAAATCATTTCCCGCGCCACCGATAAGCGTATCACCGGCGCCGCCGGTCAGAAAATCATTGCCTGCGCCACCATCAAGAACATTGGCAGCCGCATCGCTGTTGCCAGCAATGGAATCATTCCCTTGCGTGCCTATAATGTTTTCGATGTTGGTTATAACATCAGAAGAACCTGAGGTGATGGTTACTGTATCAGCACCTGCGGTTAAATTAACGCTAATAGAGTTGGCTGCAAGGAGGGATGAATAATTAACGAGATCAATACCGCCGCCGCCGTCAAAATCATATGCTGTCGTCAGGGTGACTGTGTCAACGACAAATGTATCGAATCCTGTTCCGGTTATAAAATTTTCTACGCCACTTACGGCGTCTGTATCTACGCTGTCAAAAATATTCCCCGTGACTAGGTTGATGTTCATTATATTAGCGGTAGCGCTGGCATCATAAGTATCGCCTGCGCCTACGTCGCCAAAAATTTGGTCGTTGCCACTTGAAAGAATGAATGTATCACCGCCGCCGCCGCCCCGGAAAATATTTGCATTGGCATCGCCTTTGAAAGTGTCCGCCGCGCCTGTGCCGATAAATTCTTCTATGCCGGAAACCGTATCAGTTCCCGCGCCGCCCGTGACCTGGTTTGTGCCTAGGGTCAGGTCAACATTGATCGGCGTTGTTACAGCAGACGCGTCATATTTATCAATTCCCAGACCGCCGGTAATATTATCATTTCCATCACCGTCTGCGGCGATGAATGTATCGTTCCCAGCGCCGCCGTCAAGGATATTGGCACTGGCACTACCTGTGATAAAATCGTTTCCGACCGAACCGTCAACATTCTCTATACCGGAGATGGTAAAACTTCTGCCCATACCATCAAGAACAATTTGGTTTGTGCCAAGACTAAGGTCAACAGTAACGCCGGTTGTGCCAGTGAATTGCAGTTTATCGTTCAACGATGTTCCACTGGAAAATGTTTCAATATCACGCAGTGTGTCCGTATCCGCACCGTTCGTTGCAAATATATCGGTTACTGTGTCGTCAAAAGTGAAGAGGAGATCGTTTGTTACGCTGCTGGCGTCATATGTGTCAGAACCAATCTGTCCATCAATGATGTCATCACCATCACCGTTTGTGGTTGTAAATATGTCATTGCCGGCGCCGCCGCTTAATGTGTCGTTTCCAGCTTGACCATCAATTGTATCATTTCCACCATCGCCTTGAATGGTATCCACTCCCGCCGTACCTGTGAGAGTGTCACTATCAAGGGTGGGGGTGATGTTGAGAAACGCACTTGCCGTTGTTTGGGTTGTGCCATCGTCAGCTGTGATGTCAATTTGACGCACTGTGGTGTTTGGCGTGTCGTCATTGTTTCTGTATTCAACGAATTGAAGTACGGCCTCAAAATCTATGTTCGTTGCGCCGCCCAGATCAGTTAATGTAACCGTATGGTCATTATTGCTAAAGGCTACATTTATATTATGAGTTGTACCTGCCGTTGTAATGTTTGCGCCTGATACAAACAGGTCTTCGAGAGTTCCATCAAGAACGTTTGTGAGGTTTATGGTGACGCTTACAAGTGTTGAGTCAGAATCAGTAAGGCTAATGTTGCCGGCATTGACGACAGGAATAGAGGACAGTGTCGCATTGCCTTCTACGTAGGTGGTATTGTAATTTACCCCTCCTGCGACTGTATCAAGGTCAAGCACCGGCGCGTCATTAACGGCGGTAACGGTTACATCGGCAGTGTCTACAGCTGTTGAGAAGGCTGTGGTGCCGCCATTGGTGGAGACATCAACCTGGCTTCCTGCTGTGCCTGTGCTCTGATCCCAGGCGCGGAAAGTGAGCTGTTCTGTGCCATTATAATCTGCATTTGGTACAAAGCGCACCATGTCGGTTGGCCCAAGAAGCAGGGCGTTTGTATTTGAAATAGTAAGGCCGTTCATATCAGTCCATGTCGATCCGGCATTTGTTGAAAACTCCCATGTGCCGTTCGTTAATGGAATGCCAACAACGGCAATGGCTTCGACTGCAGCGCCATCAGCATCTGTAATTGATGTGTCACTGACAATGCCGGCGACTGTATCTCCGGCCGGGTTGGCGTCATCTTCGTTAACACTGGTCATGACAGGACTGAAGGTGTTATTCAAGACCGGTGCATCATTGACGTTGGCGATAAGCCCCGTTCCCGCACTTGTGACGCTTTCAGGGTTTCCCTGACCATCAGTGTAACTCACCGTGACTGTAATGTCGGTGCCGACATCGGCATCGCCCAGAACAAAAGTTGAAGCTGTAGCGCCGCCAATATCTACACCGTCACGGTGCCATTGGTAACTGAAAGCGCCTAGTCCATCAGCATCGGCAAGAGAGTCGGTTGCCGTTAGGGTTTGGTCTTCTGTTGCTGTGCCTGTGATGACGACGCTACCTGTCGGTGCATCATTTGTTGCCGTTACATCAATAAAGGAACTAGATGTTGTGGACACATTGCTACCACCATCGGTCACTGTAATATCAACCTGTCGCGTGGTGGCCGTTTCCGGTGCTGCATTGACGTTTTGGTACTGAATCATTTTCAGCACGGATTCATAGCTACTTTGTAGCGCTAGACCGGAAAGTGTGATCGCGCCTGTCCCGCTTCCGGTGATTGTAATACCTAGAATTGTCTGGTCGCCGCCCGCAACAAATAGTGTCTCATCACCTGCGTCTTGTATGTTTGTTATCGTTACCGCAGCGCCGTTTATGGCGCCGCCATCTACATCGGCAATATCAACGTCAGTATCAACAACGTTTGCGCCGCTGCCGCCTTCGGCAAAAGTCGTGTTGTAATCATCGCCTGTTGCCAGACTGCTGTCGTTGGCGTCAAGGTCGAGCGTTGGTGCGGTATCATCAAGATTACCAACCAAAACGTGGAAGGTTTTTGTGAAGGTCATTGTTTGGCCTGCATCATCAATGGTTTGTCCTTCGACCACAACATCCATGAAATCGCCGATGATTTCACTGTCTACAGATGAGTCGAGACGAATTTGTGCCTGATTAGCGGTGCCAAAAGCACCATCAATAGATATGTTTCCAGAGACATCTGTAGCGTTTTCGGATGTGGCACTAATTAAAGTCCATGTAACGACCTGACCTGCGGGCGCTTCATCATTCGTAATAACTGCCGTCATATCGGCAATAGTGCCTGTTGTGTTTTCATCAATGTTTAGGATGGGTAAACCCGATCCGCTATCCACGGCTCCTATATTAGCAATGCCCATTAAATCATCAACCGTAACGGTGAAGCCTTCGGTCTTGCTTTCGCCGTTTGGCGCTGTTGCTTTAATGCCGAATTCAAGAACGTCTGTCAGGGTTAATCCCGCGCCTGTGTATTTGATGGCGGCGCTTACGCCAGCACCGACAATGGTGAAATCACCGGCGGCTGGCACACCATTAATTTTCGCACCGACCAGACTAAAATTTAGACCTGTTAGGCCGTTCGCTGTACTTACCATGGCGACAACATCGCCTGAGACAATGTCATCATCCACAAGCGCGCGGTCAATTGTTATATCAACGGGCAATGGCGGCGGTGGTGGTGGTTCGTTCGCAGGAGGCGGCGGCGGTGCGGTAGCTCCTGTTGTCTCTCCCGGAGGAGGTGAAGAAGGCGGAGGCGGTGGTGGTGCCGCATTGTTTGTATTGCCACCAGTGCCAGCGGCATCGTCAAAACCTGCATCGGGGCCGCCGAATGTTGTATCTGTGAATGTTCCATCATCTGCTGGTACTGCTGGTTCTGGTGGTTGTCCGTCAGCCGGAGGCATTTCACCCTCCGGAACCGGACCAGCATTTGCCGGGTCACTATTTGGATCTGTGGCGTCTTCCGGTGGCGGCTCTTCGCCGCCGCTCTGTTCTGCTGCATTGGCTGGATCTTGCGCCGGGTCATTTCCATCGGGATTGTCACTTGGCTGTGTATTTCCGTCCAGACCAGTGTTGTCTTGATTACTATCATCCATACCGCTGAACAGGTCTGGTGACACAGGTTTCAAAGTATCGTAGCTGTTTGAAAAATCATTGGCGGCTGTTTTGCCGAGATACGTAATCTCACCGGTTGCCGGCTCAAAACGTCCGGTCTCGAATTGCTCTGTCATGGTCAGTTCACTGCCATCAAAGCCGCGCATGACAATGGCGCCTTCCATGACTGTGATTTCGCCGGTGTTAACATTACCGACAATGACGGTACCGCGAATACCGATGGACCCCATCGGCGTATCGATCGTTACGTCATCGGGATCATCGCGGCCAATCAGGCCACTAGTGAAAACAAAAAGGCCGCGCACCACGGAAAAATCAGATGAGCCGCTTTCGCTTGCAGGATCGAAAACATATTCATCAATTGCCAGCTTGGCATTTTGGGAAACGGCGAACGATGTTTCATCGACGAAGATAATATTTACGGCGCCGTCGTCGCTGGTTTCAATGATGTCGCCTTCATAAATTGGTGTGCCTATGGTAATTGTTTCGGAAGAACCGTCTGTCCGGGTTACCGTAGATTGACCGGAAGCTTCCTGAACAGCACCAACCGGGCTTTCATCGTTAGCAGTTCCTGCTTGCGCATACTGAACTGGGCCGACGTGCTGTACAAAAGATTCAACGAGGTTTGGTGTTAAAGTTTGGCCGTTCTCTGCTTGCAGAAGTGGGGCAGGGTCTGCATTGAAATAACCTTCGATAACGACGGTGGAGCCGTCCGGTCCTTCGAGAACCAAATCCTGGCCGTCGCGTAGAATTTCTGCGTCTGTAACAAAATCAGCGCTTGGCAAGGCGATGACATCTTGTCCATTAGCTTGAATGACCTCTGGAGCGTTCTCTGCGCCGGCCTCTGATTGTCCGTTTAAACCGTCTTCTGGTGTCCGTGCCATCTCTTAAAACCCCTTAAAAAATAAAATTCTCCCACTCCTTAACATTTTAACCGGAAAATCCTTAATATCCGGTAAGGGGAAAGTTGCTATTTGGTTAACAAAACGGTACATATTATGTCATTGTTTTAAATGGTAAAAACCGCCCGGCAAGGGGCGGTTTTATAATGTTTGGCTCTATGTCTGAAATTTAAGCCTTAAACAATGGTTGCTGTGTCGATAGCGGTATCAACAAGTAATTGATAACTATTGAAGCCCCAAACCTGAAAGCCGCCTCCATTAACGCCGCCATCAGTAAATCCGAGTGTTCCCATGTTTGTGGCGTCGAGCGCTCCGGCCACGGCACCATTGTCGTTAATGACAAAGTTTGAGGTGCCTGCGCCCAAGGGGTCTTCCTGTATTGTGAGTGTGCCATCGGTGCTTTCTTGCATGAGCCTGAAAATATCATCAAGTCCCAGCGTTAGGGTTTCACCGCTAGCGTTTATCATTTTGAACAGTTCAACGCCTGAAACATTTTTAGCACCGGCTGCTGCGAGGTTAAGGTCAGTGCCCCCAGCCATGAGGAATGTGTCATACCCATCGCCGCCATCAATGTTTCTAAAACTTGCATTGTTCACTTTGAGCCCATCATCTCCCGCGCCGCCGCGCATGGATATTCCGGCAAAACCACCATCATTGAGGTCGTTTGCCCCGGCATTGCCAACAAGCGCGTCGTTATTGCTGGAAGCAATAACGTTGGCGGGGCCGTTAATGCCTGATGCATGCATGTCCGGGTTGGGGCCGCTCAGATCAATGTCACGTGGGCGGCCTGTGACGAGAATAACTTCGCCGTTGCCGCTGCCGCCGAGGGCAGAACCAACAACAACATCTTCAAAACCGTCACCATCTTGATCGCCTGCGGATGATATTTCTATGGTTTCGCCGTCAAATCCACCCCATATCATCTTGAAGGCGACTTCACCTAAATTGGCATCATTCTCAAGGTCGTTTATATTTATTACGGGAGAACCGTAGCGGTTTCCGATATTCGTGCCGCCATAGATCACATAAATGTCATTGATAGCGCCGCCGTCGCTGGTGACAAGGGCAAAATCATCAAAGCCGTCACCGTTAAAATCACCGGCAGAGCCGCCGCCGACCATTTTCATCGCAGAGCCAGTGTCATCGATTGTGAAGCCGTTTACGCCGTTAATCTGGGTGCTGACGTCAAAGGTACCAAAGCCTAATCCTCCATAAATCATATGAAGTTGACTGTCTCCTGTTGCTATATTTTCATTTACAACGATGACATCGCCGAAGCTGTCACCATTAAAGTTCAGGCCGCCAAAGACTTCATGGCCCAGCTTGTCATTTGTTCCTAGAGCAGTGCCCTTGATTTCGAGATATTGATTTCCAGCTGCGGGGGCGAGGGTTAGGTCAATGCTCCACGCACCGCTTTGACCGAATATGACATAGGCGGAACCTTTGCCGCCATCGGCGGCTTCAGCGCCAACAATAAAATCTGCCAGCCCGTCGCCGTCAAAATCACCGGTGGTACTGATGGAGCTGCCTAGCAAATCTCCTGTGAATTCCCCTGTGATCGTAAGGTCGGCTGTTGCCGGGTCAAGGTTTCCACCGGCAAAAAGCCCGGCGTTACCAAAGAATAAAAAACTTTGCCCTGCGCTGGCGCCTTCTTGCGGAGCAGTGAAAAGAATATCGTTATAGCCGTCACCATTAACATCACCGGGGCCGGCAACGCTGGCGCCATATTGATCAATCATGTTTATACCGGCGCCTGTAAGCCCAATAAAATCATCGCTGAAGTTGGTGTTACTGTTCGGATCACCAGAACTGCGGATGACAATATCTCCGGCATTGGCCACTACTGAACTGGATTGCGGCGCGCCGATGATAACGTCATCAAAGCCGTCGCCGTCAATATCGCCGAGGCTTGAAAGCCGTCCGTCCGGTGGCATGATAACGTTTAGCGCTTCTGTTGTGAGGTTAAAGCCGCCACTTGAAACGGTATTTAGAACAATTTGGTTGCTCCCGTTTACACCTAAGTAGCCAAAATCAATTTTGCCGTCATTATCAATGTCTCCCAGAGCTGAAACCGCCAGACCAAAATTGCCACCACCACCAATAACAGAACCATCCGGGCCGCTGATTGTTCTTAAGTCAAGAAACCCTGAGCCGATCGGCGGTGGAGGGGGAGGTGTCAGAACGCCCGGCGGTGGTTGCGTTGTCGTGTCTGTTGCCACCGTATTTGTATCAGTTGTTGCTGTCGTCGTTGTTGAACTTGCAGCGTTTGTATCGGTTGCCGTTGTGGTATCAGTTGTGCTCGTCGTAACTGTAGTCTCTGTTGTTCCTGAGGTATCACCAAACGTTGAATTGGTTGTGCCATCAAAACTGGTTGTTGTGTCGATAACCGGATTCGGATCGGGGGCAGGTTCCTGATTTATTGTGGCGCCCTCAGTCGCTGGCGCGACATTTATTGTATCCGGTGTGGCCTCCTCCGGGCTTGCATCGAGATTGTGACTACCCATCCCGCTAAACAGGTTCGGGGATACGGGCATTAGCGTATCATAGCTCTCTGTGAAGCCCTCAGGCGTGGTTGTACCTAGATAGGAAATGCTGCCCGTGGCCGTGTCGAATTTTCCGGTATCAAATTCATTAGAAAGTGTGATTTCATCACCATTAAGGCTGCGCAGAACAATCGCGCCTTCCAGTACAGTAATCTCGCCTGTGTCAATATTACCGGCAATAATTGTGCCGCGAATACCAATCGAGCCCATGGGGGTGTCGATTTCCACATCATCGGGATCGTCGCGGCCAATCAGGCCGCTGGTGAAGACAAAAAGGCCGCGCAGAATAGAAAAATCTGATTTGCCGCTTTCCGATACCGGGTCAAAAATATACTCGTCAATCGCCAGCTTGGCATTTTGGGAGATGGCAAAATTGGTTTCGTCAATAAATTCGATGTTTACAGCACCTTCATTGCTGGTCTCAATGATATCACCCGGATAAACGGGCGTCCCGATCGTAATGTTTTCGGTAAAGCCATTGGTATGAGTGACTGTGGCGCGGCCTGATATTTCCTGTACGGCGCCGACTGGGCTTTCATCGTTCATGGTGCCAAGATCGGCTAAGTATATGGGGCCGGCTGTTTGCACAAAAGAGCCGATAAGGTCAGGAGTTAGAGTTTCTCCGTCAGGGGCCTGCAATAAAGGCGCGGGGGAGGCGTTAAAATAGTCCTCGATAATAATAACAGAGCCGTCTGGCCCTTCGAGAATTAAATCCTGTCCATCGCGTAAAAGTTCAGCATTTTTAATAAAATTAACATCGGGCAGAGATATACTGTCTTGTCCGATTGCCTGAATGGTTTCTACGATGTCCCCCGATACAGTTCCCCCCTGTTCGTTTAACTCGTCGTGCGCCATGATGCTTACCTTCTTATGATTTCGTTATATAACCCAAGTAGCGGATGTACCGCCTCACTCTTTATTTTACAGAAGAACGCATTAAGAACGAGTAAGTTTAGCTGCGGATTTTAAGCAAATAAAATAAGGGTTTATAAGAAATTTATCCGGTAAAAAGATAAAATGCGTTCTAATCGCGCTTTATGGCGAAAAAAACATATATTTTCTTTATATTACAGTGGGTTGTGTCTATGCGGTGATTTTGGCCGGTTCCCAGGATGCCAGCTCTTTAATAACATTTTCTTCTGACATGGGCCGGGCAAAATAAAATCCTTGGGCGTTGTCACATCCCATATCCTGCAAAAGGCGGGCTTCTTCTATGTCTTCGACGCCTTCGGCTATAATGCTTAGTTCCATATTTTTGCCAAGGCCGACGATAGATTTCACCAGTTCAAGGCTGCGATCTTCTTTGTACATGGCGCGGATGAAGCTTTGATCAATTTTAAGGATTTCGATCGGGAAGTAATAAAGATAGCTCAGAGATGAGTAGCCTGTTCCAAAGTCGTCAATAGCGATTCCCATACCCGCATCCCGGCAGGCTTGCAGCTTTTCCTTGGCATTGTCAGGCTGGGTTATCAGTAAGCGCTCAGTGATTTCCAGCTTGATTTGTTTTGGTTCTATGCCGCTATCATTAATGGTTTTAAGAAGGTTCTCTACAAAGTCTTCTTCTGCAAAATCATGGCTGGAGAAATTAACACTTACATATAGCTCGCCCGGCCTTTGTAGGGCCGTTTCAATGCGCTTAAGGGCATTGCATGATTCTTTTGTTGCCCATTTTGTGGCTTCAACAATCAGGCCGCTTTTTTCAGCAATCGGAATAAAAACGCCGGGTGAGATAAACCCTTCTTCTTTGTGCGTCCAGCGCATTAGGGCTTCGAACCCTATAACGCCGCCTTTACCGAGGTCTATAATGGGCTGGTAATGCATCTCAAGGTCGCCATTTTCCAGTGCTGCCTTAAATTCATTGGCTATTTTAATTGATTCGACAACGTCTGTTTGTTCTGTGTAGCCGCGCTCAATGACCTCAGGCGGCGGGTAGTTATCGCTTTCCCGAAGAATGTCAGAACGTGTCAGCGTATCGCGGTAACGAGTCAGAATAACCTGGCTAATCATTTGAATGACTGGATCCGTACCTTGTAGGCGCTGAGAAAAGTCTTCGCGTGAAATTTCCAGCATCTTGCAGTCTTTTAAGGCTTTAACCGTTGCTGTGCGCGGTGCTTCGTCAACGATAGCCATTTCTCCGATAATAGCGCCTTCGCCGCGGGTCCCTACTTGCTGGGACGTGCCATCGGGTTTTTCGACCAGAATTTCAACCTGGCCCTCTTCTATAATATAGGCGCAGTGACCACTTTCATTCTGGCGCATAATAATGTCGCCAGCCTTAAATGATTTTTTTGCCTGCACACCTTCCATCGCGTCGGATCCTAACTATTTGCGGTTATTTGCACGTTTCATGCGCAATATTGAGAATAAACCAGTTTAATGATGCTCTACAGGTATTATCTTTCCGTTAATGATGCGGCTGTTTTTTCAGGAAATCAATCCATTGTTTTGTAATGTTTTATAATTGTCTTTTGGAACCTTATCATTTTAACAGAGAAAAGCTTGACAAAGGCGCGAGGCGCTATGTATTGTGCGGGCTCTTGGACGAATTTATGCGGAAGAAAGAACGATGAAAGTTAAAAATTCTTTGAAGACATGGAAAACACGTGATCGCAATAGTAAGATTGTGCGTCGCCGAGGCCGCGTATACGTGATTAACAAGGTTAATCCACGGATGAAAGGGCGACAAGGGTAAGGTTCTTACGTCTTGGTTTTAAGGAAGGTCCGCTCGTGCGGGCCTTTTATTTTGCCTTGTAAATTAGCAAAAATCTTGGTGCATAGGGCCTCCTAGTCTGCTATAACCTTTGCAATTCATAGGGAATCATAATGTTTTCAAAACTCTTCGGTTTTATGTCTGCCGATATGGCAATTGATTTGGGCACAGCCAATACATTGGTTTATGTGCGCGATCAGGGCATTGTATTGAATGAGCCCTCTGTGGTCGCTATTTCTATAAATCATGGTAAGAAGCATATTTTGGCTGTTGGTAATGAAGCCAAGCAGATGCTGGGCCGCACGCCGGGCAATATTGTTGCCATTCGGCCTTTGCGCGATGGCGTTATCGCGGATTTTGAGGTGACAGAAGCCATGATTAAGCACTTCATTCGCAAGGTGCATAATCGCCGCTCTTTCGTTTCACCAAAAATGGTGATTTGTGTGCCGTCCGGTTCTACGGCGGTGGAGCAACGCGCGATTATCGAATCTGCTGAAAGTGCCGGTGCGTCGCAAGTTGGTCTGATCGAGGAGCCTATGGCTGCGGCCATAGGCGCGGGGTTGCCGGTAACGGAGCCAACCGGATCGATGGTGGTTGATATTGGCGGCGGCACTACCGAGGTTGCTGTTATTTCGCTCGGCGGCATTGTTTATTCGCGGTCTGTCAGGGTTGGTGGCGATAAAATGGATGAAGCCATCATTGCTTATATTCGCCGTGTGCATAATTTGCTGGTGGGCGAAAGCACGGCCGAGCGCATTAAGAAGGAAATTGGTTCTGCCTGCCCGCCTGCCGATGGCGAAGGCCGGCAAATGGATATCAAGGGCCGCGACCTGATGAACGGTGTTCCCAAGGAAATTATTATTAGCGAACGGCAAATTTCTGAAAGCCTGGCGGAGCCTGTGGGCCAGATCGTTGAGGCTGTAAAAGTGGCGCTTGAGCATACGCCGCCGGAACTGGCTTCTGATATTGTCGAAAAAGGTATTGTTTTGACAGGCGGCGGGGCGTTGCTTCTAAATCTTGATTACGTTCTGCGCCATGCCACGGGACTGGCTGTGGCTATTGCTGACGACCCGCTTTCTTGTGTGGCGCTGGGGACAGGGCATGCGCTGGAAGAGATGAAAGCGCTCAAGGGTATTTTGATCGGCGGCTATTAAACCCTAACATATTGCAGATATTCACAAATATATGTATCCTTGTATGCAAAGAGGCTTGCTTCCTTTCCATTTTTTTTCTAGCACTGGTAGTGAAACCTCTATTTACGGGTAAAGCCTTGTCGTTTAAGGAAAACTGATTTTGAAACTCAGGTCGCGAACCAAAGGTATAGCGCGCATTATTCCTTTCCATTTAGGGGGAATGAAGGCTGGCTCCTTTGTTTTTGTAATCGTCGCCCTTTCTTTGTTCTCCCTGTCTGCTTTAAACCCTGCCGCTTTGGAAACGACAAGAACCAGAACGGCGGATATGTTTGCCCCGTTGCTGGCAGCCGTTAACCAGCCTTTTTATCAGGCATCTGAATATGTGCGGGCGGTAAGCGGCATTGCGGAGTTGCAGACTGAAAATATCAGACTGGAGCAGGAAAATATGCGCCTGCGTGACTGGTACCAGACGGCGCTCTCTTTACAATCTGAAAACAAATCGTTGCAGGAGCTTCTTAATATAAAACTGGCACCGCAGCATAGTTATATTACGGCGCGTGTTATTGCTGATTCCGGTAATGCTTTTGCCAAAAGCTTACTGGTGTTGGCTGGCAGCCGTGATGGCGTTGAAAGCGGGCAGGCGGTTTTGGCCGGGGATGGGCTTATTGGCCGGGTGATTGAAAGCGGACAAAAAACAGCGCGTATTTTACTGCTCAGTGATATTAACTCGCGGATTCCGGTTCTTATTCAGGGCACAAACCAGCGCGCTATTTTGGCCGGGAACAATGATGATTTGCCGGGGCTTTTGCATTTGCCGCCGGAAATTGAAATTGAAGCCGGGGTGCGGGTTGTGACCTCCGGGCATGGCGGTCTTTTTCCTTATGGTCTGCCTGTGGGGCAGGTCGTCAGGACTGAAGAGGGCGCGCTGGCTGTACGGCCTTATGCTTCCATTGATCGGGTTCATATGATCCGGATTGTGAATAAGGATGAAGACCCTTATTTAAAACAAGGTCAGATAAAGAGTCATGATTGAGCAGGATTTTACATTTAAGGGCATTGAAAATGCCGGGCGTTTATTGGTGCCGCATCTGATTTTAATGGCTTTGCTTCTTCTGAGTGTTGTTTCTTTACCATTTTTACCAACCGGGGCGGTAAAACCACAATTTGTCTTGATGGCGGTTTATTACTGGGCCGTTTATCGCCCGACATTGCAGCCTCCTGTTTTTTGCTTTTTCCTCGGCCTTTTGATTGATATTTTATCAGGGATGCCGCCTGGTATTAATGCGTTTATTCTGGTCATGACGCAGTGGGTTGTAAGCGATCAGCGGCGTTTTTTGGTGGGGCAGCCCTACAGCACAATATGGGCCGTTTTTGGCTTGGTTGCGATTGTTTCTGTTTTTATTCAGTGGGTATTATACGGCCTGACGCAATGGCATTGGGGCTCTTTATTGCCGGTTTTCTCCGGTGCCTTGACCAGTATGTTTCTTTTTCCTTTTATAACCTTGTTGTTGGTTGTCGCTCATCGCATGCTTCCTGTTGCATCGCGCCCCTATCCTTGAGTAAGTTAGCTCATGAAAAAGGATAATGACCGCTCAACATCTTTTACGCGGCGCGCCTTTATTGTTGGCGCGATGCAAGGCGGGTTGCTGGGTTTGCTCGGCGGGCGGCTGGCATGGCTGCAGGTAGCGCAGGGCCAGCGTTATAAAACGCTGGCAGAAAATAACCGTATTAATCTGAAAATGTTAACGCCTACGCGCGGAAAGATTGTTGATCGCTTTGGCACGGCGCTGGCGGTTAATGATCAGAGTTTTCGGGTTTTAATTATACCGGAACAAACCAAAGATCTTGAAAAAGTACTGTCCCGTCTTCAAAAATTAATAGAATTAAGCCAGCGTGACATAAAAAAGGTTCTTAAAACAGCAAGGCGGCAAGCGGCTTTTGTACCTCTGGAGGTGAAGGACAATCTGAGTTGGGAGGAGGTGGCGCGGATTGAGGTTAATCTCCCTGATTTGCCCGGGCTGTCGATTGATGGCGGAGAAATTCGCACCTATCCTTACGGCGAATCTGCGGCGCACCTTGTTGGTTATGTGGGGGCCGTGAGTCGTTCGGAATTGACCGGTGACCCAGTTTTAAGCCTGCCCGGTTTTAAAATAGGCAAAACCGGCATAGAGAAAATATATGACAAGGCGCTACGCGGCACTGCTGGAACGGCCGAGGTGGAAGTGAATGTGGTCGGGCGGGAAGTGCGCGAACTGAAAAGAAATGCAGGGGACACTGGTAAAAAAGTAAAGCTCACCATTGATACTGATTTACAGATTTATACGCAGCAACGTTTGAAAGAGGAGAAAAGCGCCTCTGCTGTGATTATGGATGTTTACACCGGCGCAGTTTATGCGTTGTGCTCATCTCCCAGCTTTGACCCTAATTTATTTACCCGTGGCCTGTCTGCTGAAAAATGGGAGGAAATGCTCAGTAATCCGGGCTTGCCGCTTAATAATAAAGCCGTAGGCGGGCAATATCCTCCGGGGTCGTGCTTTAAAATGGTGACGGCGCTGGCAGGGCTGGAAGAGAAGAAAATTACGCGCAATACGACGGCCTATTGTCCTGGCCATTATGATTATGGCGATGACCGGTTCCATTGCTGGAAATGGGGCGGACATGGAAAGGTGGACTTAGTGCAGGCGCTGGCTGAATCCTGCGATACGTTTTTCTATAAAATGGCAACGGATGTCGGGATTGATACGTTGGCCGCTTACGCTCGTAAGTTGGGACTGGGACAAAAGCTGGACTTTGAACTGAGTGAAGAGCGCCCTGGCCTTATGCCGACAAAAGCATGGAAAATGGGACATTTCGGTACATCGTGGCAGCCGGGGGAAACCATTGTGTCCAGTATTGGTCAGGGCTTTATTCAGGCAACGCCGTTGCAGCTTGCCGTTATGACCTCCCGGCTTGTGAATGGTGGCTATGCTGTAAAACCATGGATTACAGGCTTTGTTGGTGATCAGGCCGGGCGGGATGCGACCTGGCCGAAACTTGATGTTAAAAAGCGTAATCTTGATTTGATTGTGCGGGGGATGAATAGGGTAACAAACCATCCTGATGGTACGGCATTTGCCTCACAAATAGAAAACAAGTCGTTTCGTATGGGTGGAAAAACCGGTACGGCGCAAGTGCGGCGCATCACTATGGAAGATCGTTTAGAAGGGGTGAAAAACAAGGATTTACCATGGAAGTATCGCCATCATGCTTTGTTTGTCGGTTATGCGCCTTTTAATGCGCCGCGCTATGCCTGCGCCGTTGTGGTTGAGCATGGCGGCAGCGGCTCCGGTACAGCGGCACCCATTGCCCGTGATTTGCTTTATAAGGTACAGCAGCGCAATCCGGCGGCCACGCCGCTTTTTCCTGAAGGTGGTTTGTCGCGTATGAGCACACCGCCGCCGCGCAAACCCGGTAAGAGGGAGGAGTAATGGCTAGAGCAATTGAAGTGCAGAGCGACATGACGTTAAAGCAGAAGCTACTTCAGATGAATTGGGGACTTGTGCTTTTGGTTACAGTGCTGGCTTGTATTGGTTTTACGGCGCTTTATTCGGCGGCGGGTGGTAGTTTGGACCCTTGGGCTTCGCGGCAAATGATGCGCTTTGTTGTGTCGCTGGCCGGGATGCTGGTTATCGCGCTGATTGATATTCGTTACTGGCACCGTCTTGCTTATCCTTGCTATGTCGCTGGTTTTCTTTTGCTCGTTATTGTGGAAGTTATGGGGCATATCGGGATGGGGGCGCAGCGCTGGATTGACCTCGGCTTTATGAAATTGCAACCTTCCGAGCTTATGAAGATTGTGGTTGTTATGGCGCTAGCGCGGTATTTTCATGCGGCCACGATAGAGGACATGAAGCGCATTATGTTTCTTATTCCTGCAGCGCTTATGATTTTTGCTCCCGTTGGGCTAGTGATGTTACAGCCGGATCTGGGGACGTCCTTGATGATTATTTTGGCTGGGGTTGCGGTATTTTTCGTTGCCGGAGCACCCAAATGGATTTTTATCAGCGGCATTGGCGCGACAGTGGCAAGTGTGCCTTTGGCGTGGCAATTTATTCTGCATGACTACCAGAAACAGCGTGTGCTGACATTCTTAAGCCCGGAGCGCGATCCATTAGGGGCTGGCTATCATATTACCCAGTCTAAAATTGCCCTCGGCTCGGGCGGTGTGGAAGGGCGCGGCTTTCTTCAGGGAACACAAAGTCATTTGAACTTTTTGCCGGAAAAACAGACCGACTTTATTTTTACATTATGGGCAGAAGAGTGGGGACTTCTTGGCGGGTTGTTTATACTCGCGCTTTTTGGCGCCACCTTCTTATATGGAGGCTGGATCGCTTTGCGCTGTCGCCATGGGTTTGGAAGGCTTCTGGCCTTTGGCCTGACGGTTAATTTTTCGCTCTATGTCTTTATTAATATCGCGATGGTGATGGGGTTGATCCCCGTTGTTGGAGCGCCATTGCCGCTGATTTCCTATGGCGGTACAGCCATGCTTGCCGTGATGATAGGCTTTGGCCTTATCATGTCGTGCAGTATTCACCGGGATAGTAAGCTGCCAAGGATGCGATAGTGAAGAGTTAGGCTGCCAGTAGCCCTTTTTCCTGCAACATTTCTTGTAATTCACCCGCTTCATACATTTCGCGGATGATGTCACAGCCACCGACGAACTCGCCTTTGACGTAGAGTTGCGGAATGGTTGGCCATTTGGCGAAATCTTTGATGCCTGCGCGGATGTCGCTGTCTTCTAGAACATTGATGTCTTTGAATTGTACGCCAAGCTGGCTCAAAATTTGTACCACAGCGGCAGAAAATCCGCATTGTGGAAACACGGCCGTGCCTTTCATATAGAGAACAACATCATTGCTTTCGATGTCTTTTTTGATCCGGTCGAATATTACATTTTCCATTTTAAATCTTCTCCTTCTTCGTGTCCTTTATAGATTACATCGTCTTTGTTGTCATTAACCCAGAATCCGTCTTTTAAAAATGCAGGCAAAATTTTCATGTCTTTGATTTCTTCAAGGCTAAAAAACCCGCTTTTTTCAACAACGCCGCCTTCATCTTTCCAGTTATCCGAAAGGTCGCCGTTTATAACTTTTACGACAAAAAAGATTTCAATTTGGTGGAAGCCATCGTCATTGTTAAAATATTCGGATACAGCCGTTAAATTCTGTACCTCTACATTCAAGCCCGTTTCTTCCAGCACTTCGCGCACTAGCCCGGCTTTAAGGTTTTCGCCGCAATCAACGCCGCCGCCCGGTGTGCACCATTTATCATCATTAAACCGCGTGGCGTTTACCAGTAACAGCTTTCCTTTGTGAACGATTAAGGCGCGTCCGGCAACTCTTGGAAATTCAGGCATTTCTTTATTCTTCCGGGATAGCTGTTTGTATCGCGAGCGCATGAAGTTCATCGCCCATTTTGCCTTGTAGGGCTTCGTAGACCATTTGGTGTTGCTGGACCCGGCTTTTACCTAGAAAGGCGGTGGACTCTACATAGGCGGCGTAGTGGTTGCCGTCACCGCGCAAATCCTTGATTTGCACATCGGAGCCGGGGATGCCATCTCTGATGAGTGTTTCGATTTCACCGGCGGTCATCGCCATTTTAGTACCCTTCTTTCATATAATCTGGCAGCCAGTTTTCATTCATCTTTTTAAGCTCGTCAATAGACATAGCGCTGCCTGAGCTTAGCTTCAAGCTATAATCTTCTGTTGTCCGGCCAAGAAGCGTAATTTTTATATCGGTCTTTTGCGCCAGGTTTTGCACTTTGTCGGGATCTGTTGTTGTTAGAACATAGCGCGCCTGATCTTCACCGAACCAAAAACCGGCAGGGTTTTCAGGCGTTGCATTAATGTCAGCGCCGCATTTCCCGGCCATGGCCATTTCGGTGAGAGCGCAAAGCAGCCCGCCATCGCTAATATCATGGCAAGCTGTAATAAATTCCTGATTAATCAGGGTGCGGACAAATTCGCCGTGCAAGCGCTCGGCTTGCAGGTCAACGGGCGGGGCGTTGCCTGCCTCGATGCCGTGAATTTCGCGTAAATAGAGAGAACTGCCGATATGCCCTTTGGTTTCACCAATGAGCAGAATTGTCTCGCCAGAGGCTTTAAAGCCCATGCTCATGGCTTTGTGCCAGTCAATAATAACCCCGACGCCACCAATGGTCGGGGTCGGCAAAATGCCTTGATCGCCTGTTTCGTTATAAAGGCTGACATTGCCCGAAACGACCGGGTATTCAAGTATATGGCAGGCCTCGGCCATACCTTCGATACAACCAATAAATTGCGCCATAATTTCCGGTTTTTCAGGGTTGCCGAAATTTAAATTGTCCGTAACGGCCAAGGGCTTTGCTCCGGTGGCGCAGATATTGCGATAGCTTTCGGCGATGACCTGCCTGCCGCCTTCAAACGGATTGGCGTGACAGTATCTTGGCGTGCAGTCAGATGTAATCGCCAGAGATTTGTCGCTGTCCGGTAATTTCACAATCGCGGAATCAGCCTGACCCGGCTGCGCGATGGTCTCGCCCATAACGAGATGGTCATATTGTTCCCAGATCCAGCGCTTGGAGGCCATGTCCGGGCTGGAAATGATGGTTTTAAGCGCAGAGAACTCATCCTCTGGCAGGGGGTGGTCCGCCGCTTTGACTTCCGCAGCTTTGGGGTATTCGCAGCAAGGGCGGTCATAAACCGGCGCGTCATCAACCAGCGGCGGCACAGGAATATCGCACCATGTTCTTCCATACATCGTCAGACGCAGATGTTTATCATCAGTCGTTTTTCCGATGACGGCAAAGTCCAGATCCCATTTTTCAAAAATCTTCTGTGCCAGTTTTTCCTTGCCGGGCTTTAAAATCATCAGCATACGCTCTTGGCTTTCCGAGAGCATAATCTCGTAGGGACTCATCATGGTTTCGCGCTGCGGCACCTTATCAAGGTCAAGCTCGACGCCAATGCCGCCTTTATCGGCAATCTCAACCGAAGACGATGTAAGCCCCGCTGCGCCCATGTCTTGTATTGAAATAATCGCATCAAGCTGCATGAGCTCAAGGCAGGCTTCCAGCAAAAGTTTTTCGGTGAACGGGTCGCCAACCTGTACCGTCGGGCGCTTTGCTTCGGTTTCATCATCAAATGTAGTGCTGGCCATGGTCGCGCCGTGAATGCCGTCGCGCCCGGTTTTGGCGCCGACATAAACAACCGGTTGATTTGGCGCTGCGCCGCGCGCGTAATATATGAAGTCCTGATCGGCAATGCCGACCGTCATGGCGTTGACGAGGATATTGCCGTTATACGACGAGTGAAAATTAACTTCGCCGCCCACAGTCGGCACGCCCATGCAATTACCGTAGCCCGCGATTCCGGCCACGACGCCGGACACAAGGTGCCGCGTTTTCGGGTGATCGGGAGATCCAAAACGCAGCGCATTAATGTTGGCAATAGGCCGCGCGCCCATGGTGAATACATCGCGCATAATGCCGCCTACGCCGGTCGCCGCGCCTTGATAGGGTTCGATAAAGGAGGGGTGGTTGTGCGATTCCATTTTAAAGACCGCCGCTTGCCCGTCGCCAATATCAATGACCCCGGCATTTTCGCCTGGCCCCTGTATCACCCATGGCGCCTCGGTGGGGAGCTTTTTGAGGTGCAGGCGTGATGATTTGTAAGAGCAATGCTCGCTCCACATCACCGAGAAAATTCCTAGCTCGGTAAAGCTCGGCGTCCGTCCGATAATCTCTAACATGAGATTGTATTCTTCGGTATTTAGCCCGAACGTAGCTCCCAGAGCCGGGGTTATCTCCGGTTCATTGAAGGCAGGGTGGTTGTCTTCTTTTAAGGCTGTGTTTGTCATCGTCTGTATTTTTAGCCCTTACAGGATAAGAAGGCGAGCCTTTTCAAAAAAAACTTGCAATATAAATATATATATGCCTATATGGTTTTATATACAGATAGATAGTTATGGAGAATAAGGTTATGGCTGCCAACTTTGGGGGAACAGGTTTAAATGATACGCCGCGCTTATATGAGGCCTATCAATTGTCCTATGATGCTTTTAATGAATCGTTTCGTAATAAATACGGTGCTCTGCCTAAAAAGATGTTTGATCAGCTTTTGCAAGCGATAGGCAGTGATGGCCTTGATGACTTACACAAAAAAACTGTCCTGAGAATGGCTCTCCTCATGCAGGATAGTGGCGTTGTTTCCGAACCTGCTATTGCGGCCTCAATGCTTTATAAAGCGGCTAAAGATGCCCCTTCTATTATGCGTAAGGTTGATAGCGGAACAGCAGGCTATATCGAAAAAATGATTAAATTTGAGAAACGGCTTGAGGCAGGACTTATGGAGGATTTGCCGGCTATAATTGAAAATGAATCTGATGATATTGATCAAATGCTGTCCGATAGCTTTGCCAAGGCATTAACAGGGCAAGGTGCGATGTCTTTAGAAGAGGCCACCCTGATGAAAATTTATGCGATAACGGCAATGGAGTTGTTGGAAAATACTTTAGGGGATGAGGTTTGGGCTATTGGCCGTGGCATTTCTCATGCCACGGCAGGCCAGCCTTCTACGCCGGTTGATGATTTATTTAAAGAAACGCTGGAGAGGGTAGAAGCAAGACTTCATAAGCCGGAAACGAAGGGTGCGGGGTTTCCGCGTAAGAATATAGCTTAATTCATCGTTGGCATCCAAAATCTTTTGACCGGGCCGCAGCCATAGGGGTTTTCTGGCGTGTTTTCGTGCACACCTCCATTCCTTAGGATGATTTTCTCCGAGGCGGTATGATCCGGGTCGCATGTAATCAATAATTTATCCATGCCTCTTTGGGCGGCCCGTTCTTTTGTCAGCTTCAAGGCCAGCGTTCCAAAGCCCAGACCTTCCAGAGAAGGGCGGATACCGTAACCGACATGGCCCCCATATTCGTGAAGAAAGCCATTTAGTTCGTGCCTGAATGAAACTTCACCGATGAAAATATCGTCACAAACCAGCCAAAGCGTTTCATAAGGGACTTTTTCAAATTCTTCGCCGTTTGGGGCTTTGAACGTACCGTCCGGCGGCGCATTCAGGCTTTTGATATAGGTTTCGAAATCATTCTCAATATTCTGAATTTCGTCTTCTGTCTTTGTCTCACCAATGCCCCTGCGGAACCCTTCGTGCAAAGCTGCGATATAAGAACCAAAAACGTTTGTGGAAGGGAAGATAAGTTTGACTTTGTTTTTGTCAATGTTCACCCCAACGCCTCCACAATACTTTCAAACAGAGGGAGTCCGGACATATTGTTCTGCCAGTCATGGGTGGCGTTTTCCGGGTGGGGCATCATGCCGAGGATGGTTTTACGCTTGTTTAATATGCCGGCGATATGTGCGGAGGAGCCGTTCGGGTTGGCCTCGTTCGTTGTTTCGCCGCTTTCATTACAATAGCGGAAGGCTATCCGGTCTTCGCTCTCTAGCTCGTTTATAATGTCATCATTGGCGAAATAATTGCCGTCACCATGGGCAATAGGGACGTTAATGACATGGCCTTTGCCGAGTTTGTTTGTGAAAGCGGTGTCGCTTGTTTCTGTGCGCAGATTGACGTTCTTGCAGATGAATTTAAGCGTTTTATTACGCAGCAACGCGCCGGGCAGTAAATGTGTTTCAATCAGCATCTGGAAACCGTTGCAAACGCCGAGAATGCGCGTGCCTTTTTCAGCATGCGCTATCACTTCTTTCATGATCGGTGAATGTGCGGCCATAGCGCCGCAGCGTAAATAGTCGCCGTAAGAAAATCCGCCGGGCAGAATGATTAAGTCCGGCTTACCCAGACTGGTTTCCTTGTGCCAGACAAGTTCAGCCTTATGGCCGCCGGCTTTTTCCAGAGCCATAGCCATATCTTTTTCACGATTTGTGCCCGGAAATACAATAATAGATGCTTTCATAAGTCATTTTTAGCAGGGTTTAGGGGAGCTGAAAAGCCTTGTTTTCCGCAAAGTTACGCACAGTTTTCAGTAATACACGAATTTTTCGTTCGCGTTCGCACAAAAAAAAGTAATTTTTTGTCTTGCCAAGCCCTAAAAAAACATTTAAACATTCTAATATACTAAATAGAGGTTAGAGTTTTTTAGAGGTTTTCGAGCCTGAATGCGTATTAATTACGCTATGGGTTTCGGCAGGTAGTAATAGTTGAGTGGATAAAAAACCACGACTCTGGCCAGCGAGTTGAACTACAGGGAATAATAAAAAAAACTTA
>JAJFGW010000008.1 GCA_021775915.1 Alphaproteobacteria bacterium | reverse complement strand
CCGCTGGAAAAGGCCGTGCATAGTTTAGAGAATAAACCGCGCGTGGTTGATATTCGCAATGTCGGCGTGATGGCGGCGATTCAGCTCGAGGCCTATCACGACCATGACGACGAATCCAAATATGTCCGTGATGTTTCGTGGGAGCTGTTCCGGCGCGGCGTGATGGTCAGATATGCCGGCGTGAACCTGCAAATATGCCCTCCTCTAATTTTAGATGAAGGGCATATAGATCGCATTGTTACAACGGTCGGAGAGGTGCTGGACGACCTTGCCGCTTAATTCGGTTTTGCTGCGTCTAGAGTTTGTCTATCTGGAAAACCGAAATTGCCGTCTCCATTATAGTTATATGTGCTGTTCTCGTTACCTTTTGCCTCAAGACCACCGCCCGGTTCGACTATAGTGCTCGCATTCATCCAATTCACCGGTGATCCCACGCCATTGTTAATGGCGTTTTGAATGTTAGCGGCAAGCTGCTTAACATCTGTATCCTTACCCATTAACACCCCCGTAGCTGTTGCACGATCAGGGGTATTGCCTTTAACGGCTTGTCCAAATATTTGTTTTTGCGGGCTCATTATTTGTCTCCTTTGGATTTTTCTGCGCCGACTTCCAGTTCGATATAAGTCGGAGACTGAAAACTAACAGGATATTTTTTAAGATCTTTTGGTGCCAGATCACGGCCACTAAGACCGGCCTTAACCTCAATGCGGATCTTATCCGGATCACGCCAGTCATAAACAATACAATGGCTTTTATGCTCACCGGATTGGGGCAATTTTTTAATTACTCTTTTGCCGGGATAGAGCGGTTCGTTAAGACCGCACTCTTGCAGAAATTCTTCTATATTAACTTGCATTACACCACTCCATTTATACTTTAGTTTACACCGTCCGTCCGATTTCTATTTTCCGAAATTGAAGTTAATAGTGCCCTCAAAACTTTAAAAAACTGTTAAAAATTCAAACTGCTTTAAAAAATATGCTGTTTCAATATGTTACAGGCTATATATTAAGAGGCTCAGGAGTAAAAAATGGATTTAATCACTGTATTTTCGGAATTTCTCCCGCTGTTTTTTATACTAGCGGCAATAGGCTCTCTGGCAGGGATTCTCGCCGGTCTAATGGGAATTGGCGGCGGCATTGTATTAGTCCCGGCGCTTTATTACAGCATGAGTGCGCTAGGGCATGATCCGGAGCATTTAATGCATATGGCGGTGGGGACTTCGCTAGCAATTATGGCGCCGACCGGGCTTTCATCAACGCGGGCACATTGGAAAAAAGGCAGCGTTGATTTGACGCTCATCAAAAAAATCGGGTCAGGTATGTTGCTGGGCGTTCTTATCGGCACAATATTAGCGAATTATTTTTCCAGCGATAGTTTACGGTCTTTCTTTGCTGTGGCCCTTATGGTTCTGGCGATCATCATGGTCAGCAACCCGGCGCGTTTTGCTCTTTGTGATGAAGTACCACACCAACCATGGTCGGGAATGATGGGGATGATCTTCGGCATTATTGCGACCCTTATGGGGATTGGCGGCGCGGTGATGAATGTACCTTATATGAGTCTTTGCAAAGTACCGATGCACAAAGCGGTCGGTACGGCTGCAGCGCTGGGTCTGGCCGTGTCCGTGCCGGGGCTGATCGGTTTTATGATTATTGGCTGGAACGCGGAAAATCTGCCACCCTTCTCGCTGGGCTATATTAACCTTGTTGTCTGGGCAATCATTATTCCGTTCAGTGTCTTAATGGCCCCTGTTGGCGTAAAACTGGCCCATAGTATGCCGGTTGATCGTTTAAGAAAGGTCTTTGCTGTCCTGCTTGTCATTATTGCCTTCCGTATGCTGATAGAGGTTTTTTATGGCTGAGGCAGCACTATCAAAGCCAGAAGGCATTAGCCTGAAAAACTTAAGAGCAGGAGGGCTTTTTATTGCCATTATTATATACGCATTGTGGAGCTCTCCAACGCCCGAACAATTTGGCACGGCGGAAATTATAATCGGTTTACTACTCATCAGTGCCGCAGGAATAAGCGGCGCTTTTCGTGCACTTGATATGAGAAGCGGTGCCAAATGGGAAACAGGGGCAAAGTTATTACTTATTTACGGCTTAACCCTGCCCGTTTTAACAGGACTGATCATGGGGAACAGTATAATAGGAATAATCCGCGACCTTATTCCCTTTTTGTTTTTGTTGTTGCCGCTATTTCTTTGCCCTTTGTTTTCGGGACAAAATGAACAACGAAAAAACTTAACTATCTTTATCGTTGCCCTTGGTCTTATTTTTTCTCTGCGGGTTTTACTACCTGCTGTGACAGGTTTAAAAATTGTCAACGACCCTTTTTTGCTGGCTAACGCGCCAACGGTACTGTTCTCGGCGCTGCTTCTTATCGGGTTATGCGGCTGGTATCTGTACCGTGCCGACCTATTGAAAAGCGCGGTTTTCATAGCACTATCCCTTATTCCACTAGCAACGATGGCTCTGATTATGCAACGGGCCAGCGTCGGTATTTTTGGCATGACCATATTTTTTCTGATGATTGTTGGCCTGGTACACAGACCTGCCCGGGTCTTTTTACCACTGCTGCTACTAACTCTGGCGGCGTTCATTTACTGGCCTGAGATTACAAATGTCACGCAAAGCCTGATGCGCAAAACATCGCTAGTTGGGTTTAATATGCGCTGGCAGGAAGCTATGGCTGTTCTGGATGCTCTGAGCGGTTCATTTTTTACTGTACTTCTGGGTAAGGGCTGGGGGGCAAGCGTGGCCTCACCGGCGGTGGGCGGCGCGGTGGTGAATTTCACCCATAGCCTGATCACGACATATTGGCTAAAAACAGGGCTTGTCGGTGTCTGTTTTGTCTTATTTTACCTCTATCAGCTTGGTTTGTTACTTTTGCAGATTTTATTCCGGAATCCGGTAATGGCCTTGGCGCTGGCCGGGCCGTTTGTGATTGATATTTTCCTCTATGCTTCCTTTAAATCTCTGGATTTCGGGCTGGTGCTCTTGCTTATCCCCTTGTGGGCGGAAGGTGCCGAACGGTTGCAAAAAACGCCCGGTTATAGTATTCAGGAATAGTCTCTAAAACTTAAGGAATTGAAGGCTTTTATGGGTGCGCATAGGCCGTCCGTTGTATTTTTTAACCGCGTTTACCCGCCAATGCGCGGGGCGACAGGGCGGGTACTGCGTGATCTGGCGCATGAATTTGTCGATCAGGGCTGGGACGTTACTGTTGTAACGGCAGGAACCGGGTCAAAGCGTGAATATGATGACAAAGTGCGCATTATCAGAGTAAAGGCGCCTATAAAAGCCAAAAGAACACGGGCTTATTTACGAGTCTGGCTGAAAATGTTCTGGGCAGGGCTAAACATGCCCCGGCACGATCTGATTGTAACTATGACAGATCCGCCAATGCTCGTTGTTGCCGGACGATTTCTGGCTGTCCTGAAACGCTCACGTCATATCCACTGGTGTCAGGATTTATATCCCGACATTCTACCGGCGCTTGGTTTTAAAATGCCGGCGCGGCAAATGAGCTTTTTTAAGACCTTATCACGACGGTCTATGAAGAAATGCGACAAGGTCGTTACCGTTGGACGTTGTATGGCAAAGCAACTTACCCATAGCGGTCTGGAACCAAGACGCGTCGCGGTCATTCCCAACTGGCCGGACTACGAATTACTGCCACCGGACGGTCATTCACAAGCCCGCCGCCGCCGCGTGCGTAAAATAAACAAAGCAAAAGGCGCACGGCCCTTTGACCAGCAATTAACCGACGGAACCAAACGTAAATTCCGCGTTCTTTATTCGGGAAATTTAGGACGGGCACATCCGATTAAAACCGTTTTGGATGCCGCCACTATTTTAGATAAAGATAACCCGGACATTGAATTTGTTTTTGTCGGCGACGGGCCTGCTTTCAGACATCTGTCACAGGAAAGAGCACGCCGGGAATTAGAAAATATCCGCCTGATGCCGTTCCAGCCCGCGAGCCGGTTGCGCGAACTCATGGAAAGCGGCGATTTACATTTAATTACAATGAAGCACGAAAGCGCAGGTATGCTGGTGCCTTGTAAGCTTTATGCTGCTCTGGCCGTCGGACGGCCCTGTGTTTTTGTAGGGCCGGAAGATAGCGAAACAGCGCGGGTCATCAGCGATTTCAAAGCAGGCGTTATTGTACCACAAGGCGATGCGGAAAAATTAGCTGCCGCTATCAAAAAACTTCGTATGGATAGTGACGAGTGGTTTGCGGCCCATGAAGGCGCGGCAGAAGCCGGCCGCACATTCATCCCCGCCGAGTCTTTTAATGCCTGGATTGAAAGAGCGCGCGATGTTGTAAATTCAGAAAGTAAGGCCGCGTGATGAAGCGAGAGCCAACATTAGGAGATCTGTTAAAGGACTTATGGCAGGCAAAATTATTCCTTATTTTTGGCGGTGTACTGGGACTAATTTTAGCGGTGGGGTTTCTTACCACAGCGATACCGCATTACCGGGCAAGTATGCTGATTGCACCAGCAGAAAGGGCCGCCGGGCCTGATATAAAAGCGTTATTGCCAGACAATAGTTCCTTTGCCGTGCAATATCTGGTCAATACAATGGGGTCACAGGACTCCAATGATTTCATTCGGTTTGAACATATGTTGCGCGGTATTTCTGTTGCAACGCGATTGCTGGGGGACAAAATAATTGTTGAAGGCATTCAAAGTGCCGGCAATTTTGGTTTTCAAAAAAATGAAATGAAAATAGATACGCCGGAAAAAATTCTGGCGCATTTAATGCAGGAAGTCAGTATCGAGCCTGTCGGTACAACACCGTTGCGACGGCTGGTTTATAAACATCCCGACAAAGAATTTGCAAACTATCTTTTGCGCCGCCTGCAGGAAACAGCTGATGAAATTATTAGCGCAGAAATCAGAAACAAAACGCACAGCCGTACCGTTTACCTGGAAGAAGCGCTACTCACTACCGACCACCCGGACCATCGGCGTGCTCTTACTTCGCTACTCATGGAACAGGAGCATGTGCGGATGATCCTTGCCATGGGCGAACCGTTCGCCGCAATTATCGCCGAACCGCCTACGGCAGGAATCAAACCCTACTGGCCACGCATTTCTATTGTTCTGCCTATTTTTATACTCGGCGGCATGTTTGTTTTTTATGTTCTCTATAGCTTACGCCGTACCGAAAAATCATGATTTCTGTTTCCGTTATTGTCACCACCCGCAATGAGGCGGCCAATATTGAACGCTGCCTTGCAGCGCTTAGTGATTTTTCTGAAATTATTGTTGTCGATTCAAACAGTGATGACGACACGCAAAAACTGGCGGCAGACTCCGGCGCAAAAATTATTCCCTATCAATGGGACGGAAAATATCCCAAGAAAAGACAGTGGTGCCTTGATAATTTAGAGCTAAAACACGACTGGGTTTTCTTTGTTGATGCCGATGAAATTATAACAGAAGAGCTGGTTAAAGAGCTCAAAACATGCCCGCTCAAGTGCGCCGGTTATTTTGTCAAAGGCCGCTATGTGATCGAAGAAAAAGCGCTGCGCTTTGGCTTAAAAAATAATAAACTCTGCCTGATTGATCGCCGTAAAGTGATGTTCCCGGTCATTGATGATCTTGATATTCCCGGTATGGGAGAAATTGAAGGTCATTACCAGCCTGTTTTAAGGCCGGAATTTGAACATGAAAAAATTGGCGCTTTAAAACAAACTTTGCTCCATTACGCCTATGATGAAAACTGGAACGAGCGTCATGGGCGCTACGCCACATGGGAAGCCGCTATGAACCGCAAGCAAGCGTGGCCGCAAGATCCGCTAGCGTGGCGCCAAATTTTAAAGCGCATATTTCGTGCCATACCGGGGCGCGGCCTTATTGCTTTTGTTCATTGTTATATTTTAAAATACGGCTTTCTTGACGGACACACAGGACTAAATTTTGCGCGCAGCCGTTACCGTTATTACCGCATGATAGATAAAAACAAGCAGTGCTAGTACTCAGATTTTAAAATTTTCCGTTTCCACAGAATAAATATTGCCGGAATAACCAGTACAATCAAGACAGTTGAGCTTATCATTCCACCGACCATAGGCGCGGCGATACGGCGCATCACTTCCGAACCAGTACCATCGCCCAACATAATGGGAAGAAGGCCGATAATTGTTGATGCCACGGTCATAAGAATAGGGCGAATACGTAGTAATGCGCCCTCAATAACGGCCTTATTGAGATCAGTTTCCGTTAAAGCGCGGTTTTCAGATTTTGCGGTTTCTGTGCTGGCTTTGAGCGCCTGATTTAAATAAACCAGCAACAGAACGCCGATTTCTATTGTGACGCCTGCCAGCGCTATAAACCCCACAGACACGGCCACCGAAAAATTATAGCCGAGGAAATAAAGTAGCCAAATGCCGCCGATTAGCGCCATAGGCAAGGAGCCAAGTATAATCAGAACTTCCCCGAAATGACGGAAATTAAGATAAAGAAGCAACACAATAATTAGAAAAGTCACCGGCACAATGACTTTCATATGCTCTTTTGTTCGCTCCATAAATTCAAATTGTCCTGACCATCCCAGTGAATATCCGGCAGGCAGGTCAAGGTTTTCATCCACGATTTTTTTAGCATCAAGCACATAAGATCCAATATCGCGGCCCTTAATATCGACATAAATCCAGCCATTAAGCCGCGCATTTTCCGAGCGGATCATACCGGGACCGTTATTAATTTCTATGCTCGTGACCTCACCGAGCGGAATATGCGCGCCCGCCGGCGTCACAACAGGCAGGAGCTTTAGCTTCTCTACGCTGTCACGGACATCGCGTGGATAACGCAAGTTAACGGGATAGCGCTCGATCCCTTCAACCGTTTGTGTCACATTCATACCGCCAACAGCAGTACGAATAATATCCTGAATATCGGAAACATTGAGATTAAACCGCGCTGCCGATTTGCGATCAATATCTATATCAATGAAACGTCCGCTGGAAACGCGCTCGGCATAAACAGAGGCCGTACCTTCAACGGGCTTTAAAAGTATTTCAATCTTCTTACCAATCTCTGCGATTATCTCCAGATCAGGTCCGGCAATTTTGATTCCCACGGGAGTCTTGATACCCGTAGCCAGCATATCAAGGCGGTTTTTAATCGGCATAATCCAGACATTACTCATCCCCGGTACATTCACAAGCGAATCAAGCTCCGCTTTCAAACTATCCATGGTCATGCCCGGACGCCACTCTGCGCGCGGCTTTAAACGAATGGTCGTTTCAATCATGGTCAGCGGCGCAGGATCAGTCGCGCTTTCTGCCCGGCCTATTTTGCCAAAAACAGTTTGCACTTCGGGAAGCGTTTTAATCAGACGGTCAGTTTGTTGCAGTACCTCCTGCGCCTTACCAATAGAGATACCGGGAAAAGTGCTCGGCATATAAAGAAGGTCGCCTTCATCCAGTTCCGGCATAAATTCATGACCGATTTTTGAAAGAGGATAAAATGTGCTTAAACCAATAACCATAGCCAGAACAACAATCATTTTCGGGAACTTTATAGCCACGTCAAGAAACGGGCGATAAAAAGAAATAAGCGCCCGGTTCACCGGATTTTTTTGTTCCGGCGTAATTTTTCCGCGAATAAACAAACCCATCAAAACAGGAATTAATGTGATAGACAAAAATGCCGCGCCCGCCATAGCGTAGGTTTTTGTATAGGCTAGCGGTGCAAACATACGCCCCTCCTGTGCCTGCAACGTGAAGACAGGAAGGAAGCTCAATGTAATAATAAGTAAAGAAAAAAACAGCGGCGCGCCGACTTCTTTTGCTGATTTAGCAACAAGCTGCCAGCGATTTTCTTTGGTCAAGCCCTCGCGTTCAATATGTTTGTGAAAATTTTCAATCATGACAATTGTAGCGTCGACCATTGCGCCGATGGCAATGGCTATCCCTCCCAAAGACATGATATTCGCGTTGATGCCCTGTGCCTGCATAATAATAAAGGCAATTAGTATTCCAATAGGCAGACTAATAACCACGACCAAAGATGAGCGCAAATGAAACAGAAAAATTGTGCAGACCAAAACAACAACAATAAATTCTTCTAAAAGTTTTTCGCGCAAGGTTTTAATTGCTCGCTCAATCAGAGACGAGCGATCATAAACCTCAATAATTTCCACCCCGTCCGGCAAAGATTTTTTAAGGTCCTGCAACTTTTCTTTCACGGCCTTAATAGTGGCGAGCGCATTTTCACCCCAGCGCATGATAATAACACCGCCGACAACTTCGCCTTCCCCATTCAGATCAGCAATACCACGCCGCATTTGCGGCCCGATGGAAATATCAGCTATATCCCCCAGTGAAAGCGGCGTTCCTGTAGCGGAAAGCCCCAAGGGAATCGTTTTTAGATCGTCAATGCCTTTAATATAACCGCCGGATCGTACCATATATTCGGCTTCGGCCATTTCAATGACAGAGCCGCCCACTTCCTGATTGGCATTTTTAATCGCCATATGAATTTTTTGCAGCGGAATGTTATAGGCGCGCAACCGGTTAGGGTCGACCACAATTTGATATTGTTTAACCATACCGCCGATAGTGGCCACTTCAGAAACACCGGGCAATGTTTGTAGCTCAAACTTTAAAAACCAATCTTGTATTGTGCGCAGTTGAGAAAGATCGTGATGACCGGTTTTATCGACCAGCGCATATTCATAGATCCAGCCCACCCCGGTGGCGTCCGGCCCTAATGCTGGCTGTGCGGCCTGTGGTAATTTAGGCGTGACCTGACTTAAATATTCCAGAACGCGCGAACGCGCCCAATATAAATCAGTACCGTCCTCAAAAATAATATAAACGTAAGAATCCCCAAAGAAGGAATATCCCCGCACATTGACCGCTCTTGGTACGGCCAGCATTGCCGTTGTCAACGGGTAGGTTACCTGATCTTCCACCACTTGCGGCGCTTGCCCCGGATAGCTTGTCTTGATAATAACCTGCACATCCGAAAGGTCAGGAATGGCGTCCAGCGGCGTTTTCTGAAGTGCCACAAACCCCCAGCCAATGAGCATCACTGTCATGAGAAGCACAAGAAAACGGTTTTCAATCGACCAGTCTATGATGCGGTTAATCATGGCGTAGACTCCTGCGCCGAACTCATCCTTAATGCCGAACCGGCAAAGCTGGATTCTGAATCAATCAGGAATTGAGAAGAAACGACAATATCTTCTCCCTCCTCAAGACCTTCGATAATTTCAATCCGCCCGCCGGATTCAATCCCTGTTTTTACGGCAGCAGGTTGAAATCTCCCGTCGCCAAGAGCCAATATAACACGCTGCGCTTTACCGCTACGGATCAGTGCCTCCCGCGCGATATTAAGTGCGGCCGGTTTTTCCTGCCCAAAAATTGTAACATTAGCATACATACCCGGCTTTAGAATTTCTCCTTCATTTTCAAATTCAAGGCGCACTTTTAACGTACGAGTTTTGTCCTCTATTTGCGGATAGATGTAAGTGATTTTTCCATTCCAAACACGCGCAGGATCATAAGATAGACGCATCTGCGCGCTCAGGCCTTTCGTAATTTGCGACACCTGCGCTTCGAAAACATCGACCAGAAGCCAAACAGAGGACAAATCAGCGAGTGATATGATTGTCATCTTTGGCGTAACAAACATGCCTTCTGCGATATTTAAGGCCGAAACAATACCATCTTGCGACGCATAAATTTTTATATACTGGCTAATTTTTTTGGTCGATTTAAGTTCTTCAATCAAACTTTCAGGAATGTCGAGTGCATGTAAACGCTCTTTAGATGCACGTATAATATTAGCCCGCCCGGTAGACAGCGCATTGATATAATCGCCCTGTGCATTCACAAGTGTGGGGGCATAAACCTCAAACAACAGGTCGCCTTTTTTGACCCGCTCCCCGACAGAATTAACGTAGAGCTTTTCAATCCAGCCATCGGCGCGCAAATGAACATGGGTGATTTTACTCTCATCATAATCAATGATGCCTACCGTTTCTATTCGCGATCGAAACGCACCGCGCGTGACTTTTTCCGTGCGTACACCAAAATTATTAATAACGGATGGGCTTAACTTGACAGCGTTTATATTGTCACCAGCACCGTTTGAATTGTCGGCATAAACAGGGACTAAATCCATACCCATAGGGGACTTCCCCGGTTCATCGCGGCGAAAATTCGCATCCATAGGGGCAACCCAATAGGAGATTTCCTGTTCGCTATTTTTAGGTTTTTTATTAAACCCCTGACCAACAAAAAATCCGGAAGCAATACCAATTGTTAGTAAGATAATGATCGTCACAAATTTATTCATGATGGCTCTCCCTGCAAATAAAGAAGTCGCGCCTGCGCTTTTGCCTTATCAGTTTTAAGGCGTATAAGTTTTAATTTTGTATCCAGCTCCATCACCTGCGCCCGGATCAGCGAAGAAAAATCTGTCCTGTCTTCCTGATAGGCTTGCAATGATGCCTCAAAATTTTCATTCGCCTGTTTGATAACAGTTTTATTATAATGCCGCGCGCGCTCGTCAAACCGCTGCCAATTCGCGTAGTCAGTCTCCAGCATTGCTTTTAAATTTCGCAAAACATCGTCCCGCCTATATTGCGCAGAAGCGACCTCGTACCGGCGCGCAGCAAGACGTTTATCCTGCCTTTTGGCTGTAAATAAAGGAACATCGAACGTAACTTTAGCGCTTACAAAATCAGGCCTATTGCCACCACCATCTAGGCTCCCATCTCGCAAACCGTAACTAACCCCAACGCCGAAACCGGGCTTATACTGTTCTCTGGCTATATTCACCCCATGATTTCCTGCTTTAATCATCGCGTTACTTGTTTTGATTTGCGGATGATTCACCAAAGATTTTTCAAGATCTTCATATGCCAAAAGAGCAGGAAGGTGCGGAAAATCTTTGGGCAAGTCACGCCGCGCTGCGGCCTGCCCAATCCATTTAGCAAGCTCTGCACGCGCCATTTCAATTTGCCTATCAATATCAACACGCCTGTCTTGCAAAACGCTTAGCTCCAGCTCTGCACCAATGACATCCTGCGCATTTTGGCGACCTGTGCTGTAATGCGTTTCTGTGGCTTCAATCACTTTCTCCAGCAGGCTTTCGCTATGATGAACGGTATGTGCCGCTTGCTCCCAGTAATAAAGCTCGAGCCATGCCTGCCGCACATTACGCTGAATCTCGCTCTGCCTGACATCGCGCTGCGCGCGCGTGCCATTAGCTAAGGCTTTCGTTCTTTTGCTTTTATAACTCAATGTATGGCCACGCGAAAATTCTTGAGAGGCACCAACAACGATTTGTGTCATGCCTTCGCGGGACCGGCTAAAATTATCTGTCGGAAAATTTTGAAAACCCAGAGATGCTTTGGGATCAGGCAACTGCCCTTCTGCCACAGATTTTTCATCAAGCGCCCGGGCGCTTGATTCAATTTGCGCCAAGGCCGGATCATCGTGCCCAGCCAGAGTTACGGCCTGCTTAAGCGTTAAGTCTTGTGCAAAGGCCGGCGAAGAAAATAAAAATAAAAACAAAAATAAAATACGCATAACGACACTCCCGTTTTTAAAAACATAAAAAACACGCGGCCATGTCGTAAAACATAGTCCACGTCAAAACGGAAAATTCTTAAATACGGAAGCGCTGCGTCATAAGAATAAGGGAAGGAGAAATATTAGTGATACTTTCCCATTCCGGTGGCCCGCGTATGAGCTTTTGACCAACAAGGCAGAAAGAGTAAGAAAGCGATTCATGCGCGCTTATATAAGAAACTTTATAAACATTCTGGTCGGGCGTTTCGATTGAAATATCACCGCTTGCCGCCTGAAATTCAACGCCCATGCAATCCAACATAAACATCACACCATCCGGCGTATCACCCGTTTGTTCACCGTGACAAGGCGCGGCCGCCTGTGCTTTTTCCACACCAAAACCCGTGCCACACACCAACATAGGCGTAAGCATAGCAAGGATCAAAAAACTGAACAAAATTCTCTTCATACTCATAACGTTATTATATTCGCGTAAAAAAGTCATTAAGTTTCAATATCAGAAACCCATAGAATATTAACATATTATTATACAGATTATCTTACAATAGCCCTAATAGAACGGGCGGGAGAGGTTTCTGAATAAAAATATTATTGAATTAAAACAATATATTAAAGCATATCACAACACCCTTTTAACAATATTAAGGGGTGAAAATTAAAGACATGCCAGAAAATAAAAATTCTTCTATAGAACCGACTCTGGAGGGTACAAAACAGCCAAGCGCACGCGCGCAGACCGCCCACCAAACGCTCTCCGACTATATTAAAGAAACACCGGGTCTTGAATTACAGCGTTACAAGGAAGTTCTTGGCGCTCACGTGGAGTCTTGGCGCAATATTGCTCTGGAATGGCATAGCAATAATATGGGTCACGTTGATAAGCTCGAAAAACTGGGAGAACTCGATATTGACGCTCATGAGACAATGGTCTCGGACGTCAATACAATCAAAGAACTTGCAGAAAAAATTCCAGAGGGAAATAGCACAAAAGTTGCCGGTCTGGATATTCAAAGATTAGACAGACAAGAGGTAGGCCAACTTTACGATCTTATGAAGCAACTACCTGAGGCTGATCAAGTGGCAGCGCTTCAACTCACCAAAGATTTGTCTGCGCCGCTGGCAAAGGCCGTAGACCATACCGTCGCTGTAGAAAAGGATATAAAAATTTACGCCGATGGTGTTGAGCCTTCTCGTCTTGCTGATGCGGACATGTCGCCAACAGATCTGAAAATGATGCAAAGAAAACTGAATGGTAATGTTGATTACCACGCCTCTGTTGGTCGGGATTGGGAAACATTGGGTAAAGCATCCGATAGCCAGCTTACAAAAATTAATGTCACGCCGGATCATATGACGGCAGGGATTGAAAAAGTAGCAAATTTTAATTCACAGGCAAAACCGCAGGCTAATATAAATCCCAATGAAGTCACCACAGAGATCCGAAGGGTGTTAGAGGATGTCCCTGCCAGAAGAGAAGCCTTTCCAACCAAGGAAGTTCTTGAATTAAAGACTCCGCCCATTGAAAAAATGGGAGCACAGCATGTTGAAAAAATTATCGGTAATGTTGAATTGCAACAACAAAAATCTATCGATCAAAACGCCGAAGTTTTTGCGGCAGGAAAAACTGCCGAAGAAACAGCCAAAAACTTTGTAGATGCGAATATTAATCAGGATGTTCGCGCCAGCTTGCCGGGCTCGACAATTCACAATGCAAGACAGCTCGATCTTGACCCGAATGGTCCCGGCTATAAAGCATCAATCACGATAGCAACAATGGCGGAAAACACGGTCGGGCAAGGACTTTTACCCGCCTATCATAATCAGCAGCATTTCAAAGAGGTCGGTGAAATTACAACCGTCCTCATACAAAAAAATGATGAGATGTTTAAATCCGGCGTTGCCGGTGCCGTTGATCTAAGCGAAATGGATAAGGGCCTGCTGGCCGCAATAGCCCCCGGACATGATCTCGCACATGCTGGCAACAGCAATCCAGAAGGAGATCATTACTTCAACGAAAAGAAATCATTCGAGCTGATGAAGCCTGTCTTGGAAGATGCAGGCTTTTCCAAAGCGGATATTGCCCGCGCCGAAATTATTATCAAAACAACAAGCCCCAATGGAGCCCATGCTGTTTTAAAAGGGGTTGCCAAAGCGCATGAGCAAGGAGTCGCGGTTGATTGGGACAAACTCGATCCGGACAATAAATTTTTAGATCTTCGGGTCTTGGATGGACCAGACGGTCATAAGCTAACCCAGATGGCGGCCATGCTTTCGGACGCTGATTTATATGCATCCTCTGGTGCCGGGATGGAAGCAAATATTGCCAAAAGCCTTGTTCTCTCACAAGAGATGGGAATGGATTTGACAACGGACGGCGCGCGTAAATTCTTTCTCGATAATATTGTTGGCGGCCAATATGCCTCCGCCGCCGGACGGGAAATGGCTGATAAAACGCTTACAAAACTATTGAACAAAACCAATGATAATCTTGAAGCAACGAAGAAAGCAGCGGCTGAAGTAGAAGCGCAAAAGAATGAAGGAGCTAAACCTACTGAGGCGGAGACACAAAAGAACGCGGTGCCTGACACCCCCAAAGTAGGGTTTAATAAAGCCGCCCTCGGTGCTTCGGGGGCTGGGCTTGTTATGGGAGCGCAGGGCTTAAATGAGGCCATAAAAACTGGTGATAAAACAGGCATGGCAATCAGTGGCACAGACGTTGCGGTCAGCGCTGCAGATCTCGCAGTGGATACAGCGGCTACTCTAGGAAAAGCAGTGTCACCCCTTCTTCAAGCTTCTCTAAGAAATCTAAATATTGGCGTATTAATTGCTGAAACCGGTTATCAAGTTTACAAAGAAGAAGATGGTAGCAAGCTTGCCCGGGCGGGTGCCGGCGGTGCCACGGTAACAACAGCCATGGGGGTTGGCGCACTCGCAACTACAATTGCTGCAGGGGGGGCAGCCACAACCGTAGCAGTGATTGCAGCACCAATCGCAACAGCTGTGGCTGTTGGTTATGGCGCCAACAAAGTAGTTGAAACACAAAAAGCGTATAGACATCTTGATGAAAATAATGCGGAAAGAGCAAAAGGTGTTTCAATCACTGAAGGTGGTAAAATAGGCCCTTCCGGCGCACCATCAATCCAAAACCATGTTAATTTAACAGGATTTGCCCTTGCCGAAGCGGGTAGCAAGGACAACAACCCTGATATTAAAAAGGCCGCTTTTAATCACGTCAGAAGCACTGATTATTCCGACCCTGACGTCCTGAAAGAGCTAGAAGAAAATCTCACGGAAAAAATAGAGGCTCAGGAAAAAATTATTGAGAACAATGACTCGGTCTTTCCAAACTGGGCAAGAGGCGACAGTGATTCACTGGGTAAACAACTCAATGCCGAGGGTAAATTATCATTTCTGAACGGTGCCAAAGCAGAATTGGAGGCGTATAAAAATGAAATTGAAGCCCATCAAAACACAATACAAACAGGCCTAACAAAAGGCGCGGTAGATCAAAACACATCTCTGGGTACAGAGACAAAAAATGAGAGCTCATCACCCTCTTCAAATGGAACGGAAGTTGGTTCGCATAATTCCTATATGGGTGAAGAGGCGGTTAACGCAGATAATTGCCTAAGCTCTTCCTTCAAAGACGCTTGCCACAACACAGGCGCGCCTAAAGATCTGGCTGCAACACCCACCGACCTCAAAGTTAATGTTCAGCCAGTAACGCCAGGCGCTTAAATCTTATGGTTTTAAATCCGGCAATTTATTTTTAAGACCCGCTTTAAAATCAAATTTTCCGACTTTATAGACGTACTTCTGATCTATGACTTGAGCAAAGTCAGATGTTTTTATAGACGAGCCATATTGAACCACTTTAGATTCACTGGGAAATAATTTGGTATAAACACTTTTTGCCGCGCCGAGCAGCCCTCTGAAACTATTAGGCCCCATGAAATGAGCGTCCCCGTATAGAAGAGCGCTACGTTCATTTTTCGCAATGCTTTTAATATAGTCCAAACGATTTTTATCGCTATAACGCTCCTGCATAATCTCGTTAAAACGAGCGCCCCACTTTTCCAGATAGTCGCTCCGTTTTTCAGCATAATATTGTTGGAATTTTCCAGTGATGTTTGTAGCGCCCGGACAAAGCTTATTGAACTCCTGCGACATCGCGCCATAAAAACCATATAATTCATTACGCTCTTCTTTAGTAGCAATGCCCTTTGTCTTAACATCGGAAGCATGAATTTTCATACCAAGGCTAGCGGCATAAACAACACCTTTCGCCATACGCGCCCGCGCACCTTCCGCGCCATCACGGTCCCATAATTTACCGCCAGCATAATCTTTGGCAAATTTTTCCGGTGTTATTTTCCCGGAAACCAGATCATCAATGCCTTGCTGGCTTTTTGATGGCATACGTTCAATAAAAATATGCTTCACCCCAAGCGCCGCCAAACGATCGAGATGTTCATCACTGTAAAAATAATCATGGACTCTGTAATCGCTATGGTCCGTATCACCGAATAGAAAAAACTGCCGGTCACCAAAATCATTTTTGTAAAACTCATCTGCCGCCTGCAAAGGAATGCCGCTAAAATCAAATTTTTGTTGCGGCGCGACGCAAAAACAGTTTTTAAAAAACCACGTTTTATATTCATTTTATCCTCCCCGTCATAAAGTCCTTATGTTATACCCTGTAGCAACCATAAAAAAAAACCAGTAATTATAATGCCGTGGGGGGCTAGGGAATATATGAAAAAATCAATAAAAATGCTTGTCTCAAGCTTTGTTCTTGTTGCCGGTCTTGGATTTTCCAGCACCGCATTTAGCGCCAATACGCCGGACGCACACAAAGAATTTAGCACCGCCGCGCCCCGCACAAAAATAGACCAGCTTAAAAATAGCGAAATTATTCACACGTCCACCGGGGCCAAGGTCACAAAAAAGCAGATGCTTGATGACATTGCCAAAGCGCGGGTTATTTATATCGGTGAAGACCATGACAACATCGCCGCCCATAAAGCGCAGCTGGAAATTATCAAAGATCTTTTTGAAAAAAATCCCGGCCAAATAGCCATTGGGATGGAAATGTTCCGGCGCTCTGCACAGCCACAACTTGATCAGGTCAAAGAAGGCACGCTATCGCTAAAAGATTTTAATGAGCTGTTTAATAAGCAGTGGGGTGCCAAAGTGCGCCCGGCCTATCAGGATGTTCTGGATTATATATACAAAAAATCTATTCCTGTGATCGGCCTGAAACCAACCAAAGAAATTGAAGCCATCGTGCGCAACGGTAAAACCAGCCCCGATGTACCGGACCTGGATTTAAATGATCAAAGTCACAGATCCTATTTCATGCCGTTTTTTGGCGGGCATAACGAATCTCAAAATAATTCTGAAATGGCAAAAAAAATGTACCGCATGATGGTCCTGTGGGACGAAGCCATGGCAGAGCGCGTCGCTGAATTTTTAAATAATCCGGAAAATAACGGTAAAAAGTTGATTGTTATCGCGGGTACAGGTCATGTCGGGTACGGATTCGGTATTCCAAAACGGGCAGACCGGCGTATGCCGCACGATTATTCAATCGTTATTCCCACTATCGATAATGCTCCGGGTGGTAATGTGCCTCTCCCGCTTGGTGATTACGTATGGAAAGTGCCTTACGACAAGCTGGAACAAGCCCCGCAGCAAACAAAAACCAGCTTTGTAAAAGCCCCGCAGCCATAGGCTTTATATTTTTAGGGATGTTCTTGACAGCAAAGCCTATTCCTATACATTGATGTCGGTTTTTCCATGATCTGCTATGAGCATGGAATTTTCGTTTTTATTCGTTGAACGTTAAAAAAGGGAGCTAATATTATGAATCTTAAGAAAATTGCACCATATGCGTTGGTTTTTATGATGGCTGCTGCACCGGCTGCTGCTCACGTGCATAAAGGGCACGGCGATGCACATAAAAAATCACACAGTGAAGCTACAGAATCACATAAAGCAGCTAAAGGAATGCATGACTTCAGCAAAGGCGCGCATGAGTTTGAGAAAAAAGCACATGAATTTTTTCAAAAAGCACATGATCCTTTGAAAGAACTTGGTGCCGCACTGGATGCTGGTGATCTTGACGCTGCAAAATCTGCCTATGAATCAATCATGAAAAATCATGATGCACTCAAAGCTGAGCATAGCGGATTTGAAGCTGGTCACGGCGGTGTTGCTGCAGGCCATAAATCTGCTGCAGGCGGCCATGGTGGTGACCACGGTGCGAAACATGGTAAAGATTTTCACCATAAATAAATAATGCAGTAACGCATTTTAAATATTGATAACTGCCATGACGCATATTTTATGCTCATGGCAGTTTTCGTATGAGAGACATTTCCATTTTTAGGTTCGCCTAATGACCGGGATAACGCTATTATAATATCAGATCGTCCTGTTACTTAGTGAAAACACCATGTTCCGCGCTCTTCTATTTGCTATAAAAGTTGGTTTGGTTGCCGCCGCTGCTATGTGGGTGGTCAATCGTCCCGGCGAGGCACAGCTGGATTGGCTCGGTTATCATATAACAATGCATGTCGGCGTGGTTTTGCTCGGTCTTCTTGTTATTCTACTTTTTATTCTTGCCCTTCACCGCATGGTGCTGGCGATTGCCGCCTTGCCAAAATCGTGGAAAACACGCCGGAAAAAGGGACAGCAAGAGAAAGGCTACCAGAGCTTAACGCAAGGACTGACCGCTGTGGCCGCAGGCGATTGCCGTCAGGCAACGGACAAAGCCGATAAAGTCCGGCAACTCTGGCCACAGGACAAGGGACTATCTTTGTTGCTCGAAGCGCAGGCGGCAAGACTACGCGGTGAAGAAGATGTCGCGCGCTCAGCCTTTCAGAAGTTATTACAAAATAAAGATACGGCGTTTTTAGGTTTGCGCGGCTTGCTCGCCAACGCGCTGGAGAGCGGTGATACAAAAAGGGCGCTGGAACTGGCGCAGCAAGCACAAAAGATGCACCCGCGCGAACCCTGGATTATCAAGATGGTCTATGATCTTGAGATACAGGAAAAACAGTGGCAACTGGCCGACCAAACCCTAAAACGAGCACAACGCTTCAAAGCTATTGATGAGAAGCAGGCCAAAAGCGATGGTATTGTTATGCTTTTAGCGCGCGCGGAAAAAGAGCAAAACAAAGAAGGAAAAACACACTCCCTGAAATATCTCAAGGCCGCCCACAAAGCAGACCCGGCCTTTGTTCCGGCGGCGCAATGGCTAGCGGCGGCTTATATAGAGCGCGGCAAAAAACATCTAGCCAAAGCCGTTCTTGAAAGAACATGGAAAGAAAATCCGCATATTGACCTGATCCCCTTATGGGACCAAAGCGCACCCAAAAGTAAAAAAGCTGATGGTGCGGCAAGGCTGCGCTGGTTTGAAAAATTAGTGTCTCTTAAGCCCGACAGTGCCGAGGGGCAGCTTGCAGCAGCACAAGTGGCGCTGGAACAGCAGCTTTGGGGAGAAGCGCGGCAATATTTGAATATGGCAGAGCAATTACAGCCTTCGGCAACATTATATAGATTATATGCACAGCTTGAAGATGCTCTCGGTCACATAGAAGACTCCAGAATATGGTTTGAAAAAGCCAGCGAAGCGCCGCCGGACAAAGTCTGGGTCTGCAAAGAAACCGGTCATATTTATGAGAGCTGGTCGCCGATCGCAAAGCCGCATGGTAGTTTTAACACCATTATTTGGGACTACCCCAGAGCGCGGGCGGCGCTCACCTCTCAGGCACTCTTGCCACAAAACGAGCTCCTGATTACTGCGAAATAACCTCCCCAATCGTACGGCTATAATCAAAACCATCTGCGGGTGGAAAGCGTTTCAAACCGTCTTCACGTAGCCGGGGGGCGCTGGTTTTTATATATTCTTCAAAGCTTCTACGATTATTGAAATTATAACGAACTTCATAGGTTATACCGTTCCGGGAATTCATCTCATCATCAAGCTTTATAATATCAGCGCTGCTGGCACCGCCTGCCAGCACCTCGTCAATATGGCCATTTGTAAGCCATGCCAGCCATTGCTGCGCTCTGGCTTCATCTTGAATAGTGCAAATAACGGTATAGGCGATTTGTGACATATCTCTTCTCTTTGATTAGGGTTTATTGCCATTTTTTAACATACCCACAAAAAGAATGTCGTTAACCTTAAATTTTCTCCCCGCTATCCACAGCCTGTTTTTATCTTCGCCCTTCCATAAAGGCGTATCAGTTTGTAACGTGCCGGCATGGTTACAGAGACAAAAATAAGAGAATCAATAGAGCAGCCCGCGCCACAAGCAAGCGAGCCGAGCTATCGCATGCTCCCCAATAATACCGAGGCCGAGCAAGGTTTGTTAGGAGCGCTGCTCGTTGATAACCGCGCCATGGAAAAAATCGGTGACTATCTGCGTCCCGATCATTTTTTTGCACCGGCACACCAACGGATCTTCGAAGCAATTATGAAGCTCATCGACCGCGGCCAGACAGCCAGCCCGGTAACATTGAAAAGCTATTTTGAAAAAGACGAAGATCTGGCCCATGTCGGCGGCGCAGAATATCTGGCCGACCTTGCCACCAGCGTCGTGTCCATTATCAATACTGATGATTACGCCCGTACTATTTACGACCTGCATCTCCGCCGGGAGCTCATCACGCTTGGCGAAGATATTGTAAACGAATCCTTCGCTCACACTCTGGACAAAGATGCGGTGAGCACAATCGAAGGCGCTGAATCGCGTTTGTTTAGTTTGGCTGAAACCGGAGACACACGCGGCGGCTTTATTACGCTCAAAGATTCCGTCCTTACCGCCATCGAAATTGCGGAGAAGGCCTATAAAACAGACGGGCATGTCACCGGCGTGACAACAGGCCTGCGTGATATGGATAAAAAGCTGGGCGGTATGCACCCCTCGGATCTTTTAATTCTGGCCGCACGCCCGTCAATGGGTAAAACCTCACTGGCAGTGAATATCGCCTTTAACGCGGCCAAGGCCTACGCCGAATCAGGGGGCAAAGAAGGCGCGATTGTCGGATTCTTCTCTTTAGAGATGTCTTCTGACCAGCTCGCCACAAGGATTCTGGCCGATCAATCCGGCATATCCGGTGATGCCATTCGTAAAGGGCAAATTCAGGAAAATGATTTCCGCCGTTTTGTAGAAGCCAGCCAGAAGCTAGCACAGATGCCGCTCTATATTGACGACACCCCGGCGCTGTCTATTGCCGCCCTGCGTACACGCGCCCGGCGCCTAAAACGCCAGCACGGCCTTGACCTTATTATCGTCGACTATTTACAACTCCTGCAAGGTAGCGGATCAAAGCAAGGCAGAGAAAACCGCGTCATAGAAATATCCGAGATTACGCGCGGCCTGAAAGCCATTGCCAAGGAACTTAATATTCCCGTAATGGCCTTGTCCCAGCTTTCGCGGGCGGTGGAGCAACGCGAAGACAAAAGACCGATGCTCTCTGATTTGCGGGAATCAGGATCCATTGAGCAGGATTCGGATGTGGTCATGTTTATTTACCGCGAAGAATATTACCTATCGCGCACCGAGCCCGATATGGGAGAGGCAGAGAAATACGCCCAGTGGCAGGAAAAAATGGACCGGGCGCTCAATAAAGCGGACATTATTGTCTCAAAACAGCGTCACGGCCCGATTGGCACCGAGACCCTGTTCTTTGATCCGAACATCACCCGGTTTAGCGATCTGGACGAGAGACACGAAGACTCTTAACCTCATTTGACATTCTCCCGGTTATGGTTATAATCCCCACTTCTTTTCATAATTTTAAAAATGGGGTTTAACGATGGGACGTCTTAATTTAGCACTTGGCACATTATTGCTTACATTCGGTTTGGTTTCCGGCAGCGCTTCGGCGGATACAAAGGATCAAACTATTGGTTCAAAATCCGGCGCTTCACAAATTTTAGATTCATCAACTTCGGAACAATATTCCAGTCTTCCGCAAGTTCTGGATTCATCAACGCTGGCACAATATCCCGATGATCCGGAAACAATCATAAACATCCTGAACAGTGAAAAACTAAAGGGAAAATATGTTGTCGTTGAGCTCGTCGCTGGATGGTGTCCTCATTGTGCCGCTTTAAAACCCGAGATGGATCAAGCCATTTCTAATCTGACGGCAGAAAAAGCACCTGTTGACCGCCTGACAATTGTTATTCAGGAAGACGTACCCCGTGACCCCAAAACAGGCAAAAGGCCTTCTGTTTATGGAAATGTTTTTGGTAACATGACAACCACAGGCGGCTTCCCTGAGGTTCAAATCTGGAAAGATGGGTATAAAGTTCGTGGATTCTCTGGCGCCCCCCCTAGTGAATATATCGAGGACTTTATAAATGAAACTATCGCGGCGATACAATCATGGGAGCAGCAGCAAAAAACAGGCCCCAAGCTTGCGCCGGGCGCATAATCTGCTTAAATACAGGCTATGTTGTCAAATGATCTCCATAGCCGTAATAAATCCAGCGCGTGGCTGAGTATTGATCTGGGCGCTCTTGCGGCCAATTATAATTTGTTCAAGGATCAAGCTAAGCCTGGTTGTGCCGTGGCCGGGGTTATTAAAGCCGATGGTTACGGGCTTGGCGTGGACAAGGTTCTGGCCACGCTGGAAAATCAGGATTGCGCTTTCTACTTTGTTGCAACGCTGGACGAGGCCCTGCATTTACGCAAGCTTACCCAAAAACCCATAGCAATGTTTGGCGGCCTCTATCACGGCGCAGAAGATTATTATATTCATGACAATATTATTCCGGTTTTAAATTCCCTTGCCGATATTAAAGCCTGGCAGGAACAAACCCAAAACCACGATATTCCACTCCCGGCCATTATTCATTTTGATACCGGCATGAACCGGCTCGGATTGGGGCAAGATGAAACGCAAAGCCTGCTGAATGATCAGGACAGGCTCAAAGGCTTGAAACTTGAATATTTCATGAGCCATTTTGCCTGCGCCGATGATGTGGGCAGTCCCATGACACAAGAACAATATGAGCGTTTTAAAACAGCAACCGCGGCCTTCCCGACCATTAAAAAATCACTGTGCAATTCAGCCGGAACATTCCGCTCATCTGATTATCATTTCGACCTTCTGCGCCCCGGCATGGCACTTTACGGTTTGAACCCGACCCCGGAACAAGATAATCCGATGCGGCCTGTGGTAAAGCTGGAAACCCGTATATTACAAATTCGCAATGTTAAAAAAGGGGAAACCGTCGGGTACGGCGCAATTCACCATTTTGAAAAAGATACGGCGGTCGCAACGGTCGCGCTTGGTTATGCCGATGGTTTTTTACGCAGCCTCAGTGGCAAGGGTCATCTTTATTACAAGGACACCGCCTGCCCTATTATTGGCCGCGTTTCCATGGATTTGGTTACCATCGATATTGGCGCCCTAAATACACCGCCGCAAACCGGAGACATTATAGAAGTTCTCGGCCCGTATCAGGATGCTGACACATTGGCAAAAATCGCCGGAACGATCGGCTATGAAATTCTTACCGATTTAGGCCGCCGCTATCACCGTGACTATATTTAAAGAACATAAAAAAACGGCCCCCAAAGGGCCGTTCTTAATTCTTGATATGACAGAAAAATCAGTCTTCTTTTTTCTCTTCAGACTCTTCAGCCACCGCTTCTTCAGCAGGCGCAACATCGTTAGCCGCCTCAAGAGCTTCTTCTTCAGCTTCAGCCGCCGCCGCTTTTTTAGCTTCTTTTTCAGCCGACTTCTTGGCTGACTTGGCTTCGTCTTCAGCAGATTTCACAGCATCTTCTTCTGCTTTTTGCTGCTCAGCTTCCAAAGCGCCTTCTTCCAGCATTTTTTCCTTGGCTTTTTCTGAAACTTCTTCCAGCTTGGCATCTGCTTCCGCTTTCACAACTTCAGAGCTTCCCTCTTCATCAGCAATCAGGGCTTTACCAGATTTTTCCTGAATTTTAGCTTCATCCGCGGAGCGCGCAATGTTAACCATCACATCAATTTTCACTTCCGGGTGCAAAGCCACAGTAACAGGGAACAAACCAATGGTTTTGAAAGCATCGTGCAGCGTTACCATAGAACGAGCAATTTTCAATCCGCTCTTCTCCGCAACAGCTTCAGCAATATCACGAGCTGTAACACTTCCATAGAGCTGGCCAGATTCAGAAGCGTGACGAATAACAGAGACAATCAAACCTTCCAGTTTCTTCGCCTCTTTTTCAGAGTCGCTACGTTTAATTTCGTTCTGTTTTTCGATTTCTTTCTTCTGAGCCTTAAAGTAAGCAGCATTATCATCTGTCGCCCGCAGAGCCTTGCTCTGAGGAATCAGATAATTACGCGCATAACCCGGCTTGACGTTTACAACATCGCCAAGATCTCCGAGGCTATCAACGCGTTCCAACAAAATAACTTGCATAGACATTTCTATTAATCCTTCTTTCTTGTCTTCATGGTCCCGCTTTTAACGCGAGGAGCCGTCAAATTCTTGACGAACATAAGGCAACAGAGCCATGTAACGAGCCCGTTTAATAGCCTTTGACAATTCCCGCTGTTTTCCAGCAGAAGCGGCCGTAATTCGACTAGGTGTAATTTTGCCGCGCTCTGAAACATAGCGCCCTAGCATTTTTACATCTTTCCAATCAATGTCCGGAGCATTTGGCCCCGTAAACGGACATGTTTTTTTACGTCTGAAAAACGGACGTCTAACTGTGGGGGTATCTGCAGCACTCATTACGCGGCCTCCTTCTTTTTATCGTCTCTGTTATCTCTGTCTCTAAAACTTCTTTTGTCTTTATCGTCATAACCGCCTTTATCAAGAATAGAGGACGGGCCATCCGAAAGACTTTCTTCGCGAAGGCTCATATAGCGCAGCACGTCATCAGACAAGCGCATGAGGCGTTCCATTTCAAGCAGAGCATCTGCAGGGGTATCCGATTCAATCAGAACATAGTGACCTTTACGGTTTTTTCTGATGCGATAGGCAAGACTACGCAGACCCCAGTTTTCGGTCTTGTGAATTTTACCACCGCCATCGGTAATGATTTTGCTGTAAGCTTCGGTTAACTCTTTAACTTGAGCATCCGACAACTCCTGCCGTGCGATAAACACGGTTTCATAGTAAGGCATCTTATACTTCCTCTCGGTTTATGTTTTACACCTTATAAAATAGGCTAAAACAAAGCTGACACCCTCTTTAGTGCCAGCGAGGTTTACGAAATGTGGGTATTTATACGGGTTTTATGCCCTAAAGCAAGAAAATTATTCAAAAATTTCATTGCTGTTGGCATTTTTACGAACATAGCTCGTCATAAAAGCAGACCAATATGTCTTTTGTGATTTTATTGATTTCTGCTTTTTTAGGGCGCGGCGAAGCATAGAAGCCAATTCCACACGGCGTAAGTCCGGATTTTGTAAAGCACTGCGAAAGCAATTAATGCGCGCATTCACCGTATAATCGACATAATCCATATCCGAACGGCCATCAGTATCAATCAGCATATTAAAAGAAGTTTCCGTATCTTGCAGTAATAGTTGTATTTTGTGGTTAACAATCGAACAATCCATAAAATATTCTCCCAGATTCTATTATTTTTTAATCCCGTATGGCTTAAAACCCATACGATCTGCAAACCAAAAAGCCAGCCAGCAATTTTTAAGATGGGCTCATACTAGCATAAAACTTATGGAATCACAAAAAGAGAGTTGCAATCTTTTACACTGGCCTTGACATGAGGAAGAGCATAAGTGATCAATCAGGCGTTAATTATGAACGGAACAAGGTAAAATCATGACACGCGCATTTATATTCCCAGGGCAAGGCTCACAATTCATAAGTATGGGCAAAGACTTAGCTGAGGCATTCCCCGTCGCAAAAGAAACCTTTCAGGAAGTCGATGATGCCCTGTCACAAAACCTGACCAAGATTATGTTTGAAGGCCCGGACGAAGACCTTAATCTGACAGAAAACACCCAGCCGGCTTTGATGGCCATGTCCATGGCTGTGGTTAATGTTCTCACGCAGCAAGGCGGAGTAGAGTTTAACAAGGCCTGCGCCTATGTCGCCGGCCATTCGCTGGGGGAATATTCAGCCCTCACGGCAGCAGGCGCTCTAGAACTGGCCGATACGGCGCGGATTTTAAAATTACGCGGGCAAGCGATGCAAGAGGCGGTTCCCGTCGGTATTGGTGCCATGGCGGCGATTTTAGGCCTTGATTTTGAAGACGTAAAATCCATCGCCGCGCAGGCCGCTGGTGAAGAAGTTTGTCAGGCAGCAAATGATAACTCATCCGGGCAAGTTGTCATTTCCGGGCATAAAGCTGCAATTGAAAAAGCCGTAGCGCTCGCCACAGAACGCGGCGCAAAAAGAGCGATAACCCTTCCTGTCAGCGCGCCGTTTCATTGCACATTAATGGCTCCGGCTGCAGAAAAAATGGCGGGCGTTTTGGCTGACACCAACATAAGGGCACCCATTGTCCCGGTTGTTTCCAACGTTACGGCGCAGGCAGTAAACGAGCCGAGTGAAATACGGTCGTTATTAGTCGATCAAATCACCGGCGTAGTACGCTGGCGCGAATCGGTGCTATGGATAAAGGATCAAGGCGTTACTGAAATGATTGAGCTCGGCGCGGGCAAGGTGCTCTCCGGTCTTGTGCGCCGAATTGATAAAGACATAGCGTCTGGTTCAGTCGGAACGCCTGAGCAGATTGAAGAACTGATTGGGAAATTATCATGAACGAATCATGGTTTTTTATAACGATGTTTGCAGATCTTTTTCTCGTTCTGTTTGCATGGCGAATGGGTAAAGAATGGCTCGTAGCCACAATCGTTATGAATTTAATACTGGTCAGCACATTTGGCCCAAAAATTATTTCGATTTTTGGTTTTGAAACCTCTCTGGCTAATGTTTTTTATGCCTCCATCTTTATCGCAACGGATATTTTAACCGAGCATCACGGTAAAAAAGAAGGCTACCGATCCATATGGATCGGATTTTTGTGTTTGTTCGGATTTGTTATTTTTGGACAAATGGTGCTGCAATTTGAAGCCATTGAACAAACGACGGCAGTTTCCGGTGCCATGGATACGCTGTTTGGTGCTGTGCTCCGCATTTCAATAGCGTCCTTTATTGCTTATGCCATTGCCCAGAGTTTTGATATCTGGTTTTTTCATTGGCTCATGGAGAAAACTGGCAGAGACCGGCTGCTCTGGCTTCGGAATTGCGGCAGCACGCTGACATCGCAATTTATAGATAGTATGATCTTTTTCCCGCTGGCCTTTGCCGGGCTGGTGCCTTTGCCTATTCTAATCAATATCGTTATTACGGGCTATGTCCTGAAAAGCATGATCGCTCTTTTCGACACGCCTTTTCTGTATATGAGCTATTTTGTAAAGGGACAAAAACCGCCGGATTTCGGCCACAGAAAAAAAGACGAACCAAAGAATCTAGGAATTTAAAACTAAACCCGGCACCAATCTTGCCCCGGCTGCCTCAGGCGCGGGCCGGTATAGTTAAAGCTATCTGCTTTAGATTTAATCGCTTTTGATTTTAGCGCCGAAAGCGCAAATTCCATGGATAATCCGACAAGCAAATTCTTCCCCTTTGGAAATGTTACAGTCTTTGCCGCAGCCATATCAAAGACACCCTGTATGTAATTAACTAACTGACTTTCTTCTGTATTTCTGGGAACCCTGCCGGAAGCGGCATCAATCAAAACCGAAATATCGTCCGGCATAATTTTTTGTGCAATCAGCGTCCCTGTCCGCTCTACAATACGCCGCTCTGTTTTAGTCAGTTTATCTTGCGGGAGAAATGGTTCCCAATCTTCCAGATTGCTCATTTTCAATATCCTCATTTTTTATCAAGACCCCATATAGACCCGGCACATAAATTATGTCTATAAAAAACGGTGCTGTATTGCTTTTTTTTTCCAGTAATCGTAGCCTGCGCTGCAATTAAAAACTCAGGAGTTTGATATATGTTCGATTTAACAGGAAAAACAGCCTTAGTAACAGGCGCGACCGGCGGCATTGGCGAATCTATTGCTAAAGCATTACATGCGGCAGGAGCAACGGTGGGCATATCCGGGCGCAATGAAGAAAAATTAAACGCGCTGGCCGGAGAACTTGGCAACAACGTTCACGTTCTGCCTGCTGACCTGTCCTCTGTTGAAGGGGCAAGCGCACTGGCAAAAGCGGCGGCCGAAGCCATGGAGCGGATTGATATTCTGGTCAATAACGCCGGCCTGACCCGCGATAATTTATCCATGCGTATGAAAGACGAAGAATGGCAGGAGGTTCTGGACGTGAACCTGACCGCGCCGTTTCATCTCGCTAAAGCCGTACAACGCGGCATGATGAAAAACCGCTGGGGACGAATCGTCAATATATCTTCCGTCGTCGGAACAACCGGCAATCCGGGACAGGCCAATTACTGCGCCTCCAAAGCCGGGATGGCGGGGTGGTCAAAAGCAATGGGCGCAGAACTCGCAAGCCGGGGTATCACCGTGAATTGTATCGCGCCGGGCTTTATCGCCACGGCCATGACAGAAGCACTTACGGACGCGCAAAAAGACGGCATTAACGCCACGATCCCGATGGGCAGGATGGGGGCATCCACAGACATCGCCGCCGCCGCGCTTTATCTGGCTAGCGCCGAAGCCGCCTATATGACAGGGCAAACGCTGCATATCAATGGTGGCATGGCGATGATTTAAGATTCTTGACAGTCTTTGTGGTGTTATGTTAAAAAACTTGTCTTTATAATTAATAGAACGGAAGATGCCTTAAAATGACGCAGAATAATAAAAACCAAGAATTTAATTATGTTGCCTACGCCTACGGAAAAGGGGCAGATGACTTTGTTGCTTTTAAATTGAAAAATACGGCAACAGACTCCCAAATTCATAGAACCATTGCCAATTTTGAGAATAATGAAGTTCTTTCAGGCCGAACTTACATAAGCCCCGTTCAAGCTGGTTCTTTCAATTTCAAAAGAGTTAAAGCCAGTGATGCGCGTAATGCTGTCCAGAAAGGAGTAGCAGACAAATTAAAGTTTGAGCCTATGAGTGTTGTTTTTCAAAGAAACGCTGACGAAAGCGTAAAACATAAAAACACAAATGCCCTAAGGGACAGTGTTGAAGAACAACTCAAGACCATAGAAGACATGATCGGTAAAATGGGAAGCGGAAATGGTTCGGCTCCATCCTCTGGTTTTTTTAAACCAAAAAACTAGCAACGATCTAATAAAACGGCGGCGTAGCGATGATATAAACATTTACAGAGAAATATTAAAATGAATGAACAGGAACTTACAGAAATATTCAGAAAATCAGACGAACTAACACGCTTGAGCGGAATCATAGAAAAACAAAAACCCGTTATTCTAGAGCGCTTTCCTGAAGTTCTGTGCATGACTTCCTGCCCTATTGAGGACTCTAAAGCAGATTGTAAAATTTCGATCGAGATTTCTGAAAAAACCGAGGGGTTGCAGGAAGCGTTGCAGAGTTATTTTAGAGATGAGCCAATAACCCTTCATATAACAGAAACCGAACCTGAGAAACAATCTTTGGTTAGAACATTATTTAAAACGGACATCTCTGACGTTCTGGATACAACTCACTATCGGGACGGACTTTATATGTCTATTAAACTTGATAAAGACGGAGCTTTTATAGATATGAAGCTAACGGAAAATACAGAGAACATCAGACATGTTATTCAAGAAGCCTATCCCGATGCGCGGTTTAAATTCGACAAAAATGATAAACCACTGACTTTTAGGGTAGCGCCCTCTTTCTAATAAAACATCGTCATGGCTTTGTGGTGGTTACGCACAAGATAATCAGGCTCATGACTGCGCAGCCAAAGGACATGGTCAATATTCATGGAGTTCAGATCAGGGCGCAAACTCCGGATCAATTCAACCGCGTGACCGGCACAGGCACGGATTTCTATTTCTTCTTCCGACCCTGCTTTTAATTCAATGCCGTCCTCAATTTTTTTCTGCAAATCTTTGGAATATTCCAGCAGCCCGTCTTCATGCAAAACATGGGCAACCGCGTTATCAGGGAAGGTCGTCAGCTTATCGATGTCATTGAATAACTGTCGCCCCAGATGTTCAAAAGCGAGGTGTAAATCAGCCGCCGTAATCTGGGCGCGCTTTAATAAAGGAACGCGAATGCCCTTGTAATCCGAAATATCGTTAAAGCTTTTTAGATCTGAAAGTTCCCCTACAAGTTTCTCAACGGAATTTTCGGCACTATCAAGAACGCCGGCAAATCGTCCGCCATGCTTGCTATCAATAAATTCTCCGAGCTCCCGTAAAGACCGCGCATACAAATCGGCAATTTTAGAGGCGACAGGGCCGGATGTCAGGCCAAACAAAGCCGCGCAATCCTGCGTCTTTATCGTCGCAAGTTTAGCGGCGCTAATGCCGCCCTCATTTTCAAATATCTCTTTGAGCTTAGCCGCCATCGTGAAATAGAGGCTGCTATCCCGCAGTGCAAAGCCTTCTTTGACGAGGTCTTTTTTAAAGGTACCGCCAAAATTAATGCTGTCGAGGATCAAGACAAACGCGGCAGTTTGCTCCGGGCTGCCGATAAAATGATGCGCCTGATCAAAAACCTCTTCCTTAAGGAGGGGTTTTAATGATTTTGCATAGGCTTCAATCTTGTCATGGCGAATACGCACATGCTGCGCCTGATCCGCAACGTCTTTAAACGCTTTGCGAATAACATCGAAAAGACCGGGCTTGCTGCTCTTGTTAAAATCCATAAGCGCGCATTGTTATAGAAAAGAAGGACATATTGCAACTTCCTCTAACATTAAGGATGTTCAGGCGGCCAAACTATCCACAAAACTACGACCTTGCCGGGGAAAAGCCTTGGTATATCAACGCCTAATGTGATAGCTAGATAAATATCTTGATTTGGGCAAAAGAGGTGCTTAAAGTCCCGTTTCAACTTTAGAAAATGTAAATTGAAAAAGTAAGGAATAGAGATGAGTGACGTTGCAGATAGAGTTAAAAAAATTGTTGTCGAGCATCTGGGTATAGATGAAGACAAAGCCGCCGAAGGTGCCAGCTTTATTGATGACCTGGGTGCAGACTCTTTGGATACGGTAGAACTGGTTATGGCGTTTGAAGAGGAATTCAACGTAGAAATTCCTGACGATGCTGCTGAAAAAATTCAGACAGTTGGCGATGCCGTTAAATTCATCAAAGAAAATGCTGCTGAATAAGCGCATTTTTAAGATGCACGCCTGAGCGCGTCATCAGAGTATATCCTCATGAGACGTGTTGTTGTTACAGGATTGGGCATGGTTTCACCCCTTGGCGTAGGGGTGGAACATAACTGGAACCGCATTACCGCAGGCGAAAGCGGTATTAGCAAGATCACTGAATTTGAAGCCTCTGATATAAGCTCTCAAATTGCCGGACAGGTTCCCAAAAGCACAGAAGAAACCCCTCCCGCAGGACATTTTAACGTTGATCTCTTTGTTCCGCCAAAAGAACAAAGGAAAATGGACCGTTTTATCCATTTTGCACTGGCAGCATCAAGCGAAGCCGTTGAAAATTCAGGCTGGAAGCCCACAGACGAAGAAAGCCTAAACCGTACCGGCGTTATGATCGGTTCAGGGATCGGCGGTCTGGGGACGATGTACAACACATCAATTACCCTGCACGAAAAAGGCCCGCGTAAAATTTCTCCCTTTGCCAACCCGGCGATGCTGATTAACCTTGCCTCCGGGCATGTTTCCATTAAATACGGCTTTAAAGGCCCCAACCATTCTGTTGTCACCGCCTGCGCCACAGGAACGCACGCTATTGGCGATGCGGCGCGCTTGATCGCGCTGGATGATGCCGATGTCATGCTCGCGGGCGGCGCGGAAGCAGCAGTCAATCGTTTGGGTGTTGCCAGCTTTGCCGCTGTACGCGCTCTTTCAACAGGATATAACGACAACCCTACCGAAGGCTCGCGCCCCTTTGATGAAGGCCGCGACGGATTTGTCATTGGCGAAGGCTGCGGCGTTGTTGTCTTAGAAGAATATGAACACGCGAAAGCGCGCGGCGCTAAAGTCTACGGCGAAATTATTGGCTACGGCCTGTCCGGTGATGCCTACCATATGACCTCACCCGCCGCAAACGGCGATGGCGGGTTTAGAGCGATGGCAGCGGCCTTAAAACGGGCGGGCGTCAACCCTGATGAAATTAATTATATTAACGCGCACGGTACATCGACCCCCGTTGGGGACGGCATTGAATGTACGGCAATTAAACGCCTGTTCGGCAGCGCTCTGGATAATATCTCCATGTCCTCAACCAAATCAGCCATAGGGCATTTGCTTGGCGCTGCCGGGGCTGTGGAAGCTGTTTATACGCTTAAAGCCATGGAAACCGGTATTATGCCGCCTACGCTTAATCTTGAGAATGTTTCCGAAGACTGTCAGGGCATTGATCTTGTGCCTAAAATCGCCAAAGAGAAAAAGATTACCACCGCGCTTTCCAATTCATTTGGTTTTGGCGGTACGAATGCCAGTCTGGTGATGCGAGCAGTTTAATGCGAAGAATTTTATGTCTTTTTGTTTTTCTTGCCGCCGCCATCATCATTGGCGGCGCTTGTCTATTTACGTGGGGTTATTACGAATATCAGAAACCCGGACCTTTGGAAAAACCCACTCTTATTATTATTAGCCGCGGAGAATCTGTTAACGAGATTGCTGCCAAGCTTTTTTTTGAAGGGGCGACAAGAAGTTCTCATACTCTTGCTATAGGGACACGCCTGCTCAAGGTAGACGCTAACCTGAAAGCCGGGGAATATATATTGCAGCCCGGTATGAGCGCAAAGGAAATCGTCGATCTTCTGCGCACCGGCAAAGTATACCAGCGCCAATTCACTATTCCGGAAGGTTTAACAAGCTGGCAGATTGTGCAGCTTTTAAATGGCACAGAAGGGCTTGGCGGCGAGATTATTACCACCCCGAAAGAAGGCAGCTTACTGCCTGAAACCTATAATTTTGTTCATGGCGACACCGGGCAAGACAAGATTACGCAGATGCAAGAGGCTATGAAACAAACGCTAGACGAAATTTGGCTAAATAAATCAAAAGATGCGCCGCTACTCTCTAAGGCCGAGGCCGTTATTCTAGCCTCAATCGTGGAGAAAGAAACCGCTCTTGCCAGTGAACGCCGCCGTATTGCCGGGGTATTTCACAACCGCCTGAAAAAAGGGATGAAGCTGCAAACCGATCCGACGGTAATTTATGCGCTAACAAACGGAAAAATTAAAGATAATGGACAAGGGCCGCTGGGGCGGCGTTTGCTCACCAAAGATTTACAATTTGAATCACCCTACAATACCTACAAATATCCCGGCCTGCCGCCGGGGCCCATTGCTAATCCGGGGCGCGCTTCACTGGAAGCCGTTTTTAATCCCGAACAACATGGCTATTATTACTTTGTCGCCGATGGCACCGGCGGGCATGTCTTTGCCAAAACGCTGGGCGAGCATAATAATAACGTCGCAAAGTGGCGTAAAATCAGAAAAAAGAAAAAGTAATTAAGAGTTAGTCTTTGTCTTCTTCGCTACGGCGCGTTTCCTGTCGTCCTGAAGATGAGCGCTGCCGTAATGGTGGCGTCGATGAACCGCCTCCGCCTCCGCCGCCCATATTCATGCCCGGTGCAGAAGGGCCGCCACCCATATTCAGATCGTGGCTGGCCTCTAACGTGCGTTGCCGGGAAAGCTGCGGCGAAAATTCCAGCACGGCGCGATTAATACCACCGACCACGGAACCGGAAACATCTTCATTACCGAGGTCTTCGCGGTGAATAGGCTGACCTGTAACGCAGGTTTTTAAAAAATGTTCAAAAGCCGTGACTGAATTAGACGGACGCATCGGCGCATCACGGCCCGGCTGACCATCCGGATCATTGAGCAACATAAGGGGAATCTGGCGATTGTCCTGAATCTGGCCGTTTGTAATAACGCCAACTTGTATAGATGTAGCCCAAAGCAGAGCATCAGTTATATCATCTTCCACCGGGATATTCATATCTACAGTATCCATATTGGCGTGCTCTAAAGTAATTTGCCGCGTTTGCGCATCAAACATAATGCCCGCCACCGGGCTTTCAAACTCCTGGTCGCTCACAAGACCGGCATCGCCCTGCTGTGTCATGAGAAGATCTATATTCACGTTATGCCCTTTTTTAAGTTATAAGGTATATTCTACACTTATATATTTAAGGAAGGCTAATTTAAACAAAACATGTGCGGAATAACAGGATTTTTTGAAACGAACCAAAGCCGTGACCGCGCAGAAATGCGGGCCATAGGGCAAGCCATGAGCGCCGCGCTAACCCGCCGCGGCCCCGATGATCACGGCCAATGGCAAGATCCTGATTTGCCTTTGTTGTTCGGGCACAGACGGCTTTCGGTTATTGATTTATCAGCAGAAGGGCATCAGCCCATGGCCTCCTCTTCCGGGCGCTATGTCATTACCTATAACGGTGAAATTTATAATTTTCAGGAGCTTTCGATAGAGCTGGAAGCACTGGGCGCGCATTTTCATGGCCGCTCGGATACTGAAATAATGCTGGCCGCCTTCGACCAATGGGGCATTAATCAAGCTTTACAAAAACTGAACGGCATGTTTGCCTTTGCCTTGTGGGACCGGGAGGCGCGACAATTACATTTGATTCGCGACCGGCTGGGCAAAAAACCGCTTTATATGGGATGGGCTGGCAAAACACTGATTTTTGGCTCTGAATTAAAGGCGCTGCGCGCACACCCGGATTTTAAGGCCAGCATTAACCGGCAGGCGCTCACCCTATATATGCGTTACGGCTATGTGCCGCCGCCACACTCCATTTACGAGAATGTCTGGCAACTCCCCGCCGGATGCCGGATGGCGCTTGATTTATCGAAGCTAAAAACCGGGAGCGATGTATCTGCTTCTATTGAGCCTTACTGGCATCATCCGCGGGTGGTGAGCGAAGCGCGGCAAAAACAAAAACCATTAAGTGATGCGCAGGCCATTGAAGACTTTGAAAATCTGCTCACTGAATCAGTACGAAAGCGCATGATTTCCGATGTGCCGCTCGGCGCATTTTTATCAGGCGGCATTGATTCAAGTGCGGTTGTCGCCTTAATGCAATCTCTTTCCGAGCGGCCTGTGAAAACATTTTCTATCGGCTTCCATGAAGCGGGGTTTGATGAGGCTCAATACGCTAAAGCTATCGCGCAACATCTGGGAACAGAGCATCATGAGCTTTATTTAAAACCACAAGACGCGCAGGATGTAATCCCGCAGCTCCCTGAAATTTACGACGAACCTTTTGCCGACGTCTCTCAAATACCGACCCTTATGGTCTCGCGCTTTGCCCGCGAACATGTCACGGTCGCGCTGTCCGGTGATGGCGGTGATGAAATGCTCGGCGGCTATTTACGCCATTACACCGTGCCTGAACTATGGAAGCGCGTGGGCTGGCTGCCACTCTTTATGCGCCGCGCGATGAGCGGCGGGATTACCGCCCTTAAAGCCGAAAGCTGGAATCGCCTGGTGCCGCAGCACCCGCAATTTGGCGAACGGATTTATAAAGTCGCCGAATTATTACCACAGACAGGGGCTGAAGACGTTTACAAACATCTTATCAGCCGCTTTCATGATCCGGCCGCCCTTGTGCTACAAGGCTCCGAACCTGTCATCCCATTGCTTGATCCGGACTGGCAACCCGGCGGTTTAAATTTTGCCGAGCGTATGATGTATGGCGATGCGCTTTCATATTTACCCGGTGATATTCTAACCAAGCTCGACCGCGCCAGCATGGCCGCGTCACTGGAAGCGCGCGCACCGCTCCTTGATTCACAAATTTTTGAATATGTCTGGTCATTACCGCTTAAAATGAAAATCAGAGACGGTCAGGGCAAGTGGCTTTTGCGGCAGGTTTTAAAAAACCATATACCCGCTGAACTTTTTAACCGGCCCAAACAAGGCTTTACCGTTCCCATCGGAGACTGGCTGCGTGACCCTTTAAAAGATTGGGCAGAGAACCTTCTGGATGAAAACCGCCTGACGCAGGAAAGTTATCTGGATGCCAAAACTATACGCGGCCTCTGGAGCGAGCATCAAAAGGGTCAGGGCCGCCATACGGATAAACTCTGGACAGTGCTCATGTTTCAAAGCTGGCTGAAAAAATGGGGTTAAAATAGATTTTTGCTTGTTCTATTGTATGGCGGCGAAAAACCTTAAATCTCCGCCATTTTTGTAATTTTATTGCCTTTATTACACAAAAACTTGACAAAAATATGGAAACTATGCTTTTATTCATTACCTTACGGAAAACACAGGCATCCGTTACAGAGCATTAACAATTAAGCAGGGGTACTTAGAATATGAGTAACAAAGATATAAAAAATAAAGAATTACCCGTTTTACCAGTTCGTGACATCGTCATGTTTCCACATATGGTCGTGCCAGTTTTTGTGGGCCGCGAAAAATCTACGGCGGCGCTTGAAAAAGCAATGGCAGGCGATAAAAAAATAATGCTTGTGACACAAAAAGATCCTGAAGAAAGCAATCCTGCAACCGACAAGCTTTATCAAACCGGAACCGTTTGTAACATTTTACAAATAGTACCAATGAAAGACGGCAGCTTAAAAGTTCTGCTGGAGGGTACGGAACGTGCCGCTGTAACAAAATTCACAGAAGGTGCTGACTATCTGGTCGCCCAAACCGAAGCAATTGCCGAAGACAAACCAGATATGCCCGCCCCTCAACAAGAAGATTTAATCCTTACATCTATAGTGGAATTTGAAGACTACGTTCAATTACACCCGGGAATTTCAAATGATGTTCTGGCAAGAGTCGAAAAAATTGATAACTTATCCGAACTGGCAGATGTCATTTCCTCCCATATGATTTTTTCTCATATCACGCCTATTGAACAAATTAAAATGAGACAAATGTTGCTGGAAACAGACAGTCCTGTTGCGCGCCTGACAAAAATCAGCACCTTAATGTCTCATGAATCTACTATTCTAAATACAAAAAAAGATATTGAAGAAAAAGTAAAAAAGCAAATGGAAGAAGCTCAGCGGAAATATTATTTAAGTGAGGAGCTAAAAGCGATCCGGAAAGAGCTTAATAACGGCAAAGACCCGGAAGACGGAATTGACGAACTTAAAAAGACTATCGCCGAGACAAAACTTTCCGAACAAGCTCGTGAAAAAGCAAATAAAGAACTTGAAAGACTACGGGATATGGGGCCACAAAGCCCAGAAGCCGCCGTTGTGCGCAACTATATTGACTGGTTAATCAGCATTCCGTGGAATAATCCGGCAGACCTTAATTACGATGATGCCAAAGCCCAAAAAATTCTCGATGATGATCATTATGGTCTGGAAAAACCCAAAGATCTTATCCTTGAGCATCTAGCTGTTCTAGAGCGCGCTGCAAAAGAATCTGGTAAAAGCAATATCCTGCTCGTCGGCCCTCCCGGCGTTGGTAAAACATCTCTTGGTAAATCTGTTGCCAGAGCAACAGGCCGCGAATTTATCCGTATGTCGCTTGGCGGCGTTCGTGATGAATCGGAACTACGCGGTCACCGCAGAACTTATATCGGCGCCATGCCCGGAAAAATTATTCAAGAATTAAAAAATGTAAAAACGAGCAATCCTCTTTTCCTTCTGGACGAAGTAGAAAAAATGGGTGCCGACCATAAAAGCGACCCTTCGTCTGCCTTGCTGGAAATTCTTGATCCCGCGCAAAATCATACATTTAAAGATCACTACCTCGATGTTGACTACGACCTTTCCGGCATCATGTTCATGTGCACTGCAAATAGTCTGGATATGCAGCAGCCTATTCTGGATCGTCTGGAAATTATTAAACTTAATGGATATACCAGAGAACAAAAATTCCAGATCGCCAAGCGTCATTTAGTTAGTAAAAAAATGGAAGAAGCTAACTTCTCTAAAAAAGAATTCTCTATCACAGATGATGCCCTTTACGACCTGATCGATTACTACACAAAAGAAGCAGGTGTCAGAGAACTTGAAAGGCAAATCAGTAAACTTTGCAGAAAAACAGCACGGAAACTTAAACAAGATTCCACACTTTCAGGCGTCAAGATAACTTCAAAAAATCTTGCGGATAAAGATTACGCCGGTACGCGCGTTTTCACACATGACATTAAAAGTGGCGAACCGACCGTCGGCGAAGTCACGGGCATGGCGTGGACAGGCACCGGCGGCACAACAATTGATATTGAAGCTGTAAAATGGCCGGAGCCAGGCGGCCAGGTCGTTTATACGGGTAATATGGGTAAAGTTATGGCAGAATCTATTGAAGTTGCTGAAGGCCTTCTTAAATCAAGAGCAGGCGAAGGTAAGCTTGGTCTAAAAATGCAGGATATTACAGGCAACAAGTTCAAGGTTCATATTCCTGACGGCGCCACACCAAAAGACGGGCCCTCTGCTGGAGCGGCCATAGTTACAGCAATCTTTTCAAAAGCGCTTAATTTACCTGTACGCAAAGACGTGGCGATGACCGGAGAGGTTAGACTTAACGGCAAAATCCTCCCCATAGGCGGCCTGACTGAAAAACTGGGCGCCGCCTTAACAGCAGGCATCACAACAGCCATCATTCCCGAGGAAAATAAAAAAGACCTTGCCGAGGTCCCGAACGAGATTACATCGGCCTTCACGAAAATTGTGACTGCCGTCACCATTGAAGACGTACTAGCGACAGCTCTCGTTGATGGTGAAAATATAGTGAGGGGTTTTCAAACAGAGGGTGTAACTCCGCCCAAAAAAGAAATCGGCTTCCTCAAAGAGCGCACCACAAATAGCAAAAATATGACCATACAATAAGCGCGGGAAATATTTAAAATCTTGAATGTATCAAGTGGAGGGAAAACTTATTTATGGGCAATTGGTTTTTCAGTAAACAAATAATCCTTTAATTCTTTATCAAAAGCCGGGTCTTTGCGCCGCACCCATTCTAGAACCATGGCCGCATGTTCTTTTTCTTCATCGCGATTATGTGCGAGTATCTCCCGTAATTCATCATCTTTGCAGGCATCAATTCTCTGGTTGTACCAATCAACGGCTTCCAACTCTTCCATTAACGAAGTAATGGCTCTGTGCATATCGCGGGTCTCGTCGGATAACTCATTAATTGGCTCATGATAGCCTTCATTTGACATTTTTCATCTCCAGCTTTGCTCTAAATACTATTTTGATGATTATAAAAAATGGCTTCGGGTCGGATTCGAACCAGCGACCGAGCGATTAACAGTCGCCTGCTCTACCACTGAGCTACCGAGGAATACCGTGCTTTTTATGCCGTTAGTGCACGGGGCTTGTCAAGCACAATCATATAAAATTAATGAATAGGCTGCGCAAAGAAATCAAAGCACGTGTACATGATGATTGAGGAAATGATCAAGGTCAGTATCATGACCGGCGTTCCTTTCCTAAACCACATACCCGGCGTGATCGCCAGGCTCGGCTTGTTCTCTTTCTCCGCCAAACGCTCGGTCAAGGTCACAATAAACACATTAGCCGTTGAGCCTAAATGCGTCCCGTTACCGCCCATCCCCACACCAAGGGCAAGCGACCACCATAACGGCGCAACATTAATCCCCTGTACTTCCATACTCAGGATGATCGGAATAAAGGCCGCCGTAAACGGAATATTATCAATCGCCGCAGACAATATCGCCGCCACCCACATCAGAACAATACAGGCCACCAGCAAGTCATTCTCAACAAGCGGCATGATAAAATGCCCGAGATATTCAAGGAAATGGCTATGTTCCACACCGCCAACCATAACGAATAGCGATATAAAGAAAAGCAGCAAAGAAAGCTCAACCTCCGCCAAATATTTATCCGGGCTAGCTTTAGACGTCATCAAAAGCAAAACGGTCAAGCCCAAAACAGCGACGACCCACGCCTCCCAATGCAGGGCACGGTGAAAGATAAACAAGACCACCATAAGACCAAGCACGCCCAATGCGGCATACCACGTCTTTTTATCAGTCAGCATACCTCCACTTGAGAAAGTCAACTTCTCCGGCGTTACGGCCAAATGCTCGCGAAACAGAAATTTCAGAGCAAATAAAGTTCCGATCCAGGCACAAAAAACAATCCCGCCCATTCTTAAAAAGAAAGTATTGAAATCAATATTTGCTGCCGAGCCAATCATCAGATTGGGAGGATCACCCACCAGCGTGGCCACACCGCCTGTATCCGCAAGCAACGCCGCCGCGAGCAAAAAGGGAATAGGGTTAACGCGCAAGGCCTGACAAATCAGAACAATCAAAGGCCCGAAGATAACAACTGTCGTCACATTATCCAAAAGCAGGGATATAACGGTCACGGCCGTTCCCAAAAGGGTCATCAATAAAAACAATCGCCCCTTGCTAAGGCGGGCGATAGCGTAGGCAAGGGCCTGAAAACCACCCGTTGGAATCATAATCGCAACAATGGTCATCATAGCGCCGAGCAGAAACACAACATTCCAGTCAATCGCTTCAACCGCAGCTTCGGGATCATAAAACCCCATCATTTGCCCGATAAAAACCATCGCGCCCGCGCCAACCATGGCGACTTTTGTCCTGTGAATCTTATGAATGCCTTCGGTAAAAATAGCGACAAACGTTATAATCAAAATGATCGCCGACGCCATCATAGGGGCATTAAAAGCCATATCGGCGTAATTCATTACTTCAGTACTGTGATGTTCCATTATTTTTCTTCCGATTTTGCTTCTGAGAGTTCGTCTTTGATTTTCAACAAGGCCTTAACCGCAGACTGGGAAGAAATAATCCCGGCCAAAGTACCTTCATCATCTTTTACAACGGCGATAGGGCTACCATATTTCACAAGGAGCCTGACCCCTTCCCGCAAAGGCGTATCCGCCTTAACAGTATGCATATCCGTTACCGCCACCATGACCTCATCAAGTCTTTTCGGCAGCAACATTTCGAGACGGTGCGCAACCCACGGCGCCTCACCCGAAAGCCCGCCCAGGCTAATCTCCAGATGTTTAACCCGGCTTATGCCTTCTTCAAAAGTAACGGAAACAGGAAGAATATCTTCCAAAAGATGGTGAAAATTAAATATACCCTTCACGATATTTTTATCGTCAACAACAGGAACGGCGCGAATGCCATGTTTGGAAAAAAGCTCCAGCCCCTCCTCAACAGTCATCTCGGGTCGTCCGGTGATTACTTCGCTGATCATTGCTTCACTACAGGCCATAGAAATATCCTTCTTATGTTCTTTTTATTTCCGGCGGAATATGCCTTTTTTTATATGGCCTTGCAACAAAAAATAAATTCCAAATATTACGCGGGAAGATCAAAGCCATACAAAGACCGGCCAATAACGCTTGCGTCCTATGGCTCCGTTGACATATCAGGCGCATATTTCATTTTTGGTTCCAGAATAACCATGCCTGACGCTTCATTTCTGATAACGCGGCGCTGCGGCGGCGCCATTTTCTTGATCTCCTGCATAAGCCCCGCGCCCTTAGCCGTAAGGCCAAGGCCATCACCACCAACGCGATTCAAAACACGGCCTGCAAACATACCCTGCAATTGCTCCGCCATCATTGTAATTTGCGCATCATCAATAAAGGGCTGCGCCACAACTGCCGCCTCGCCCTCCAAGCCCTGCAATTCAGCAATAGCACCTTCGATATCGCCTTCATCCAGCATATTCTGCGCGCGCAATATTTTAGCCTGCGTGTCCGTGCCGGTAATCAGCTCACCGTCTTTTTCCACTTGCATGATGTTATTCAAACGCGCCTTGGCGCGCTCCCGTACGGAAACATCTTCGCCCTTTAAAGACGCCACAACAATCTCGCCCGCTAGCCCTTTGAATTCGCCCTTAAGCCCTTCCGGAGTTAAAACCCCTTCAGCCGCTTTCGGTGCCAGCCGTGCAATCGCTGCCTGCAATTCAGGATCATCTTCACCCAGCAAATTTTGCATCAGTGTCAAATCTTCTTCAAACGGTGCGCTGCGGTTTAATGAGCTACGAAACTGCGCCATACCCAAAAGCAGCGATGCCGCTTTCAAATCCTGCGGCGCTACGCCCTGCAACGTCTGCCCCAGCGCATCATCTTCTTGTTGTGCTTGCTGCAAAGCCTCATCAACATTACCGCCGCCCTGCAAGCCCTGAAGAAGGCCGTTAAGGTCAGTGATAGAATTAGAAAGCTGCATCTGGCCTTCCATCGACTGTGATAATTCCTGAATTTTTTGCAACATACCGGTCAATTGCGACGGGCCAACCAGCCCGACAACATGCTCTTCCAAACGCTGAATACGTGTTGAAACCGGAGCTGTCGGATCAAGAACATCGTTTGCAATCGTTCCTGCCTGTGTGCTTAGCACCGTCACCGTTTCCTGAATCGCCTTCGTTTGCTGCTGCATTTTATCAAAGCGCTGCTCTATATCATCGGGGATAAGCTTTCTAAGAAAAGATTGCCCTTCTTTTACCCGGTCAAAGCCACCCTGTAATGTGGCGATGCTCATACCATTCTGCGCGATTTTCTGCTTGCTCGGCCAAAGCAGCGCCGCAGAAAGAAGAACGACAATCGTAACAACAACAGAGGTAAACCATACGCTTTTTGTAAAAGTCAGGCTTTGCGCCGCTTTCATCTGCTCCAGCATCTCTTCATTTGGTGTTTTTGCTTCAGTCGAAGGCGCTGCGCGCCTTGTCGCCGTCACAACGGCTTCCCGCGGGGCAGCCGCTTCGGTAGTGCTAAATGTATTTTCATTGGCCGCACCATCCACCAGATCAGACAGGTCAATATTATTGGTTTCCGCCGCTTTTATAACTTGCTCCAGCCTGCCCACGGGAATGGCATTACGTTTTTTCCAGCCCTGTACGGTGGTCACCGGTACACTCATTTTATGGGCCATCGGCCTGATACCACCAAAACGCGCAATGATTTTTTCTGCGTTACCTATAGAGTTATTATCATTTCTATCTGTCATCGCTACCATCTTTCTTCATCCTTGATTTAATTTAATAATTCTACCAAAGCCTTAGCATCCGGGGCTTTTGCTGCCCGTACGTCCTGCCATGGCAAATGCGAGACAGACCTTAGCACTGAATCACTCAGACACAAGGCTTTTATTGATGAAATTGATTCCGTACGTTCATATTTTTCCAGCAAAGCCGCGAAAGCCTGCGCCGTACGTACAGAAAAAAACAGCACGGCTTCAATGTCCTTTTGCTTCAATAAACAAAGGCACTCAGGACTTAATGCCTCCGCCTGCTGCGCTTTATAAACGGCCAAACATTCAATAACGAACCCCGGCACAATAATAGGCGCGGCAATATCCTGCCCGGCCAGATGCAATAGCGGCGCATCAGGATTTAAATTTTCTTCCGCTAAAAACGCGGCCAGCGCCTTAACATTCCCGCCCGCCGCCTTAACATGGAGCCAGCCACACCCGCGCGCCACCTCTTCCGTCTGCGCCCCGACACAATAAACCGGGCAATCGCGCCCCTCTATTTGTTTCGAGGCCACACGTACGGCATTAGCGCTGGTAAAAACCAGCGCTTGATATTGTTCCAAATCCGGAAGATCAAAGTCCAGCGCCTCTACCATCAAAAGCGGCTCAATAAAGGGCTTAAACCCGTGCTCTGCAACGATATCCGCAAGGTTCTGCGCCTCAGCTTCAGGGCGGGTAATCAAAACATAAGAACTCATGAGGCCAGTAGCGCGGGAGGGGCGCGCTCTTTTAATATTTGCCCGGCCGTACGTCCCAGATCTTCGGCCTGCGTGACTGACGATACCGCCCCTCTCATCACTTCTTCATAAACCTGCTGCCCATCCAGCGCTGCCACAACCACCTTCAGGCTCATCTCCTCACCGGATAACTGCGCATAAGCGCCAATCGGTGAGTGGCACGACCCATCAAGAACGGCCAGCGCCATACGCTCTGCTTTCACACAAAAACCACTATCCCGGCAATGCAGAGAATCAAGCAGCGCCCGCGTCTCTTTATCATTGACGCGCGTTTCGATCCCAATCGCGCCCTGTCCCGCTGCTGGCAGCATATCTTCAGGCTCTATCACCGCCGCAATTTCATGCTCAAGCCCCATACGCTTTAACCCAGCGAGCGCCAAAATCGTCGCATCAACTTTCCATGAGCGCAATTTTTCAATCCGCGTCGGAACATTACCGCGCAAAGGCACCACTTTTAAATCCGGTCTTTTGGCCAGTATAAAGGCCTGCCGCCGTACGCTTGACGTACCGACGCTCGCCCCTTCAGGCATATCCGACAAAGACTTGTAATCATTGGATAAAAAAGCATCACGCTGGTCTTCGCGCGGCAAAATATGATCAATCACCAACCCGTCAGGCAAAAAGGATTCCATGTCTTTCATCGAATGAACGCCGCAATCCACATCGCCCGTTAAAATCGCGCGCTCAATTTCCTTGGCAAACTGGCCCTTGCCGCCCTCGGCTTCGCTCAGCCGCGTTTCGCCGTCTTCAGGTTTCCAGTCGCCGGAGGTTAAAATCTCGACAATCTCAACAGCAAGCGATTCATGGCTCTCCCGCAGCATATCAGCGACCATACCCGCCTGTATCAAAGCCAGCTTCGACCCGCGCGTCCCTATTTTAAGCGTCTGTGTCATGGTTATTATTTACAGCCCCAAAGCCGCAAAGGCACGAAGAATTTTATAAAACATACGATATAGTTACACTGGTTAATATGTTAAAAAATTAGGAATATCGTTACTTTTTTATTGTAGTATAATAAGTGGGATGAAATTGATTTTATATAGACAAGCCATTGTTTTTGTTGTGTTCTCTGCTTTTTTGCTAGTGGGAACGATCGGCATGTCTACCGCGCAGGAAACCTCCGCCGATTTTTCCGGCGGCTCAATGCTCATGGGCAACGATACTCGGGCTTGTAGCGGCGCCTTAGAAGGCGCGATGCGCTATTCCGCCAGCAGCGCAGACATCACAACAGGGCTTATCGCACATTGGGAAATGAACGAGACAAGCGGGACCACAGCAACTGACAGCGCCGGCATTAACGACGGCACAATGACAGGGGGACTGGATGCGAGCACCGATTCAGTGGCAGGTCAGGTCAGTACAGCACTAAACATGAACGGCACATCAGATTACATAGAGGTCAATCAAGACTGGGATAATACGCTTTCAACATTTACCTACGCTGTCTGGATAAAGCCAGATAACGTGACTGATCAAAATCTGTTTTTCGCTCTTAATGGCAATAGCTTATATCCTAGGGCATCTTTTACTGCCGCTGCCGGAGATATTAAATTTCAGCTCAAAATAGGAGGGACTACGAGTTCTGCTACCTTCAACACCAATTTGGTAACAGGGGTCTGGCAGCACGTGGTGTTCACCTTTGATAATGCCGCTGGAAATATTTACAACCTCTACATTGATGGCGTGTTGTTTGACACGAATAATTTTCCAGATGGGACCATTGATGGCGGCACGTCTAATCTGTTGATTGGCCGCGACACGAACAACAACCTTTATTTTGACGGCATAATGGATGATGTCCGCGTTTATAATCGCGCTTTGACAATAACAGAAATAAACGCCCTGCCCGGCCACACAACCGACATTACCTCCAACCTGCAAGGCCACTGGAAATTCGATGAAACTTCGGGCACAAACGCCAATGATGAAACCGCCAGTGGCTATGACGGCACCCTGTACGGAAACCCGACATGGCAGGGAACGGGCGGCAAAGACGGCGGGGCGCTGGATTTTGACGGGACGGATGACGAAGTCTATCTTGACGTTGTTACCCCTAACACAAATTTGGAGATAGACGGCGATCTGACCGTTGCTGCATGGGTTAAGACCAGCATATCTAATGCTAATGGGGCTGTACTTTTTTTACAGGATACGGGATCAGTTAATAATAATTATAACCTTGGTCTAACAAGCGGCGCTCCATATCTTGACCATGGAAACGGCAGTACAGGAGAAAAGTTTACGGCAACCGGCACTATAAATGATGATACTTGGCATCACGTAGCGGCGGTCACTGACTATCCGAATTTATATATCTATATTGATGGTGTTCCTGATTCTGGTTCACCCCACACCATGACGCTTGATATTGTGAATGTTAATAGCGCGGCCTTTAAGATGAGCACCAATGGCTCAACCTGGGCGTATGAAGGTCTGCTGGATGATATGCGCGTTTATAATCGGGCGTTGACCGCCGGGGACATAAATGCACTGCCGGGCGTTAGCATTGGCAATATACAATTTTGCGACGGGACAACATGGGGGCCATAGGGCCATATAAAATTGAAAGAGAGATCATGAGACGATATTTTATGATTTTTGGAATGCTTGTTTCCCTTGCCCTTTTGCCTTTGAAGGCCGAAGCGCAAGAGATCTCAGGTAATTTCCCCGGCGGTGCGGTCAAAATCGGCTATGATAACCGCGCCTGTTCCGGCACTTTGGCAGGGGCCATCCGTTATCACAGCACCGGCGGACCAATCGGCGGCGGTTCACCTGTCGTCACTTTCCTAAGTTCCGGAACAAGCTGGAGCGTCCCTGCGGATTGGAACTCTTCTGATAATACCATCGAGATCATCGGCGGCGGCGGCGGCGGCGACGGTCAAGGTGATTTTAGCACTGGCGGCGGCGGCGGCGGTTATTCAAAAGCAACAAATGTTACGCTAACGCCCAGTGGCTCGGTCACTTATGCCATCGGTGCCGCTGGTAGCGCTGCCGGCAGTAACGGCGGCGACACATGGTTCTGTAATAGCACCTCTAACTGTGCCAACATCGGCGGTACCGCTGTTGTTGCCGGTGCAAAAGGCGGGGTAGGTAGTGGTGGCGCCGGTGGTGCTGCTGCCTCCGGTGTTGGCGCTCTAAAATACAGCGGCGGTGCAGGTGGTGGTAATATGAATAGCGGCGGTGGCGGCGGTGCGGGCGGGCCAAACGGCAACGGCGGCAACGGCGGCACCAGCAATGGCGGCGGCGGCGGCGGCGGTGGCGGCACTAACGGTGGCAATAATACCGGCAACGGTGGTAACAATCATCTAGGCAGTGGTGGTGGTGCCAGTAGTGGCGGGAACGCCTCCGACGGAACAAACGGCGGCGGCGGCGGCGGTGGTGGCGGCAGCGGTGGTGATGGCGGTGCCGGTACAGAATGGGATGCAACACATGGCTCCGGCGGCGGCGGCGGCGGTAGCGGCGGCACAGGCGGACTCGGTGGCGGCTATGGCGGCGGCGGCGGCGGCGGCGGCACCAACGGTAAAGCCGGGGCGCAAGGTTTGGTTGTTGTAACTAATACCCCCAGTGGCACTGCTAGCGCCGCTTTACAATTTTGCGATGGCGTAGACTGGGTTAACTGGGCAAACTAGGGAGACGAGGACATGACGCGCAGTTTTATGATTTTACTTTTTGTCTTTGCCTTTTTGCCATTAAAGGCCGGGGCACAGGAAACATCGGGCAGTTTTGCCGGTGGCGCAGTTCTGATGGGCTATGATAATCGCGCCTGTTCCGGCGCCCTTGAAGGCTCTATTCGTTACAATAGCGGCGCTGCCGGGGCGCCATGTTCCGGTACTGACAGCTACACAACTCCAGGCACAGATACGCTTGTCATTACTTCTTCAAGAGTTGGCTGTACGGCGACCGTCACAATTAAAGCCGGCGGCGGTGGTAGTGGAGATGGTGGTAGCGGTCAGGGCGCTGCCGGTGGTGGCACCGTTTTTGATTATAGTCCAGCAGCAACAGGCACGTTTAATCTTTATATAGGCGGTGGCGGCGCCATAGGCCCCAACGGTGCCGGCGGCACGTCCTCCGGTGGTCAGGGTAATAGTGCCGGCGGCGGCGGCGGCGGCGGATCGGCCAGCGCCATAAAGTATGACGCAACCCTGCTTTCCATCGCCGGTGGTGGTGGTGGTGGTGGTTCAACTGGCAGTGACGACGGCGGCGCAGGCGGTGGTCTGAATGTTAACGGCAGCAATGGCACAGGGTCCGACCCCGGCAATGGTGGCAGTGGCAGCACAGGTGGAACAGGCGCCAGTAGTGGCGGAGCCGGTGGGAATTCCGGCAACAATGGTGTAGGCGATGCTAGTTGCGCCGGTACAGCCGGCGGTACAGGAGATGCAACCTATAGCATTGGCGGCGGCGGTGGTGGTGATTGTGATTTTTCTGATTCCGGCGGCGGCGGCGGCGGCGGTTACGGTGGAGGAGAAGGCGGCGGCACTGGTTTTAATGGCGGTGGCGGTGGTGGCGGCAGTGGCTTTTTAGATCTTGTTGAAACCAGCAATTCTTCTTCCACAGCAGGCGGAGCAGGCGGCAGCGGCGCCTCAGGTGGCGATGGCAGTATTGCACTTGTATGGTCAGGAACATCATCTAGCAGCGACCCCGCTATGCAATTCTGTGATGGCACGGATTGGATTGCGCCGTAAAAATTTGTTTTTACCGCGCTGGCGCTATATACAAACATCATGAAAATTCTTGGTATAGAAACATCCTGCGATGAAACAGCAGCGTCTGTTGTTGATGATGACGGCGCTATATTGTCCAATCTGGTTCTTAGTCAACTTGACGAACACCGTGCTTTTGGTGGGGTTGTGCCGGAAATCGCCGCGCGCGCGCATCTCACCCACCTCCACACCCTGATTAAGGCCGCGCTTGAAGATGCCAATCTTGAAGCGTATGAGCTCGACGGCGTCGCCGCGACCTGCGGCCCCGGCCTGATCGGCGGAGTCATGGTCGGGATGATGGCGGGCAAGGCGATTGCTGCCGCGCATGATCTGCCCTTTATCGCCGTCAACCACCTTGAAGCCCATGCTTTGACCCCGCGCTTGACCGATAAAGTCGCGTTCCCCTATCTCCTGCTGCTCGTTTCCGGCGGTCATACACAAATTCTGGTCGCTGAAGATATTGGACAATACAAACTCTGGGGCACCACGATTGATGATGCTTTGGGCGAATGTTTTGATAAATCGGCCAAGCTGATGGGGTTGCCTTATCCCGGCGGACCGGAGCTTGAACGCGCCGCCGCGCAATGCGCTGATCCAGCAGCAGCCATAAAACGCTTTCCCTTGCCAGTGCCTTTAAAAGGCCGTGCCGGGTGCGATTTTTCTTTTTCCGGCCTTAAAACAGCGGTGCGCACTCATGTTGACAAACTACCGAAAGGCGCGCTGCGCAGAGAAGACGTTAACGCACTGGCCTGCGCGTTTGAACATACCGTATGCGCCATACTCAACGATCGCTGCGAAGGGGCAATTACGCGCTTTCTGGATACATACGGCAATAAAACAAATACCCCTACACTTGTTATCAGCGGCGGCGTTGCCGCCAATGGAGCTGTACGCAATACATTAAAGACCTTGACGAATAGGCACGAGATGTCCTTTATTGCTCCTCCTGCGGCACTTTGTTCCGATAACGGGGCCATGATCGCCTGGGCAGGTATAGAGCGACTGAAAAAAGGAATGACAGATACGCTGGATATTGCGGCAAAACCGCGCTGGCCACTTGATCAGGATTCAGAATTAAACAGAAAGAGTAAGAGTTCTTCATGCAAAAAATAGGTATTATAGGGGCCGGGGCCTGGGGTACGGCGTTAGCACAATGTCTTGCCCTTGGCGGTAAAGAAATTCTCCTCTGGGCGCGGGAACCCGAAGTCGTTGCGGCAATCAACAGCACCCATGAAAATAAGCCCTTTATGCCCGGCATTCCGCTCAGCACAAATATTGAAGCGACCGACAGTATGTCGCGCACCGCTGATTGCGACACCCTGCTGGTCGTGACCCCGGCACAGCATGTGCGCAGCACACTAGAATCGCTCAAAGGCGATATAGCCGAAGGCAAACCCGTTGTGCTCTGCTCCAAAGGCATAGAATTAAAAAGCGGTCTTCTGATGTCGCAAGTGGCCGAAGAAGAAGTGCCGGGCGCCACCGTTGCTATTTTAACAGGCCCGACTTTTGCCGCAGAAATTGTGCGCGGCCTGCCCAGCGCCGTGACCATTGCCGCCCACGATAAAGACGTCGCGCAGGAAATCCGCGAAGGACTATCCAGCAAACATTTGCGCCCCTACATCACCGATGATCTTGTTGGCGCCCAAATTGGCGGCGCGGTTAAAAACGTTGTCGCCATTGCCTGCGGTATTGTTATGGGCCGGAATATGGGCGAAAGCGCCCGCGCTGCCCTGATGACACGCGGTTTGGCTGAGATGGGAAGGCTAGCCTCTGCCATGGGCGCAAAGAAAGAAACACTGATGGGTATGTGCGGAGTAGGCGATTTGATGCTGACTTGTTCCTCCATGCAATCACGCAATTACTCGCTCGGCGTGATGTTAGGGGAAGGAAAAAATCTGGACGACATCATGAATGACCGCAAGGGTATTGCCGTGACCGAAGGCGTACATACTGCAAAAGCGCTCATGACCATGGCCCAAAAACATGCGGTCGATATGCCGATCGCCGAAATCGTCCATAAATGCGTTGGCGAAAATATCAGCGTCAATGACTGTATCGAAGATATGTTAGATCGCCCCCTAAGACCAGAAGGGCAGTAATTTTTTTCGTTAAGAATTAAACCTTCGTCACCCCGGATGCTTACTCTCCTTTACTTTTTATATATAACGATATATGATTGTATATAAATTAATTAAGAGGAGATTCTCTATGAGAGATAGTATTTCAAACGAGTTCCAAACCAGCGCAAAAGATGATAATCACGGCCTCCTCTATAAGTCCCTTTATGCTGGAACCCTCACGCTGGCTTTTATCCCGCTATCGGTCGCCTTTGGATTTATGAGCATGATAGACATGGAACTGCGAGACGAAATAGAAGGTAAAGGTCTGCCCAAAACCATTCAGGACTTCACAAAAGACGCGCTGGATAAGCTTGTTATTGCCCCCCCCGAAAATAAAATAAACTAATTTCCTTTGATTAATATTTCAGGTATTATTTCCTTGACTGGCAATATGTAAACGCAGTATATTTCTGCCATATGTTAATAAAGGAGATTAACCATGAGAGATAATATTTCGAATGATTTTAAAAACATCGCAAAAGATGTCGGGTGGAATTTCATTTCTGCGCCCCTGCTGCCTTTCGTAGCACTCCTGATGTCCGTTGCGGCGGCAGGTTATGCCAAAAAAGAAGGGGAGCCGTTTCTTAAAGTAATAAAAGATGTACCCGAATTCTCTGTTGAATTTACAAGAGAGATAGTGGATGGCCTGGTCGGCAAACTAAGGCTTTAAAAGAGGGTATTCGTTATGAACGTAACCGTTTCAAAAGACTTTAAAAATGTTGCAAAAGATGTCGGAAGTAATTTTATTTATGCACCCCTTTATGCGGTCGCCCTATCTGCTTTCGCAATCGTATCGCCGCTTGCTGTTCCCCTATCCATGATAACGACCGGCGACTCACTCTCCAAGACTATAGAAAGGCTGCCCGGAGTCATTCACGAAGCTTCGAATGATATGGCAAGACATTTCAAATTTCTTTCATGAATTACTGGCTTATAAAATCAGAACCCTATAAATGGTCGTGGGACGATCAGGTAAAAGACAGCGTCACCGAATGGGACGGCGTGCGTAATTATCAGGCCGCGAACAACATGAAAGCCATGGCGCTTGGTGATCAATGTTTTTTCTATCATTCCAATGAAGGCAAAGAAATCGTCGGTATTGTCGAAGTCGTCAAAAAATATTACCCCGACCCCAGCGATGAAAAAGGCCGCTTTGGCATGGTTGATGTCAAAGTCGTAAAGCCCCTTAAAGCCCCCGTCACCTTAAAACAAATCAAAGACACCCCGGAACTGCAAGACATGGCCATCATCCGCCAGTCACGGCTTTCTGTTGCACCGGTCACCATCGATGAATGGGAATTTATTTTAAATCTGGGCACTTAATGTGTTCAAGAACATAGTCGCCGTTGTTCTTTGTCGTTTCTCTCATATAGGCGCATGAATTTACTTCTTTGGCGGAAGGTTTTTTACCGGACATTATTAAACTCGTAATGGTATTACCGACCTCAGAGTTTGTATTTCTACCGATTTTGGCTGCTGCCACCCTAATTTTTTTACCGTCATACCAGTTGCTTGCCACAAATTTTAAAAATCTGTCAATTTCATTGGCCTTTTTCACTTCTTTGCCGGGAAATAGCGCCTTATTATTCGTCAGGTAAAAATCAAGGGTCAGAATTGTTTCCTGACCGCTGGAAATAGCGCAATTACGATGCTTTTCATCAATCTCTCTTTGCGACTGCACCATGGCCGCTATATAGGCGATTGGGAAAACAGCCGAGCTGGCCGCTGTCGCCTTCTCATGATTTGCCGTCGTCCCATAAGTCAGACCATAAGCCGTCCCCGTACCGGCAGCTATGATTTCAGAAAATTTGGAAACACCAATTTCTGAAACAAGGAGTTTGCAGGGATCATAACCATGAATAACTTTTTGCCCGGTTTTGGCCACCGACAAAAGTTGCTGCGCAATTTCCGTTCTGCCGTCCTTTTTAAAACCAACAGTTGGCGATGGCATGCTAATGCAGCCCGTCGACATAACAGCCAATGCAAAACAAGCGATCCAGCCTCTTGCCTTGCTATTAAACACCTTTGAAAACATCATTTTATACTTCTTCCAGAGCCAAACTTAAAAACTAGGGCATTCTTGTATATCAATTCCCATAAATATGCAAGTTTATTTTCATATTATTTTATGTTTTGCGGCGGACTCCTTGTTCCTTACTCATCTCCATGCTAAGACTCATAAAAAATTAATGACACAAAAGGGAGAGTTCACATGGCCAATGCAGCGGAAAAAATGAACACACAGATTGAAACTTTTGAACCGGCAGAAGACATCTCTGCCAGCGCGCATATTGATGCCTCTCGTTACGAAGAATTATACAAACGCTCAATCGATGACCCTGACAGTTTTTGGAGCGACATGGCGCAGCGCATTGACTGGTTCCGCATGCCAAAAAAAATCAAAAACACCAACTTTGATAAAAATGACCTCTACATAAAGTGGTATGAAGATGGCGTACTAAATGCTTGTTACAATTGTGTTGACCGCCATTTATCAGACCGCGCTGACCAGACCGCGATTATCTGGGAGAGTGATGATCCGAATAACGACACCAAAATTACCTATAGTGAGCTAAAAGATGAAGTCTCCCGCCTTGCCAATGCGCTTAAAAGCCGCGGCATAAAAAAAGGTGATCGCGTTACAATTTATATGCCGATGGTTCCTGAGGCCACTTACGCCATGCTCGCCTGCGCCCGGATCGGCGCGGTTCATTCCGTTGTCTTTGGCGGCTTTTCACCGGACAGTTTGCGTGACCGAATTCTGGACTGCGACTCCGGCATTGTGATCACCGCCGATGAAGGTGTGCGCGGCGGCAAGAAAATACCGCTCAAAAATAATGTTGATGAAGCGCTTAAATCCTGCCCCGATGTTCATACGGTTTTGGTTCTTGAACATATGGACGGCGAAATTAGCTGGAATGACAGCCGCGATGTCTGGTGGCATGAGCTGGTCGATGACCAATCCGATGATTGCGCGTGCGAACAAATGAATGCCGAAGACCCTCTGTTTATTCTTTACACCAGCGGCTCCACCGGCAAACCAAAAGGCGTCTTGCACACCACCGGCGGCTATATGGTCTATGCCAGCCTGACCCATGAAATCGTGTTTGATTACAAAGACGGCGAAATTTATTGGTGCACGGCTGACGTTGGCTGGGTCACAGGTCACAGCTATATCGTTTACGGCCCACTTGCCAATGGCGCGACGACGTTAATGTTCGAAGGCGTGCCGAATTACCCGGATGTTTCACGCTTCTGGAACATTGTTGACAAGCACAAGGTCAATATTTTCTACACCGCACCAACAGCGATCCGCGCGCTTTTGCAACATGGCGATGCGCCCGTTAAAAAAACATCGCGCAGCTCCCTGCGTATTCTGGGATCAGTCGGCGAACCGATTAACCATGAAGCATGGATGTGGTATCACAGCGTTGTCGGCAACGAACGTTGCCCGATTGTCGATACATGGTGGCAAACCGAAACCGGCGGCATCATGATCACCCCGCTGCCCGGCGCGACGACCACAAAACCCGGCAGCGCGACAAAACCATTTTTCGGTGTGCAGCCCGCGATTGTTGATAATGAAGGCAAGATACTCGAAGGCGCCTGCGAAGGCGCGCTCGTGCTACTGGACAGCTGGCCGGGACAAATGCGCACGCTTTACAAAAACCACGAGCGCTTTGCCCAGACCTATTTCAGCACGTTTGATAATATGTATTTTGCCGGTGACGGCTGCCGCCGCGATGAGGACGGTTATTACTGGATCACAGGCCGCGTCGATGATGTGATTAATGTCTCCGGCCACCGCATGGGCACCGCCGAAGTCGAAAGCGCGATTAACGAACACGAACAAGTCGCCGAAAGCGCCGTTGTCGGTTTCCCGCACGACATCAAAGGGCAAGGGATTTACGCCTATGTCACATTGATGGACGGTGTGGAAGCCACGAGCGAAATCCAAAAAGAAATCGTACAAACCGTACGTACCATCATCGGCCCGATCGCGACACCTGATGTCATTCAGTTCGCACCTTCATTGCCGAAAACAAGGTCTGGAAAAATCATGCGCCGTATATTGCGCAAAATCGCCGCCAACGAAGAAGACTCTATCGGCGACACTTCAACGCTCGCCGACCCGGCAGTGGTTGAAGACTTGATAAAAGGGCGCGGGTAAAACTCTCACCTCTTCTTCTCCGGTTTTATCACGCGTATTTTTACCTGCGGCGGACGCGGAATCTTTTTGTCCTCATGCCCTGCTTTAAAAAACTGTTTTTCGATCATGTTATTAAGCAAATCGGCATCGGTAAAATTAATAAGGAAATAATCCGGTACATGCGGCGCGCCGCCTGTTGTCTCAAGGAAATGCTCATGCACCAGCTCTTTTAAATGCGCGTCTTCCTCTTTCCTGAATTTTGCGAAAGAACGATTATGTTCGCGCTTTAATTCCACATCCAGCGACGCCGGATGTTCGGTCAACCGAAAACTAAGCGGCGTAATATCAATCTCTAATGTTGCGCGATGCCCGCCGCGCGGTAAAGACACAAGACCAAGCACTGTAATGCTAATATCATGGTGCTCATTAAAGAAATGCCCCGCTTTATTCAACGCATCGGCAAAAGCACCTTCCATACTGTCTTCATCATAGCCTTCAACGATAACGCGCCCGCCGCCTTGACGTTTTTTATCGGCACTCTCCCGCCAGCCACGCAATTCCTCAAGAAGCGCCGCCACCTGCGCGGCATGCGTATCGGCAAAGCGTCTGTTTGCTTCATCATCGGAAGGGTCGTTACTGATTTTTTCCAGTTCCTCAATCAGAGGATCAATATCATCATGCTGTCCTGTCATTACTCTCCCTTTGCTGTCTGAAATAAATGGTGCTCCAGCACATGCATACCGGCATCGGCAAAAGTTTTCAGCGCCATAAAAAGAAAAAGCCCGCCTCCGAAAAAACCTCCGAAAATAATCGTAATATGCA
>JAJFGW010000007.1 GCA_021775915.1 Alphaproteobacteria bacterium | reverse complement strand
AACAGGGTGTTTCATTCCTACGCGCCGTATAAAGGAGACATCCCGCAGCGGCGTAACGGCGCACTGATTTCCAATGATACAGGCGCGGCCGTTGCCTATGCGATTTTCAATTTGCAGGATCGCGGCGTGATGTTCGTTGACCACCAAAGCCCGGTTTACAAGGGCATGATCGTGGGTGAGCACAGCCGTGATAATGATCTCGAAGTCAATGTCCTGAAGGGCAAAAAACTAACCAACGTAAGGGCGTCAGGTACTGACGAAGCCGTAACGATAACCCCGCCGCGCAAGATGAGCTTAGAGGACATGATGGCCTACATCAATGATGACGAGCTTCTGGAGGTCACCCCCAAATCCCTCCGCCTGCGCAAACTCCATCTCTGCCCGCACGATCGCAAACGTCTGAGTAAGAGTAAAGAGGTGGTTTAACAGCTCCTCTTGCGTCAGGATGCCAACAAGCAAATAATGTCCCAATAATCTTTATTACCTAAGATAAAAACATTAGTTTTTTGTATAAATCAAATACATTTCATAATTAACAAACCCACGCACCCGTATGTATTAGGGAAAAACTTCTAAAGTTTCAGGCGCTTGTTCGGTACAATTTCGAAATTCGTAAAACATCGGATGGAGAAACATAATTATGAACAAGAGAAAAGCGCTGGGCGCATTGGCACTTTCTACCTTAATGCTCGCACCCTTGTCGGCAAAGGCGACAACAACTGATTGGGGCGCTGAAATTTCAGCCAATGTCGGGTTTGTTACCGAATACTCTTTTCGGGGAATAGCACAATCCGATGAAAATATCGCCGTGCAAGGTGGCTTCGATATTGAACATGACTCAGGTCTTTATGTTGGTGTGTGGGGATCAAATGTCGATTTCAATGATGGCGACGAAGCCAATGTTGAAGTTGATGTCTATGGCGGTTATAGCGGTTCTGTCAGTGGCGTAGATTACGATATTGGTGCAATTTACTATGCCTATCCCGGCGCAGACAGTTCTCTTGATTATGATTTTTATGAAGTCGCTTTTTCCCTTGGGTATGATTTCGAAGTGTTCTCGGCTTCGGCAGCGGTGAATTATTCGCCTAACTATTTCGCTGATAGTGACGGTGCCCAATATTATGCTTTGGGCATAGACGTTCCTTTGCCCGCTGATTTTACTTTGTCCGGCCATGCCGGTTATCAAAATATTGATGATAATGCAGCTTTTGGCGTGCCCGATTATACAGATTGGTCTGTCGGTCTGAGCTATACGCTTGAGGGTTTTGACTTGTCTCTGCAATATGTGGATACGGATCTGGGCGAACCGGGTAGACCGGGCGAGTGTGCCGATGGATGTAATAGCCGCATCATCTTTGGAATCTCCAGAAGCTTTTAATAGAAAACAAAATAAAGAGGTCATTTGATATGAATGTAGCAACACTGAAAATATCGCAAAAACTTCCGCTTCTGATTACGTGTCTGGCGGTACTATCAGCCGTTATCACAGGCTTAATTACCGTAACCAAGGCCTCAAATGATGGCCTGTATGCCGCGGAAGAAAAGCTGGTCGCGCTTCAGGCTTCACGTGTTAGTGCTTTAAGTAATTACCTAGGCTCAATTGAGCAGGATCTTTCTTCCTTGTCCCGTAATGAATATGTGCGTGGAGCTCTGCTTGATTTTACGCAAGCATGGAACGAAATGAGTTTTAGCGGAAACCAAACTAAAGAACTGCAAAAGCTTTATATTGATGATAATCCAAATCCCATAGGTCAGAAAGAAGAACTCGATTACGCGAAGGACGGATCACGCTATAGCGAGCTTCATAAAAGATACCATCCCTGGTTCCGGCATTTTTTACGCCAGCGCGATTACTACGATGTTTTTCTGTTCGCTCCTAATGGGAATCTTGTCTACACCGTCTTCAAGGAACTGGATTATGCGACAAACCTGAACACAGGTGAGTGGAAAGACAGTGATCTTGGTAATGCTTTCCGGGCCGCAAGAGATAACCCGGAACCGGACTTTCAGGCATTTTTTGATTTTAAACCCTATGCGCCAAGTCACGGGGCGGCGGCGAGCTTTATTTCTCAGCCCGTCTTAAATGATAATGGTTCTTTGGCCGGTGTTCTGGTCTTTCAGATGCCGATTGCTCGTATTAATGCTGTCATGCAGGTTGCCGCTGGTTTGGGTGAATCCGGTGAAACCTATATTGTCGGTGAAGACCACCTTATGCGCAGTGATTCACGTTTTTCGGAAGAATCGACAATCCTGAAAACGGAAGTTCCTGGCAAAACAGTGGATTTAGCGCTCGAAGGTAAAGAAGGAGTCGAGACTGTTCCGGACTATCGGGGTGTTCCTGTGGTGTCCGCTTATGGACATATTGATTTTCATGGTGCGCGTTGGGCCATTTTGGCCGAAATTGATAAAGCCGAAATCATGGAACCTATCAATCAGATGAAGATATTTGCGGTTCTTTCAACATTGGTGGTTCTCATTGGTGTTGTGTTTATCTCTTTGTTTGCCTCCAGAAAAGTGTCCCGACCGATTACGCAAATGGCGGGGGCTATGAATGAACTGGCAAAAGATAATTTTGATATTGAGATTCCGGGAACGGAGCGTGCTGATGAAATAGGCGAGATGGCGGCGTCTGTTCAGGTCTTTAAAGAAAATGGCATGGAGGCCAAACGATTAAGAGTAGAACAAGAACAAGCTGAACAACGCGCTGAAGAAGATAAAAAGCGTATCATGAATGATATGGCCGATCAGTTTGACTCTCAGGTTGGGGGTGCGATTAAAAGTCTGGCTGTTGCGGCTGAAAAGCTTCAGGGTGCCTCCAGAGACATGGAGGGGACAGCGTCCAAGACACAGGAATCAAGCGCATCTGTGGCGGCGGCGGCAGAAGAAACCAGCGCAAATGCAGGAACCGTAGCCTCGGCCACAGAGGAAATGACGGCCAGTGCGCAGGAAATTTCTAAACAGATTGCTGATGTGGCCTCAAAAGCCGGTATGGCTTCCAACAGTGCCAATAGCACGAGTCAGAAAGTCGATGAATTGAACTCGCTGGCTGAAAATATTGGTACAGTTGTTGTGGCAATTAAGGACATTGCCGAACAAACCAATCTGCTGGCGCTTAATGCGACCATTGAGGCCGCCAGAGCCGGGGAGGCAGGAAAGGGCTTTGCTGTTGTGGCTGATGAAGTAAAAAAACTTGCAACAGAAACATCCAAGAAAACGCAGGAAATTGAAACGCGCATCACAGAGATTCAAAATGCAACGCAGGATTCTGTGCAGGCCATGCAGGAAATTATTAGCAATATTTCTGATATTGATCAGGCATCAACGGGAACGGCCAGTGCTGTAGAGGAGCAGAATTCTGTTATTACTGAAATCACCAGAAATATTTCGGAAGTCTCAGATGCGGCGCAGCAGGTAGCCAGCGTTATAGGCAGCGTGCAGGCGGCGGCTGGTGAAACGGGACAAGCCTCACAAATGCTAAAAACTTCAGCCGACGATATTGCCGGGTTGTCTGGTAACCTTGAAAAATCTGTGAGCTCATTCCTTACGCAGATTAGAGGAGATCATCAGGGCGGGCAACCACCGAAAGCTGTGGAGCAGGATGAAATGCTGGAAGCTGCTGAATAGGTGTTTTGCTGGCACACTAAGAAAAGTTTACAGGAAGATTGTGTCTTTTAATATCAAGTGGTTAGCGGCAACGACCTTAAAGTCCTGCCCTCTCCACCATTTTGTTTAAAAACATTAACTTCCAATAACTCCCACTTATCGGCTGCCCGCACGAGCCTGCTCCCGGCACGCCGATTCAATTGCCAAACTGTATAGGGTCGCCATTTTTATCAAAAGCTAGAAAATTGGAAAGATTACCGCCTTGTTCTACAGTTTGAACCATCATTTTTAGGGGCTGTGTCGCTTCATCAGGGGTAGGAGCAATACCACCCCTGCCAGAAAGACACGCGACTAATACAATTTGCCAATTTTGTTCCATACTCTCAGATTCTGTCACTAAATCAGCAAAGCTACCCAGTTCATCCAAAGCTTTATCAACACACATGACTGGCTCTAATTCGCCACCTTGACCAGAATGAAAGTTCATTGCCTCTACATCTTTATGATCTTTTGGTAGAGATGTTTTTAAAAAAACGAATAGCAAACGTTGCGGCTCCGCCTGTTTTTTTGCGACTAATAGCAGGGATTCATAATCGGTGATATTAATTGTATATTCCTTTTAGGTTACTAACATTATGTTAGACGTAAGCGACGCCTGATTGTGTTAGATAGCTCCTGTCTATTCAAGAGAAATGATCCAGACGCTTCGTGTTTTACAAGATAGGAATTTATCCCTATTTATGGTATGGTGGGGCATGTATTTTGTGAGCGCCAGAGAAAACAAGAGAGAAAACAAGAAAAACCCAATGATTATAAAGGGGTGCGGGGTGAAAAATAAAAAAATGACGAACAAACTGAATGGACGTTTAAATGCCAATAAAAACAAAGGGATACGGCTCGTTATGAGGCGACGTGGCGCGGGGGGCGTTACCCGGAAACAAAAGTTTGACATTTTCCAAAAAACCCTTATATTCCCGGCTATTCCTGAGAAAGAGGGGCGCTGTGCCTCCGTTGACGGTTCTACTGTCAAACCTGTTGGTCTATCGGGACAAAATAAAGAAGAAAAGAAAAGGAAACGAAAATGAGTGAGAAGAAGCGTCCACACGCGAAATATAAAATTGACCGCCGCATGGGTTGTAACCTTTGGGGCCGTCCGAAATCTCCCTATAACGCACGCCAGACGGCACCGGGACAACATGGCGAACGCCGTGGCAGATTGTCTGATTATGGTGTGCAGCTCATGGCTAAGCAGAAATTAAAAGGTCATTACGGCAGCATTGGCGAAAAACAGTTTCGTCGTTATTTCAAAGAAGCCCAGCGCTTGCGCGGCAATACCGGTCAGAATCTGGTTGGTTTGCTGGAGCGTCGTCTGGATGCTGTGATTTATCGTGCCAAGTTCGTGCCGACTATTTTTGCGGCACGTCAGTTCGTTAATCACCAGCATATTACGGTGAACGGCAAAGTCGTGAACATTCCGTCTTATCAGGTTAAAGAAGGCGATGTGATCGAGGTGAAGGAAAGTTCAAGGCAACTGGCGCTTGTTCAGCAGGCCGACGAAGATCCGTCCCGTGATGTGGCTGAATTTCTTCAGGTTGACTCAAAGGCCCGTAAGGCAACGTTCCTGCGTATTCCGAAGCTGGAAGACATTCCTTACGCCACGCAGATGGAACCACAGCTTATCGTCGAGTTCTATTCACGCTAATTTTTGCGTTATTTGGTTGTTATTACTTGGTGCCTAGCGGGGTCTTTTTTCCCGTTAGCGCGCTGATAATACCGTGGAAAGTGCGGGTTTCCTGCTCCGTCATTTCGGCGCGGGATAGCATGTTGCGCAAGTTGCGGATCATGATCGGTTTGTGGCCTTCGTTGCGGAAGAAGTGGTGACTTTCCAGCTCGGCTTCCAGCCTTTCAAAGAGCTCGTGAAGCTCTTCATGGGTAACGGGCTGGCTTTCTCTGGCAGGATGCTGGATTTCCTCTGTTTCGTCATGAAGCTGGAACCATTCATAGGCAAGCAGCAACACGCCTTGCGCGAGGTTCAGGGACGAGAAAGCCGGGTTGAGCGGGATTGTAACTACAGCATGCGCGAGCGCAACATCGTCATTTTCCAGCCCGGAGCGTTCGCCGCCAAACAGCAGCCCGATTTTCTGCCCTTCATTCTGTCTCTGTTGCATATCTAGAACGGCGCTTTTGGCCGTGAAAACGGGCTTGACCATATCGCGTGGCCGCGCGGTGGTGGCGTAAACATAGTGACAATTGGCAATCGCGGCGGCGGTGCTGTCAAACACCTCCACCGGCGGCATTTGTTCAAGCGCGCCCGCTGATATGGACATGGCGCTGGTATTGGGCCAGCCGTCACGCGGGTTGACCAGTCGTAGTTTGTCCAGGCCGCAATTGAGCATGGCCCGCGCCGAGGCACCGATATTCTCGCCCATCTGCGGCCGCACCAAAATAGCCGTAGGGCTTTGGGGCAGGTCTGTGCGTTTTGTTCTGTTTGTTCCAGTCATGCTCGACACCATGCGCCAAGGGCTTTTCCGTTTCAAGAAGAGTTTGCATTATTACATAACCACATGATATGTTCGCGCAAAACAGGAGATATGACTATGTCGCATAAGCCTCGTAAAGATTTTTTGATAGCTGTGTCAGGCAGCGCAGATTTTTATAAAACTGTGTCTGAAAAAGAGCGCGCAATGCTGCACGCAGCCGCATTGCGCAATGAAGGTGAGGAGCCGTTATATCTCAAAAATCCTCTGACAGGAACAGCCAACTATTATGCCGAGCATCACCATGGTTTATTACGTTCGTTGATGCCTCATAGTCCTAGTATTAAATGGGAGCTTATCTCTTCTCTCGCAGAATATCTTATTGATCACCCTGAAGCCGCAAATACGCTTCTTGAGAGTGCGCGGGAAAAGGAATTGGTCAACAGGGGCAGGTCTCTTGATATGGATTTTGAGGAGGATCTTTTCCTCAAGCATGATGAGGATATTTGTTCAATGGGTGAAGATTTGGATAATTTTGATTTTATGCGCGGTTTGCCCGACAACGTTTTTACCCGTGATCTTTCGCCCTTAAAAGAGCAGACAGATATGGCTGAGCGTATCACTAAAATTCTGGCAGACCATGCCGTAGAGACAAAGGCCGACGACATTGGCTTTGAATTGGGAGGTTTTCTTGATGAGAGTACCTTGATTGATTGGGCGGATATTTGCGAGTTTCATTATGGCGGCCCGCGTTTTGGAGTATTTGGCTTGCCGAAAAGCGTGACGAAGACGTTTGATGCTGCCGCCGCTGTTATGCGTAACTGGCAGGATCTAAAAATAGACGCCAAGGGCAGAGAGCGTCACGGCTTTTCAATTGGAAAAGGTGCTGGACGGTTTGGTTTTATAGAAGGGGCGTTTGTCCGTCAGAAATTACAACCTTGATTATCAGTAGTGGCTGTAGGGCTTGATGCGGACTTTGCGGCTTGGTGAATAACGTGCCATGCCCGGCTGTAAGTAGATGGGCGCGCTTGCCCCTTTCATTTGACCTGATACGACTTTGAAGGCTTTTCCAGCACCTGCGGCAATAACAGACCCCGTCGCTTTTGTATAAGGGGTGGATTGCCCAACACACTTTTCGGCAACAATAGTAGCGGAGTTTGCAAATTCAGCAGGGGTGGCTTTGCCCTGAGACATATTGAGTCCGGCCCCAAAAAGCATAATAAGAGCCGGAACCATCAGGAACGTTGTCCAGATGGAATCTGCTCTGTTTGCTGTTTTTACAATGCGCCGCATTTAGTTGTCTCCCTATAGTTCTAGAATAAGGGAAAAATTTTAAGCGCTACTTAAATTACCGTTGCATTTTATGTAAATTTAGATAAGTTATTGAAATTAAATGATAAGTTTATGCGGCCTGCTTATGTTTTGTCAGGCGCTGTCGCACTTTCTCGGCGCCGAGCAGGGGTAAAAGCGCGCCGAGTTCGGGACCGTGATCCATGCCGGTTAAGGCCTGGCGCAGGGGCATAAATAGGTCTTTTCCCTTGCGGCCAGTGGTTTCTTTGACTTTTTCAGTCCATTCTTTCCATGTGTTTTCGTTCCATGGTTCGGGCGGGAGCAGCTCGGCAGCTTGCGCGGCGAAGTCCGGGTCTTCGATGATGGGCTCAACATTGCCGCTTACGACATCCCACCATTCTTTAATATCTTCGAGTTTGCCCAAGTTTGGACGAATAGCATGCCAGAAGTCTTCGTCCAGCTCTTCCATATCCATATGAGCAAGACGAACATTCACATCTTCAAACGGGGTCTGGTGGATGATTTTGCTGTTTAGGCGCAGTAGTTCTTCCATATCAAATTTTGGTGCGCCTTTGGAGAATTTGGAAATGTCGAATTCGTCTACCAGAGGCTTGATGCTTGTAAAAGGCATAATAGGGTCAGCGCTTCCGAGCCGTGAGAGCAGGCTGACAATAGACATTGGCTCCAGCTTTTCATTGTCGCGGAAATCGCGGGCGCTCATGGAGCCAAGACGTTTGGAAAGTTTGCCGCCCTCGGTATCGGAAATCATCGGCAAATGGACGAATGTGGGTACGGGCGCGCCCAAGGCCTCAAACATTTGTATATGGGTCGCCGTGTTGGAGACGTGATCTTCGCCGCGCACAACATGGGTCATGTCGTAATCCATATCATCAATCACCGAACAAAGATGGTAAAGCGGCAGGCCCGTTTCCCGGATAAGAACGGGGTCGGAAAGGTCTGCGCCATTAAAGCGCACTTCGCCGCGCACAAGGTCGTCCCATTCAATAGGCTCGTGATTGAGCTTGAAACGCCAGTGAGGGCTGCGCCCTTCTGCTTTGTAAGCAGTCTTTTGCTCGTCGGTTAATTCAAGCGCGGCGCGGTCGTAAATAGGCGGCTTGCCGCGTCCCAAAAGAGTTTTGCGTTTGAGCGAAAGCTCTTCCGGTGTTTCGTAGCAGGCATAAAGCCGCCCGTCCGTTTTGAGTTTTTCGATTAGTTCATTGTAGCGGTCTGTGCGGTCGCGCTGGCGGGTTTTTTCGTCCCAGTCCATGCCCAGCCACATCATAGCGCTTTCAATGTCTTCTTCATATTCAGGCTTGGAGCGCTCGGTATCCGTATCATCAATGCGCAGCAGGAAGTGGCCGTCCTGAGAACGGGCAAAGAGCCATGTGACAATGGCCGTGCGCACGTTACCTGCATGCAGGTAACCGGTCGGTGATGGTGCAAATCTGACTTTTACGGACATACTAGTCGTTCCCATTTGTACTTTTACATCGTTATTCGTCGTTTACGTACGAAGTTGTACGCTTCACTCCTCATGCCTTGTATAAGTACAAAGCGAAACGATTATGGTTTCTAATTTATTAACAGACAACCTGAATAGCGGGTTTAGGCTTATTTTTCAATCATTTTCATGAAACCGTTGGTAATCGGATAACGCCTGTCGCGGCCAAAAGCGCGGGAGGTGATTTTAACGCCCGGCGGAGCCTGACGGCGTTTATATTCCGCTCTTTCTAGCATATGCCAGATTTTTTGAACTGTTTCGGCCTTGTGGCCTTTATTTATAATTTCGCTAGCGCTTAAATCTTTTTCGATCAGGCAATGGAGAATGTCATCGAGTTCTTCATAGGGAGGCAAGCTGTCCTGATCGGTCTGGTTCTCTTTTAATTCGGCGGTGGGCGCTTTGGTTATAATGCGTTCGGGAATAATGAGTTCTTGCTCGTTGCGCCAGCGTGAAAGGTCGTAAGCCTGTGTCTTATAAACATCCTTTAACACATTGAAACCGCCGCACATATCGCCATAAAGAGTGGCATAACCGACAGCCATTTCCGACTTGTTGCCGGTGGAGAGAACCATTTTTCCGGTGCTATTTGACAGCGCCATAAGAATAAGGCCACGGCAGCGTGACTGGATATTTTGATGGGTTGTTTCCGGGGTGCCCTTGTTAAGGTGGGGGGTGAGCTCTTCTTCAAACGTATCTACCGCGCTTTCGATGGAGATTATATCGTAATGAACGCCAAGATTTTTGGCGCATTCTTTGGCATCATCTAAGCTGTCTTGTGAGGTGTATTTTGAAGGCATCATCACACAATGCACGGCGGCCTTGCCCAGAGCATCGACGGCGATGGCGGCGGTAAGTGCGCTGTCAATGCCGCCGGACAGCCCGATAAGTACGCCGGGAAAATTATTTTTGGATATGTAATCGCGCAGGCCGGTTGTGAGGGCTTTGTAAATTTGGGCGTTAATGTTTAATTCTTTTTTGTTAAGAGGCGCTGAGTCTGAGTGAGTGGTAACATGACGAATTTCTTCTTCAAATTCCGCTAATTGCTCTGTTATCTCTCCGTCGGTATTCATAATAAAAGAAGCGCCGTCAAAAACAAGCTCGTCTTGTCCGCCGCATTGATTGACGTAGATCAGAGGCAGGCCGGTTTCATTAATGCGGGCGCGGGCTTGTTCTTGTCGCAGGTGATCTTTATCAATTTCATAGGGGCTGGCATTGATGCTGATGAGTAAGTCTGCTCCGTCGCTTTTTAGTTTTTCTGCAGCGTCCGGTGACCACATATCTTCGCAGATGATAACGCCGAGTTTATGTCCTTTGAAGTCGACAGGGGAGGCAAGTGCGCTTGATTCAAAAATGCGAACCTCATCAAATATACCGCCATTGGCAAGGTTGTGTTTCAATATGGTGTTTTGTATTTCCCCGTCACCGATTAAATGCACGGCATTATATATTTTACCATCAATGCGCCATGGCGTTGAAATAAGCATAAAGGCTTTGTGATTTGCGCTTTCCTGAACGAGACTTTGTATACTCTCTTCAATTTTATCTAAGAAGAACGGTTTGAGGACAAGGTCTTCTGGCGGATAGCCGCAAACCACCATTTCCGGAAAAACAATCAGGTCTGTGTTGTCCGGCGCGTTATCGCGAATTTTACGAATTTTACCCAGATTACAGGCCAAGTCCCCGACAGTCGGGTTGATTTGGGCAAGGGTGATGTGCAGTGGTGCCTTGGTCATTTATTTACTCTGCGGCGGCGGCTTCGGAAATATTGTCGGGTTTGTTTATATTCATGTCTTTTAATTCGTCGGCAATCAGAAAGGCCAGCTCCAAGGCTTGATTAGCGTTCAGGCGCGGATCGCAATGCGTGTGGTAGCGGCTGGATAAATCTTCATCGGCTATTTTTTTGGCGCCGCCGGTGCATTCTGTGACATCTTGCCCGGTCAGTTCCAGATGAACGCCGCCGGGGTGAGTGCCCTCAGTGCGGTGGACATTGAAAAAGCCCTGAATTTCCGATACGACGTCCTCGAATTTTCGGGTTTTTATACCATTGCTCGATTTAATTGTATTGCCGTGCATCGGATCGCAAGACCAGATCACATTCCGGCCTTCTTCTTTTACGGCACGAACCAGCGGTGATAACTTGCTTTCCACCTGATCTGCGCCCATACGGGCAATCAGGGTCAGGCGCCCCGGATCATTGTTCGGATTCAGGACATCTATGAGTTTGAGCAGAGTATCCGCATCCAGATCGGGCGAGCATTTCAGGCCGAGAGGGTTGTTAATGCCGCGCACGAATTCAATCTGTGCGCCGTCAAGCTGGTGCGTGCGGGCGCCAATCCAGACGAAATGGGCGGAGCAGTTGTACCAGTCGCCTGTCGTGCTATCGATTCGGGTCAGGCCTTGTTCGTAAGGCAGGAGCAGGGCCTCGTGACCGGTGTAAAACTCGGTTTGGCGGATAATCTCTGGTGTGCGCTCGCCTGTGATGCCACAGGCCGACATGAAGGACAGGGACTTATCAATTTGTTTTGCCAGTTGCTCGTAACGCTCGGTCAGAGGGCTGTCATTGACAAAATCGAGATTCCAGCCATGAACCCGGTGTAAGTCGGCATAGCCGCCATGGGCAAAAGCGCGTAGCAGGTTCAGGGTCGCGGCGGCCTGATAGTAGGCTTGCAGCATGCGATCCGGGTCTGGCTCGCGAGATTCTGCGGTAAATTCAAGGGCGTTAATGCTGTCGCCGCGATAGCTCGGGAATGTTTCATCGCCTTGTGTTTCAAAGTCGCCGGAGCGGGGTTTGGCAAACTGACCGGCCATGCGCCCCATTTTCACGACAGGAAGCGAGCCGGCAAAGGTGAGAACAATCGACATTTGCATCAGAACCCGGAAGGTATCGCGGATTTTCATGGAACCAAATTCGGCGAAGCTTTCGGCGCAGTCTCCGCCTTGCAGCAAAAAGGCTTTGCCTTCTGCAACTTTGACAAGGTGGCGGCGCAAATTGCGCGCCTCTCCGGCAAAAACCAGCGGCGGCAAGGTTTGTATTTTTTCTTCAACGCTCTTCAGCGCGGCTTTGTCCTTATAGTCCGGTAGTTGCTTTGCCGGTTTGTCGCGCCAGCTGTCCGGCTTCCAGTCTTTAGTCATATGAAACTCCATAAATATTCAATACTATATGATTTATGCAATTAGGTGCTGCAGTGCAAGGTTTATAGGCATTTTTCTATAAACTGTTTTCTATCTTAAGAAGTTCAGGTTATAAATATAACTGTAGAATTTTTGCTCTGAAAAGCAGGGAGAGTTGTTTGTCTCAAGAGCTAGCCAAAGAAAATAGTCAGGATATGCAAATACCGGCCCTTTTTAATGAACTGAAACCGCTTCTGGATAAGGTTGAAACGGATGAAGAGTTCTTTGAAAAAGAGGAGTTGTTGCAGAGTTTTGAGAAGTTGCAGCAGTGCTATGATAAAGACTACCAGCGTGTTGCCGGGTTCTCTGATCTTTTGTTCGGTGAAGATATAAAATCATTCGGAGAAAGAGTCACGGTTGTCTTTACGGAGTGGGAAGAAGAAGGCGGTGGCCCATCTTTAACAACAATCGTTGCCCATGCTTTGGAGCAGTTTGACCTTGATGTAAACAGCCCCTGTGCCAAAGCCGCCTTTCTTACGGCAATATTGGCTGAAATCCCTAATGGGCTTCAGTATCACGGTAATGAACATTACAGAAAAGTGTTGTTTCATGCCATTCGCCTAATTGCTACGCATAACCGTTTTTTTAAGGATACAAACCGGGCATTTAGCCCTGAGCAGATCCTTCTTTTGCTGGTTTCGTCCTGTATTCATGATTTGGGCCATGGAGGTGGTGATAACCTTAGGGACGGTGTTTATACGCCGGGCAAGATGGAGCAAGAGGCCTTTGATTTTGCGAAACCTTATTTTGAAGCATTGGGCCTTTCTGAAGATCAGATGAAAGATATGGAAACCATTGTTTTTTGTACTGATATTACGTTCTTCGCCGGGGACAATAGCCCCTGCATTCGGATGAAGAAGATATATAAACATTATTTCTGGGATGATGAGCGCGAGGATATCAGCATGATGATGATGGGCAAATTGCGCCGCTATGAAGATAATCCCCGTTTGGTTTTGATGGCCATGATTTTGCATGAGGCAGATGTTGCGACCTCTGCCGGTCTTAGTTATGAGCAAACCGTAAAAGAGACGGTCAATATCATGGAAGAGCGCGGTGTTGATTCGGCCGGACCAAGGACAGTGCTGGCGTTCCTGCGGGAGCAGCTCGGCGAAACCATGTTCACCGAAGCCAGTAAGCAGCTCTATGGTAAGGTCATGGCCGAAGTGATAGCGCAGGCCGAAAAAGATATTGAGCGTGGTCGCACTACTTTTTACGAAGATTAAGACACAGCCTCTCTCATCGTAACAAATTCTTCGGCGGCGGTGGGGTGTACGGCGATTGTCTCGTCCAGTTCCTCTTTTGTGATTTTCTTTTTCAGTAGCGTCGCGGCGAGCTGGATAATTTCCGGGGCGCTATCCCCGATCATATGAAAGCCGAGCACGCGGTCTGTCTTTTTATCAACTACAAGCTTAGTCAGCGCTCTTTCATCGCGCCCGGACACCGTGTTTTTCATCGGCTTGAAGTTTGATTTGTAAATATCGATATCATGCCCTGCGTCCCGCGCTTGCTGCTCGCTTAGTCCGACGGTGCCTATCGGCGGGTGAGAAAATACAGCGGTCGCAATAAATTCGTAATCGACCTTGCGATCCAGCATGCTGCCGATCAGGCGGTCGGACAAAGCGTGCCCTTCTTTAATCGCAACCGGGGTCAGGTTATGGCGGTTACAGACATCGCCAACGGCATAAATATGAGGCTCGTCTGTTTGATAATCATCGTTGATTTTAATGCGGCCATTTTCTTCTGTCTGGATATTGGTGTTCTCTAACCCCAGTCCGTCAATATTGGGCGCGCGTCCGGTCGCAGACAGAATCAGGTCGCACTTAATCTGCTCGCCTTTGTTTGTGTGAACGATATAGGTCTCGCCCTCTTTTTCGACGTTCTGTATTTCGGTTTCAAGACGCAGGTCAATGTTGGGGTGTTTTATAATTTCATTGCCGAGCATTTCACGGAGGTCATTATCAAAGCCGCGAAGGAGTAAATCTCCTCTGTGAAGAAGTGTTACATCAGCGCCCAGACCGCTGAAGATATTCGCGAATTCAACGGCAATATAGCCGCCGCCAATAATAACAATGCGCGACGGCATGGCTGGAAGGTGAAACATATTATCGGAAGTTTTTAAGTGCTCTTTGCCGGGGATAGAGGGGAGTGCCGGCTTTCCACCTGTAGCAATTAAAATTTTATCGGCCTTGATTGTCTGGCCACTTACCTCAATGGTGTGGTTGTCGATGAAGCGGGCGTGGCTTTTGAAAATATCGACACTGGTTTTTCCCATGTTGGTTTCAAGAATATTATTAATGCGTTTGATGTCTTTGTCTTTGTTCGCAATTAATGTGTTCCAGTCGAATTTTGTTTCGCCGACTATCCAGCCATAATTTTTGGAATCTTTAAAGGCCCGGCTGAACTCTGAAGCGTAAACCATCAGCTTTTTGGGAACGCATCCGGCATTAACGCAGGTGCCGCCAAACTCTGCCATTTCGGCGAGGCCGACATTCGCGCCGTGGCGGGAGGCAATGCGGGCAGCGCGCGCGCCGCCTGATCCGGCGCCAATTACAAACAGGTCATATGTTTTTTCAGTCATCTATGCGGCTTCCTTTATGTCTTTCAGTTTTTGCGAATCCCATCTGCGGTGTAGCCAGAGCCATTGTTCCGGTCTGCCTCTGATCCAGTGTTCCATGATATTGTGGGCCTCTGCTATGATTTCTTCAACTGGTAAAGCTTTGCCGGAACTATCAAAGAGCTCTAACGGTTTATGAATCGTCATGGTGAAGTTAGCGCCTTTTATGCGTTCTGCCTGTATGGGGATGAGAGGGTAATTGTATTTTTGACAAAGCTGAACAAAGACCGGGTTGGTCATGGCGGGCTTGCCAAAAAAGGAAACGGCAACGCCTTCATTATATTTCTGGTCGATCAGCATGCCGATATAGCGGCCTTCTTTCATGGACTTTATAAGGGACTGGCCGCCTTTGCGGGATTTTGAATGGGCGCGTATTTCGTCGCCCAGTGATCTGGCTTGCGTCAAAATGCGGTCGGCCCATGGATTGTTCGGGGCGCGGTATGTGACATCAATATGTTTGTTGTATTGTGCAAGCATGGAGGTAGAACAAATTTCCCAGTTGCTCATATGCGCAGAAATCATCATGCATGCTTTGTCGTTATCAAAGAGCTGTTCAACGATTTCGGCGTTTTTGATTTTAACGCGCTCTTTGCCTATTTTTTTTAAATGCGGATATTCGGCCATAACCCTGCCCAGATTATCCCACATGCCCGAGACCATTTTTTTATAGTCTCCTTCCGGCAGGTCAGGCATGGCTTCGCGCATATTGTGTATGGCTTTGCGTGAGGCGGCCATGCGCGGGCCGAGGCTCCTCCCCACCCAGCCGCCAAGGGCAGAAGCCCAGTCAAGAGGCATGATTCCGAGAAGGAACATAAGAATATAAAGACCCAGAGCTTCTACTAAATAGCGCAGTTTTTTCATGTTGTTATCTTGTTTTTTAGAAAGGCTATCACAGCCTCCCGATCTTCCCATGTAATCTGAATCGGAAGTATATCAAGAGGGTTGCCCTGAACAAAATCTCGCGGTAGACGGGCGGCGTCTTTTTCCGTTGTAATTAGGCGTGCCTTTTTCTCTTTTGCTTCTGCGGCCAGAGTTTCTAAATCTTGCGCTGTGAAGCTGTAATGGTCGGGGTAGGGGTGCCAGTCTACAATGTTGACTGAAATATCTTCCAGCGTTCCTTTGAATTTCTCCGGGTGCGCCAGACCGGAAAAGGCGATGTAGGGAATTTTTGTGTCGCTGATCCAGTTTTCTGAAACGGTAATTTTTGCATCAAAGACAGGTCTGTTCTTTGGAATCATGTTTTTGATGTTTTGTTTGTCTGCGCCGATAAAAACAAAAGCATCGGCCTTTTGCAGGCCGGATTCCAAAGATTCGCGCAAGGGGCCTGCGGGGATAACTTTGCCGTTACCAAACCCGGTCGCACCATCAATGACAATTATTTTGATGTCTTGATGAAGCTGCGGGTTTTGCAGGCCATCATCCATGATAATCAGATCAGCTTTTTTGTCTTCTGCGAGGCAAGCGCCTTTACCGCGATCTGCAGAAATAATTGTGAGGGCTTTATTCGCCAGCAGGAGCGCTTCGTCGCCAATGTCTGCGGCGGTATGTTTGTCTTTGTCGGCTACAAGAGGGCCTTTATTCTGGCCGCCGTATCCCCGCGTTAAAAAACAGGATTGTTTTGTTCCGGTGAGGTTCATAATGGCCAGAGAAACCGGCGTCTTACCGCTACCGCCGCTAACGATATTGCCGACGCAGATCACCGGTATTGTAGATTTATAGGGCGTGCCCGTATTTTGGCACAGCTTGCTCGCAGCTTTGTAGAAAAACGACAGAGGGGTAAGCATTTTTGTTTTAATGCTATCGGATTCGTACCAGAACTGCGGAGTCTTCAGGCGCATTTTCGCTCTTTATTTAAATCCTGCAACAGGGGTTCAAGAGTTTTCATGACAATATCCAGGATTTCAGCCTTGTCCTGCGCAAAGCGGTGGGCTTTATTTTGCAGGGCATCAAGCCCGTCACTGTCGCTCATAAGGCGCTCTAGCCGACTTTGAAAATCTTGCTCACTTTTAAGCAGGAGGGCTGCCCCGGCTTTGTCAAAATCTTCGTAAATTTGCGCGAGGTTCTGGATGTTGGGGCCGTGCAATACGGCGCAATCAAGCTGTGCCGCTTCAATCGGGTTGTGCCCGCCACCGCCGTCATTGCTAAATGATCTGCCGATACAGGCCACGGGGCTAAGGCGGTAAAACAGGCCAAGCTCGCCCATCGTGTCGGCAATGTAGATATTGTCGTCATCTCCGGGCAGTTTTTTATTGGCGGTGCGCAGGCCTGTTTTTAGGCCGTATTTATCACAGGCCTTGCTGATTTCCTCGCGCCTTTCAGGATGGCGCGGGACGATGATCGTTAGCAGGTCGGGAACTTTTTTCTGCAAATGTTTATGCAGGCGGCAGGCCATTTCTTCTTCCCCGTCATGGGTGCTGGCATAAAGCCAGAGAGGGCGGTCTTTAACGGCACTTTGCAGCGTTTTTAAATCTTTTTCGTCATAGGGCAGGGGCGCGGCGCTGTATTTAAGATTGCCGGAAATGGTGACGTTTTGCGCACCGAGATCTTTGAAAAACGCGGCGTCTTCTTCTGTTTGTGCCAGACAGACAGAAAAAACATTCAGCAGCGTTTCGGTGTCTCCAGCGGCAAGTTTCCAGCGTTTGAAAGAGCGCGCGGACAGGCGGGCATTGATGATGGCGGCCGGTATGTTTCTTTGCTTTGTTGCTTTCAGCATATTGGGCCAGATTTCAGATTCCATCCATAGCGCCAAACTTGGTTGCCAATGGTCGAGGAACTGCGCCACCCATTTAGGGTGATCCAGCGGGTAATATTGATGGAGTACATTTTTCGGCAGGCGCTTTGCCATGAGTTCCGCAGAACTTACGGTGCCTGTTGTGACAAGAATATTAAGGGCAGAATTTTGTTGTAGCAGCGCTTCTATCAAAATCAGGGTTGATTGAGATTCGCCAACACTTGCGGCATGGAACCAGACAAGCGCGCCGTTCGGTCTTTCAATGCCGGGGGTGCCCATACGCTCTTCAAGCCGCTCAGGGTCTTCTTTCCCGAGGCGGCAGCGCTTTTTTAGCAGGGAGCGCAGAAAAAAGCTGCTGGCTCCCATGATGGAGGAATATATTCTTAACATTAAACCCGTTGCTAACCTTATGTTAGGGTTCCGCGCGTAATGTGGGAATATAAGGCTTTGCAAGGGTTTTGCAAAGAAAAACGGCATAAATATTGAGCGGAATATGAAAAAAAGAGTTTACCAAGTAAATGCTAAAAGAAATCGTCTGGTTCAAGAGGCGTTATCCACCGTACGGGAAGCGCGAGAAACTATTGACCCCGCTCTTTTGGAAACGGTGCGGCAGGCCATCGGTGTTGCTGCTGAATCACATCAGAACGATAAATACAGAACGATGCAGGTTGATAAGGTGCCTGTAGATCAGAAGAAAAACCTGACGACTGTTATGAAATATCTGGAGTTGAATCCGGAGAATAAAGCGCTTCATCATGAAATTGAAACTTTCCTGACCCGGCATTAAACATGACAAACAGGTCATTTCCTTGATATAATGATCATTGAAGTAATTTTGTGTGCGGGAGAAATAAGCAATGTCTGTGAAACCCTATATATTTTTAGGTTTGTTGGCTGTCACTGTGGCAGGGGCGGCTGTGCCCGGCGTGTCCTATGCGCAAAATAAAAGCACTGATACGGCGATTATTTTGGCGCAGAACGAGTCCGGTAAACAGCGTGGCTTTCTGGGGCGCCTGTTTAATGGTTCTGATAAAAAGCCGTCAGCTACGCCGTTATTCCTGAATAAGTCGCGTGGTTCGGGAGCGAAGCCTTATAATTATAGCGGGCGGAGAGACATATCATCCAGAAGGTCTAAATTAGACAGAGACAAAAAGTGGGATGACTTTAAATTTGCTCAGGAAGCTGGGATTGCAGAACAGACAGGCAGAGCAAAAATGGCGGGCAGGGCTGCCAGAGATAGAATTCGTATGGCCAGAAACGAAAGAAGGGCTATGCAGTCTCGTAATAGTAAGGCATCAGGTGCGGATAGTAATAAAATCATGGTCTATGATCCTAGAAAAGCCTGGACCTACGATCCTAACAAGCCGCGTGACCCTGAAGAAAAACGCTCCCGGATATTTAATACACGTTGATTGTTGATTAGTTGATTATACCCAGGTCATCAATGGGGAAAGACTAGTCACACCCGCCAGCGCCATTTGATGAACAGCCTGGGTTTGTACAGACAATTTCATCAAAGGTTCCTAAGTCAGGTCTTTGTATGGTAATGCCGGTGGGGACGGTGCCGATACAGTCTCCAGAGGGCAATATCCAGTCAAGATGCGTAACAATGTCATCTTCAAGGTAAGGTGCGCCATTACCTTCAGCTTCAATATTTTCATCTGTTACGTCGAACAAGTCCTGATCTTCGTTAAAGGCTGTAACTCTGGCCTGTGCAAAACGGGGGTCTTGCTCTTCACACATAAGCTCCCAGTTCTCTGACTCTTGACGGGGTTCTCCATCATCTTCGTAGTAAAGAAAATCATAAAACCCATCAAATTCAATTTGCTCATTGGGGTTAAAGTTAGAGCAGCGTGCGATATTCCACACTTTTTGCATTTCTTCACATTCATACTCAATGTCACCGTCAACCAGATCCTGAGGCTCATATTCTTCTTCTGTGCGATTGTTGAGGTAGGCCCCGGCATTAAAATCAATGGTGTTAAAATTAGAGGTGAGATATGTAATCAGCGGTTCAAAGACGACCTGTTCCAAAGCTTCGTCTGTTGTGAAGTCAGTAAATCCGACCGGAACATCGTCCCAGCGATCAGTCTCACTAAATTGCCTGTTCTCATCAAAGTTGCTGGCGGCTTCGTTCAGGAAATAATCAAAGCAGGTATATTCCAGCACACTGTCGGGCTTATATATGAAATTCTGGTTTTGCGATATTTCACGTTGCGCTTCCAGCCATGCTCTCGCTTCCAGTGCATCCATATATTCCGGGTCGCACGGTGACGTAGGCTGGGCAAAAGATGAGGTGGATACTGAAAGGGATAACAGGACAGCGCAAAGGAAAAGGCCAAGCTTTACGCCTAAACTTTCAGAAAAACTTACTTTTTTCAGGTTTGTAGCCAAGTCCATAGAATGATTTCCCCGCATGTCACACGCCCCTGCATTTTATACGAGTTTCATGCTTTTGTCATGCTCGCACGCAAAAAATGCACATCTATTAAATTTTACTAGAAATCATAGGGTCTTGGCAAATTGTGGTGTTTTTTTTTATGCTGCCGGTTCCAGGTCGATTTTCAAAATAGCCATGTTGAAGTCATAGGAAACATCTTCCGGATCTTCATCATCTTTGTAGATAATACCAATGAATTCGCCTTGCATAAGCACTTCTGCGGAGTCTTTTGCTTGTGAGCGTTCACGAATGAGAATGTTCGCATTCCCAAATTTGTCCTGCATGTATTTTTGCAGTTTTGTCATTTCTTCTGGTGTCATATCCATATTTATTCTCCTTTAGGCTTTAGGCGGCTATTACGCCTGCAACTTTGTCGTGGCATGTTTTTGCTAAATTTTTTCTATTGTCATCATCTTTTACCCGAAGTGGCGCATGAAAGTGAAGCTTTACTTTTGCACCATTTGATTTTGCAAAGTCCCAAAAATGGGGAGCCAGCGTCATGTCAGCGTACCAGGCGTAAAGGTCGTGATCTTTTTCTATTTTTATTTTTTGGCCGTTTGTTTCCAGTAATTCAATCGTAAAAGGCTGGATGAGCGGCTTTTTTGTTAGTTCAGGGTCTGTGGCCACGCTGAATAGGCTTGATTTAAAGGGAAGGACGTTTGTGCCGTTTGTGGATGTTCCTTCGGGGAAAAGCACGATGCTGTTGCCGCTATTCAGTCTTTGTTGCATGTTGCTTTGCCCTTCACCTATGCGGTGCCGGGCGCGATTTATGAAGACGCATTGTTGTAATTTGGCAAGCAGGCCAAAAACGGGCCATGTGGCGACTTCTTCTTTGGCTACAAAAGACGCAGGCAGAATGCTGCCGATGACGGGAATATCGAGATAGGACACGTGGTTGCTGACGTAAATTGTTTGTTGTTCTTTAGAGGGCTGACCCTCTACCTCTATATCAAGTTTAAAAGCCCGGCAAATCATCTTGTGCCAGAAAATCGGCAGGGTATAAGCGGCATTACCACGGCTGAAAACCATAATAATCATCTGTGGAGGAATAAGAAGAGCGCTCCAGAAAAAGAATTGTGTGAATTTTAGGGTGGCCCTGAGGTTGCCCATCAGGAGGAGCTCCCGGCCATTACAGTTTCGTTCTCAGGGATGGCAGGGGTAGCGTCATTGTCGCTGGCTTTTTGATTACGGCTGTTTATTTTACGGGCGTAATGCTTGCGGTAGCGCGGCGCAAATTCTTTCATGGGAAGGACGATACAGACATCCGTAGTGCCGAATTGGTGGTCAATGACCGCGCCTTCGCCGATTGTACATCCTACTCTCATATAGCCTTTGATAAGAGGCGGTAGTGATTTGAATATTTCTCTTTCGTTTAAATCTTCTTTGGGATGAAGATTCATATCGACAAAGCGCTCATCCAGTGCCCGTGGTCGTATATTTTCAGGGGCAAGGTGATTGTGATGTAAATAGGCAAGTTGGTGGGACAGCGCATCAATATCAGTGCCGTGAAGGCTGGCGCAACCAAACATCGTGCCGAGATCGTTTTCCAGCATAAACTTTATGATGCCTTCCCACAGAAGGTGAAGTACCGTACGGGTTCTGTAATCTGCCAGAACACAGGAGCGCCCTAATTCAAGAAGGGTTGATCCGCTATTGATCAGCGGCGCAATGTTATATTCATCACTGGTGTAGAATTGCCCATGTTTATCGGCGGCTTCATGGCGTAGCAGGCGGTAAGTGCCAACAATTCTGTCTATAGGGTCTGCTATGGATTTATCCACAACAAGCAGATGGTCGGCAACTTCATCAAAAGCATCCATGTCGCGGCGCTCTTTAATCATTTCTGCGCTAGGTTTTGCCTCATATTCTTCATAGAACACTTTGTAGCGGAGGCGTTGTGCTGCCTCAACTTCAGCGTCTTCCTGTGCGAGTTTGACCTCTACATTTTCAATGTTTAGCTGAGATATGCCCATTTAACCTAAGTACTCATCAATCATAATGACAGGCCGTTTCGTTTGTTGATTGCGTCCCTGTCTAAACGCAATAACTTTTGCATATTCAACACTCTAGGCCTCTACAGTCAAGCGTCAAATTCAATCAGGCCACAGTTTCCTGCTGTTTGAATCACCCCTTCTTTAGGCCAAAAAGCCCTGAAAAGTAAAGCAAAATCAAAAAACTATAGACTTAACAGACGGTTATGAGGCAGCATAAAAGCATGGCTGAATGTAGTGTCTTATTCGTTTGCACCGGTAATATCTGCCGTTCTCCGACGGCGGAAGGGGTGTTTCGTCATTATGTCGCGCAGAATGGCTTGTCGAAGCATTTCCTGATCGATTCGGCGGGGACGCAGAGCTATCATGCTGGAAAGCCGCCGGATACGCGTGCCATGTCCTCTGCTTTGTTGCGGGGCGTTAAAATGGATGACTTACGAGCGCGGCATGTTGAGCCCAAAGATTTTGAGGTTTTTGACCTGATTTTAGCCATGGATAGAGGTCATTATGATATCCTGAAAAGCATGGCTCCTGCAAAAGGCGGTGCTGCATTGTCTTTGTTTATGGATTTTGCGCCGGAAGCAGGGCAGACTGATGTGCCCGATCCGTATTATGGCGGGGGTAATGATTTTGAATATGCTCTTGATCTGGTTGAGCAGGGAGCTCGTGGCTTACTAAACCACTTAAAACAGGAACTATCTTATGTCAGAACGTGAAGAACAGAAGACGCAACAAAAGAATAATGGCACGCTATATCTCTGGGGGGGGACGTTTTTTGTCGCGTCTGTTATTGTTGGGTTTTGTGTCTTTATAGCTTTAAGTAACAAAAAATCAGCAGAAACTCCTGCTTTTAAGGCGGCGGCTGTTGCAACGCAGCCGGTAAAGGTTAAGCCCCGAATAGAAGAAAAAGCCCCTGATGTTTTATCTAAAATAGAGGCTCCAGTCGTGGATGACGTGCCGGAAGGGTTTATTGAAGATACAGGCCCGCCGCAATTGCTGCTGGATAATCTGGCCGGGACTTTGAATCTGGATATTCCGTTTTTGAAGATTCGGAACAAAATGCCGCTTGAATACACTTGTTATCGTAACAATATATCGCCAGCCATGGATTGGGCAGGCGCGCCCTCTGGAACGCAGAGCTTTGTTGTTTTTCTGGAGAAAAAGCAGACTGGAGAAGAAGACGGTTTTCTGAACTGGATTTTGTTCAATATTCCAGGTGATTCATCAGGCCTTGTCAGGAACCAGCCTAAAAATCCTGAGCTGGAAAATGGAGCCAAACACGCCAATAGTGACCACAACAATATCGGTTATATTGGCCCTTGTGACTCCAAAGGTAAGTTTACCTATACTCTTGGTGTTTTTGCGCTTGATACGGTGCTGGATTTAAAACCATACGTTAATAAGAACGATCTTATTCGCGCTATGAACGGCCATATTATTGATGCTGCTGAGCAAGAATTCATCCATTATTACAGGCTGTAGCTATCAGGCGCTGAGCGCTTTATCTAACTCTGGCAATATCTCGAATAAATCACCGACAAGGCCATAATCGGAAATCTGGAAGATCGGCGCTTCTTCGTCTTTATTAATGGCGACGATGACTTTGGAGTCTTTCATTCCGGCGAGGTGCTGGATGGCACCGGAAATCCCGACAGCGATATAAAGGTTGGGCGCGACGATTTTTCCGGTCTGGCCCACTTGATAATCATTAGGCACATAACCGGCATCCACTGCTGCGCGTGAGGCACCGATGGCAGCGCTCAGTTTGTCAGCAATAGGCTCGATCAGTTTTTCAAAGTTTTCACCGCTGGCAAGACCGCGCCCGCCGGAAATAATAATATCGGCTGCTGTCAGTTCAGGGCGTTCGCTTTTTGTTAATTCGCGGCTGACAAATTCGGTCAGCCCGGTGTCGTCTGCGCTATCTATATTTTCAACAGGGGCAGACCCGCCTTCGCTTTTTACTGGATCAAAGCCGGTGGTTCTGATTGTCAGCATTTTAGGTGTGTCTGAAATTTGCACGGTTTCAAAACCGTTACCGGCATAGATTGGGCGCACGAATGTGTCCGCCCCTTCAATGGCAGAGACATCTGATATTTGTTGTACATCCACAAGGGCGGCAGCGCGGGGCAGAATGTTTTTGCCAAAGAAAGAGGCCGGGGCCAGAATGTGGCTGTAATCAGGCGCTATTTTGGCAATGAGTTGACCCATATTTTCAGCAAGCCCGTGTTCATAGGCAGCATCATCGCAATGAAGGACTTTTGAGATGCCGTGAATTTTTCCGGCGGCGCTGGCCGCTTCATCGGAGCCTGCGCCTGCGACAAGGACGTGCACGTCGCTATCGAGCGCACGGGCCGCCGTAATTGTGGGCAATGTACTGGGTTTGATGGAAGAATTGTCATGTTCGGCAATAACGAGTACGGACATCTTAAATTACCTTTGCTTCGTTGCGCAGTTTTTCAACCAGATCAGAGACAGAATCAACCATAATTCCGGCCTGTCGCTCTGGCGGCTCTGTGACCTTGAGTGTTTTAAAGCGCGGTGCAATATCAACGCCTAGCTCATCGGGGGTCATGGTGTCGAGCTGCTTTTTCTTGGCCTTCATAATGTTGGGCAGGGAGGCATAGCGCGGCTCATTCAGGCGTAAATCGGTGGTAATAACAGCCGGTAGTTTGAGTTTTAGTGTTTCCAGCCCGCCATCAATCTCTCTTGTCACAGTAACATTGTCATCGCCGCACTCAATTTTCGAGGCAAAAGCCGCCACTCCCCAGCCGAGAAGGGCAGAGAGCATTTGTCCTGTCTGGTTGTGGTCACCATCGATGGCTTGTTTGCCCAGCATCACAATTTCCGGGTTTTCTTTATCAACAACAGCTTTTAGCAGTTTGGCGACGGCCAGGGGCTGCAATTCGTCATCGGTTTGGATTAATATGGCTCTATCAGCGCCCATCGCCATGGCGGCGCGTAGTGTTTCCTGACATTGCGCTGGGCCGGCGGTAACGGCAATAACCTCGTCGGCTTTACCGGCCTCTTTCAGGCGGATCGCTTCTTCTACGGCAATTTCACAGAAGGGATTCATCGACATTTTGACATTGGCGGTTTCCACGCCGGTCTGGTCAGCTTTGACCCTGACCGTGACATAAGCATCAATGACGCGCTTGACTGGAACTATGATTTTCATTGTGATACCCGGTTCTTGTAACTTTTCTGGGTTCTATATTTAGCGCATCACTATTTCAGGGGCAAGGGCTATTGACCTTGATAAGAGGTACACATCATTATTTAAGGCTTTTATTAATCAAGAGGGGGTATTATTCTTGTATGCAGAAGATATTTACAGAGTTGATTTATGAACGCGCCAAAGCAAAAACAAAAAGATCCGTACAGCTTAAAAAGCTTTCGCGTGTTGGTGGCGGATGATTATCCTTTTATGGCTGATCTTATGACGTCCATGATCCGAGAACTCGGTGTCGAGCATATCTTATTGGCTAATAGTGGTGCTGAGGCTAAAGAGATGGTCATGATGTTTAATGCTGACCCGGGGTCGCCGAACCATATAGATATGGTGATAACAGATTGGTTGATGCCGGGCGGAGACGGAGATGAATTGATAAGGTGGATCAGGGATAGTAAGAAGGATGCTATTAAATTCCTGCCAGTGGTTTTGTGCAGCGCTTATACAAGCGAAGAAATTGTTACAATAGCGCGGGATAGCGGGGCCAATGAAGCGATGGTCAAACCTATTTCGGCTAAAAAAATGGCTGATCGTATTTTGCATGTGATTAACCACCCTCGGCCTTTTATCAAGACCCCTAATTTTTTTGGGCCAGACAGGCGGCGCAGGTTGGAAAAATATAAGGGGGAAGAAAGACGTGTAATGAAACCGGATGAGGTGAAGGAAACCCATGAGCGACTCTAAAAATGAAAATGAAGTAGAAATTTATCACCGGGTAAACAAGCTTAAGTTAAAAGCAGGTGCTGGCTTGCATGATGGCGATGGTTTTATTGACCTGCATTCCATTAAAAGAGCGCAGGCTGTCATCGACAGAAAAGAAACTCTGTACATGAATGAAGTGGAAGATGTGCTTAAAAAGCTTCGTGTGGCTTGGGAAAAAATGCAAAGTGATGATGAGGAAACAATTATGCATGGTAAGGAAGAGCTTTATCACTATGCCAATCACGTGAAAGACCTTGCGACTACTTATAATTATCAATTGATGGGGCATTTCGGTAGCTCGTTACGTCAATTTTCCGAGAAAATTGACGTTGAAAACAAGATGCATTTCGTAATAGTTCAGGCGCATCTTGATGTGATGTTCATCGTTTACAAAGAGCACATAAAGGATGAAGGTGGAGATAAGGCTGTTGAGCTTAAGAGTATTGTGGCCGCAGCGATTAAAAAATATTTCTGAGTAATTGTTTATACATAGAGTCAGGTGGTTATGGCAAAAAGTAAGAGTAAAAAAATAAAGGCATCCAAAGAACTCCAGTTCAAAGTGGGAACGGGCAAAATTGATGAAAAGGTTATCAAGGATGCCCAGAAGGCTTTGGAGGACAGTAAGGTTGATTTTGCGCCTTTGGCCCGGCCTGACTTGAATAAATTACAGAAAGCCATCGATGCGGCGAGAGAGGATTTTAGTGATTCTGATGCCGTCATGGATTCTATTAAAACGCCGATTATGAATTTGAAGGCCAATGCCGGGTCATTTGATTACGAGTTTGTTAGTAACCTGACCGGGATGATTCTTATGTTTTTTGAGAGCGTAGATAAGCCTGATAAAAAGGTCATCCAGATCGCCGACGTTTTGCATAAAACCATTTTACTGGCGCTGGCTTATAATATGAGCGGTGACGGCGGCAAGAATGGCAAAATCCTGTTCGAGACTTTTGAGCAGATATGTAAAAAATATAAGCCGTCTACTTGATGGTCGGCTTTTTTTAGGCACTTATTCCCTATTTAAAAATACTCAAAAGAAAGTGGCGTCCCCGAGTGGATTCGAACCACCGGCCCCCAGATTAGGAATCTGGTGCTCTATCCTACTGAGCTACGGGGACTTCATAAATAGTTACACTCAATAGAGATACAGCATTTGAAAGTGTTTCTGCAATATGTGTGGTTATATTTATTTGAAAACAGGCACGGATATTTTTGCTGTGATATAATTATTACAGATATAAAAATGTGAGTGGAGAGTGTTATGCGTTCGCTGTTTTTTGCAGCATGTTTGGTGTTTTTTATGTCGCTGTCCGGTATCGTTTGCGCTGAGGGTGCCCGTGAACGCAAGGAGCAGGAGATGCAGCTTTTTAATAAGGCTGTTAATAGATGCATTAATGAAGTTTATGCGGCGCAGGCCTATAGTTCCGAGAATGATGAAAGTATGATCGAGGCGTGTCTTGCCAGAAAAGGCGTAAGCCTGAAGAGCGATTATTTGGAGGCCGAGGAAGGCCCAAAAGCCCACCATATGGGAGGGCAATCACAAAAGAGGCCAAAGTCCCTGACTTACGAAATCGGCGATAAGGACGCGCTTATAAGGAATTTACAAGGAGGAGGCAGGGAGGCGGTGCAGCCGGAAATGGAGTATGATGATTCGCATCATAATGAAACAGAACCTCCCGTTTATCAGAAAGCCCCTTCCCCTCATAATAAATATTATTTACCATCGAATAGAGATAAATCCGGCGGTGGAGCAAAACCTATATTCCTGAACCGTTAAAATTAAGGTGAGTACGTTATGAAATATTTGATGAAGAGCGTGTGTTTTCTGTTTGTACTGACGGCTTTTGTGCCGTTGTCTTATGCGCAGTCGGGCAATGATGAAATTCCTGGTAATATACAGCTTCTACAAGCAGATGATTTTGGCGGTGATCATGATCACGACCAAGGGTTAAGCGATGCCGAGATTAGAAGCATTGTGGAGAAGAGTATAGGTGATCAGGTGTTTTCCGGTAATGCTGCTACGGTGACAACTACCGTTCCAGGGCAGGATGACTCGGAGGTTAAAAAGACTTTCCGTTATCAGAAAAAGAAGGGTGCATTTGACCGTTCTGAATTGCCGCCAAGAACGTTTAACAACATTCCTTATCCGTATTAAAAATTTGCCGGTTTTTTATCCGGGACTTAGCTTTAGGCGCATGCCTATTGTTTCTTTCACCTCTATCCCCGGCGCTGCCCCGCAGTCGCAATCCTGTATTTCAAAGATATGCTCGATAATTTCTTGAGCGTGCACCTGTCTCATTTTTAGTCTGCTGTTCCATCCTGCTTTTTCAGTTTCTTCGGTGTCTTTAGCGAGTGGTTTGAAAAAGGATTCAAGTTCCTTTTCTTTTGCTTTTGTCAGGGGGATGTCTGCCTTGAGTATTTTGACAACGGCTTCAAAGTCCCAACTCCCTTTTATGTTTTTTTGCATGACCGGCCAGACGACATTCCACAGGTCGCTTTTTTACGTGCTGCTTGTGGGCATGGCGGAGATAATATCCATCAAACCCGACATTGCGTTTGAATTCATATGAGAGTAGTAGTCTCGCTCTTTTAGCCATTCGGCTTTGTCATCATGGGCGTAAACAGACAAGGGAATTAGTTTTTCTACGGCATCCATTAAAATACCCGGTTTGTCCGTGTGGTCTTTTGCAATATTTTTAAGGCTGAAGATGGAATAACTAACGCTATCGCTGTTTTTCGGGGCGACGCGGACGTTTTGGTACAGAGCCTTGGTTGTTTCTTTTATAAATTTATTGGCCAGAAGGAGCTCCATTGCAGCTTTGCGCACATTCCAGTCGTCCTCGCCTCTTACTGTACCGGTCATGAATGTCTTGACCCTGTCATCATTTGCGACCGTGTCCGCCAACGCTTTTACCGCAGTTTCCCGCTCGTCGCTTTCTTCTGCTTTTTGAACCCTGTCGATCAGGAAGAATTTGACGTTATCATCCGTGGCAGATTCTTTTGCCAGGGTATTCAGCGCGATTTTTCGTTCTTGTCCCTCTTTGGCGTCTTTAGCCCTGTCGACCATAAATCCTTTTATATCTTCGTTCATGGGCGCTTTTTCCAGCGTCTTCATGGCGAAGAGGCGTATACTTGTATTATCGTTTTCAGCCCTGTCCATCATGAGGGCCTGTATGTCTTTATCCATGGGCAGTTCTTCCAGTATCTTCAAAATCTTTTTCCGCAAATCGCCACTATCATCACTTTTAGCCCTGTCCATCATGAGGGTTTTTATTTCTGTGTTAGGGAGCAGTGGTGCCAGTGCATTCAGAGCTCTCTCCCGTAGATAGCCTCTGTCATCATTTTCGGCTCTGTCGGTCATGAGTATTTGTATGTCTTCATCCATGGGCAGCTTTGCCAAAGCCTTTATGGCAACGTTTCGCACGTCCCCATCAGTATCATTTTGAGCCCTGTCTATCAGGACTGCCTTTATCTCTTCATCCATGGGCAGCCTTATCAAAGGGGCTATGGCAGCTCTTCGTGTGTCCCCATCAGTATCATTTTGAGCCCTGTCTATCATAAGCGTTTTTATCTCTGCATCTATGGGCAGTTTTGCCAAAGCCTTTATGGCAACACGCCGTACATATTCGTAGTGGTCATCCTTATTCTGTGCCCAGCTGACCATCAGGGTTCTTAGTTCCTTATACATAGATTTGGAGTTGTCGATTTCTAGTATGTCTATATCGTCCATGGAAGAGCGTTTTTCTTCCAGCGCCTTTTCCAATGCCCATGCCAGTACCTCTGCGGCATCATCCCGGTATCGCCAGTCACCTGTTTTGATAACGGTAATCATGGCCGTCTTTATCGCTTTGTCTATGGGGAGCGTGCGCAGTTTTTCGTATGGGTCTCGGGATGAGTCCCAGCTGCCGTCTTCCTTTATTTGCTTGAGGAAGAATGCCTTCTCTTTTTCAATATTCTTAAGCTGTTTTTCGCGTTCTGCGGCGCGTTGTTCTGCGGGGGTTGGCTCTTTGCAGCCCGTCGTTCCGGCGGCAAGGCTGAATATCAGAACGATGGGAATGAAGTTTTTAAAAAGCTTTTGTTTGAACGTATTTTCCATGCTTGCCGCCTTCTTTTGACATAAAATTTTATGCAATATAGAAAATTATGTTATATATGTCAATAAAAAAGCGGGGAAACTATCTAACGTAGAGGTGCACTTCGTTCGTTGTGGCCTCGGCGCTTGGTGTGTGTGAGAGGTCAACGCGGTCAAGAGGTACACCCATTTCAGACAGGCTGCGCAGGACACGCTCGGCATTACGGCGGGCGCGGGTGCTCTCAATAGCAACTTCTGCAGCATTACCCATACCAGGATGTACGGCAACCAGTTCAAAATGCGCATTAGGAAAACGGTTTAAGGCCTCGTTCACAGCCATATAAACCGGCTGCTGGTAAGCCACGTTTGGCTTGTCGAAGCGAATCTTTACAAGTGGTCGTGGCGCAGGAACTCCGGTGGGAGGCTGAGGCGCAGGCATGGCCATGCTTTCCGGTGCGAGCATGCCGGGCGCAGGAGGTGGCTGCATAATACCGCCATAAGACGAGGCGGCCACTGGCGTAAATGTGGCTTGTCCTACGCTGGAAAAGGGGCGGTTTGACAGGCTTCTGCCAAACATATCACCTGTATTGATAGCGAGAGACATTGTACGCAGGTTGTCGCGCTCTGTTGCCAGGTAGGCCGTTGTTCTGGTGATGTCGTCATTGACGTTGTTCAGCAGGCGATCAATGACAACGACCGTATTGTTAACGGCGTCTTCAAGCTGTGCCAGCCGCACGTGATCTTCTTCAATGGCGCCGGACAGGCTGTAAGTCGCGCGGGATGATTCCAGCAGGAACGATGACATTGACGCCGCCCCTGAAATTTCAACGGCGAGGTCATTTAATCCGGAAATATTGCTGGAGAGTTGCTCCAGATTATCACGGGCGATGGTTAATCTGTTTATCAGGCGCGGGTTACCCGGTGTCGTGCCGGATTGTAGCTGTGTGCTAATTGTCGCGATGCTGGCGTAATATTCGGCAGCGCGGTGCTGACCGCCAAGCTCAAGTTCTGCCAGTTCTTCTGACAGATCTGCAACAGTGCTCTGTAAAGAGAACAGATCGTTGCGTAAGCTATCAACTTTGTGGCCGACAACTGTTTCTGCGCCGTCATTGTAATATTGAGGCCCCAGAATTTGTTGTGGATAGGTTTGCGGTGCAACGCTGGGCTTACTGTAAACTTTGCTGCGCAAATCTGCCGGTAAGGGCTCGTTAGTAATAACAAGAGCTGGAGGCTGATCGGCTGATCGTGCCAGCGCTACCCCGTCAGCGACGGTAAAATAACCCGCTCCGGCACATAAAAGCGCAAGCGCACAAGCTCTGAAAGAATGATGTTTTACAGCTGATTTTTTCATTGTCTCTTATTCTAATCGCGGTGGTGAAAGTTCTCGAAACCATTACAGGACACCTTAATGCATAAGCAGTGTCAAGTACAAGACGGAAAACTTGTTGAAAAATGCACAGATATCACTTATGTTGCCCCTCGACTTCGAAAATATGCGCCCGTAGCTCAACTGGATAGAGTGTCTGACTACGAATCAGGAGGTTGCAGGTTCGACTCCTGCCGGGCGCACCACTCTTTCCGGAGGTCAAAACCTTATCTGGAATCCTTGCCCATGTAGCGCGTCACCATATCGAGCATGGTGACAATGCCTACTGCCTCATTATTATTATCAATGACCAGCGCGCGGAGCTGGTCTATGCGTTCGAGAAGACGAATGGCGTAGCGAATGTTCATATCGCCATGAACGGTTAAAACCGGTTTTTCCATGATTTCATAGACCATCACTCTTTCTGGCGCGAGGTTTGGCTCAATAACGTGGCGGGCGATGTCCTGAACGGTAACAAAGCCATATTCATCGCTTTCATCACGCCGGGCGACGATAAGCGCGCCAAAACGCTTCTCCCGCATTTGGGTGATAGCCTCGTCAATCGTCGATAGACCTTCAATCGTATCGACATTTTTGGTCATGACATCCCGTACTTTGACAAATGTTTTCTCGCTCATATCTGATCCTCTATTTCGTGTTCTATTGTCTTTAATTGTGCCTTCAGGCCAACCGCATCTTCAATATCTATCTGCACGGCAATGCCTGTCCCTGATTCTTTATCGAAGTTTCCCGTTTCAGCAATGCCTTCCAGAATAGTACGGCTGAGATGCTTTTCCACGATAAACAATACCATGTCGATTTGCCCTTCCAGCGTCAGGCCGAAGAATGTTTTTGCAGGCTTTAGCCCCTCTCCATGACCGCTGGTGATGACAGTTGCGCCTGTGGCCCCTGTCTCGCGGGCATTTTCTATCACTTTCTCTGTGTAATCGTCAGAGACAAGTGCAATAATCAATTTAAAATCCATAAGTTTAATCTCCTTTCTTTTCAAGTTCTTCGGTAGTGTTTTTATTCTTTCGGCGTTGTGAATACCGTTCAGAAAGCATCGCATAGCCCATCACGGTAATCATCGGGAACAGGCTGGCCAGCGCAATAAGCCCAAAACCATCTATCAGTGGACTGCGCCCCGGTACAGTGGAGGCAAGCCCCAGCCCTAGCGCGGTGACCAGCGGTACTGTTACGGTTGATGTCGTAACGCCGCCGGAATCGTAAGCCAGAGGCACCAGCCATTTTGGCGTAAATATTGTTTGCACGACAACGACCAGATAACCAGCCATCATATAGAGATGCAAGGGCGTGCCGGTAACGATGCGGAAGGCGCCGAGCGCGATACTGGCCGCTACGCCGATAGCGACAGCAATACGCAGCCCCCGTGAACTTACGGCGCCCCCGGATAGCTCGCCTGCCTTCATGGCAACGGCAATCAGGGAAGGCTCTGCAATTGTTGTTGCAAAGCCGATGGCGGCTGCAAATAAGTAAATCCAGTAATAGTCAAACCAGTGCAGTACGCCATTTGTACCTGTACCGATAAAGTCCGGGGAGGTGAGCTGTTTGGCCATAGATTCTCCTAAAGGGAACAGGGCTTGTTCCAGACCGATCAGGAAAAGCGCCAGCCCTGCGACAACATAGAAGAAGCCTTCTGCTGTTTTGCGAAGATTACGAAAGGGTTTGCGTAAAACAGCGTACTGGAAAAAAACAAGGAGCAGCACAATAGGGGCAACATCACGGATGGTACCGATAAAAGTGGGGAAAATTGTTTCAAGGACACCGCTCATGTTTTTTACACCACCATACCGTACACCAGAACAAAAGCGATCGGGAACAGGCTGGCAAAGGCAATCAGGCCAAAGCCGTCTATCATGGGATTGCGGCCTTTAATAACGGAAGACAGGCCAATGCCCAGCGCTGTAACCAGCGGGACTGTGATTGTTGAGGTCGTGACGCCGCCGGAATCGTAAGCTATTCCGATAATTTCACGCGGTGCAAATTGGGTCAGCGCGATAATTGTCATGTAGCCGCCCATAATAATCCAGTGAATAGGCCATCCTTTGATAATGCGCAGAACGCCGACAACCAGCGCGGCCCCGACGGAAATGGCGACGGTATATCGCAGGCCTGTGGCGTAGAGAGATTTTGCAGCTTCCGTGTTTTCCAGGAGCCCCGCGGCAGCTTTAACTTTTGCCGCTTCGCCTGCGACAGCAATCAAGGCGGGTTCTGCCACTGTCGTACCAAACCCTAATGAAAAAGCGAAAATAACCAGCCAAATAACGCTGCCGCGCTTGGCAAAGGCTTCTGCCATGCCTTCGCCAATGGGGAACAGGCTCAGGTTTAACCCTTGAACAAATAGGCTCAGGCCACAAATAACAGCGATCAGGCCAATTAAAATCTGGCCCGGATGCGGGAAAGGTTGCTGCAGGACGATAATCTGAAAAAAGGCAATGACCAGAATAATCGGCAGCAAATCACGAAGGCTATCCCTTAAGGCGCGTATCATAGTTTTTTCCGTGTTTAAGCATAGAGAATCAATTTACGCAGAGGGTATCTCTTGCGCTCGTTGGCGTCTACGGTGATCTTGAAATAGAAGGGATAGAGGTGCGTATGAGCTTTTTACGCTAACTCTTTGTTAATAAAGTTAAATCAGAATGTACGGTAAGCGCTATTTACATATGGCGTTATTTATTTCTTCAGCTTTTTTTGTTACTTTAGAAAGCTGTAGAGTACTGACTTTAGTTGCATGTGGGGAAATATTATCTAGTTATGAATCAAGACAACCCAAATAATACACCGGATTCGGATGACGTCTCGGAATTAGTAATGCCGGATGAGGACACTTTTGCCGGTATTAATGGTGCCGAAGGTGACGGTTCGAAAGAACTGGTAGAGACGGTTCAGGAAGGTGATAAAAGCGGCCGTATCGGAGATCGGCTGGTTTCGATGGGCATTATTTCCGAAGACCAGCTTAACGTCGCACTGCAGGAGAAGAAGGTCACCGGGAAGCTTCTGGGAGAAGTTCTGGTTGATCTTGGCTTTATTGATGATGAAACGTTGACGACGTTTCTTGCTGAAAGCTCTGGTTTTGATGTTTTCGACCCTAAACATACTATTCTTGACGGTGAGGCGCTGAGTCTGATTGAGAAGAATATTGCTGTAAAGCATCAGGTTATGCCGGTCTCTATTGATGTTAATGGTCATGAGGCCGTTGTGGCGATGTCCGATCCTTATGATGTTGTGGCCATGGATACGCTGCGGCGTTATTTGCCGAAAGGCGTGATGATCAGGCCGATTGTGACAACGCCTTCCATTCTTTCTGAGGCTATTGATGCGGCTTACGGTTATGCCAGCTCTATTAATGACATCCTTAAAGAACTGGAAGAGGATGAGGCAGTAGCAGCAACGGATCTTTCGACGTTAAGCGAAGAAGAGGCTTATGCCCATCCTATCGTCCGGCTTGTGAATGCTTTGGTTTTTGATGCTGTAAAGCTGGGGGCGTCCGACCTTCACTTTGAACCGGAAGAAAATTTCATTCGTTTGCGCTACCGTAAGGACGGTGTGTTATTCACCGCGCAGACATTTCACAAACAGCACTGGAGTGCTATTTCCCAGCGTATAAAAATAATGTCCAACATGAATATTGCCGATAAATTGACGGCGCAGGATGGGCGCTTTCATATGAATGTCGGGGGGCGCGAAGCCGATTTCCGTGTGTCTTCTTTGCCGACGGTTAATGGTGAAAATATTGTTTTGCGTGTTTTGGATCAGAGCCAGAGCATTATGCCGCTTGGAAAGCTCGGCTTTAGCCCTGAAAACCTTGAAAAAATTAGCAAGGCACAGGAGCGGCCCGAGGGCGTGATCATTGTCACCGGCCCAACGGGGAGCGGGAAGACAACATCTTTATATTCCATGCTGAACGAGATTAATAATGTCGAGGTTAATATCCAGACATTGGAAGATCCGGTTGAATATTCTCTCGGCATGATTCGTCAAACGCATGTGCGCGAAGGGGTTCTGGAGTTTGCAGATGGCATCAGGGCCATGTTGCGGCAGGATCCGGACATTATCTTCATCGGAGAAATTCGTGATGGGGTAACGGCCGATATGGCTCTTAAGGCGGCGATGACCGGTCACCAGGTTTATACGACATTGCATACGAACGATTCTTTCGGGGCTATTCCCCGCCTTTTGGATCTGGATTTGAAGCCCGGCATGATCGCCGGTGCGATTGTCGCTGTTTTTGCTCAGCGCCTAGTGCGCCGCGTTTGTGCCAGTTGCCGTGAGCCTTACAGGCCGGATGAGGCGGAGTGCCAAATTTTAGGTGTTGATCCTGCCAATGCGCCGGAAATATACAAGGCCGTGCAGGGCGGATGCCAGGCTTGTGCGGGGCAGGGGTATAACGGACGAGTTGCCGTTGCTGAAATTTTGCTGTTTGATGAGGACCTGGATGAAATCATCGCGAAAGAAGGTACGAAGGCAGAGATGAAAGCGGCTGCTTTTGAAAAAGGCTTCAAAAGTATGAAGGATGATGGCATTCTGAAGATTCTTGATGGGGTTACCACCCTTGAGGCCTTGTCCAAGGTCGTCGATATTAATAAATAGTCACAAAAGAGTGTTTTTGGAGAGTTGCTATCGAGCGTTATAAATACAGAGCTATTAATAACAAAGGCCGCCCCGTCCGCGGTGTGATTGCCGCCGCCAATGAAGTTGATTTACACAATCAGTTGCTGAGCGCGGGGCTGGAATTGGTTCAGTGTGCCCCTTTGGAGAAAAAGAAGGGGATCTTTTCCGGGCTGAGTCTTGGTAAAAAGGTCAAAATCCGTGATTTGATACAGCTTTTCCTGCATATGGAGCAGATGCAGGGTGCAGGCGTGCCACTTCTTGATGCCCTTGGTGATATTCGCGATTCAACTGAGCATGACCAGTTGCGTGATATTATGTCGGACATTCACCGTGACGTGTCGGAGGGGAGTTCTCTGTCTGAAGCCATGGCACAGCATTCCAAGATATTTACGAATATGTATATTTCCCTGATTTCCTCCGGTGAAGAAACTGGAGACTTAACGGCTTCGTACAGACAGCTGATTAAATATCTTAAATGGGTTGATATGATGCAGGTGAAAGTGCGCAAGGCGACCCGTTACCCTATTATTGTTACCGTTGTTATCGTTATTACGGTTGTTATCATGATGGCGGTCGTTGTCCCGCAAATTGTGGGTTTCATTAAAAACCTTGATCAGGATATTCCGTGGTACACGTCGGCACTGATGTCGACATCAGATTTCTTCGTTGCGTACTGGTGGGGAATTTTAGCGGCCCCCGTTGTTTTTTTCCTCCTGTATAAGGGGCTGCGTACTCTTTCTGGTGAAATTGCCTATCGATTTGATTTGTGGGCGCTGAATTTGCCGGTCATGGGGCCGTTGATTAGAAAAATTAATATTGCTCGTTTTGCTCAGACGTTCGGGGCTTTATTTGCCAGTGGCGTTGATGTGTTGCACGGTCTTGAAGCGGCCCAGAGAACGGTAAATAATTTGGCTCTTATTGATGCTTTGGATGGTGTGCGAGAGCAGGTCAATGCAGGGAGTCCTCTCTCTGAAGCCTTTAATTCTTCGGGTGAATTTCCTAGCATGGTTGTACGGATGCTAAAGGTTGGTGAGGAGTCGGGAAATCTAACAACAGTTCTCGATCAGATCGCTGAATTTTATACTAACGATGTTGATGAGGCCATTGAAGGATTGGTTGCGATGATTGAACCTTTCCTTACGGGTGTTCTTGGTGGTATAATACTATGGATTGCTGTGGCTGTGTTCGGGCCAATTTACTCAAGCTTTGAAAATATAGATTTCTAGGACAACCGTCCAAATGGCTATACCGTTTTTAACACCTTCGCGTACCGTTCTCCTGATTGGGGATGAGGCGCTCTATGTCTACAAGGTTTTGCACAATGCTGTGAAGCTTGTGGATGGTGTGCCGTGGCAAACGGAAGATTTCGAGGATGTTGTTGTCGGCTTGATTCGCAAAGATTGCGGCGGCAAGCCTGTTCTTATCTTCAATGATATGACGGATCAGCATTTTAAAGGGGGGCAGCGCCTTCCTAAAGTCGGGTCTATGGATAAGGCGAATGTCCTGAAGCGTAAGTTGCAAGTGGCTTTCCCAAACTATCCTATTCGCGGCGCTTTACCTATAAGGCTGAACGCTGCTGATGTTGCAGGAAAACAAGCTAAAAAAGGCGCCGGGTTATATCTTTTCGCCGCCGTACCTATTTCGGAGCAAATAGTAAAAACATTGGAGGCAGTGAAGCTTTCGATGGTCTCCATAGCGGGCTTTACTCTTTTGCCTGTCGAAGCGTCCGATATGGTCAGGGCTCTGTCTATTAAAGTAGCGGGTAAAAAGAAGATTGCATCACGGTGGGTTGTCTTTATCGGGCAGCACCAAAATGGTGCTTTGCGTCAGGTGATTATCCGTGACGGCCAGCTGGCGATGACTCGTATGACGCCCGTTTCCGATTCTGATTCTGACCCACGGGCGTGGGCGCAGGAGGTTGCTCAGGAATTTAAAGCAACGGTTAGTTATTTGTCGCGGTTTGGTTATTCGCCGGATGATGGCACGGATGTTATTGTTGTCGCGGGGCAGGAGTCCGGAGAGGCCCTAGAGAAACTGATCGATACGTCTTGTAATTATAGCTCGTTCTCAGTGTCCGAGGCGGCGAGGCTTTTAGGCGTCGGGGTCGGATTCCAGGACGACGCCCGTTATGCAGAGCCGCTTCATGTGGCCTGGGCAGGGAGGAAATCAAAATTCATCCTGCCTATGGATGCTGCGGAAATAACAAAAATTCACCAGCCTCGTCAAATGGCAGCGGCGGCAATATTTTTGCTGATTATGGCGGGTGGCTTTTTAGCCTGGCAACTTACCGGTATGGTGCAGACTTTGGTCTCTGTTAGAGATGATTTAAGCGTTCAGAGGAGTGTGTTGGCCGAGGCTGAAGCGGACTACGAACAAGAGGTGGCTCGCATGGAGGCGCTGGGGTTTGATATAAAACTGATTCAGGGGGCAATAGGCGTTCACGAAGACTTTGAAGCCGGGCGTATGAAGTTGCTGCCCTTATTTAAGGAAATAGGAATTGCCCTGGGGGATGATATTCGCCTTGATACTTTAGTTGTTAACCAGATAGAGGAAGAATATACGGCGGCTGACACGATCGATGGCGATGATTCAAAAGAGGCTAAGCTGGAAGCGACTCTTTCTCTCAGTTTTCCGCCAACGATAGAGTTGGAGTTTGGTATTCGTGCTATCAATGACCTGGAGAAGCGGCTTCGCGATCGTTTGCCAAAATATGCAGTTGATATTACGCGTCAGGTTGCGCGCCCTGAATATACTCAAAATATTAAAGGTGTTGCCGGGAAAACGGCCCAGGAAATTACCGCTGAGGAAGATTATCTGGCGGAATTGGTTATAAGGGGGCCAAAAGAATGATTCAGGTCCTTGGTATTAAAAGAATACTAATCCTTATTGTTTTGCTTGCCGCTAATATTGCTCTGGGCGCGGCGACATATATGTATGTGTTTCCTGAAAATGAGGGACTGGAGCGTCAACTTCGTTCAACCCGGGCGCAAATTGCAGCTAAGCGTGCTGAGTCTGACCGTTTGAGAAACGATTTTCAGCAAATCCAGCAGCAAAAAGAGCGCTTTGAAGACTTGCAGGCAGCCGGTTTCATGAGTGACCAGAACAGGCTTGTGGCAAGGCGGCGTATTCTGAGTATTCAAGAATACACGAAGGTTTTGCGCGCCAGTTACAATATCAGCTCTGCGAATGTCGTAGGGCATAAGGCTACAGACGGTATGGGGTACGTTATTCTCAGTACGCCCATCAGAATTGGTGTTGAGGCTATAGACGACCTTGATTTTTATAGTTTTATATATTGGATGGAAAATGCATTTCCGGGGCACATGTCTATTCAAAGCGTTACTCTGGAGCGTGTTCTTGACGTTAACGAGGCAACCTTAAGGCAGATTGGTTCGGGAATCTCTACGACGCTGATCAGGGGGAATCTGGACTTTGTTTGGCGGACAATGGTGCCGGAGGGAGATGTAAGGACTTTGGACGAGTTTGGTTCGGGGGACTTTTAGGTAGGTATGAGTTTGTTAAACGTGATGAAATACATGTTTTTTGGATTAGTAATGGCGCTTGGGGCGTTCATTACCTCTCCTGTTATGGCGCAGGGTGGCGGCGTGAGCGGTGCTGCTGAAGTGCAGGACGTTGATGATGCCTTGCTTGATCCTAATTTATATATGGGGATTGAAGAGGCGTATAACCGGAATTTAAAATTGCGCCAGCCGGAAGTTCAGCCTCAGGAGTTGAGCACGATGTTTTTTACTTTGTGGCAACACAGATTGCTGCAAGAAGCGAAGCGTAGATTTAGGACGCGGCCACCTGATCCTGGCGCATCTTTGGATAATAAGGCGCCATCTCAAAACAAAATTCGCGGCATAAGGGAGCTTAGTCTCGGCGGTATTGTGTATACGTCGACTGAAAGCTGGATTGTCTGGCTTAATGGTCAACGCGTGACGCCTGATGCCATTCCCAAACAAATTCTCGACATTAAGGTCAGCGAAGATTATATCGAGCTAAAATGGATCGATAGTTTTACAAATCTTGTTTTCCCGATTCGCTTGCAGCAGCACCAGCGCTTTAATCTTGATACGCGAATTTTTCTTCCGGGTGTTGCCCCGCTATGATGCCGGACGAGGACAATGCCGTCTGTGCCCTGAATGTTAATGATGTTTATCTAGGTTATGGCAGTCATAAGGTTATACAAGGGCTTGGTCTGGAGGTTTCCCATGGGCAGACATTCGGGCTTATAGGTCTGAACGGAGCGGGCAAAACAACCTTGATTAAGGCGATTCTGGGATTGCGTGAATGCAATAAAGGGACGATTACGATTGAGGGTAAGGACAGGCACCACCCGGATAGTAAAAAGCTTATAGCGTATTTACCGGAACGTTTTGAGCCGCCGTGGTTTTTAACCGGTATTGAATTTTTAAAATTTACGACCAATCTTTATGGTGTATCGCATGATCAGGATAAGGTTTTTGCGGCGTCAGAGCGTTTGGCTCTTGATCCGCATGTTTTAAAAAATCGCGTTCAAACCTATTCAAAGGGGATGCGTCAGAAGTTGGGGTTGCTCGCCACTTTGTTGACAGAGTGCCCTTTGCTAATTCTTGATGAGCCTATGAGCGGTCTTGATCCGCAGGCGAGGACGATGGTTAAGGGTATGTTGCAGGAAGTAAGGGCCGCCGGGCGCACCATTTTTTTAAGTTCGCATATTCTTGCTGATATGAATGAAATTTGTGATCGTGTCAGCGTTTTAAGCGCAGGTCAGTTGATTTTTACAGGGACGCCGGAAGAGTTAAAGAAAGAAGGAGGGGACGATAATATGGAACGTGCTTTCCTTCATATTATAGAAAACTGTGGTTTACCTCTTTCCTTTTAGAGAAAAGATTTACCTGCTTCCCAAATTTTTGTTAGATTCACAATGGTAAAATATTTTTACACTTCACATGGTTCGTGGCAATCAGCCCGGATAAGGATATCAGAGCAATGACTTCAGACGAAAAAGACGATAAAAATCTTGGGTTGGAGGAAAACACTGAAGCCGGGAACGCCGGTGGTGAGGTGGTAGAGAATGAAACTCCTCTTGAGATCGAGCCGGAGATTGACGAAGTTTCTGCTGAAGTCCTTTCTGCTAGTGTGCCGCCGGAATTGGAACCGGAGCTGGAGGATGATTTTGGGCAGGATCTCGATGTAGATATTACCGGGGACGAAAATATAGATTTTGCAGATGAGGATGGTGGTTTATCGGGGGGCGGTGGTTTTGCCCTCAAAAAGATGATGGCCCCGATTATGGTTCTTGTTATTGCAGCAGGCGCGGGTGGTTATATCGTTATGAACCCTCAGATTTTGGGGCAGGGTACAGCGACAGAGTTGCCCCAACCTGAAACGCCTTATGTTGTGCAAGCTCCTGAGTTCAGCCCTTTCTCTGCAGCAACGGCGCCGCAGGATAAAGCACCGGCCCAGGCAGTAGAAGACATTACCGAAGGCTCGTCCTTTGCTCAGGTCCCTGATGATTCCTTCTCGGATTCGTTGCCGCAGCCTACGGTTAATCAGAATGAAGCTTCGCCTGTTCCTGTGGAGGTTGCTGAAATGGTGCCGGAAATTCCGGAAGTGGATCAGGTCACGGAGATTGCGCCGCCACAACCGGAAAATGTTTTAGAGGTTCCTGTCGCCCCTTCTGTTTTGGAAGAGCAGAGCGTAGCTGATGAGTTATTTGACTTAAAATTTTCTGAAGAAAAGGAAGCCGTATCCGAGGCCGCAGAGTTGACGCCTATGGAGCCTATGCCTTTTGATGCGCCGGACGACCTTATGTCGCCGCCTGTAGCGGATGAGGCTTTTGATGTTGCTCAGGTGGATGTTGCGGAAGTTACGGAAGTAGAGCCTCCGGTCATTTCGCCTGTTACCCCTGAGGTGACTGAAGCTCCGGCGAAGCCTGTTGCTGCTTTTAAAGAAGAAGTTCAGGAGGTCGCCGCGTTGCCTGTGGATTCTTCGAATATTGCATCTGCGTCAGAAACTTATTTTGATGGCAGAGTGCCGACAGGACCGATGGCTGCTGCCGTGGGACTGCGCGAGGTTGACCCGGTTCTGGAACCGGCAACGCAATATGTTGTCGTGAATAAAACACATGAAGCACAAAACCCGGAAGCGTTACTCGTTTCCGCTAATAGAGCCCTGAAACTGAAACGTTACGAGTCTGCACTTGATATGTTTGACCAGCTTTATAAGAAAAACTCTCGGGATCCTCGCATTTTGATGGGGCGGGCCGTGGCGCAGCAAAACTCCGGCCGGATTGAGTCGGCGATTAGAAGTTACGAGGAAGTGCTCGATGTTAAGCCTAATGATGCGGATGCCATGCTAAATATGCTGGGCTTGCTTAGGCAGCAATATCCTTCGGTTGCTTTAAGGCGTTTAATGGATCTGCATGAGAAGCACCCCAATAATGCCGGTATTGCCGCCCAGATTGGGATAACGCAGGCAGATCTTGGTCATTATGATGATGCTATGCGCTACCTTGGTATTGCTTCCAGTATGGAGCCTAAAAATGCGCAGCATGCGTTTAATATGGCGATCATTGCCGACCGTAATGGGGATGCGAAGAGTGCCGTGAAACATTACGAACAAGCACTTGAAATGGATGCGATTTATTCGAGTGGTCGCTCTATTCCCCGTGACACCATTTACGACCGTCTCTCCATATTACGCCGGCGTTAGAGCTTTGCCTTTTTCGATGGAAATAGCCTTTGTCTTATTTCTAGGGCTGGTTTTTGGCAGCTTTGCGACGGCGTTGTGTTGGCGTGTGCCCCGTGAAATTTCATGGATAGGCATAAAGGGTGATAAGGACGGCAGAAAGAGTGCAGCCAGATCGTTGTGCCCACATTGTAAGAATCCTCTTAAAGCCCAAGATCTTATTCCCTTCTTTTCGTGGGTCTTCTTAAAAGGAAAATGCCGACATTGCAGCGCAGCAATCGATGGGCGCTATCCGTTGATTGAATTATTTACGGCGCTGGGGTGCTTGGGGATTTACTTTGTTTGGGGATTTACAGTGCCTGCTTTTATCATTATGGCGGCTGTGCCCTTGTTGGTGGCGCTTTTTGTTATTGATCTGGAGTATATGATCTTACCCAACCAGCTGATTTTTCTTGCTGCTGCCCTGGCGTTGATTTTTATTGTTTATCAAGCACTTAGCAATGGTTTTGATGCGCAAATTCTTTCGAAAATAGCGGGAATGGTGGTTTTTGCGCTTATTGTCTGGGGTGTAGGCTGTATAATGGGGAGCATTCTTAAAAAAGAAGCGCTTGGCATGGGGGACGTAAAGTTTTTTGCGCTGTCAGGTTTGTGGCTGGGGCTTCCTTATTTGCCATTTTTTCTTATATTTTCTGGATTATGCGGTGTTGCCTTAGGGCTTTATTACCAATTTTTCCTTAAAAAACAAGTGTTTCCCTTCGGTCCGGCCCTTATTTTGTCGCTCTATGTTTGTTTGCTTTTACAGGGGCTGGAAATTGTACCGCTGATCGGGGTACAATAGGTGAAGGTCTTTATTCTATCATTCTGATAAATAATTGAGTTTTGTTTACTTTCCGTTCGTAATTTTCAGTTAAAAATAAGGCAGAAGAGTTTTTTTCTGTGTGTGGAGGAACCATTGGATATTACCCAATTACTTGCTTTTACAATACAAAACGAGGCTTCGGACTTGCATTTGAGCCCGAAAAATCCGCCTGTTATTCGAACTCATGGCGACCTGAAGCGGGTTAAAGCTGATCCGCTTGAAAGCGATGACATTCGCTCGATGATTTATTCCTTCATGACCGAGGACCAGCGTGCGGAGTTTGAACGGGAGCTGGAGCTAGACTTTGCGATAGCCTTTGGTGAAAAAGCCCGTTTCCGGGTCAATGCTTTTACGACAAGAACAGGCACGGCTGCTGTTTTTCGTAGTATTCCCTCGCTTATTCCAACGATGGAAGAACTGGAGTTACCGGCGATTATGCGGCGCTTTGCCCAGTTGGAAAAAGGGCTGGTTCTTATTACGGGGCCGACCGGTAGTGGTAAGTCGACATCTCTGGCTTCGATGATTGATTACATTAATGAGCATGAAAGCCGCCATATTGTGACGATTGAAGACCCGGTTGAATTTTTTCATGTGTCAAAAAATAGCTTGGTAAATCACAGGGAAATCGGGCCGGACACAAAGTCTTTTGCGAAGGCGTTGCGCAGTTCCTTGCGGGAAGATCCGGATGTTATTCTTGTTGGTGAGATGCGGGACTATGAAACAATTTCATTGGCGATGACAGCAGCAGAGACGGGGCACCTTGTTTTTGCAACATTGCACTCCAACACAGCACCAAAAACGGTCGATAGGATTATTGACGTGTTTCCGACGGGGGATAAAGAGATGGTCAGGGCGATGCTGGCGAGTTCTTTGCAGGGCGTAGTTTCTCAAAATCTTTTAAAGCGTGCTGATGGTAAGGGGCGTGTCGGGGCTTATGAAATACTTGTGGGCACTAATGCCGTACGAAATCTAATTCGTGAAAATCAGGTGGCGCAGCTTTACTCCATGATTCAGACCGGCTCACGTTACGGCATGGTTACGATGGAGGATGCCATCAAGGCTCTGCTTGAAGAGGGGATTATTGAGAAGGAAGAAGCGCGGCGCGCTCTTCTTAAATCGACAGATGAAGAAGACGAGGATCGTGATGAAAATGTAGCCTCTGCTTCTTTGGGCGGGGGACGTATAAGCGATGATGATGCCGGCTCCGGGAAGAAGAAAATGAGCGCTGCTGCCTCTGGTGGTGGCGATGCTCAGGGTGGCGGTGATGACGGTGAGGGGTATTCATTTTGACCTCACCTGTAGTCCTTCAATATTTTACGGCGATGAATGAAAGGGAAGCCAGTGACCTTTATCTGACGGTTGGCTTTCCTCCTACATTGCGCATTGAAGGGGTTATGGAGCCTGCTAGAGAAGAGCCTTTGACTGCTGATGAGATCAACGAAATATTGTCTTCCGTATTAACGAACAGGCAGCGCCGCGAATTTGAAACGCATATGGAATTAAATACCTCGCTTGATGTGGGGCAGTATGGCCGATATCGCGTGAATGTTATGCGGCAGAGGCAACACCCGGCGCTTGTTTTGCGCCGTATTATTTCTAAAATCCCCAGCTTTGATGAGCTGAGATTGCCGAAATTGCTAGAAAATCTGGCTCTTGAGAAAAGGGGTTTGATCCTCGTGACGGGCGCGACGGGCTCTGGTAAATCAACGACACTGGCTTCGATGATTAATTACCGGAACCAGAGGGAGCAGGGGCATATTATTACGATTGAAGATCCGATTGAGTATTTTCATGAGCATGCAAAGTCGGTTATAACCCAGCGCGAGGTTGGGGTTGATACGGAATCTTACGCCATTGCTTTGAAAAATTCGCTGCGGCAGCGCCCTGACGTTATTCTTGTTGGTGAGATCAGGGATCGCGAAGTAACGGAGCAGGCCCTAACCGCAGCTGAAACAGGCCATTTGTGTTTGGCAACGCTGCATACAACGAATGCTTACCAGTCGATTGAACGTGTTGTGAACATGTTCCCCGAAGAATATCAAAGCCAGGTCAGACTTAATTTGTCGATGAATCTTAAGGCCATTATCTCCCAGAGGCTTGTGCCTTGTACCAAGGGCGGTATGACTGTTGTTATCGAAATAATGTTAAACAAGGGGCTTGTGCGGGAGCTTATTCATAAGGGCGAAATAGGCAAAATAAGGGAAGTGATGGAGCAGAATAACCAGATGGGTATGTGCTCATTTGATCAATCACTGGAAAGAGCCTATCGCGAGGGCCTGATTACCGAAGATACAGCTTTGACCTATGCCGATCAGCCGGGAGATCTTAAAATTAAGATACAGCAAATTGATCTTGGCGAATCAGAAGGCAAGGAAGTTCTCAGAGAAATGGACACCTCTCTCTTATCAATCTCCGAATAGTTGATTCATAACAGTGGATTAACTTTACCCTATTGTGGATAAGTAGTTTTTGTTATAATATTGTTAATAGAATTCGCTCACGCTATTCCCATGTGTGACATCTCAAACCATCTGGTGGTAAAAATCATGTCGTTTAATTTATATAAGCTCCCCGGTCTTCCCCGTACTTTTCTCATGACGCTTGGTGTTGTGGCATCCTGTAGCGCTTTGACAGGGTGTGATATGACGCGCAACCAGCTCAAAACAGATAGAGCGGCTCATATGGAGTTTCAGGATTACCGGGATGCCATGGCAACGCGCCTTCCTCTTCATGATCAACAAGCCCGCGATGATATGAGCAGTATACCGTCTTTTCAGCCTTATGTAGCGCAGCCATCCGAGAGTTTGAAGGCAATGCCTTTGGTTTCAATTTCTGTGAACCAGACTGTGCCTCTTATCGATATTTTGTTTGAGCTTGCCAAGCAGGCTAATTTTGATCTTGAGCTTGATCCAGGTATTGAAGGGTCGATTATTTTTACAGCAAGAGAAAAGCCGTTTGATCAGGTCGTAAAGCGTATCGCTGAAATTTCAGGGCTGCGTTATAATTTTGATGGTGATGTCTTGCGTGTGGAAAAGGATCGGCCATATAGCCATACATACAAGGTAGATTACCTAAGCTATATAAGAAAAAACAATAGCTCTGTTCGTAATGACATTGCTGTTGTAACCGGGTCGGGAACGAATACAGGTTCGGCTTTTGAGTCTTCGTCTGAAAGCGAGGCTGATTTTTGGGCGGAGCTGGAGACAAATATGACACAAATCCTGGGTGTTACTGTTGCTGCTGGTAATCTCAGAACGGCGAATACGCCGCAAATTAGCGTTGTTGATCAAAACCCTGTGGCACCTGTGGTTCCTGTTGTTGTTGAGGGTGGGGATGGTGAGCAGCCAATCGTTCAGGTTCAGGCTCCTGCCGCAGTCTTGCAAGTTAGCTCATTGCCACCGGTAGGGCAGGAGTCCTCGTCCGGGCAGCCGGATGATAAGGACAAGGCAAGTTTTTCTCTGAACAAGCAGGCGGGTATTGTTTCTGTTTTTGCAACGGAAAGGCAGCAAAAAGAAGTTGATGAATATTTACGTGAGGTCAAGCGTTCTGCTATGGCGCAGGTTCTTGTTGAAGTTAAAATTTTGGAAGTGTCCCTGACCGACGAATATAACACGGGCATTAACTGGAGTGAGTTTTCTGTGTCCGGGAAGGCAGCTTTAAGCATGCTGCTTCCTCAGGGGGCTTTTCTTGATGGGACTGGTACAGCTGGTGCTGGGGCAACGCTTGCTGTTGGTGGTAACGATGTGAATGCGGTTGTTAGTGCTCTGCAGAGGTTTGGCGTTGTCCGGGCTTTGGCCAGTCCGCGCATGACAGTTTTGAATAATCAGTCTGCTGTGCTTAATGTTTCGGAAAATTTAGTTTATTTTGAGATTGATATTGAAACAACCCAGACGGATGCGGGTATAACAACAACTCTCGATAGCGAAATTCGTAACGTACCGGAAGGTGTCCTTATCAATGTTCTCCCTTCTGTCGATTTGGATAACCGGAGCATTTCTATGGCGATCAGACCAACGATTACGAATATTGACTCGTTTGAGTTTGATCCTGCTGTGGATCTGCAGGCGGCCGCAGCGGGGTTCGGACCAGGAACTCTTAATGCCGTTAGAAGTTCTGTGCCGATAGTACAGGTTCAGGAGTTTGATTCCGTTATTAAAATGAACTCGGGGGAAGCTGTTCTTATGGGTGGTCTGATGCAGGACAGACAGCGGACAACAGAACAAGGTGTACCGATTTTATCCGAGATTCCTATGTTGGGTAGTGCCTTTAAGAACCATGTTGATGAAGTAATTAAAACGGAGCTCATTGTGTTCCTGAAGGCAACGATCGTGGAAGATAACAATATCCATGATACGGATCGAGAGTTTTATAAAATGTTCTCAAATGACCGTCGTCCGCTTGATTTATAATATGAACCGTAAGGTTTGAGTAACTCAGATTGAATTCGAATTCATGCTTTCATGGCCACTTGTAAAATATGTTTTAACGGCGGCTGTTCGTGATCGCCTTATCCTTTCATTTTTCCTTTTAATGGTTGTTGGCGCGAGTATGGCCATTTTTCTTGGCTCTGCTGCGGTTACGGAATCAGATCAATTCGCCATTGTTTTTGCGGCCAGTGGCTTACGGTTTGCCGGGGTTGTCGGGCTTGTTTTGTTCGTTGTATTTTATTTGAGGCGGGCCTTTGACTCAAAGGATGTGGAAATATTACTAACGCGCCCTGTCAGCCGTATTAGTTTTTTATTATCCCATTCCGCCGCGTTTGCAATTCTGGCCGCCATTGTTGCCGGGTTTGTTTTCTTGACGGTGACTGCTATTGCGCCTCAGTCTGTGGGGGCGGGGCATATATTGTGGGCGTTTAGCCTGCTGGTGGAATATATCATTGTCGTTAATGTAGCTTTGTTTTTTGCTATGGTCTTACCGAACGCAGCCACTGGTTCTCTGGCCGTTTTTGCGTTTTATATGTTGGCACGGATTATAGGGCAAATTCTGGGCATTATTAGTGCTGGCGTATCCATGAGTGGCTCCGGCATTCTCGGTAATGTTATGCATATCATCTCGCTAATTATACCGCGCCTTGACCTGCTGACCCAGACAACATGGCTTGTTTATGGGCCGGATCAAATTGGATATGGCTTTATATTGCTTCAGGGTGTTGCCTATTCCGCACTGGTTATTATGGCGGCGCTTGTTGATCTTGTAAAAAGACAGTTCTGATGTCGCATAGTCATAGAATTATCATTTTTTCCCTTTGTGTTTTTGTTTTTATCATCCATGCCGGTTTTTCGGTTCACAGCCGTAGCTTAAAGGCAGCGTGGGCCAACGTGCCGCCCGTGCCAACGGAGAAGGGGGCCACTATTCTAGCTGTAGGAGATCAGCAGCTTGCTTATAGGGTGAGCGGGATTATGATTCAAAATATGGGTGATACCGGGGGAGAAACCACTCCTTTATATAAATATGATTATGACAGGCTGGGGCAGTGGTTTTTTCTGACGGATGCGTTGGACAGGCGTTCGAATTTTATGCCTTTGCTGGCGGCTTATTATTTTGGAGGAACGCAGGAGCCTAAAGACCTCGACCCGGTCATAGATTATCTGGCAATGGTGGGGCAACGCTCTTATGACGAAAAATGGCGCTGGCTCGCGCAGGCGGTTTATTTGTCCCGCTTTCGTCAGCATGACTTGGACAAGGCGATGGGGCTGGCTTACATGCTGGCGAATATGAAAGCCCCCGATATGCCGGCATGGACAAGGCAAATGCCGGCTTTTATCGCTGCGGCGCAAGGGGACAAGGAAACATCTTATAGAATTATTATGAGTATCCTGAAGGAGACAAGCGCAGAGCTGCACCCCAATGAAGTGAATTTTATGGTTCATTACATTTGTGAAAGAACTCTGGATGAACTGGAGGCGGCGCAACATCCGCTTTGTATTGCGCAAAAACAACCTTAGTATAAGAGTCAAATTAACTCAGGTATAATATGCCCTTGGATCAATTACGTTTTTCAGTTCCGGAGATTCTCTCTCTCATCGGTGTAGCCCAGTGCGTGTATGTGCTGGTCTATATGATGTTTCGCGCGGGGGATATAAAGCGCGCTATGCTGCCATTTGCTTATTTTATGGTTTTGGGGCTGGCGTTCTTCTTTGATTTTGCAGCGGAGTTTATTGGAGACTCCACGGTTTATTACGGGATATTTCAGTGGTTTGTCTGGTTTTTAGGTCCGCCGCTGAGTGTTCTTCTCATTATCCAGATCGCTCAGATCAAGCAGACGCCGGATTTGGGTAATTATTGGGTCTTATTTCTGACCCCTCTGGCTTATGGGGGGGCTGTTTTTATGTCTTTGGGGGACGCCAGTTGCATTTTTCCTGGTAATTGCACTGTTCTTTATGACTGGCTGATTATTACAGGCCTGATTGCCGGCGCGATTAGTATGCTGGCAATTTGGGGGCATAGAGGCATGCTTGAGGAGCTGTATCAGGAAAAAACGGGAAAAGACCGCTATTGGCTTATTTTGACCCTGATATTTGTAAACCTGTTTTTCCTGACCATGATGCTCGTGAGTCTTTCTGCGACAGTAACGCAGGCTGATGCGATCTTAATTCGTACGTTCTTGGGGTTGGGACTGGTCTACTTGGCAGGAACCAGCTTGTTCCGGATATATCCGCAATCTTTAACGCTTGTCGCCCGTGGTCAAAAAGAAGATATGAGCGCCGATGAATTGGCTCTGGCACAACGAATTGAGCGGCTGCTGGATTACGAGAAAATATATCACGAGCAAGCTTACGGGCGGGCGGAATTAGCGCGGGAGCTGAAAACGCCGGAGACTGTGATTTCAAAAGTAATAAATATCCATTTTGGTAAGAGTTTTCCTCAACTTCTTAATGAAAGACGGGTTGAGGACGCTAAAAGATTATTAAGAGAAACGAAGGCCTCAATTAAAGTAATCGCAGAAGATGTAGGGTTTAACTCAACCGCTTCATTTAATAGGGTTTTTCGTGATTTAACAGGGCAGACACCAAGCGCGTACAGAAGTATTAATACGTAAATTGTATAGTCAATTTATTATTTTGAGCACTCAGTTAAATAAAATGAGGTTTTTTACTTCATGGCGTTAAGGATTCATTTATAAAAAACCCGGCAAGCTGGGAAATATAAAGTGTTTTGGCTGTCTTCTTGTGTGTATAATCAAGGTTGCTGATTCCAGCGTTCTTTTTAGTATTATTGCGTTTAACAAAAAATGAAGGAGACGGAGATGGATAGACTTGAATCTAAGGCCAGAAAGAAGCAGGCGGGTTTTACGCTTGTGGAATTGGCCGTTGTTATGATTATTATTGGCCTGCTAATTGGCGGTGTCCTGAAAGGTCAGGAACTGATCGCTAATGCGCAGATTGCCTCAACAGTGGCACAGCTTAAGGGTGTTGATGCTGCTACGTCCACGTTCAGTGATACGTATGCGGCCTTCCCAGGTGATATGGCAACGGCGCTGATAAGGTTGCCTAACTGTACCGCCGCACCATGTTTGAACGGTAACGGTAACTCCCGTTTGGCGAGTTTGCCTAATAATGCCGCTCAAGCTGGTGAAGAACTTAATTTTTGGATTCACTTGAATGCGGCTGATTTGGTTAACGGTGTTAATGCCACCGGCACGGTTGTTTTTGGTGAAAGCCTTCCGGCAGCGCCTGTGGGCGGTGGTTTGGTTGCTGGTTTTACGGCCACTGGAGCTATCGCAGGTCAGGCCACAGCTATTAACCCTCGGTCTGGACACTATCTTGTGCTGAGATCTGGCCCAGTTACGGCGGCAGGAGCAGCCAATGGCATATTGTCTGCCGGAAAAGCGGCACGGATCGATCGTAAAATGGATGATGGTTCTCCGAATGGCGGTACTGTAATCGCCATTGGTGCTGGTGGCGGTACTGCTGTAGGGAACTGCGCTAGTGCAACGACGGCTGTTGGCGTTTACAACGAACAGGCTGACGGTCAGGATTGTTCACTTGCTATCCGTATTCAGCAATAAGAGAATTCTTTCTCTATAGTTTAAGAAAAAGGCCCCGGTAAGGGGCCTTTTTTACGTGTGTCACCTTAAGTTAAGCTGCCTTTTTACCACTCAGCCCTTTGATCGCCCCGCTGAGCATATCCAGAGGCATAGGCAGGACAATGGTGCTGCTCTTGGCGTTGGTGAACTCCCCTAGCGTGCCGAGATAGCGAAGTTGCATTGTTTCCGGGCGCTTGGCGAGGATTTTAGCGGCTTCATCGAGTTGCTCGGCAGCTTGAAATTCTCCTTCGGCATTGATGATCTTGGCGCGGCGTATCCGCTCGGCCTCGGCTTGCTTGGCAATCGCGCGCACCATGCTTGGGTCTATATCAATATGCTTGATCTCGACATTGGTGACCTTAATGCCCCAGCCATCGGTCTGGCTATCGAGAATGTCCTGTATGTCATTATTCAGTTTATCGCGTGCGGTTAGCATTTCATCAAGCTCGTGCTTGCCAAGGACAGAGCGCAGTGTTGTTTGCGCGAGCTGGCTCGTGGCTACGATAAAGTTTTCAACCCGGTTAATGGCGTAGGAAGGCTCGACAACGCGGTAATAAACCACGGCATTGACCTTGACCGAGACATTGTCGCGGGAAATAACATCTTGCGATGGGATGTCCTCGGTGCGTATCCGTATATCGACCAGCATCATTTGCTGGACCAGCGGGATAACAAGCTGAATACCGGGGTTGCGGCTGCCGGAATACTTACCGAAAGTATAGATCACGCCGCGCTCATATTCCTTGACGATCCGGAATGAAGCAATCAGCAGAACAATTACAAATACAAGAATAGCAGCTATAAATTCCATTTAATTTCTCCTTTTATTCAATAATTTTGATTTTTAAATTCAGGTCTTCAATGGCGCTAATAAGAACTTTGTCGTCTTTTTTTAGATCGAGTTTTTCATCAGAAACGGCGTGCCATATTTCGCCCTGAACACGAATGCGGCCTTTGTTGTTTTTCCATTCGACAATATGTCCGGTATCTCCGATCATGCTCTCGGTGCCGACGCTGATCTTCTTTTTGTAGGTTTTTACGGTCAGGAAGGCAGTGAGTGCGAACAGGGCCAGAGAGAATAAAACAGTGGCCCACATAAAGCCTTCATTTAGCTGTATTTCTTGTATGTGCCCTATATTAAACATTATGCGGCCTCCGCTATGGCTTTATCGAGCGCGCCAATGACGGCATCGCCCATGGCATTTGTCGATATTTCCGTGCAGCCCACGGCCATAATGTCTGCGGTGCGTAGCTCTTGCGTTAAAACGTCCTGCGCGGCGTGCTCTACCCGGTCTGCCAAATCGCTGCGCTCAAAAGAATAGCGCAGGGCCATGGCAAAACTCAAGATTGTTGCCAGTGGGTTGGCCTTTCCTTGCCCGGCGATGTCCGGCGCGGAACCGTGAACGGGTTCATATAACCCTTTATCATCGCCCCCTAAAGAGGCCGAAGGAAGCATGCCAAGGCTGCCGGTCAGCATCGCCGCTTCATCGGACAAAATATCGCCGAACAGATTGTCTGTGACAATGACATCGAATTGTGAGGGGTTGCGCAAAAGTTGCATGGCGCAGTTATCGGCATACATATGGATAAGCTCAACATCGGAATAATGTTCCTGATGCAGTTTTGTGATTTCTTCGCGCCATAGCTTGCCGGATTCCATGACGTTGGCTTTTTCGCAAGAATGAATTTTATTGCCGCGCTTGCGGGCCAGTTCAAAAGCAACGCAGCCGACACGGCGAATTTCCGGTGTCGTGTAAACCTGCGTGTTAAACCCGCGCCGCTCGCCATTACCTATATCTTCAATGCCGCGCGGCTCACCGAAATAAACCCCGCCGGTCAGCTCGCGGACAATAAGAATATCGAGTCCTTTGACGATTTCCGGTTTTAACGTGCTGGCATCAATCAGGGCGTCAAAGACAATCGCCGGGCGCAAGTTAGCGAATAGATCAAGCTCTTTGCGTAGTTTGAGCAAGCCCGCTTCGGGGCGAATATTATAATCAATATCGTCCCATTTAGGGCCGCCGACGGCACCCATCAGGATCGTGCCCATATCTGCGCATTTTTTCAGCGTTTCATCAGATAGAGGCACGCCGTATTTATCAATCGCCGCGCCGCCGATTTCATCTTCTTCAATTTCAAATGAAATGTCGCTGTTACTTTCCAGCCAGCCGGTGAGCTTTTTAACTTCTGCGGTTACTTCAGGGCCAATACCGTCACCGGGAAGGATCATTAATTTATGTTTTACAGCCATGGTTTTTCCTGTTTATTTTTGGTTTCGTAGTCGGCGATAAGTGATTGTTTCTCCAGCGTTAAACCAATGTCATCCAGCCCATTTAGCAGGCAATGTTTGCGAAATTTATCAATCTTAAAAGAGTAAGCTGAAACGGTTTGGTTTTCCAGATCTACGGTTATTTCATTCCCAGCGGCGGCTTCTTTCATTAAAGCGTCAATTTGTTCCTGCGGCAGGGCGAGCGGCAAAATGCCATTCTTGAAACAGTTATTGTAAAAAATATCGGCAAAGCTCGGCGCGATAACACAGCGTACGCCAAAATCCAGTAGCGCCCACGGCGCATGTTCGCGGGAGGAGCCGCAGCCAAAATTATCACCGGCCACAATAATTTGCGCTTTTCTGTACGGTTCCTGGTTCAGCACAAAATCAGGTTTCTCGTTGCCTTGTTCATCATAGCGCATGTCATTAAATAAATTCACGCCAAAGCCCGTACGTTTGATGCTGCGCAAAAACTGCTTTGGAATAATCATATCGGTGTCGATATTGATCATCGGCATTGGTGCGGCAATAGCGGTTAGTGTTGTAAAGGGGTTCATCAGTTCTTTTCCTCTTCCATCTTCATATCCGCAAAGGCTTCAAACAGTTCCATGTCATAAATGCTATCGCCTTTTTCTTCGCGCATGCGTTTTAAAACGCTGGCAACGGAAATATCGCGGTCGCCGAAATGCGGGCGGGCGATGCTGTAGCCATCAAAGCTCTCGATGATACATGCCAGTCGCACCGGCGTGGAAAGTTCATCGCCTTTCTTACCTAAAAAGCCTTCGCCGTCCATTTGTTCGTGGTGGTTCAGCATAATATCAGCCATCAATTCGATAAAGGGGTGTCCTATATCGCCGAGCACTTCGCCAACAATGCCAACACCGAGTTCGGTATGAGAGCGACGCAGCTTTTTAATGGCATTTTCCGGTTTTTCAATGACGTCCCATATATGAAGCGGTAGAAGACTTTTCCCGATGTCATGCGGTAGCATTGCCCAATACAGGTTTTCGGCGGTAATATCTGATAGCCCCATATGAAGCGCGGTTTTCTTGATGTCATCAGCGGCGCGGTAAGCGTGATCGTGAAAGAAATACGTCATTTCGTACGTGGGAGGCAGGTTCTGCTGCACCCATTCCCGGCGCTTTATATCAAAGGCCTTTAAGGCCGCCATCTGCGTTTCTATAAACGGCCTGATCCTTTCCCCTGTTTCAGGAGACTCTTGCAGGTCAAAATCGTCTGGCCATGTATTCATGGCCCTTATCAAAGCATAATGTGGCTTGTAAGTTAAGCTGGATTTTACTTTAAAAGAAATTCAAACATTTTAGGGTTAGGAGGCGGTGATTTGAATTCGTCAGTTTTGTGAATGCATTTGATGCGGTCAAAGGGAATGTCATTAAAGCAAACAATTTCAGGTTCTGCGTAATTTCCCGAAACATATTGAGAGAAAGGCACAAGGCTTTCCCAGTATTGAGCATAGAGTAATTTGCTTTGTTCGTTGTAGGCACTGCGCAGTTCTTTTCCTTTTAGAGAGTCCCATTCAATGTTGTCCGGAAATTTTTCTTCCCTGATGCTTTTAAAAACGCTTGTGTCACAGACATAAATCTCATCGGAAGCCTGTGTTTCAATCTCCAGTAAATAGAGGCGTTCCCCATGGGCGATGTCTTCGCGGAGCTTATCTATTATATTCGGATTGTCTTCCCGAAACCCCCATATGGCTTTTCTACAAGCCTCCTGAGGCAGGGTAGGGGCCGTATCTTCCCGCCGGATAAAGGGTGAACGCCCGAAAAGAGCCTTATGTTCCAGGCATTTCTTCAGGTTCGTTTCTCTAATGTAGTGATACCAAACAGACATAGGCCTCTTTTTATCGAACAAATACTCAATATGTCAACAAAAAACAATTGACATATTGGCCTTTCTCGCTGTAGTCTCGATCTGGATTTTGCTCTGCCGGAGGAATAGATAGTGAATATAAACAAACTTATAGGTAAAAAAGGGGGGCTTGTTTTGGCTTCTCTTGGTTTGAGTTTTATGCTGGCCGGATGCGGTTCAAACTCTTCAGAGATAAAAGACCAGCCTGAACGCTCTTCTTACATTACCAATCCCCGTGTAGAGACATCGGCTTGGGATAATAAAAGAATTGTGCATTATCGTAACAATGTCATTTTGTTGTTTACGCTTGGAAACTATGGCCGGTGGTCTGAGCTTAAAGATACGAAGCATAAAATGATTGCCGAGCAGGGGACTACTGGTGAATGGAAGCTTTTCTTGAATCTTGATGGAAAAGATTACCCTAATATTGTAATGACAGAACGTCCTAAAGATAAAGATGGCAAGATTGTCTTTAAGCCTGATGCTATGCCCGTTTGGTTAACGCAACAGCAAATGCTGTACGAAATGCAGATTTTTGAAATTGGTCTGGCCAGAGATAAAGGGTACAGCCCTAGAGAAGATCATAACGAAGAAGACTATCTCGCGCTTATCGCAAAACATGGCGGACTTGATACGCCGGAAAATCATGTGTTCCGTATTCTTAACAGGAAGTTGATTTTGGAGTCTTATAGCGCAGGCGCAGGAAACAATCCTTCGCCGCGTTAGTTTAATTCCCGCACATCCGTTAATTTTCCGGTGATGGCCGCTGCCGTTGCCATAGCGGGGCTCATCAAATGGGTGCGGCTGCCACGGCCTTGACGGCCTTCAAAATTGCGGTTGGATGTGCTGGCGCAGCGTTCGCCCGGTTCCAAACGGTCGGCATTCATGGCAAGACACATCGAGCATCCCGGTTCGCGCCAATCAAATCCGGCCTCTGTCAGAATTTTATCCAGCCCTTCGTTCTCGGCTTGCTCTTTCACAAGCCCGGAGCCGGGAACGACCATGGCGTAAATATTATCTGCCACCTTGCGGCCTTTGGCTATGTCCGCGGCGGCGCGTATGTCCTCAATCCGGCCATTGGTACAGGAACCGATAAAGACTTTATCAATCGCGATGTCCTGTAATTTCGTGCCGGGGGTCAGGTCCATATAATCCAGCGCGCGCTGCATGGATTGACGTTTGTTTTCGTCACTTTCGGCCGCCGGGTCGGGGACAGCGCTTGTAATGGGAAGCGCGTCCTGAGGGCTGGTGCCCCATGTGACGAGTGGTGCGATGTCTGCGGCATTCAGCGTAATTTCCTCGTCATAAGTCGCGCCCTCATCGCTCGGCAGACTTTGCCAATAGGCAACGGCCTTGTCCCAGTCTGCGCCGCGGGGCGCTTTGGGGAGGCCTTTGAGATATTCAAATGTGGTGAGATCAGGCGCGATCAGACCGGCGCGGGCACCGCCCTCAATCGCCATATTGCATATCGTCATGCGGCCTTCCATTGACAGGCCTTGCACGGCGTCCCCGGTAAATTCAATAACGTATCCCGTGCCGCCAGCCGTTCCTATGCGCGCGATAATGGCTAAAACTATGTCTTTCGCGGTGACGAAGGGGGGCAGGGTGCCATTCACGGTAATGCGCATATTCTTGGCGGGCTTCTGGATTAAGGTCTGCGTTGCCAGCACATGCTCAACCTCCGACGTACCGATTCCGAAAGCCAGCGCCCCGAACGCGCCATGTGTCGCCGTATGGCTGTCGCCGCAAACAATCGTGGTGCCGGGCAGGGTAAAGCCCTGTTCCGGGCCAATAATATGAACAATGCCCTGACGCTTGTCGTTCATGTCAAACAGCTCGACCCCGAATTCTTTGCAGTTCCGGGAAAGCTCCTCTATCTGAATGCGGCTGTCTTCTTCCTTGATTCCTGCGCTGCGGTCGCTGGTGGGGACATTATGGTCGGCAACGGCCAGCGTGCCACCAAGGTTATGCACCTTGCGCCCGGCCATACGTAGCCCTTCAAAGGCCTGCGGCGAGGTGACTTCATGCACCAGGTGACGGTCAATATAGATTAGACAGGTGTTATCTTCCTGTTTGTCTACAACATGGTCGTCCCAGATTTTTTCAAATAATGTGCGAGGTTTGTCAGTCATGCAAAATATATAGCTGTCACGCTTGTATGTGTCACGCTATTTGCGCGCATACTCATGGATTAATAAAGCTTATGTTAACACGAGATTAACCATTTATTTTGTATAATCAATCTGGCGCAGCAGATTTTTTTGCAGCGCAACAGGAGGTTATAGATATGATTGCAGAAGCTTTAGAACAGGAAGGTCATGAGGTCGGCATTAATGCCGCGTTCATGAGTAATCATAGAGGGCAGGTCTGTATTGCCTTTTCTGATCCCGTTTATGCGCGGGCGGACACTATTCTGGTTAACAGTAAAAACCTGTCCGTTCATGCCATCCTTCATGAAAATTCGTTCTTTATAGGAACGGTATCGGAAGTTATGGCGCATACATTCGAAAATAATAAAGAGGCTTTGCTTACAGCTATCCGCCCGGATGGCAGTTTGTTGGAGCTGAGCGTACCAATAGAAGTTGGTAATGCATAAAAATCAGAGTTGAACAGAATAGATTCACGTTAGGGATACGAGTAAAATGGGGATGACTTTTAAAGGATTTGCAGCAGAGGGCCCGTTAACCACAGAACTGGTAGGGAAGAATCCACCGGATTTATCCGCCTTCAGGGAGGCTGCCGGGTTAGGAAAATTAGTGAGCGGGTCAGTTGCAGGGTCAGGAGCCGCCTGGACACCTAAGCCATAAATAAGCTGATATTTACGTCATTGCGAGCGCAGTGCCCGCAATGACGGCAGAGGGGTTTAGCCCTCTTTTTTAGCTTTTGTTTTCTTTGCGGCTTTAGGCTTATCTTTTTTACCTTCAGCTTTTTTAGATTTAGCTTCTTTCTTCGCCGCTTTTCTGGCTTCTCTTTCCGCAGTGCTTGCCGCAGCCGCTTCTTCAAGACCATGGCCTGTCGTACGTTCTGCAATACGGGCAGATTTACCACGGCGGGTGCGCAGGTAATAAAGTTTGGCACGGCGCACAGAGCCACGACGTATAAGATCAACGCTTTCAATCCGTGGGCTGAAAAGTGGGAAAATTCTCTCTACACCTTCGCCGTAACTGATTTTACGAACGGTAAAGCTGGCATTGACGCCGCCGCCACTTTTGGCAATACACACACCTTCATAGGCCTGTACACGCTCCCGGTTGCCTTCTCGTACACGCACATTAACGCGCACGGTATCACCGGGTGAAAAATTTGGAAGTTTGCTGTTTTTCTGGAGCTGCTCTAGTTGCTTTGCTTCCAGTTTTTGTACTGTATTCATCGTCTTCTATCCTTTTTTCCCTTATAAGAACCCGATAATCAGGCGGTTAAACCCGGCGGTTCATTTGTCTTTTTAATGGGCGTTCATCTAAGAACAGGGCTTTTTACAGTCTCAGCCCCGTAAATGCAAGCTTTTTAAAGGAAAAAGTCAGGGGCAGAGTGGTGAGGGCTTGTCCTGCACGTCAACTTGAACGGAGGGGTTACTAATAACTGGCATGTATAGTTTCTCATGCTTTAACGCTCTGAGAAATAGTCCGTAGAAAGAGTTTGTGGCCTGGACCGAAAAATATTTATATACCTGAGTGCGGAAGGGGTCGTTGTTCCTCACAGTAAGCGCGGATTGAATGTTATGCCCCAGATAATAATTGCTATCTTCTGCCATCACTGTTTTCATCAAATCATCAAGTGATTCAGCCATAACGGGACTGATCATATCTTTATAGATTCTTCGAATGCTTCTCTCTTTTTCATTTATTGTTTTGTCGTCGTATTTTCCTTCACCGAGTTTTTGAATCATCATGCTTATTTTTACATCAGCTATGTGACGATCTTTTGTGCATGTTGCATGTTTTGCTTCAAGCAAAAAATTACTGGCATGTATTGATGATTTTATGTGGATAGTATCATCTATATTCTCTTCCGCTGCCAGAGCAGGTGTTCCTGCAAATAACAGAGCTGACAGAGCGGTAAGTGCGACAGTGGCTTTCATCATTTTTCTCCATAAAAAACATGGGTGAATTGAGGTGACGCAATATAGACAATAATTTCGTTTTACGTCAAGTGCTTTTAAGTAAATCCGGCCTGCGTTCTTTTGTGATTTTTTCGGATTGTTCGTGCCGCCACTCCGCGATTTTAGCATGATTGCCGGATTTCAGGATTTCGGGGGCGCTGTGAGTGATTCCGTGGCTGTCCGTCCATTCCGCAGGGCGGGTATAATGTGGGTATTCCAGCAGTCCTTGCGAGAAACTTTCCTCTAACGGCGTGTCTTCATTGCCCATCACACCGGGCAATAGGCGAATGCAGGCATCCATTAATATCAGCGCCGCCGGTTCGCCGCCGGAAAGGACGTAATCGCCGATAGATATTTCCTCGAACTCATGGGCGTCGAGTATGCGCTGGTCTACGCCTTCATAACGGCCACAAAGAAGCGTGAGTGTTTGCTCCTGCGCTAATTCCTGCGCCAGCTTTTGGGTGAGCGGTTTACCGCGCGGGGAGAGGTATATTTTTCGGCCCGGCTGTTTAACGGACAGCAGCGCCTTCTCAATAATATCTGCGCGCATCACCATGCCCGCGCCGCCGCCATAGGGTGTGTCATCGACGCTTTTATGCACGCCTTCTGCAAAGTCACGGATATTCACGGCGCTATAAGACCACAGCCCGCTTTCCAAGGCCTTGCCGGACAGCGATTGCCCCAAAGACCCCGGGAACATCTCGGGGAACAATGTAAGGATGTTGGTGTGCCAGCTCATTGTTTTATAATAACGATCTTGTCATGGGGTTCGGATTTGTCCGGAAGGCTCATTGTGCTTGCCAGTTTTTTGATGCGTTTTTCATCAACCGCTTCGCCGCCGTCGCGGTCTCTTTTGGCGTGGCGCGTAAGGCACTCTTCCAGAGGCGTATCAAAACAGACAAAAACAATCCTGTGCGTGTCATGGAGAAGCTTGTAAATAGCGGCGCGTTCTTTTGGCGTCAAATTGACCTGGTCCCATATAAATGGCGCGGCCTTTTCCCGTAGCCCTGCGACTTGTTCCTTCATCATCTGCGTTGCTTTTTTGTAGTGCTTTTTGAAAGCCTTATCGTAGGGCAGGGTGTTTTCTTTTGCGTATTGCTCAATGAATTTATCAGTAGAGGCTATAGGCAGGGGCGCTTTGGGACCTTTTTTTGCCCATGTGCTTTTGCCACTGCCGGGTAATCCGACAAGCACATAGGCTGTGGGTTTCTTAACATTTTTTGGCCAGTTGCTATGATATTCTGTGCTCATTTTATTGTTACTCCTGAGGCGGAACAATAACGACTATGTTATCAGCAATAGAAATCTTCGGCACTTTTTCTTTTGTAAACGGGAGGTGGTAAGGCGCCCCTGTAATGGGCTGTATTTCCAGCAGATCGCTGGCGCCGAAATTTTCTACGGCGATGATTTTCCCCGCCGGGCTGCCGTCCTCGGTTTGAACGGGCAAGCCAATGAGGTCTTCGAAATAGAATTCGTCCTCGTCTTCTATTTCCGGTAGTTTGCTGCGCTCGATCCAGAGCTCCGTACCGTTTAGCGTTTCGGCTTTGTCACGGTCAACCACGCCTTCGACTTCGGCCAGCCAGTACTTTCCCATAGAGTTTTTCATGGTCAGGGTAATGGTGCCTTCGCCGGTTTCAGACGTAAAAAGAGAGCCGTGCTTATCGAGCATGTACGGGTCATCCCCCGAACAGCGGACCTTAACCAGCCCCCGCACACCGTGGGCCTTGGCAATTCTGCCAAGACATACGCGGCGCGCAGGGTGCTGGTTTTGATCCTGAACTGACATGGCTGAGTGCATTAGCCCTCTTTTTTCTCTTCTTCTTTAGCTTTTTCCGCCGGAGCCTCTTCAGCTTTGGCTTCTTCCGTTTTAGGCTCTTCAGCAGGTTTCTCTTCAGCTTTAGCTTTTTCTTCAGGCTTGGCTTCTTCAGCTTTAGGCTCTTCAGCAGGAGCTTCTTCTGCTACAGGCGCTTCCGGTTCAGCAGGCTTTTCAGCTTCTGCTTTAGCGGCTTCTTCAGCAGCTTTGGTTTTTTCCTCTTTTTCGCGGATACGTTCTAAAGTTTTTTCGCTTGGTGCGGATTTTTTAGGAGTTTCGCGAATTTCCGGCATGTCCATTATTCCGGCTTTGGCCAGGAATGTTTGAACGCGTGTGCTTGGTTTTGCACCTTCGCCGAGCCAGTATTTAATACGTTCCTGGTTCAAAACAACGCGCTGCTCATCGTCATTGGCAAGAAGCGGGTTGTACGTGCCCAGTCTTTCGATGTAACGGCCATCGCGCGGCATACGTTTATCCGCAACCACGATCCGGTAAAATGGACGGGACTTACGTCCGCCTCTTGATAGTCTCATTGATAGTGCCATTTTCAGTTCTCCTTTTTCAGTATCGTTAGTGTTCAGTTATTAGTGATTAGTGTTCAGTTGAATTTTTTACTAAACACTAGTCATTAATCACTTTTTCTTCTTCTTACGGTTCTTTTTTGTACCGCCGCGGGTGGTGGGCATTCCCATCGCCTGTTCCAGCCCCATTCCCGGTGGAAGTTCGGGCATACCGCTTGTGCCGCCTTGTGTGAACGGGTTCGCGCCAAGCGGCCCTTCATCCATCCCTTTTGCCATATCGCCGGCCAGTGCGTTCGGGTCCATGCTCTGCATCAGGGCCTCGGCATCTTCGCCGCCCATCATGTTTTTCATCATGCCCATCATTTTGCCCATGCCCATTTTCTTCATGCGCTTCATGGCGACTTGCATTTGCTGTTGCTGTTTAAACAGCTTATTCACGTCCTGTACGGTCATGCCTGAACCGGCGGCAATGCGCTTTTTGCGGTTGGCGTTTATAAGTTTGGGGTTGCCGCGCTCTGCCGGGGTCATGGACAGGATCATTGCTTCCTGATGCCTCAGGATGCTGTCATCCATGCCTGCTTCTTCCATTTGCGCCGCCATCTTGCCAAGGCCCGGCAACATTTTCATGATGCTGCCTGCGCCGCCCATTTTTCCAATTTGCTTCATTTGTTGCAGCAGATCATTAAAATCGAACTGGCCCTTTTTGAATTTCTTGGCAAGGTTGAGCGCTTCTTCCTGATCTATATTTTCGGCGGCTTTCTCAACGAGGCTGACAACGTCGCCTTTGCCGAGAATGCGTCCGGCCATACGGTCGGGGTAAAAGGCTTCCAGCTCATCAAGTTTTTCGCCAACACCGAGTAATTTAATCGGCTTGCCGGTGACGGCCTTCATAGACATCGCTGCGCCGCCGCGTGCGTCCCCGTCAACACGGGTCAGCATCACGCCGGTAATGCCGATTTTTTCATCGAATTTCTGCGCGGTATTGACCGCATCCTGTCCGGTCATGGCATCGGCGACCAGCAGCGTTTCAACCGGATGGGTCGCGGCCTTCACATCGGCGACTTCCTGCATAAGTTCTTCGTCAATCGACAGGCGTCCGGCCGTATCGAGGATCACAAGGTCAAAGCCTTCTTTACGTGCCGTGTCCATGGCGCGGCCAGAGATTTGCACCGCGTTCTGGCCTTCAATTATTTCCAACGTGGCGATGCCGGTCTGCTCGCCGAGCTGGCGGAGCTGTTCTTGCGCTGCCGGGCGGTGAATATCGAGAGAGGCCATCAGCACTTTTTGTTTGTGTTTGCTCTCTAAAAACTTGGCGATTTTGGCGGTGGATGTTGTTTTACCGGAGCCTTGCAGCCCGACCATTAAATAAGCGCAAGGCGGGGATGCAAATTGCAGCTTTTGTTCGTCGCTGTCTTCTCCTTTGGCGCCGCCGAGCATATCAACCATGGCATCATGGACGATTTTAACGACCTGCTGCGCCGGGTTCACGCCTTTAATAACGTCTTCGCCAACGGCTTGTTCTTTGACAGTGGTAACAAATTGTTTAACAACGGGCAGGGCAACATCGGCCTCGAGCAGCGCGACACGAATTTCGCGCATCGCTTCATCGACATCGCCTTCTTTCAGCGCGCCCTTACCGCGCAACTTACTGAAAACACCGCCTAATCTGTCACTCAAATTCTCAAACATATTTTAAGTCGCTTTGCTCCTTTTTGCTCAACCTTCCTAAAGTCGGTTGAAGCGTGTCTTAATTAAAACTCACCAAATAACAAAAGTGCCGCAGTGGGCGTAAATTCGCTGACTGCGGTGTACCGTTAAGCACTACGTAACTGTAGCAATGCCGGTAAATTTGGGGCTTTGATAACACTGTAAGGGTATGCTATGCAAGCTTTATGTTGAATTTCAAAAAAATGCACGGGCTGGGGAATGACTTCGTTATCGTTAAAGCGGAGAAGGATGCCTTCGCGCCGGAGCAAGTCCGCCAGATTGCCGACCGGCGGCGCGGGGTGGGCTGTGACCAGTTTATCGTCATGGAGCCACCGCAAAACGATAAAGCCGATATTTTTATGCGCATCTACAACCCGGACGGCTCGGAAGCCGGAGCTTGTGGTAATGGCGCGCGTTGTGTCGCGCATCTCTGGATGACCGAAAACGACACTGACCAATGCACCATACAAACTGTGTCCGGTCTATTAAAGTGTAGCATTGTGGAAAACGACATGGTTCTCGTCGATATGGGCGTGCCGCGCCTTGATTGGCAAGACATTCCGCTAGCCGAGGAAAAGGATACGTTGCATTTGGGTGTGATGAGCGGCGAATTGACCGATCCTGTGGCGGTCAATGTCGGTAATCCGCATACGATCTTCTTTGTTGAAAATGCCGAACATGTTGATGTCTCGGGGCTGGGCGCACAAGTTGAGTGCCATGTTCTCTTTCCCGAGCGCACCAATGTTGAATTCGCCCAAGTGCTGGCACCGGACAAAATCCGCGTCCGCGTCTGGGAACGGGGCACAGGCATAACCCAAGCCTGCGGCTCCGGCGCTTGCGCCACTATGGTCGCCGCTGTACGCAGGGGGCTAACAGACCGTAAGGCCGAGATTATCCTCGATGGAGGCTCACTCTTCCTCGAATGGCGCGAAGATGACGATCATATCCTGATGACCGGGCCGGTGGCGTCAGTGTTTGAGGGAACAACGCCAACAGAATAAATTGTCTGCTGCTATGGCTTGGGGGTAGGTTTTTGCGATAGTTCCTCTAAGAGCCTGTCTTGTTCTTCAAGAATCTTGTTTCTGGCTTTTTCAGCTTCTGCCGACTGGGCATACAAATTATAGGATTCTATGTCGTTGAGAATGAGAGTGCTAAAAGTATCTGCTGTTTGGCAAAATGATTGAAAAACTTGATCTTTATCCATGCTAAGCGGTTTTTCCAAAGTGGTAGCGATAAAATTTGCATATCTTGTCACGCCCCAGACAGAAGCGCTAATTGTAGCAAATCTGTTTGATACCTCTGAACCTTCAAAACTCGAGGGCATGTATTTTTGCCGATCAGCTTTCGATACCATCTTAAAATTTTGTATGACTTTATCGGAACACTTCAAGACATTGAAACGGGTTTCTGTTTTTGTCAGGCCAGGGTCATCTGCTGCCGGTTCCGCTGCCTGTGCTGAAAATACAGTTCCCAGAGTTAATGCTGCGCTCAGAGTCAGTGTTGCTGCCATTAAATTTTTCATAGCTATGTCCTTTTATGTTCTGATCCGGATTTATTATAGAAAAAAGGTAAGTATGTCAAATAATTTGACGGAAATATTAGCGGGTAAGGCTTTGTAACAAACCATTTTTGGCTTGCACAAGCACCTCCACGCTGCGATCTATAACTTTTTCCTGCCATTTTGTATCATTCGGTGCGAAGGCAGCACGCATTTTTTCGGAAGCTTCCTTAAGTCGGTTTTTATCAGTGCTGTGTTTTACATGAACCCAGTTATCAAAGGCCAGCGCCTCAAGAACATCCATGGCGGGCAGGGTTCCGAATTCCAGTGTAACTTTTGTTTCTTCTACATTGCGGGCAGCTTTGTTGAAAATGGTATCAATTGCCCCTGACAGCTCTGCTGAAACGGAGCTGCCGTCAGCTGTGGATGTTATGGCGTCCCCCCACCATGTACGGCACCGCTGTGCCATCGGGTCATGGGAAGGCTGCGCTATAATGAGTTTGCCGTGTCCATAGGGGCCAAGCCCTGTGTGGAGGTCAACGTGGGCGACATAGTCGGCTTTTGAGGTGTGCTGCGTTAAAATATCCTGCCACGTCATGTTTGACCATGCTTCTTCTGTGCCGCCGTAGAAAAGACCGTCCGGAAAATTATATTGTCCTTGTGTAATGCCTTCCTGTGAAGCGAGCAGGCCATGCTTCCCTACAAACTCAAGAAGGTTTGTATTAGGCCAGCTCCAGTCATTTGGCAGCAGCATGGAATGTAGCTCTGCAGTCAGGGGGTGCTGCGTTGGCAGGGTTTCTGCCCAGTTAATGAAATTACGATTGAGGTCTATATTATCTTCATTTACTCGTCTGTTCTTGGCAAACCCGTAAGGATTAAGCGCATGAACATAAACAATGGCCAGGCCTTCAGGGACAGGCGAGAGTAGCTTTTCTGACAGCGCATAGGACTGTACGGCAGACCCTGCATAGCCTTCAACGCCATGAACTCCCGATGTTACGAGCAATACGGCACGGGCATCCTCTGCGCCATCTCGTATGACATCTGTAGACAGGGCTGTTCCGTGAGGGTTAACATATGTTTGTTGTTTTATCTGGTCTTGCCCTGCCTGAACAAAGCGCTGCTGCGCTTGGGCGTAATCCCTGCTGAAATAAGATGATGCTTTTTTATTAGACATGGCGCGATATTATTCCTAGCAATACGTAAAGTCAAGAAAAGTTAATTAATTTGACGGAATCCTATAAAGTCTGTACAACGCAGCCTATGAAACAACCTGAAATATATACATTCAAGGGGCAGGAAAACGGTTCTCACCTTGTTATCTCTGGCGCAGTGCATGGTAATGAGTTCTGTGGCCCGGTGGCGATTGAGCGCGCTCTGGATTATATAGCGCAGGGCAAAATCGATATTGTCGCGGGGACTGTGAGTTTTATTCCTGTGGCCAACCCTGCTGCCTATGAAAAGGGCGCGCGCTTTATAGACAGCAATCTGAATCGTAATCTATATCCGAAGGATAAACCCGAAACATACGAAGACCATATCGGCAATACACTCTGCGCGGCCTTTAGAAAGGCCGATGTGCTGTTGGATTTGCATTCCTTTAATGCGCCGGGGGAGGCGTTTATTTATCTCGGCCCGTCGCGTAAGGCAGAGGCTGATTATGCCCGCGTGCTGGGCGTTCGCAATTTTGCCCATGGTTGGCAGGATAGTTTTACCGCCAAGGACGAACATGATAAAACCTCACAAGGCACCACCGAATATACAAGGCTGCATGGTGACGCGCTCGCCGTGACGCTGGAATGCGGTTCTCACAAAAACCCGGAGTCCGTCGAGGTTGGTTTTCAGGCAATCCTGAATGCGCTGGAATATTACGGGCTTGCCGCTATTGATTCCGATTTGTTCGTTCCCCGCGCTGTCGCCAAAGGGGAGCCGCGCGCTGTTCAAATGACGACTGTGTTTTATAAGGACGAAGAGGGCCGTTTTGCCAAGCCGTGGAAAAATATGGATGAGGTCAAAAAAGGCGATCTTCTCGCCGTCTTTAACAGCGGCAATGTCATTAAAGCCCCTGCGGACGGCTTTGTTATGATGCCCGTGGAAGAAGAGCCGGTCGGCGAGGAATGGTTTAATTTCGGCGTAAAATCCGATTATTTCGACCGTCTGGAGCGCTGATATGGCGCGTGACCCCAAACTGGTGACCTTCGGTTGCCGTCTGAATAGCTATGAATCAGAAGTAATGCGTAGCCATGCCAAAGAGGCCGGGCTGGATGATGCCATTATTTTTAACACTTGCGCCGTGACCAAAGAAGCGGAGCGGCAGGCGCGGCAGGCTATAAGAAAAGCACGCCGTGAAAATCCGGATGCCAAAATCATTATCACAGGCTGCGCCGCGCAGATTGACCCGGATGGTTACGCCGCTATGCCGGAAGTTGACCAGATCATCGGGAATGATTTGAAGTTGGAGGCTGAAACGTGGGGCGCGGCGAACGAAGAAAAAATCCGGGTCAACGACATTATGTCCGTCAAGGAAACCGCCTCGCATCTGATTGAGGGGTTTGAAGGGCGGGCGCGGGCGTTTGTGCAGGTTCAGAATGGTTGCGACCACCGCTGTACGTTCTGTATTATCCCTTATGGACGGGGCAATTCGCGCTCTGTCCCTATGGGCGAGATTACGCAACAGGTACGGCGGCTTGTTGAGGCCGGTTATAACGAGATTGTATTTACCGGCGTTGATGTAACCTCTTACGGCCCTGATCTGCCGGGTGCACCGACATTGGGGCAGATGATCCGCCGGGTCTTGGCGCAGGTGCCGGAACTCCCAAGATTAAGGCTGTCTTCATTAGACCCCGTGGAGATTGACGACGATCTCTGGAAACTAATTGCCGATGAGCCGCGCTTGATGCCGCACTTGCACCTGTCGCTGCAAGCTGGGGATAACATGATTTTAAAGCGTATGAAGCGCCGTCATTTACGCGAAGATGTGATTGATGTCTGTAAAAAAGCGCGGGCCTATCGACCGGATATGGTTTTTGGTGCGGACATTATCGCTGGTTTCCCAACTGAAACCGAAGAAATGTTCTCTAATACACTGAATATAATAGAAGAATGCGACTTAACCTTTCTCCATGTCTTCCCTTATTCGGAGCGCTCAGGCACTCCTGCGGCACGGATGCCGCAGGTCGCGGGCAATATTCGCAAAGAAAGAGCGGCACGACTACGGGATAAGTCTGTGGAACGGCTGGGGACATTCCTAAAGCTTCACGTGAAACAAAACAGACAAGTCGTTGTCGAAAAAGATAATATAGGCCGCACTGAACATTTTGCCGCCGTCCGGCTTGATAAATCAGTAAAGCAGGGTACTCTGCATAATGTCCATATCACAGGCGTGAAGGACGATATGCTGGAAGGGCGTTTGATTGAGCAATGAACAAGCTAAACCCCGTTAAAACACACCACGAAGATTTTTCTTTTATGCAGCAGGCTTTGCAGCTTGCGGAAGACGGCCTTGGCCGTGTCGCGCCGAACCCGTCTGTGGGCTGTGTCATTGTCAAAAATGGTGAGATCATAGGGCAGGCGCGGACAGCAGACTATGGCCGTCCGCATGCGGAAACGCAGGCGCTGGATATAGCAGGAGAACAGGCTCAAGGCGCGACGCTGTATGTTAGTCTGGAGCCGTGCGCCAATCACGGTGAAACTAAACCTTGTATGGAAGCGCTCATCAAGGCGGGCGTAGCGCGGGTTGTGATTGCTTGCCGTGACCCGGAGCAGCAGGGCAATGGCGGCTTGAAAAAGTTGGAGGATGCCGGGATAGAGGTTAGCGTGGGTGTTTGCGAGGAGCAGGCGCGGGCGCTCAATGAAGGGTTTTTTAAAAGAACGCAGCTTAACCGTCCGTTTGTCACAGTCAAAATCGCGACAACGCTTGATGGCCGTATCGCCACAAGCGCCGGGGAAAGCCAGTGGATTACCGGGGAGCAGGCGCGGCAAAAATCTCATGAATTCCGCGCTGCCTATGATGCCGTCCTCGTCGGGGTTGGTACCGTTCTGGCCGATGACCCGCTGCTTAATGTGCGGTTGCCGGAGCATGATTTTCAGCCCGTACGGATTGTGATCGACCGCGATTTAAAAACGCCGCCGGAGAGCAAGCTTGTGCAATCTGCAAAAGAGTCTCCTGTCTGGATTGTCTCGACGCAGTCAATGCAGGGAGAAGGCGTTGAAATGATACCGATGGAGGCCGATCAGCAAGGACATTTTGACGTGGGCGCGATGCTGAAAACGCTTTCTGACAAAGGGCTGACCCGGCTTTATGTCGAAGGTGGCGGCGCAACGATTACGGAGTTTCTGAAGGCCGGGCTGGTTGATCGTTTGGTCTGGTTCCGTGCGCCGAAACTGATCGGCGGCGATGGTGTTCCGGCATTTCAGGGGCTGGGCATTGAAAATATGGATGAGATATTCCACTTCACTCTTGAAGACCAAATGACCCTCGGAGAAGATTTTCTGGAGATTTGGCGACTAAAAGGGTAGGGTGCGACCATGTTTACAGGAATTATATGTGATACGGGCGAGATTGTTCGCGCTCTGGATGAAGGTGGGCTGCGGCGCGTCTTGATCCGTACGGGCTTTGATGTTTCCAAAATTGATATGGGCGCCTCGATTGCCTGTGATGGTTGCTGCCTGACGGTTGTTGAGAAGGTTGATGATTGCTTTGCCGTTGATGTCTCCAATGAAACGCTGTCTAAAACCACGCTGGGTGACTGGGTGGAAGGCACAGAAGTTAATCTGGAGCGCTCTCTTAAAATGGGTGATGAGATGGGCGGTCACATTGTCACCGGCCATGTTGATGCTGTGGCAACGCTGGAAGAACTCACAAAAGATGGCGGGTCTTACCGGCTGGTGTTTAGCGTCCCCGAGACCCTCGCGCATTATCTGGCACCAAAAGGCTCTGTCGCGCTGGCCGGGATTTCGCTGACGGTGAATGAGGTCGATGGCAACAGTTTTGGCGTTAACATTATTCCGCATACATGGGAGGTGACCAGTATCCATGGCTGGAAAACCGGTGATAAAGTAAATCTTGAAGTTGATATGCTCGCCCGCTATGTTGCGCGTATCCTTGGGAAGGAAGCCGCATGATTGCAGATAAAAAAATATTTGAATTTCAGGGCGAAAGCGCCATTTCCTCTATTGAGGACATCATCGAAGAGGCGCGGGCAGGGCGCATGGTTGTTCTGGTCGATGATGAAGACCGGGAGAATGAAGGCGATTTGTTTGTTCCGGCGGACAAGATAACCCCCGAAATCATTAACTTCATGGCGATGTACGGGCGCGGGCTTGTGTGCCTGACGCTGGAAGGTGCGCTTGTCGATAAGCTGGGCTTGCCGATGATGGTTTCGCGTAATAATTCACAGTTCCAGACAGGGTTTACGGTGTCTATCGAGGCCGCAGAAGGCGTGACCACAGGTATTTCGGCCTTTGACCGCGCCCATACAATTAAAACTGCCATAAGTGCGCAATCCAGCCCGGACGATATTGCAACGCCGGGGCATGTATTTCCTATCCGGGCGGTTGATGGCGGCGTGCTAGAGCGCCCCGGACACACAGAAGCCACCGTTGAAATTTCAAAGCTTGCGGGCCTTACCGGCGCAGGCGTTATATGCGAGATCATGAACAATGATGGCACGATGGCGCGCTTGCCGGATTTGATGAAATTCGTCGAAAAGTTTGAGATGAAGATCGGCAAGATCTGCGATCTGGTTGAGTATTGTAAATGACCAAAGTCCTGATTATTGAAGCGCGCTATTACGATCATATCAATGACTTCCTTCTGGAGGGCGCTGTCGCAGCTTTAAAAGAAGCTGGCGCAGAATATGATGTGCTGACTGTGCCGGGCGCGCTGGAAATTCCAGCGGCGCTGAATATGTCTCTGGATAAGGAATATGATGCCTTTGTGGTCTCTGGATGCGTTATTCGCGGCGAAACTGGCCACTATGATATTGTTTGCAATGAAAGCGCGCGCGGTGTTTATGATCTCGTTTTGAAACATAATCTGGCGCTGGGCAATGCTATTTTGACCGTAGATACCGAAACGCAGGCCTTGGCGCGGGCGCGGCCTGATGACAAAAACAAAGGCGGCGGCGCAGCCCAAGCCGCTTTACGGATGCTTGAGATTAAAAATGGAAACATAACGTCTATGGAAGAAAGGAGAGGTACAGCATGATTTTCTGGCGCAAGAAAAAGAACGCGGCGGAGCAGGAGCAGCAGGAGCGTGAGGATAAAATTATTCATCATCCCGGCGAACCTGAAATTGAGCCGCCCGTTGAATATGATTCCGATCTGAATGAGGATCAGAAACATGAGTTTTTTGAGGAAACCGAGCTTGAGGTTCTTGAGGATATTGAGGAAACTCCGGTTCCTGAACACACTCCTGTCGATGATGCCCGGGAGAAGGAGGACCTTGACCCCGGAAAAAAGCTTGAAGCGGAGGAGGGGACAGGCGGCTGGCTAGGCCGGCTGACAAAGGGCCTGTCAAAATCCTCCGCAAAACTCGGTCAGGGCATTACCGACCTTGTGACCAAAAAAAAGCTCGATCAGGACATGCTGGATGAGCTGGAAGAACTTCTGATTACCGCCGATATGGGGCCTCATACAGCGGCGCGTCTGGTGGCTGAATTCGGCAAAGACCGTTTCGGCAAAGATATTTCCGAAGAAGAAATCAAAGAGGCTTTGGCACAGAGCATATCAGCTATTCTGGAGCCTGTAGCGCAGGAAGCAGATTTTCCCAAATGCGCTGATGGCGGGCCTTTTGTGGTGCTGGTTTGTGGTGTAAACGGCGTTGGTAAAACAACCACCATCGGTAAGGTCGCCCATGACCTCCATATGACCCAAAAACGCTCTGTGCTGATTGCTGCCGGAGATACGTTCCGGGCGGCTGCGATTGAACAGCTCGAGGTTTGGGCAGACCGCGCGCAAGTGCCGTTGTTGAAAAAGGCCGTTGGTGCAGATGCCGCCGCCGTGGCTTTTGAGGCTTATGAGAAAGCCAAAGCGGACGGGACGGAAATCTTGTTCATAGACACGGCGGGGCGGCTGCATAACAAATCCAACCTCATGGCCGAGCTGGAAAAAATTGTCCGGGTTCTCAAAAAGCAGGACGAGAGTCTGCCTCATGCGGTGCTACTGGTGCTGGACGCGACGACGGGACAAAACGCGCATGAGCAGGTCAGGATTTTCAAAGATATGGTCAATGTCACCGGGCTGATTGTCACAAAGCTTGATGGTTCGGCCAAGGGCGGCGTTGTCGTTAGCCTCGCCGACCAGTTCGGTGTTCCTATCAATATGATCGGGATCGGCGAACAAATCGGTGATTTACGTTCGTTCAATGCGCAAGATTTCGCAAAGTCTCTGGTGGGATTGAACTCTTAGTGGCATAGTAGCGCCATGCTAAAACTCAAAACCGTTGATTACCTGGAAGAAGAGCTGCCGCGCTTGCCAAATAAGTTGGGGCCATTTTTGTGGTATTTTGCCCGGCAAATGAAAGGGCAGCTTCTGGTTATCCTTATTCTGTTCGGCATTTCCAATGGCTTGATTTCGACAATGCCCTATTTCTTCAAGCTGTTTGTCGAGGTGTTTCAGGAAACAGAAGATCCGGCACAGATATGGGGCAATGTTTCCGGAGTGCTGGGCGCTTTTATTTTCTTGCTGCTGTTTTTACAGCCGATCTTTCAGATGACCGGGAACTGGATTCAGGCAAAGACATTGCCTGTTTACGCTAATATGGTGCGGCGGCAGCTCGCCCTTTATATGCATCATCATAGTTATGAATATTTTCAGAATGATTTTGCCGGGCGGCTGGCGGGCAAGGTTGTTGAAACCCCGGCAGCGATTAATGATATTACAAACTCGTTTCTAGGTGCGATCTGGTATGCCATTGTTTCTTTTGTCGTCGCGGTGGCCTTGTTTGTGACGGTGCATTGGAGCTTTATGGCTGTTGTACTCGGCTGGATTACCCTTTATGGCGCGCTGCTCTGGTACTTTATTCCCAAAATTCAGGTGCTGTCCAAAGAAGCGTCGCAGGCGCGGAGTATTGTGCGCGGACGCTTTGTTGATACGCTGAGTAATATCCTGACGGTCAAGCTGTTTGCCCGTGCCGCCCATGAAGACCAGTATTTTCTGGAATCCCTGCATGAAACATCGGACAAGTTCGAGAAGGTCGATATGACGCTTTTTCGGATGTGGTGCTGTCTGGAGGTTTTGACGACGGCGTTCTGGGTGTCTGTTGTTATGTGTCTTGTTGTGACGTGGCAGAGCGGCGCAACCGGCGCGGCTGATGTGGCGATGATCCTGCCGTTGGCGTTGCTGGTGAATAATACGTCGTGGTGGATGTCGGAAATTTTCACGCATTTTTTCCAGAGACTGGGGGAGATCGAGGAGGGCATGGAGGTCATGACCAAAGCGCATGATCTGGTGGATAAGAATGACGCTAAAAAACTGGTCGTGACCAAAGGCGCCGTTGAACTTAACGCTGTCGATTTTTCCTATGGTGACAAGGTGTTATTTAAAAAACTTAATCTTAAAATTGAACCGGGAGAGAAGATCGGTCTGGTTGGCCATAGCGGCGCGGGCAAGAGTACGTTTGTGCAGGTACTTTTGCGCCTGTTTGATATCAAGGACGGCAAAATTACTATTGACGGGCAGGACATTGCGGACGTAACGCAAAACAGTTTGCGCGAGGCCATCGCCGTGATCCCGCAAAGCTCGGACATGCTGCATCGGACGATTGCTGATAACATCCGCTATGGTAAGCTCGATGCGACTGACGAAGAGGTGATAGAGGCCGCCAAGCAAGCCAATGCGCATGAATTTATTGTTGATCTTGAAGACAGGCACGGTAACAAGGATTACGCCGCCGAGGTCGGGGAGCGCGGTGTACGCTTGTCCGGTGGACAGAAGCAGCGCGTGGCGATTGCTCGCGCCATACTCAAAAATGCTCCCATTTTGGTGTTGGATGAGGCCACAAGCGCGCTGGATAGTGAGTCAGAGCGCTTGATTCAGGAAAGCCTGTTCCGTTTGATGAAGGGTAAAACCGTTGTTGCGATTGCGCACCGTCTGTCAACGATCTCTCATCTTGATCGCCTGATTGTAATGGAAGAGGGTGAAATTATCGAAGATGGCACACACGAGGAGCTTTTGGCCAAAGGCGGGCATTACGCGCGGCTTTGGAACATGCAATCCGGCGGTTTTATCGGCGTTGGAGGAACGGAAGAAGCGGCAGCTTAATAGATATGTCCTGTTGATGGTGTTGTAAGTATGGGGATAATGTTTTATTAAAGTAAGGCGTTACAGTTCGATGGGGAGAAAAAAAATGGAAAGAAAACTTACGATAGATTTTGGTATTGCAGCAACGCAGGTAATAAAAAGAAAAATCTGTGATATTGTGTTTGATATGGGCGCGGTGAATGTGGATGTAAAGTCAGAAGGTAGTAAAACGGTAATCACTTATGAAGCCGATGATGCTGTAAATGATGAGCTGCTCGAGATTCTTAGTTACGTAGATACAGGCGTTATTGCTAATATACAACCATTCTAAAACTTAAATTTCTTTGCTACCAACTGGTCTGCTGAATAAAGGTGGTGGCTTAGGATTATATTATTTGGAACGATTAAAGGGTTTTAAAGAGTTAAACCCTTTAATTCTTTATCAAATCTGCCTTTGTTATCATTATCTAATATCCACTGACCAATTTTAATAATAGAGGCAAAGCTATCTTCTTCGTTTTCGATTTGTGGCTCTAACTCACTTTTTATAGCAGCCGCTAATTCAGGGGCTAGATCAGTGAGTTTTTTCTTGGCTGTAGTCGCAGCAGGGCCGATTGTATGGTGATTCAGATCATTTTCAGGATCCCCCGTTACCAAGGAAACAATTCTACGAAATTCTTCCATTGGCGAGCAATTAGCATTATTCCTTCCAAAGCAAGGGGATTCAAGCAGCATTTGCGTTGCATCTCTAAGGTTTAAAGACATAAAAATTATCCTTTTTTATTTAAAAAGCAGTAAAACTGCAATTAGTTAGTAGTATAAATTTTTTTTACGGTCGTTGTTATAGACTAAACTTTTTTGCTACCCATTGGCCTGCTGCATGGAGGTGGGTGCCGACAGCTTCGCCATGGCGTTCGCCGTCCTCTTCTGTTTTGCGGAGCATATCTGCTGCCAAAAATTCTTTGGAGAAGGAAGGGTTGATAGTTATCATCGCTATATGTGCAGCTATAATGGAGGAGGAGGCAGCCAAAATCCGGCTAATATCTTTCTCGGGTTGCGGCTTGGTACCTTCCATGGCATCCATAAAGCTGCGCCCAAAAGCAGACATGTAAGTATAAGCAGCTTGGCCTGCGAGGACATTTGCCTCACTTGGACTCAATTCTATATTTGATAGTGCTATCGCTGATCTTGTCATTTTTCTTTCCTTAAATCTGTGGTCAATTAATGATGTAACATAGCAAGGCTTAAATATTATGTCAATAAAAACAGCAAACCTAGTTCAATTAATTGAAAATTAACGCAAAATCGGTGATGATAGCTCTATGAATAAACCAAAAAGCTTCAAGCCAAAAAAATTCAAAGACCCGCATGCCGCTTATGATTATATCTGCGCGATATATGACGCGCATGTTGAATATCTTTGCCAGAGTTTTGTTGAATTTTCTGCGGGAAATACATCCTCTCAGAAAATATCCGCCTGTTACCCCTATATCAAAATAGATACGCAGGAAGTGACTCGGCCTGACACCAGACTGTCATACGGTTTTGTCGCCAAGCCGGGCGGTTATTCCACAACGGTAACGCGGCCCGGTGATATTTTTGATTATTATCTGAAAGAGCAAATACGCTTGCTGATCCTTAATCATGATTGCGCGGTAGAAGTTGGCGTGAGCGATCATCCTATTCCTATTCATTATGCGCTGGGCGATGATTTTCATCTCGAAGGTGATCTGGATAATGACAAAATCCAAATGTTGCATGCCAGCTTTGATATGCCTGACCTGAATGATCTGGATGATGAAATTGCCAATAACACTTACGTGGTGGAAGAGGGCGAGGATGCGCCTTTGTCTCTGTTTAGTGCGCCGCGCACGGATTTGAGCATTATGCGTCTGCGCCATTATACCGGCACGTCGGCGCGGCATTTTCAGAATTATATTATTTTCACCAATTATCAGTTTTATATCGATGAATTTATCAGGCTGTGCCGCGATACGATGACGGCAACGGAAGACCCTCATTTGAAAAGCGAGCGCAGCGAGTATTCTTCTTTTGTCGAGCCGGGTAATAAGGTCATCGTGAATAATAATCTTGATGGGAATTCGGAAAAGGACGAGCAGGGCATTGCTGTGCCGCGTCTGCCGCAAATGCCGGCTTATCATTTGAAACGCAAGGACGGTAACGGTATTACCATGATTAATATCGGGGTTGGGCCGTCAAACGCCAAAACCATTACCGACCATGTCGCGGTTTTGCGCCCTCATGCGTGGTTGATGCTCGGTCATTGCGCCGGATTGCGGAATTCGCAAAGTCTTGGTGATTATGTGCTGGCGCATGGTTATTTGCGCGAAGACCATATTCTGGATACTGATTTACCGCCCAGCATTCCCATTCCGGCGCTCTCGGAAATTCAGGTTGCGCTGGAAAGCGCTGTGGGCGAGGTCTCGGGCTTAAAAGGCTATGACCTCAAAAAAGTGATGCGCACGGGGACGGTGGCCACGATCGATGATCGGAACTGGGAGCTGCGGCCTACGATCCGTCAGAATTTACGGCTGAGCCAGAGCCGGGCGATTGCGCTGGAGATGGAATCCGGCACGATTGCTGCGAACGGGTTTAGATTCCGTGTGCCTTACGGGACATTGCTGTGTGTGTCTGACAAGCCGCTCCACGGCCAGCCCAAATTGCCGGGCATGGCGGATAGTTTTTATCGTGGCCGCGTTGACCAGCATCTTAAAATAGGGCTGCACACAATGGCGCTATTGCGCGATATTGGCCCTGCAAAGCTCCACAGCCGTAAACTCCGCAGTTTCAGCGAAGTCGCTTTTCAGTGACTTTAGGCCGCCTTTTCTTCTGAGCTGTAGTTATAGCTCATTTTTTGGCTAATCTCGTCTGGCAAAGCAGGCAGGGCCTGTGTAGGGATCAGGAAGTTGGACAGGGCGAAGAGATCTGAAAAGATGCGGTGGTTTTCTACTGTTCTCATTAGGTAATCATAACCGGAAGATCCGCCGGAGCCTGCGCCCATTCCGACCATACGCTGTACCATCAAAGCGTGACGGTAACGCCAGCGGGCCAGTAATGAATCAATGTCGGTAATCAGTTTCAAGAGTTGGTTGGGGCCTTGCAGGATTGGTTCCTTGCTATAAACGGTAATGAATAGCGCGGCCTGCAACGCTTTGAGCGACATACGCCATGTGCCGTTTTCCTGTGCTTCAGCGTGTTTTTCTTTATCAAAAATACCGCTGAATTTCTGACGAGTTTTTTCTATGGTTTTGAGCTCTTTTTCCAACGCGTCGCCCGACAAAGATTGTGTCTCTTTAATTCTTTCGTCGAGTATATTGTGAATAGCGTTGCGGTATTCTTCCCAGAATTTGTAATCCTGATTATCAATGAATGGAGTGCGCGATAGCCACCCGTCGATTTGGTCGAAAAGGGACGGATATTTTTCCGCATCCTTTATGGTTTTTTTACTCTCGGCGCGAAGTTCATCATCAAACTCACCGTGAAAGACAGAAACACGGTCTTCGCGGCGTAGCCCCAGACGCATTTCGACAAGACGGAATTGCCAGCTTTGAAAGCCGGACGCGGTGCCGAGATATTGCCGGAAATCAACAAAGGCTTGCGGAGGCATCGTTTCCAGAATGTCCATCATGCTAACAAGATTATGAAGAATTTTTGCGATCCGGTTCAGGTAACCCAGAACGGGTTGCATGTCACGATCATCAACGACGTTGCTGGAAAAACGCTCTTGAATATCATCAAGCTCGAACAGGATTTGTTTGAACCAAAGCTCGTAAACCTGATGGAAAATAATAAACAGCATTTCGTCATGAACCGGATTCCCGGCCTTATCACTGCGCAAATTTTGCGCGGTCAGGAGTTTATCCAGCCCTTCATAGTCGTGATATTGATCCCAGTTCTTGTTTGCCATGATTTTGCTCCTTATCTTATAGATAAAGTACATAATCCTATAATGGCGTTTTTGCAATGCCTCATGAAAAAACGGCGCCTTAAAAGCGCCGTTCATTCCTAACGAGATTATTATTATTTAAACCAGAATATCTACTGTGCTGCCGCGTTCCTGATCATCGCCGGACGCTTCTTGTGTGTCTGCGCTTGAGGTGGATGCGGTTTGCTGTGTGTTATCCTGGTTAGTTGTTTCTGTCTCTTGCGTCTCTGCCGCCGAGGTGCCGGATGGGCTTACTTCATTTGCCTTTGGCTCCTGCTCCTCACGCGCCCGAACTTGATTGTTCTGGTTTTGCTGAGAGGCATTAGTGGCAACTTGCTGCGCTGCAGCTGAGTTAACTGAACCTATCATTATGATTTTACCCGTTCTTTGTTACGTTTCATCCCTAACATTACCATCTTATAGGCAAAGATTTAAGAAAACCTTTCGATCCTTATTGTTGACTAATAAAATTACACTTTCGGACGCATTAACGCAATATAAAGGAATAAGGCGTACAAGGGTAGTTGTGAGGGGGAAGTAAGATAAATCATATGTACGGCGATTCGCCGTGCTTACGTATCTACCTTCCTGAAATATAATAATAAATCAGCCAACTCACAGGCAACGTACAGGCGTTAGATTTGGGTGTGAGGCGAAAGCCGTAAGAAGTGGGGGCTAACTTTTACGGGGTTGTACGTAATGGACTTGAGTAGACTTGATAAATTGTCGCATATGACACCACTGCTCGTACGGTTGTATGACAGTCATAAGTTATATGGGCTTGTAAAAGACAATAAACCATTGGCGCGGGCCGAGCTAACCAGCGCAGTAACAGGGCTTTTTGAGGCAGAACTTACTGCCAAAGAGCAGGATTTACTGGCGGATGTGCTTATTGGCTTGATGAATCAGGCAGAAACAGATTTGCGTGAAGCTTTGGCAGAGCGGCTGGCGGTGCTTGATAATGTGCCGTTACGTTTGATCCTGCATTTAGCCAATGATGAAATTACCATTGCAGCGCCGATTTTAAGAAAAAGCGTGATTTTAAGCGATCTTGACCTGATTTATATCATTAAATCGCAAGGGCGGGACTATTGGCAGATTATTGCGTCGCGTGAGAATTTGAGCAATGAAGTCATTGATGTGCTGGCCGAAATACGTGATGCGGACACCGCCGTGGTTTTATCAAAGAATGAGCGCATTACGCTGACCAGATATGCGCTGGATGTCCTTGGTGATATGGCCGAGGATAATGAGGCTCTAGCCCGTCCGCTTTTGATGCGTCCGGAAGTGCCGGAAGAGCTGGCGCGCAGGTTGTATGGTCATGTTGGAGGAGAGCTGAAGACTTACATTCGGGCATTCTTCGGAGTATCTGATCCGCATGTTGAAACCGTTGTGGATGATTTGGTTCTTGAGTTTGCCGAGCGCGCACCTCCTGCGCCGCCTGAATTTATGCCAACCGATGCCATGATAAGGGCCGCAGGGAAGAAAGCGTCTCTGAATATGCTTAATTTAGAGTTGATGTTTGAGAGCTTGAACAATGGCGAGATTGCTCCTTTTATTGCTCAGTTTGCTGAATATACGAGTATTTCAGCGCGCAAGATTCATGATTTTCTGAAGCAGTCTTGCCCGAAAGGGATGGCGATTGCTTGCCGGGCTTTTGGTATTCAGAAGAACGAGTTCTCCAAAATTTACCTGATGACGCACCGGATGCGCTCGAAGCGTCGGCTGGTCAATCATAAGGACATGATGGATGTGCTTCAGTATTTTGACAAAGTCCGGCCCGAAGTGGCGATGCGGATTGTTAAACGTACGGAGCACTAAGCCGCGTCTTTATAAGCATTCAGCGCCGCAACGCCGGGCAGGGTTTTGCCTTCGAGCCATTCCAGAAATGCGCCGCCTGCGGTGGAAATATAGCTAAAATCACTGGCTACACCTGCATTTTCAAGCGCCGCGATGGTGTCACCACCCCCGGCAACGCTGATGAGCTTTCCTTGCTTGGTTAGTTCTGCGACCATTTTGGCGGCCTCATTCGTGCCCTCATCGAAGGGTTTTATTTCAAAGACACCAAGCGGGCCGTTCCACAACACGGTTTTGCAGGATGCTAGTTTGTTTTTGAGGACAGCAATACTTTCCGGCGCGGCATCAACCGCCATTTTGTCTGTAGGCATTGCAGCGCCGCAGCTCTCAAAATCGGCGTTTTCAGTGAGTTCAGAAACAACAATACGGTTTTCAGGTAGTATAATCTCGCAGTTATTATCTTCTGCCGTTTTCATGATATTACGCGCTTCGTCAGCCATATCACGCTCGCATAGCGACTTTCCGATTTCCACGCCTTTGGCGTAAAGGAATGTATTGGCCATGCCGCCGCCTAAAAATAGCGCATCAACTTTGCGTACAAGATTATCAAGCACGCTGAGTTTGGTTGATATTTTAGCGCCGCCGACAATGGCAATCACCGGATGTTGCGGATTTTCAAGGGCGTTGCTTAAGGCGCTCAGCTCCGCTTCCATCAATAATCCTGCGGCAGTGGGGAGTAAGTGCGCTAGCCCTTCGGTGGAGGCGTGGGCGCGGTGCGCGGTGGAAAACGCGTCATTGATATAAATGTCGCCGAGTGCCGCTAGTTCTTTGGCAAAAGCGGGGTCGTTGGCCTCTTCGCCGGGGTGGAAGCGGAGATTTTCCAGCAAGCCAAATTCGCCTTCTTTAAGGTTTGCGCTATCTTCGGCAAAGGCAATGGGAATGCCCCATTGCTGTTCGAGAACAAGGGGCAGGAAAGACAGGGAGTATTTGTCGTTAACCTCGCCTTTGGGACGGCCAAAATGAGAAAGGATCAGCGTTTTTGCGCCTTTGGATTTTAAGAGCTCGATTGTCGGTTTTAAGCGGTCAATGCGCGTGGTGTCGGTGACTTTCTTGCCTTGCGTCGGCACATTAAGGTCGGCGCGTAACAGCACTGTTTTTCCTTGAAAATCTAAGTCATTGATCGTCTTAAAACTCATTGTTTTCCCTTATCAGTTTGTTTGCCATCTTTTTTACGTCAGAGTGTTCTCAAATCCAATAGTCCGTTTGCATTTTTTTTTTCGCGGACAGGAGAGGTGCCCTTTGTTTTTATTGTATTTTCCATTAGTTCGTTTGTATTAAAAACTGGATATCAATAAGCCCCGTCACCCCGGACTTGATCCGACGGATGGATTGTAGGAATATATTCATAGCCTGTCAAGTCATATTTTTCTTGTGTTCAGTTTTTATGTAATGCTACAAAGTTGTTTGTTTTTATGAAAATGTAAAAGGTAAAAAAGATGGAAGAGAAATCAGTAAGCGAAGCTGCTAATTCAGCCTTTGATAATTATGCGAAGAGTCTGTCTGGGCGTGAAGAGCAGGCACGGAAGGTGATTCAGGAGATTATCAGTGCGGTCAATCAATTTGAGGAAAACCTTCGGGAACAAAAGGCGTATATTAATTTGACAACAAAAATTGATGTCAATAACCCCTCTCTTGCAGCTGTAACAATCAAGCGGATAAGTAGCGGTAGTTTTCTTTCCAAGATAATGAATTTTATAACTTCGCCCAGATATGACGAGGTTGTATTCATTGAGGCTGTGGCTGCAGAAAATAAAATTGTGCTTGTAGGAGGAAAGGCTCCTCATCCTGATCCACTTGGCCTAAATGAATCAGCAAAAATTTCCGCTTATATTTTGGATGAGGCAAAGAAGTATATAAACACACAAAATATGGAAGTAGGATCAAAGGCGTTCAGTCCCCGTTAATCAGCTTATCGTCTTCGCATTCTCCGTGGCCTCGATGAGGCGGGAGCGGATGGCGGGGTCTTGGGCTGAGTGTCCGGCATCGGGAACAACGATATAATCGGCTTCGGGCCATATGTGGTGAAGGCGATAGGCGGTTGTTATCGGGCAGATAACATCATAGCGGCCTTGAATAATTGTTGCCGGGATGTGGCGGATTTTATCAATTTCATTTTCGTTCAGCAGGCTATTTTCCGGCGCAATGACCTCGTTCAGGAAATAGTGTGATTCCAGACGGGCGAGCGCTAAGGCGTGGCTTTTTTGCTCATCGGTTGTAATGGTCTCGTAATTCGGCAGCAAGGAGGAGCAGGCGCCTTCATACAGGCTCCAGGCTATGGCGGCAGCCATGCGCTCTTTATCATCATGGCCGGTCAGGCGGTTGTGATAGGCGTGGAGCAGGTTGTCTTGTTCATCTTCCGGGATAACGGCGGCGAATTGTTCCCACGCTTCCGGAAAAATCATTTTCATGCCGTAAAGGAACCAGTCAATCTCGGTTTGTTCCAGCGCAAAAATACCGCGCATAATTATGCTGATGCAACGCTGCGGATGTTTCTGGCTGTAAGCCATAGCCAGCGTGCTGCCCCACGAGCCGCCAAATAGGTGCCAGCGTTCTATATTAAGGCGCGTACGCAGTTTCTCTATGTCATCAACAATGTTGTGTAGCGTGTTATCTTCCAGGCAGCCCAGAGGGGCGGATCGCCCGGCGCCGCGTTGGTCAAAAATAATAATGCGGTAATAGTCGGGATCAAAGAAACGGCGGTGGGCCAGCGTGGCGCCTGCGCCGGGGCCGCCATGCAGCAGCAGGATAGGAACACCGTCCGGATTGCCGCACTGTTCCCAATACAGGCTGTGGATGTCATTGACCTCTATAAAGCCTGTCGAGTAGGGAGACACAGGCGGAAACAAGTCCAGCAGCGGACGCCTGTCAAAGGCGTTGTTTGGAATTTTTTGGCGCTTTTCTTTTGTCATTATTGTTTTTTAAAATCCTAATTTGTTAATTACTTTTAGAATTTTCGGATGGTTCTGGCAAGACCTCAATCCAGACCGGATGCATAAGCTCTATATAAATACCGTTGTATTTTTCGAGCCAGCCCCGGACTCTAACGGTTTTTCCGGCATAGCCGAGCGGGTCTATGCCATTTTTAGAAAGTTCGCGTCTGATTTTCGATGGTATGCCGATGGTAAAATCCTTGCGCCAGTCATTGCCGAAATTTAAGTAAACCTTATTTTTTGACATGGCATTGGCGCGCACCGTACCTTCGATGATCGCCCATTGATAAAGGCTTTGTGCGGCTGTCTCCGGGGTTAGGATGGCATATTGTTCGTCCGCCCATAGGCCGCGCTTCTCTTGCCGGGCTTTGTGTTCGAGCGCCAGCATTTGCGGCACCATTTCGGTGTTTAATGCGGAGGGGCGTACGCGGGCGAGGCCGTTTTCGATAAGCGCGCCCTGTATCCATAACGTGCTGTTCTTTTCCGCAATATGGGCGAGGTGGTAGCCCATGCGGTTCATACGGCCTTTACCCTTCTTTTTTGTTTGGTATATTTTGATGTGTTTTTTGAGCAGGCTCTCTTTGAGAAAATCGAGCGCTGTCATGCCTATGTCGCCTGTGTCATAGGGTGTGAGGTCGGGGATGTCGATGCCGGTAAGCTGGATAATGCGCTGGTCTTGCAGTCTTATCCGCAGCGGGTCGATGATTTGTTCGACTTGCGCTTCGCCGGTCATGATAAGCTGTGAAAAATCAGCTTTTTCTTCTGCGCAGACAGGTGTAATAACAAGGTTGATTAAAACCAGAAATAAAAAGAATATTGTTTTCATGATGTTTACAGAGTTGCGTTATTGGTGCTCTCTTTGCAAGAGTTTGTTTTTGATTACTTGTTTGGCGGCGTGTTCCGTTAATCCGGCAACAGGGCAGCAGCAATTTACCGCGCTTATGTCTCCGGCGCAGGAATCGCGCGTTGGTGCGGAAGAGCATCAAAAAATCATCAAGCAATTCGGCGCTCCAAAAGCAGGAGATCCGGTTCAGGTTTATGTTAGTAAGGTTGGGCAAAAAGTCGCGGCGCATACGGAGCGCCCGGATATTAGCTATAAATTTTTTCTGCTCGATGACGAGATGGTCAATGCCTTTGCGTTGCCCGGTGGTTATGTTTATGTAACGCGCGGTTTGTTGGCGCAGGCGGGCAGTGAGACGGAGTTGGCGGCTGTGCTTGGCCATGAGGTCGGGCATGTTACGGGGCGGCACTCGGCGGAGCGTTATTCACGCAATGTGGTGACTTCGCTCGGGGCGATGGTGTTGTCGGCGGCGCTTGATAGTTCTTCGGCCTCACGGGCGCTGGGGCTGGGCAGTGATTTATTCCTGAAGTCCTATTCACGCGGACAGGAACATGAGGCCGATGCGCTGGGGCTGCGCTATTTGACCAATGCCGGGTATCACCCGGACGGGATGGCCAATTTTTTGACGGCGCTGAATGGAAATACAATGTTGCAAAACCGGATCAATGGCGGCGCACGGCAGGCGCCGGGCTGGTTTTCCACACACCCTTTAACGACGGAGCGTATTGCGCAGACCGTGGCGCTGGCCGGGCAATATCCAAAGCAGGGGCTAGAGGGGCGGGATGACTATCTAACCGCTATTGATGGATTGGTTTATGGCGAAAGCGCGAAGCAGGGTTTTGTCCGGGACATTAATTTTTATCACACGAAAATGGATTTTACTTTTTCCGTTCCGGCAGGATTTAAAATGGTTAACCAGCCGGGGCAGGTTGTTGCGACCGATAAAAACGGCGCAGCGATTGTTTTTGATGCGGCAACGCCGCCGCAAAATATGGACGCTTTTACCTATATGACGCAGGTTTGGATGGCTGGGGAGGCTCTTGCCGGTGCTGAAAAAATTGATATAAACGGCAAGAGCGCGGCCACGGCGTCATTTTCCGGCAAGGTCGGTAATCATCCCGTGACAATCAGGATTGTCGCCATGGAATGGAAGCCGGGACATTTTTTCAGGTTCCAGATGGCCATTCCAAATGGTGCGCCTGCTGCGCTAATCGAAGAGTTAAAACGCACGACCTATAGTTTGCGTCACCTTACTGATGCCGAGAAGCGCGATATTCAGCCCTACCGCTTGCGCGTTGTTACAGCTGGGGCGGGGGATACGGTCTCAATGCTGGCGCGGAAAATGCCCCACAGCACATATCAGGAAGAACGCTTCAGGGCATTGAATGCGCTGGGCACAGGGGAAAACCTCACCGCCGGACGTAGATATAAGGTCGTTAGTGAGCGGTAATTAGTGAATTAAATCATCGCCACCGGGTCGCCTTGTGAGGACAGGGAGACTTTGAGTTTGTCCATGGCTTTGGATTCGATCTGGCGAACGCGCTCTTTGCTGATTCCCAGTTCTTTGCCGAGTGTATCCAGCGTGACAAGATCCTCGCCTAAATGCCTCTTCCGTATGATTTTTTGTTCTCTGTCATTGAGAGTTCCAAGCGCTTGATTAAGCCATTGCGACCGTGTTTCGGCATCTTTCATACCGGTCACAATATCTTCGGGGTTTGGCTCGTCGGCGGCCAGCAGGGACAGCCATTCATCTTCGCCGTTCTCGCCTATGGTCGCGTTGAGCGAGCTGTCAACGCCGGACAAGCGTCCTTCCATGGATTCAACTTCCCGGACTTTGACGTTCAGCTTTTTGGCGATTGCTTCGCGGTCTTTATCGTTTAAGCCCTCTTTTTCTTTCTTGCCTTCTATTTTTGCGCGCAGGCGGCGAAGGTTAAAGAACAGAGATTTTTGCGCGGCGGTCGTGCCGGTGCGGACAATCGACCAGTTGCGCAGGACGTAGTCCTGAATGGCGGCACGTATCCACCATTGTGCGTAGGTCGAAAAGCGAACCTCGCGTTCCGGATCAAAGCGGTTTGCGGCCTGCATCAGGCCGATATTGCCTTCCTGAATAAGGTCGCCTGTCGGCAGGCCGTAATTACGGAATTTTGCGGCCATGGCGATGACAAGGCGGGTATAGGAGCTGACAAGTTCATGTAGCGCTTTCTCATCATTTTCGTCGCGCCAGCGCCGAGCCAAGTCGAGCTCATGATCACGTTCAAGCATGGGCTCATCCATAGCGTTGCGGATATAACTCAGATTGGCTTTTTGTGTCTCAGTATCATCAATATGTGCCATAGTTTTGTTCCCCTTTTTCTCACACGCATATCACACTTACGTCCGGTAATTCGGACGGATATGGTCTTGGTTACATAGGTGTATACGTTAGGTAATACGGTTTGGATTAATAAAACCTTTAGAGAAAATTTTATTTTAAGTACGATCTGCGTCAAACTTGGAAGTTTTCTTATTAATCAGGCTTCCAGCATTTCCAGCACATTGCCTTGCGGGTCAAAACCGGCGCAGACAAGGGCGCCGCCGAAGCCGCAGCCGCCGTCTATGGTGGCGGTGACACAGTTGAGGTTTAGCCCCTGATGTTTGGGGTCAAAGCCGCGTATAACCTTTTGAAACGGCTCGTAGGGGGCGTGGATGCCGTTAAAGTCTTTGTCTGACCACCAGAAATTATCGCCCTGATGATCCAGCGTGTGGTCAGGGTCAATCCCGGCATGGACGAACAGAAGTGGGGAGCCGCTTTCCACCGGCGTAAAGGCCGCGCGGCGGATTTGTGTGCCGAATATATCATGACCGGGGCGCTCGCGTACCGCATCACGGATTTTGCCCGTCCAGCGGGTTAGGGACATAACGCCTTCTTGTGCCGCTACAATACCGTCATGGGGACTGATGCCATAAGAGGCCAGCGTGCTGGATAATCCTTTGCCCAGCATCCAGAGCAGGATGTCGCTGGGGTTTTGTGCGAATTGCAGTTGCGTGAGCTTTTGCCACATTTCTTCCTGCCCGCCGCGTAAATAGATGATGTCGTCCGGAACCATGCCAGGCATCGAGAGGACAAGGCGGCGGAAGGTCAATAACTCGTCAATTGTTTCGCAAGGGGTGTCGCCGTAACCGATATAGTTACCGTGATAAAGGATACGGTCACCGGGCCGTACATGATCGAGTAATTCATCATGGAGAGCCATTAAACGTTCGGATTCTCCGTGAATAGCAGAGACCGACCAGATACGCTTTGGCGTACCGAGTGAAAGAAATCTGGAATCAAAAGTGGCCATACGCACGATAAGTACAATGTCCCAAAGGGTTAAGTGAATTCATAAGTGTGTTGGGTTGGAAGAGGAACTTCCCAGAATCAACTTAATTATACATTAGAATCAGTGAATTACAAATATTATCCACAGCTGTGGATTAAAATGACTTTTATATGGGCCCTAACCCCTCCCCTTCAGGGAGAGGGCAACAGAGCTTCGCCGTAGGCGTTAGCGAAGTGGGTGAGGGGTTAGGGTTCATATAAATAAAAACCCCCGCACGGTGTTGTGCGGAGGTTTTAAATTGTTCGGTTTAAGAAGAGTTGTTAAGCGGCTTCTTGATTGGTGTTTGCAGCTTCTACTTCTGCCATTTTCTTTTTAGCGGCGCGTTTTGCGGCGCGGCCAAGAATGCCTTCAAGTTGTTCAGACGCTTTTTCTTCTGTAATTTTTTCAATCGCAGCAACTTCACGAGCCAGACGCTCCAGTGCGGATTGGTAAATTTGGCGTTCGCTGTATGACTGGTCGGTGTCATCATTGCTGCGTTTGAGGTCGCGCAGGACTTCAGCAATAGAAACCGGGTCGCCGGAATTGATTTTAAGCTCATATTCCTGGGCGCGGCGGCTCCACATTGTGCGGCGGATACGGGCGCGGCCTTTCAGCGTTTTAACGGCGTCTTTCAGACGGTCTTCTGTGCAAAGTTTGCGCAGGCCGGCATCTCCGGCCTTTGTCACAGGAACCTTTAGACGCATGCGGTCTTTTTCAAACGAAATCGTATAAAGCTTTACTTCACAGCCACCGGCACTAATGGTTTCAATGCCTTCCACTTGACCAACACCGTGTGCTGGATAAACTACATAGTCCCCTGTTTTAAAATTGATATTGTCATTCGTCATAATATCTACCTATTCCATCTTAGTGGTTTACTTTTTTAGTCAGCAGGCGCAAACAGCCGACAACCCATAGCAATAGCAGCGGTTTTTAAACGGCGATCTTTATGATGACAATTCGTGCTCCGTGCCCCTTATTCACGTGCGGTGGGATTTATCCCCTTTGCCTCTCGAACGCTTGCTGATCTTGCGATTAAAGGGAGTATAGTTAAAAATTCGTAAATTTTCAACTTTTATTTTAACGTTTAGACATATTACCAGAAATGCGAAAAATGGTTAATTGTTTAAAAACAAATAGTTAGAATCGTCTTTTAATTAAAAAAATTAGTAAAAATTATTTTTTTATGGTGTTTCTGTTTGCAGCCCTATTAGTCGCCTTCGCCAGGGGCGTCGCTGAAATCTTTGGGGTATTTATCGGTTTTGTCTTTGTAGTCCTCGGCCTCGGGAAGGGGGTCTTTTTTGCGGGTAATGTTGGGCCAGCTTTCTGATTTTTCGCGGTTTAGCTCCAGAAACTTTTCGGCTTTTTCATCCATGTCGGGAAGGATGGCCTCAATCGGGCATTCCGGCTCGCATACGCCGCAATCTATGCATTCGTCAGGGTGGATGACAAGCATGTTCTCACCTTCGTAGAAGCAGTCTACGGGGCAGACTTCTACGCAGTCGGTGTATTTGCACTTAATGCAGGCGTCGGTAACAATAAAGGTCATGGGGGATGATATGGCACAGAATAGGGCGAATTTCCAGCTTAAGGTTTAAAGTGTCACGGCTGGTGTGGTGAGTTTAAAGGTGACTGCGCCGCTTCTGGCTTCAATTCTTGCTTTGCCGCCGATAGGGAAGGTGTTGAGTGTGTCGCCGTGGCCGAAGGGGGCGTCCATGATGATGGGAATATCAAGGTCGCCGAGATGTTCGCGGACAATGTCTTCCAACGTAAAACCAAAGGGGCTGTCTTCATAGTCCTGTGTTCTAGTAAAGCTACCGATAATAATCCCGCTTATTTTGTTAAACCATCCGGCCAGTTTCATATGGGACAGCATGCGGTCATAGCGGCTTAAATGATCACCAGCATCCTCAATAAACAGTATGGAGCCATCGGTGTCGGGCTGGAATTCTGTGCCTGAAAGGGCCTGCAGCAGGCTGAGATTGCCGCCGATCAGTTTTCCTTCGGCTGTACCTTCTTTGATGATGCGGCTCTCTGAGAAATCTATCTCC
>JAJFGW010000051.1 GCA_021775915.1 Alphaproteobacteria bacterium | reverse complement strand
CCAAACGTCTTCGCCAGAGCCGCGGTCAGCGTCGTCTTACCATGGTCAACGTGACCAATAGTTCCAATGTTCGCATGCGGCTTATTACGTTCAAACTTTTCCTTACTCATGACTTTCGTCCTTTCTTCTCTCTAAAATTCTTATCTATAGTTATATTGCGTCAGTAGCTTTGCCTGCTCATCAGACACTTTTCCAATAATATCAACTTCAAAACCACCACTTTCTGCTTTACGCACAGGGCCTTCAAACGCCGCTCTGCCCGCACTGTGAAAAGCGCTCTTGAATTCGGACGACGGCTCATCATGAAATTCTATTTTTCCTCTAAAACTCACAGCATCATCCTCCCATACTTGCCTTAACCTCATCTGCTACAGCAGCGGGTACAGGTTCGTAATGATCAAACTGCATCGTATAATTTGCACGGCCCTGGCTCATCGAGCGCAGCGTATTGATATAACCAAACATATTTGCCAGCGGCACATTCGCTGTAATCACCTTAGCGTTACCACGATCTTCCATCGAGCCAACCTGACCACGACGACTATTCAAATCACCGATAATGTCACCCATATAATCTTCCGGCGTCACAACCTCAACCTTCATCATCGGCTCAAGAAGCTGCGCTCCGGCCTGTGCCATCGCTTCGCGGAAGGCAGCTTTAGCCGCAATCTCAAAAGCCATAACAGAGGAGTCAACATCGTGATACGCACCGTCAATAAGGCAAACTTTGAAATCAACGACAGGGAACCCGGCAACAACACCAGTTTCCTTGGCTTGATCGATCCCTTTTTTTACGCCCGGAATATATTCTTTTGGAATATTACCACCAACGATTTTACTCTCAAACACAAACCCGGTACCAACTTCACCTGGTTCAAAAATAACCGTCATGCGCGCAAATTGCCCCGCACCACCGGTTTGTTTTTTGTGGGTGTAATCGACTTCGGTTACTTTGGTAATTGTTTCGCGATAAGCCACTTGCGGCGCACCAATGTTGGCTTCAACCTTAAATTCGCGCTTCATACGATCAACGAGAATATCAAGGTGAAGCTCACCCATACCCGCAATGATCGTCTGACCGGATTCATGATCTACCTTTACACGGAAAGACGGATCTTCTGCCGCCAGTCTTTGCAAGGCAATGCCCATTTTTTCCTGGTCAGCTTTTGTTTTCGGCTCAACAGCAATCTCAATCACCGGATCAGGGAACTCCATACGCTCCAGCACAATCGGATTATCCGGATCACATAATGTATCACCGGTTGTCGTACCCTTCAGACCAACAAGCGCAACAATATCACCGGCATTGGCTTCTTTGATCTCCTCACGAGAGTTAGAGTGCATCAGCAACATCCGGCCAATCCGCTCGCGCTTATCCTTAACCGTATTAACGGTATAAGAACCAGATTCCAGCGTACCGGAATAAATACGAGCAAAAGTAAGAGAGCCCACAAACGGGTCGTTCATAACTTTAAAGGCCAACGCAGAAAACGGCGCGTCATCAGAAGACTCACGACTGTCATCTTCGTCGGAATCAAGCTTCTTACCCTGAACAGCACCAATATCAAGCGGTGAAGGAAGGTAATCAACCACAGCATCCAGCATAGGCTGAACACCCTTATTCTTAAACGCGCTACCGCATATAACCGGGACAAAAGCGTTCGTAATTGTACCCTTACGAATACAAGCTTTCAACGTAGCTTCATCCGGCTCGGTTCCTTCCAGATAAGCTTCCATCGCCGCATCATCATGTTCAACAGCCAGCTCAACCATCTTTTCACGGTACTCAGCAGCTTTATCAGCCAAATCAGCCGGAATGTCTTCTTCGTGGAACTCCGCACCCAGTGTTTCAGCATCCCAGATAACAGCTTTCATTTTCACGAGATCAACAATACCGGCAAAATTATTTTCCGCACCGATAGGAAGTTGAATAACCATAGGCACAGCACCAAGACGATCAACGATCATCTTTTCAGTGTTATAAAAATCAGCGCCAATTTTATCCATTTTATTAATGAAGCACATACGCGGCACATCGTATTTATCCGCCTGACGCCAAACAGTTTCAGTTTGCGGCTCCACACCGGCATTTGCATCAAACACAGCAATCGCGCCATCAAGAACGCGTAAGCTACGCTCCACTTCAATAGTGAAGTCCACGTGACCCGGCGTATCAATAATATTCAAACGGAACGTCTCACCCGGATGAGTGCCGTTCTCAGGGCCCTTCCAGAAGGTTGTGGTCGCCGCAGAAGTAATTGTAATGCCACGCTCTTGCTCCTGCTCCATCCAATCCATAGTCGCGGCACCATCATGCACCTCGCCTATTTTATGAGACTTACCGGAGTAATATAAAACCCGCTCGGTCGTCGTCGTTTTCCCGGCATCAATATGAGCCATGATGCCAAAGTTGCGGTATTTTTCAATCGGTGTTTCGCGTGTCATATCCTAAAATTCCTCTTACCACCTGTAATGAGCGAACGCTTTATTAGCATCAGCCATCTTATGAGTATCTTCGCGTTTTTTGATTGCGTTGCCACGATCATTAGCAGCATCCAGCAATTCACCGGCGAGTCTTTCGGTCATTGTATTCTCACCGCGCTTACGAGCAGCACCAATGAGCCAGCGAATAGCCAAAGCCATACCGCGCTCGCTACGCACCTCAACAGGCACCTGATAAGTCGCACCACCAACACGGCGTGAACGCACTTCCAGCTGCGGACGCACTTTTTTCAGAGCCGTACGGAAAACGAGCAAACCCTTGCTCCCCGCCCCTTGCTTACCATCACTATCGCCCACAACTTCATCATCAAAATTCTGGTTAGCGGCTTTTTTATCAAGAATTTCAAGCGCACCATACACAATCTTCTCGGCAATCGACTTCTTGCCCGCAAGCATAATGTTATTGATGAACTTGGACAGCACCAGATCCCCAAACTTTGGATCAGGTAAAATCGATCTTTTCTCTGCTCTGTGTCTACGTGACATCCATAAAACTCCTTATTTAGGCCGCTTCGCACCGTAACGGGAACGAGCCTGTTTTCTATCTTTAACGCCCTGCGTATCCAATGTACCGCGGATAACCGTATAACGAACACCCGGTAAATCTTTAATCCGGCCGCCACGGACAAGAACAACCGAGTGTTCCTGCAGGTTATGCCCCTCACCAGGGATATAACAAATAACTTCCATTCCCGTAGTCAAGCGCACCTTGGCCACTTTCCGCAGCGCCGAGTTCGGCTTCTTCGGGGTCGTAGTATAAACACGGGTACAAACACCACGTGCCTGCGGTTGCCCGCCCAATGCGCGTTTCTTATTCGGCTTCATCGCCTTTTTGCCACCTTTTGCGCGTGGCTTGCGAATTAATTGCTGTATCGTAGGCATATCTAGCCTTCTCCTAACTATAAAATCCGTTCAATCAAACGTTTTTGGATGGTTGGCTCTTGCAGCGTAAACCCCCTAGCTGTGATCAAGAGTGGACAAGATCACTTTGCGGGCCTTACAAGCAACTGGCACCTAATAATTACACCGTCTTATTTTATCGTTTCCGATACTGTTCCGACGGCATGTTCAGAGCTGCGTCTAATTCTCTTTTTTACCCTTGATATTACTGGGAAAAAAATAGCTTACGGCCAGCCCATCCATGTTCGAACGCCGGAATATAATGGAAAATAGCGCTTGCAGTCAAGAACTTATTTAAGGAAAAGCAAATTTTCTATTCTAACAACCTGAAAACATCAAAAAAGGCGGCTATTTAAGCCGCCTTTTGGTATTTTTTAACCGGCAAAAACTCAGCCTGTTGCTGCTTCTTTGCTTTCCTCATCCGCTGGTAGCTCAGGCAACGCACCGCCCTCTTCACCAGCATCACCTTGCGCCAAAGCCTCAGCTTCCTGCTGGGCCGCAATCGCGATCTGATCGCGATCCGCAGCCAACTGGCGCACTTTATTAACGTAAGAGCCCGTCCCTGCTGGAATCAAGCGCCCAACAATAACGTTCTCCTTCAGCCCAATCAGGCTATCAACCTTGCCATTCACAGCCGCATCAGTCAGAACCCGCGTCGTTTCCTGGAACGAGGCTGCGGAAATGAAGCTGCGCGTCTGCAAGCTGGCCTTGGTAATACCCTGCAGAACAAGGCGGCCTTCGGCAATTTGCTTACCATCTTCCATATACTTCTGGTTAGCCTGATCAAATTCCTCGCGATCAACCTGCTCACCGATCAAATATGTTGTATCGCCCGGCTTGGTGATTTCGATTTTCTGCAGCATTTGACGTACAATCACCTCAATATGCTTGTCATTGATCTTCACACCCTGCAAACGATACACATCCTGAACTTCCTGCGTAAGGTAATCAGCCAACGCCTCAACCCCCATAACATCGAGAATATCATGCGGAACCATGGCCCCTTCGAGCAATTGATCACCCTTACGTACAAAGTCACCCTCATTCACGGCCAAGTGACGGCCTTTAGGGATCAAATATTCAGAAGCTTCACCCTTACCGTCGGTTGGATTAACAATAATGCGACGCTTGGATTTATAATCCTTGCCAAACTCGACCTGCCCATCAATTTCAGAAATAACAGCGAAGTCTTTTGGCTTACGAGCCTCAAACAATTCAGCCACACGCGGCAGACCACCTGTAATATCGCGTGTTTTTGATGTCTCACGCGGAATACGAGCGATAATATCACCGGCTTTAACTTCCTGCCCATTTTCAACGGACAAAATAGCATCTACCGACATGTAGTAATTCGCTGGCAATCCATTCGGCAATTTAATCACTTTGCCTTTCTTATCCAAAAGCGAAATACGTGGTTTCAAATCACCGCCTTTAGGCTGTGAATGCCAGTCAACAACAACTTTAGAAGCAATACCCGTCGCTTCATCAACCTTGTCAGAGATCGACACGCCTTCGACCAGATCATAGTAATGAGCGATACCATCTTTTTCCGTGATAATCGGCGTTGTATACGGGTCCCACTCGGCCAGCTTATCTCCCGGTTTGATCTTGCCGCCATCCTCTACAAGAAGACGCGAACCATACGGCAGACGCTCGGACATTTTCTCTTTATCCTTAGCATCCAGTACCGCTATTTCCATGTTACGACCCATAACAATGGCAACGCCCTCGGAGTTTTTAACAACGTTATGATGACGTATTTTAATTTTACCGGCGATTGGTGCCTCAACAGAGTTCTTCTCAGCACCACGCTGCGCCGCACCACCAATGTGGAAAGTACGCATGGTAAGCTGTGTTCCCGGCTCACCAATGGACTGAGCAGCCATAACACCAACAGCTTCGCCCATATTAACCTCTGTACCCCGCGCCAGATCACGGCCATAACATTTGGCACAAACACCGCCAACTGTTTCACAGGTCAGGGCTGAACGAACATAAAGCTCATCAAGACCGGCTGTTTCAATTTCCTCAGACGTCGTTTCGTCAATAATTTCACCAGCCTTAACAATAACCTTGCCGGTTAATGGGTTCTTGATGTCAGAAGAACTTGTCCGGCCCAGCACACGCTCAGCCAGAGAAACAACAACATCAGCACCATTCATAACCGCCCGCAGGGTAATACCGTTTTTGGTACCACAATCTACCGTGATAATCACAGCGTCCTGCGCCACATCAACCAGACGACGTGTAAGATAACCGGAGTTGGCCGTTTTCAAAGCCGTATCAGCCAAACCTTTCCGCGCACCGTGGGTGGAGTTGAAATATTCCAGAACCGACAGGCCTTCTTTAAAGTTAGAAATAATCGGCGTTTCAATAATTTCACCACTTGGCTTGGCCATCAGGCCCCGCATCCCGGCAAGCTGCCTGATCTGCGCCGCAGACCCCCGCGCGCCGGAATGAGCCATCATATAAACAGAGTTCAAAACACCGCCGCTGACATCGGAAATACCCTGCATCATGGCGTCTGCAACATCATCGGTACATTTGGACCAGATATCGATAACTTTGTTATATTTCTCACCCTTGGTAATCAGGCCTTCCATATATTGCTGCTCGAATTCTTTAACTCTCGCCAAAGCTTCGCCGGTCAGCGTCTGTTTAGCCTCTGGAATAACCAGATCGTCCTTACCAAAGGAAATACCGGCAAGACAAGCATAGCGATAACCAAGCTTCATAAGGTGGTCACAGAAAATAACCGTGTCCTTCTGCCCGGCGTAACGATAAACAACATCAATAACCGTCGAGATTTCTTTTTTCGTCAAAAGTTGGTTAATCATGGAAAACGGCACATCCGCATGGCGCGGCAAAAGCTCGGAAACAAGCATCCGGCCTGCTGTCGATTCCACAATTTCAACCGTCGGATTACCTTCGGCATCAACCGTTTTATAACGACACTTGATTCTGGCGTGCAACGAAACAACACCTTCGGTCAGCGCATGCTGGATTTCACCGGGGCCACGGAATATCATGCCTTCACCCGGCTCACCATCCAGAGAAATTGTGAGGTAATAAAGGCCGAGAACAATATCCTGCGTTGGCACGATAATCGGCTTACCATTGGCCGGAGAAAGAATATTGTTCGTAGACATCATCAGGCAACGCGCTTCGAGTTGTGATTCAATCGAAAGCGGCACGTGCACAGCCATTTGGTCACCATCAAAGTCAGCATTAAACGCCGTACAAACGAGCGGATGCAACTGAATAGCCTTACCTTCAATCAAGACAGGCTCAAACGCCTGAATACCAAGCCTGTGCAATGTTGGCGCACGGTTCAGCATAACAGGGTGCTCGCGGATAACTTCTTCGAGAATGTCCCAGACTTCCGGGCGCTCTTTCTCAACCATTTTCTTCGCGGCCTTGACCGTCGTCGCCATACCATAAATCTCTAGCTTATGGTAAATAAAGGGCTTAAACAGCTCCAGCGCCATTTTCTTCGGAATCCCACACTGATGCAATTTCAACTCCGGTCCGACCACAATCACAGAACGGCCAGAATAATCGACCCGTTTACCGAGCAAGTTTTGACGGAAACGACCCTGCTTACCTTTGAGCATATCAGACAAGGATTTAAGCGGACGTTTGTTCGCACCCGTAATCACACGGCCACGACGACCATTATCAAACAGCGCATCAACAGATTCCTGCAGCATTCTTTTTTCGTTCCGCACGATAATATCCGGCGCACGCAGCTCCATCAGACGGCGCAAACGGTTATTCCGGTTAATCACCCGGCGATACAAATCGTTCAGGTCAGATGTCGCAAAGCGGCCACCATCAAGCGGCACAAGCGGGCGAAGCTCCGGCGGCAACACAGGAACGATATCCAAAATCATCCACTCAGGACGCGTACCAGAGCTGATGAAAGCTTCAAGAAGCTTTAAACGCTTCACCAGTTTTTTACGCTTGGCTTCGGAAGACGTTTCGCGCAGATCTTCTTCAACCTGCTCTCTTTCTTTTTCCAGGTCCTTGCCTGTCAGAATTTCTTTGAGCGCTTCCGCCCCGATGCCGGCACGGAAGTTTTCTTCGCCGAACTCATCCTGCGCATCCTGATATTCTTCTTCAGTTAAAAGCTGGTACTCCTTCAATGAAGTCATGCCCGGCTCGAGAACAATATAAGACTCAAAATAAAGAACCTTTTCCAGCTCTTTCAGAGTCATATTCATCATCAGGCCAATACGGCTCGGAAGAGACTTCAGGAACCAGATGTGAGCAACAGGAGAGGCCAGATCAATATGCCCCATACGCTCGCGGCGCACTTTGGTCAGCGTGACTTCAACATGACATTTTTCACAGATAATGCCTTTATATTTCATCCGCTTATATTTGCCACATAAGCACTCGTAATCCTTAATCGGACCAAAAATCTTGGCACAGAACAATCCGTCTTTTTCAGGTTTAAACGTCCGGTAATTGATTGTCTCCGGCTTCTTAACTTCACCAAACGACCAGCTTGCGATCTGTTCCGGAGAAGCAATCGAAATCCGGATGGAATCAAAGCTCTGCGGACTTGTCGGCTGCCCAAATAAATTCATCAGTTCGTTCATGTCTGCGCTTCCTTTTTAAAAGTATTCTCTTCTTTTATCGTTGTTCCGGTCTTTTATCGTTATCCCGCTCTCTTATCATTATCCCGGCGAAGGCCGGGACCTATCAAATTTTCACGCCAAGACGCCAAGTGCGCCAAGCTATATTTTTCTAATCTCTAAATCCAGGGGCCGTGCAACCCTCCACCTCCTTGTGAAGGATTCCAATATTCGGCAGGAAACATTTTACCATTCTGGCTCTCAACAAACTCCTGCACCTCATCCGCCTTACTCTCGTCAACTTCGACCCAAAGCAAAAACGGCGCTTGCTTCTCAACAGCCAGATCGGTTACCTCTACAGACTCTGCAAAAGCAGCCGTCAACTCACCTTTTAGTTTTTCAGCCCACAGCTTCTGGCTTTCTTGAAACTCTCTAGTGAAAGAACCATCTTCATTTTCTTTATGATAAACTAAATAAGGTTCCATCTCGTTTTTCCTCTGCTTTCTCTGCGTCTCTGCGTCTCTGCGTCTCTGCGGTTAAAAACTTATATTCCCCTCACCGCCTAATGGATCCCGGCCTTCGCCGGGATGACAGCGAAGAAAGTTACGACCCGCTTCCGTCCTTAGTGCTTTGCTTCAAATCAACATTCAATCCCAAAGCCCTCAGCTCTTTTGTCAAAACATTAAAGGATTCAGGGATGCCAATCTCGAAATTATCCTCACCGCGAACGATAGCCTCGTAAACTTTCGAGCGCCCGGCCACGTCATCGGATTTCACCGTCAACATTTCCTGCAAGGTATAAGCTGCACCGTAAGCCTGCAACGCCCAGACCTCCATCTCACCGAAGCGCTGACCACCGAACTGGGCTTTACCACCCAACGGCTGCTGCGTCACGAGAGAATAAGGTCCGATTGAACGGGCGTGGATTTTATCATCGACGAGGTGATGCAGTTTGAGCATATAGATATAACCAACGGTCACCGGACGGTGGAATTTTTCACCTGTCAGGCCGTTAATCAGCGTCACCTGCCCGGTCGTATCCAGCCCTGCTTTTTCCAGCAGGTCATTAATATCAGGCTCATGAGCGCCGTCAAAGACCGGCGTTGCCATCGGCACACCGCCACGCAGATTATTTGACATCTCAATAAGCTGAGAATTATCCAGCGTAGCAACTTTTTCCGCGAACTCTTTATCACCATAAACAGTTTTGAGCTTGGTTTTAAGCTTCTTAACTTCTGCTTCCGCAGGGGCTTTGGAATTATCAAAACCGTCAATCATCTCACCAATTTGCTTGCCCAACGTCGCAGAAGCCCAGCCCAGATGGGTCTCCAGAATCTGACCAACATTCATCCGGCTCGGAACACCAAGAGGGTTCAGCACAATATCAACCGGCGTGCCATCTTCCAGATAAGGCATGTCTTCCATCGGCATAATGCGGGAAACAACACCTTTGTTACCGTGACGGCCAGCCATCTTATCGCCTGGCTGCATCTTACGTTTCACAGCAACAAAGACTTTGACCATCTTCATCACGCCCGGCATTAACTCATCACCGCGCTGAAGTTTCTCGACTTTGCTCTCAAAACGGTGCTTAAGCGCTTCAACAGCATCTTCAAAAGTCTTGGAAAATGCTTCGATTTCGCCCATGCGTTTTTCATTCTGCACGGCAATCTGACGCCACAAACCACGTTTGATAGTTTCAAGATCAGACGCTTTTATTTTATCGCCTTTTTTGACCTTAAGCTCTTTTGGTCCGGACGCATAAGTCTGCCCCGTCAAAAGATCATCCATACGCGCATAAAAACCATCTTCAAGAATAGAGCGTTCATCATCACGGTCTTTGGCAAGGCGTTCGATTTCTTCCTGTTCAATCGACATCGCCCGCGCATCTTTATCAACACCGCGACGGTTAAAGACACGAACCTCAACAACCGTACCAACAGCACCGGGAGATAAGCGTAATGACGTATCTTTTACATCAGCCGCTTTTTCACCAAAGATAGCGCGCAGCAGTTTTTCCTCAGGGGTCATCGGAGACTCACCCTTCGGCGTCACCTTACCGACGAGAATGTCACCAGGGCCAACTTCGGCACCAATATGAACAATACCGGCTTCATCCAAATGTTTTAGGGCTTCTTCACCAACATTAGGAATATCACGAGTGATTTCCTCGGTACCAAGCTTGGTATCACGCGCCATAACGTCAAACTCTTCCAAATGGACGGAGGTATAGACATCTTCGCGAACAATTCTTTCAGACAACAAGATTGAGTCCTCAAAATTGTAACCTTGCCAAGGCATAAAGGCGACCAGCACATTACGACCCAGCGCCAGCTCACCGAACTGCGTAGACGGGCCATCAGCAATAATATCACCGCCCTTAATCGTATCGCCAACTTTCACCAGAGGTTTTTGCAACATACAAGTATTCTGGTTCGAACGCTGGAACTTGTGCAATTTGTAAATATCAACCACAGGCTCGTCAGTTTTAAGCTTCTCTGTTGCCTGAATAACAATCCGCGTGGCGTCAACTTTAGTCACAGTACCAGAACGGCGCGCCGTAACAGCAGCACCGGAATCACGGGCAACAGTGGCCTCCATACCGGTACCAACAAGCGGAGCATCTGCCTTCAAAAGAGGCACGGCCTGACGCATCATGTTAGAGCCCATCAAAGCCCTGTTCGCATCATCGTTTTCCAGGAATGGAATAAGAGAAGCCGCAACCGAAACAATCTGCTTCGGCGAAACATCCATAAACTCAATCGTATCCGGCGCAGCCATCAGGTTCTCACCGGACTGACGACAAGATACAAGATCAGCCTCGAACTTGCCGCTCTTATCAATCATGGCATTAGCCTGCGCAATCGTATATTTAGCCTCTTCCATCGCCGACATATAGACAACTTCATCAGAAACCTTGCCTTTTACAACACGGCGGTAAGGGCCCTCAATAAAGCCATACTGATTAATACGGGCAAAAGTAGCCAGCGAGTTAATCAGACCGATATTCGGTCCCTCCGGCGTTTCAATCGGACAAATCCGGCCATAGTGGGTCGTGTGCACATCACGCACTTCAAAACCGGCACGCTCACGGGTCAAACCGCCAGGGCCAAGCGCCGACAAACGACGTTTATGCGTGATTTCAGACAACGGGTTCGTCTGATCCATAAACTGTGACAACTGCGACGAGCCGAAAAACTCACGTACAGCAGCCGCAGCAGGCTTCGCATTAATCAAATCGTGCGGCATATAAGTATCAATCTCAACAGATGACATACGCTCACGAATGGCACGCTCCATACGAAGCAAACCAACGCGCACCTGATTTTCCATGAGTTCGCCCACAGAACGAACGCGACGATTGCCAAGATTGTCAATATCATCAACTTCACCCAGCCCGTCTTTCAGACCGTGCAGATATTTCAAGATCGCCAGAATGTCTTCCTTGCGCAGCACGCGATACTGGTCATCACACTCAAGATCAAGACGCGCATTCATTTTCACGCGGCCCACAGGAGAAAGGTCGTAACGCTCAGGATCAAAGAACAGCGAAGCAAACAAAGCTTCCGCAGATTCAACTGTTGGCGGCTCGCCCGGACGCATAACACGGTAAATATCAATCAACGCTTCTTCGCGCGTATCACATTTATCAATTTCCATGGTATTGCGGACATAAGCTCCCACATTCATGTGGTCAATCGCCAGCATAGGAATTTCTGAAACACTCATCTCGTTCAGCGTTTCAATATCTTCGGCGGTAATCTCATGACCAGCATCAAACAAAACCTGACCTGTTTTCTCATCAAAAACATCAACAGCCAAATACTGTCCCAGCAACTGATCATCCTGTACCAGAATATCTTCAAGACCGGCTTCAGCAAATTGCTTTGCCTTACGAGGCGTGATTTTCGTTCCCTCTTCAGCGACAACCTTGCCCGTTTTGGCATTAATCAGATCATAAGTCAGCTTGACGCCGCGTAAGCGCGTACCATCAAAAGGCGTTTTCCAGCCTTTTTTGTCTCTGTTGTAAATAATCCGGTCATAGAACGTGTCCAGAATTTCTTCATTGGACATCCCCTGAACCAGAAGCGGATCAACTTCCTGATCGTTTTCTTCGCATTTAGCACGATAAGCAGCCGTCTCAGCACTATCAAGCGCCCGCAACATCGTCGTTACCGGCAATTTACGGCGACGGTCAATCCGTACATTCAAATGATCTTTAGCATCAAATTCAAAATCCAGCCAGGAGCCACGATAAGGAATAACCCGCGCAGAAAACAGATACTTACCGGAGGCATGTGTTTTACCACCGTCATGATCGAAAAACACACCAGGAGAACGGTGCATTTGCGAAACAATAACCCGCTGAGTACCATTAACGACAAAAGTGCCCTCATCAGTCATAAGGGGCATATCAACCATGTAGACGTCCTGCTCCTTGATGTCACGGATAGAGCGCAAACCCGTATCCTCATCAACATCAAAAACAGACAGACGCAGCGTTACCCGCAGCGGTGCCGCATAAGTCATGCCGCGCTGACGACATTCCTCTACATCATATTTCGGCTCTTCAAGCTCATACTTAACATAGTCGATCTCTGCCTTGTCGGAGAAATCCTTAATTGGAAAAACAGACGTTAAAACCTCATGAAGACCTTGCATCGGGCGCTCTTCCGCCGGAACATCAGCCTGAAGAAAAAGCTCATAAGACTGCCTTTGTACCTCAATCAGATTTGGCATTTCCGCAACTTCACGAATTTTACCAAAAGACCGGCGAACCCGTTTACGACCAGTAAAACTGTTCACATCATTGGCTGGCTTAAAATCTGTTGTTTTTGAAGTGGATTTACCTGTTTTTGCTGCACTCATTATCTTTATCTTTCTACCTTTGCCCAAATTAGGTCAAATACGAGGTTCAAACACACGCAAGGTTCAAACACGAAACCACCGCCTCAAAACCCCTTACTCAGGGCCGAAGCGGCAAAAAAAACTACGGTTACCCGTTATGTGGAATAACTGCTGTCACACTCAGTCCCGGCTGCAGTTGCGTGTGTTATATGGCGTAAAGGCTTGACAATGTCAACCTTTTTATACGCCACGGCCAAGCGTCCTATCCCGGATGGTGCCAAAGCACGTCTCCGGGATAAAAGCTGCGAAAAAATCAAACTTACTTAAGTTCGACAGATGCGCCCGCAGCTTCCAGCTTGGTCTTCATCTCTTCGGCTTCTTCTTTTTTCACGTCAGCCTTAACTTCTTTCGGTGCAGCTTCAACCAAATCTTTGGCTTCTTTCAGGCCCAGACCGGTAATAGAACGCACTTCTTTAATAACAGAAATCTTGTTGCCACCGGCACTTGCCAGAACAACTGAAAAGCTGTCTTTTTCTTCAGCAGCGCCCGCATCGCCAGCGCCAGGTGCGGCAGCAACAGCAACAGGTGCTGCGGCAGAAACGCCCCATTTTTCTTCCAGAACTTTTGCAAGATCTGCAGCTTCCATCACTGTCAAAGCAGATAGATCTTCTGCGATTTTCTCAATATTAGCAGCCATAGTACTTCTCCTTTTTTAAATAGTAGTAACTCATTAAACCCAAATTAAAACTCACAGACGTTTTACTCGCCCTTAGCGGCATAAGCGCCGATAACTCTTGCCAAACCACCGGCCGGTGCCGCAACAACACCAACAATTTTCTGCGCTGGGGCTTGTAACAAGCCAATAATCGTACCGCGCAGCTCATCAAGACTTGGAAGTTTCGCAAGCTGCTCCACTTCCGCCTTGCTCATAATTTGCTCACCCATGGCCCCGCCAATAAGAACGAGCTTATCGTGGCTCTTGGCAAATTTATAAGCGATTTTGGCCACACCAGGATCGTTAGAAACAGCAACCCCGGTTGGACCGGAAAACATACCGGCCATTTCTTCAAATTTGGTGCCCGTAAGGGCGCGCTTGACCAAACTGTTCTTCGCTACCTTGAAGGTTGCGCCTTCCGCGCGCAACGCTGAGCGTAACTCAGACATTTCCAATACACTTAGGCCAGAATAGTGAGCAACAACCACAACATCATTTTCCTCAAAACGCTCTTTGAGGGTCTGCACTTCCTGCTCTTTTTGTACGCGGCTCATAGGCATCGCATAATCTCCTAAAAATAATCCAACAAAAAAGGATGAAACCATCATCCGGTTCACCCTATCCAAGAAAATAAACAGATATCTCAGTCACGTTTTCAGTCACGTTGCCGAAACTCTTTTGCCCATCTATACAGGCTTTACACAATCGCGACCTGCAGTCTTGGATAAGAATGAGCGCAGGTATTACAAAATTAAACCGCCGCCGTCAAGCTTTTTTCACAAAATACGACAAAATACAAATTGACAGCCACACCGCCCCCGTGTAACTCTACTTTCCAATAATCATAGTAAAAAATTCGCAGGAGGCTTCAATGTCCAAGGATAAATCCGCACGGGGTGGCTTTAAACGTAGCGTCGAGGCCCAGCGTATTGCCGCCAAACTGCCGGAGCTCTGTCTGGAAGCGCGCAAACTAGCCAGCCAAATTCAAGGCATGCGCAAAAGAAGCAAAGCGGGATCAGGTACGGAATTCCATAGCTTTAGACTCTACGATGCCGGCGCAGATGACCCCCGAAAAATTGATTTCAAGGCATCGGCACGCACCCCGAACCGCGAAGGCGGGGACACGCTCCTTATCCGTGAACGCGAAATGGAAGTCAAAAAGACCTATTATTTATGGTGCGACCTTTCCGGCTCCATGGATTACAAATCCGATAAAGCCCTTTATACAAAAAAAGAAGTCGCAGAAACGCTCCTGATGGCATCGGCCTATCTCGCCATTGAAGCCGGAGAACAATTCACCCTTTTGGGAAGCGGCATGAAACTACGCAACGACAGAAAAGCTATTGATGCCCTTACCAACGAAATCTCCTTACATCACGATTCAGGGGAAGATTTACCAAAGGTTCCCGCTCACCGGGGAAAAAGACTGGAAAAAAACAGCCATATCTTTATATTTACCGATGCCCTGTCCCCGCCGGAAGAGTTATTACAATCAATAAAAACACTCTTCCATGCCGGCACCAAAGGCCACATCATCCAAATTCTTGACCGGCAGGAGCTGGAGCTTGATTTTAGCGGGCGCATTAAATTTACCGACATGGAGAATGAAGGCGCCTTCGTAGAAAAAGGGAAAGTTGAATCCATACGTGATGACTATAAAAAAGAATTTGAGGCGCACCAAAACAGCATAAAAAATATGATAAAAAATATTCCCGGCTGGGACTTTGCGACCTTTGTAACCGACCAGCCTTTGCACCACGCGCTTATGCCGCTTTATGGCATCAAGCCACAAAAACTTCCAACGCCCACACTTTTTAAAAAGTAACCCTAGCTCCAGGTTGATGTAATCAACAGAATGACACTGGCAACAATTAAAAGCCCGGCCAGCGGCTTTGCCTTGTCTTCAACCAGTCTCAATTCATGGTACCACATCAGCCACACCGGCACGAGCACCGCCAGTAAGCTGGTGTAACCAGGGTTTGGTGCATAAACGACACTGACGACAAATGTCAGGTAAGCCAGCGTTGAGAACAACCCCGTCAAAGCCCCCGCCTTAATCATAGAAGCCTTATACATACCCGGATTAGCCTTACCCTTCAGCAAAACAAACACCCCCATCACAATCGTCATAACAACATAGTTCATCAAGACAAAGGACAATGCCGCCGGAATAAGCTGGGCCTCTGGAATCACTAGTTTTGTAACGACCCCGGCCACAGCATAAGTAACCCCCACAGGAGCCACGACAAAAAAGGCCGGCCATGAAAAATCAGTTGGGCGCAGGAAAAAAAGCGCCACGGAAGCCAGCGTAAAAGCAGACACGACTCCTACGGTCATAACCATATCATCGAGGTAATAGTTCAGCATATAAGGTGTAATCAAGACCCAGACCACGGCCGCGCAAATAGCCTCCAGCGGTATGGATATACTGGAAACCCGCCCCTTTTTATCTGAGGACAAATTAAGCTGTATAATAACGCCCACAGATAAAATCAGCGCCACCATCACCGCCGCTAAGTAGAAATTTACATCTGCCGGCCAATCCATAAACGGTACAAAAGGAAGCAAAATAAGAACCGCCACGCTGGCATGCCAGAAAGATAATTGCCACGGGTCCGCTTTGTAAACCTTGTTTACCTCTGCAAAAATAGCGCGAAAAATACTATGAAATATTCCAAAAATTGCCCAATACATATTTTAACAACCCTGTTATGTGATCAAAAAATAAGAGCTTCATTGTACACACAATGAAGCTCTTACAAAACCCGGTTTAATTTTAAATACGCTTAGGCGGCTTTCTTCTTATCCTGCGTAGCAGAAAAAGCAGTGAGATCAAGCTTGATCCCCGGCCCCATCGTTGAGGTTAACGTCACTTTTTTCATATAAGTGCCTTTAGCTCCCGATGGTCTAACCCGCAAGATTTCTTTCACCAGCGCGGTGATGTTTTCTGTCAGCTTTTTATCGTCAAAGCTGGCTTTACCAACACCCGCATGAACAACACCAGCCTTTTCAGCGCGATACTCAATAGAACCGCCCTTGGCTGCCTCAACAGCTTTTTTAACATCTGGCGTTACCGTGCCCAGCTTCGGGTTGGGCATCAGGCCTTTCGGGCCCAAAACCTTACCAAGCTGGCCAACCAGCGGCATCATATCCGGCGTCGCTATACAACGGTCAAAATCCATTTCGCCCGCTCTGATTTTATCGGCCAAATCTTCAGCACCAACAATATCAGCACCAGCAGCCTTGGCTTCTTTCGCCTTGTCATCTTTAGCGAAAACAGCAACGCGTACGCTACTACCCGTACCATGCGGCAATTCAAACATGCCACGCACAGCCTGATCGGCATGACGAGGATCAATATCCAAATTAACGGCAAGCTCTACAGTTTCGTCAAACTTACGCTTCTTTGCTGAAGTTTTGAGCAATTTGACAGCATCTTCAACCCCATAAAGCTTTTCACGATCAACGCTCTCGTAAGCAGCCTTCATTTTTTTAGCTATTCTTGTCATGATTTCTAGCCCTCCACCACTTCAATGCCCATAGAACGGGCTGAGCCTGCAATAATCCTTGCCGCCGCATCAATGTCATTGGCGTTCAGATCTTCCATCTTTTCTTCAGCAATCTTCTTAAGCTGAGTCATGGAAATTTGGCCCACGGTCTCACGTCCCGGATGATTAGCACCGGATTTAAGCTTAACAGCTTTTTTGATGAAATAGCTCGCCGGAGGCTTCTTAGTAATAAAGGTAAAAGAACGGTCTTCATAAACCGTAATCACCACCGGAATAGGAATGCCCTTGCTGTCTTCTGTCTTTTTGTTAAAGCCATTACAGAAGTCCATAATATTAACACCGTGCTGACCCAAAGCTGGACCGACAGGTGGGGATGGGTTGGCGGAGCCACCCAGAATCGTCAGGTTAATAAACCCTTTTGCTTTTTTTGCCATTTTGGCCTCCTTCACTAAAAGCGTTACTAAAGAGGTTTGTGGTACAGCTCCGGCTGGTCTTTACCCGGAAAACCTCCCACAATAATTGTAAGTGGCGCGAAATCTAGCGCCATTCACGTAAAAACACAAGCTTTTTATGTTTTCTCTACTTGACTATATTCAAGCTCAACCGGTGTTGCCCGGCCAAAGATTGAAACGGAAACTTTCAACTTCGCTTTTTCTTCATCAAGATCTTCAACGGTACCATTGAAAGATGCAAACGGCCCGTCAATGACTTTGACCTCTTCACCAATATCGTAAACCACACTCGGACGCGGGCGATCGACCCCTTCCTGAATCTGCTTCATCAGCGATTCAGCTTCTTTATTGCTGATCGGCGATGGCCGGTTACCAGCACCCAGAAAGCCCGTAACCTTGGGGGTATCCTTAATCAAATGCCAAACATCGTCATTAAGGTCCAGTTTCGCCAAAACATAACCGGGGAAAAACTTGCGCTCGGTATTCACGCGCTGACCGCGCTTAACCTCGACGACCTCTTCAGTAGGCACCATAATTTCCTCTATATAGTCCGCCAAACCTTTTTTCCGCGCCTTTTCCATGATGGCTTCGGAAACCTTGTTTTCAAACCCGGAATAAACATGCAGAACATACCAACGTTTTTTTGACATTTTACTATTCTCGCCACTTTCTTGAATATTTGTACTCATACCATAAATCCTTTCTAGTCGTTCCTTTTACAGGCCCAGCCCTAAAATAAGCCGGACGGCAAAAGCCATAAACTGGTCAGCCAAAAACAAAAACACCGATGCAAAAGTCACCATTATAAAAACAGCAATTGTGCTGGTTGACGTTTCCTTGCGTGACGGCCACGTCACTTTTTGCATTTCAGACCGCACCTGGCGGATATAATCTGTAGGCGACATTTTTACCATTTTTCTACCTCTCCATTAGGCTTTTAATTCTTTTTGACCAAAGGTTCGTAGCGCGGGGTTGCCGGTTAATTACGTTCCTTATTGTCAGGGAATGCGCATTATATAGCGCAAGAATACAGTGAAAGCCAGAAAAAAAATTTATTCTTCAATAGTTGGCGTTTCTCCTGAAGTCACCGGCTTTCCTTCATCGGCGTTTTTCTTCAAACGCTCAGCCTCTCCTTTCGCATCAACAATCGTGGCTGACGCTTTCTCATCACCGCCCATTGACCAGCCCAAAAGCTTTTCAGCCACCGGCTTATCTTTCGGTTCAAGGACTGCCGTTTCATGATCAATACGGGCACGGATACCGGGCTGCGCAATCTGGCTACCGGCCTTTTGCAACAAGGCAGATTCACCGCCTCCTGGCTGCGTTCTCGTTTGCTGCGAAGAACCATCACCGAAAACAGCTGCTTTGGCCTGTTTTTCCGGCTGTGCTTCCTGTGGACGCGCCATACCGGGCCGAGGGGGACGAAGAGAGTAATCAGGCGGCATTTCAAGCGGTGCCCGTTTAATAACGGCAAACTCATCCGGTGCTTGCCGCGTTAAACCCAATTCCTCTTTTGCACTTTCACAAGCCGTTAAGGCCAGCAAAGGAAAAAGTGCGATAACAGTAATGCTACTCAGCCATTTCATAAAACTAGGTTCCCTTCCGTTTCGGTTCCAAGACTATACTATCGAAAAGGATGAAGGCAATGCCCAAAACAATAGCTGAATCCGCAATATTAAAAGCCGGGTAGTGCCAATCAAAGGCATGAAAATCAAGAAAATCAATGACTGCGCCAAAACGCACGCGGTCAATGACATTGCCCAGAGCCCCGGCAATAATGACAAAAACGGCTGTGGATAGGAATTTATCCTCTATTCTTGTCAGCCAGGCGATCAAAAAACCGATAATAATAAGCGACATAACAATCAGCACCAGCGCGCCATAAGTGCCGTTATCGCTGAACATACCGAAACTAACACCCCGGTTCCAAACCAGCACCAGATTAAAGAAAGGCAAAACCGCAATAGAGTTTCCGGCTATAAATTTCAGCACCAGCGCTTTGGTAAACTGATCACAAAGAATAATAACAAGTGATATTAAAATGGCTGCCTTGTTCATCGCTACATTCTCTCCGGCACTTCAATGCCAAGCCAGCCAAGCGTCAGTTCCAGCTGCCTGCGAGATAAATCACAAAGCGCGAGACGGCTGGCCTTAAGCGCTTCGTCTTTTTCAGAGAGGATGTGACAATTCGCATAGAAGCTACTGAAAGCACTCGCCAGCTTATAAGCATATTCACAAATATGATGCGGCATGTAGTTCTGCAGCGCCAGCTCAAAAACATCCGGCATTTCCGTGAGCAATAAAGCCAGAGCCCTATCTTCATCTTTTATAATAAAATCACAGCCCGGCGCATCACCCTGACCCTCTGCTTTTCTCAGCAGAGATTTAATCCGCACCGCCTGATACTGTAAATACGGCCCGGTTTTTCCTTCAAAACTAACCATACGATCCATATCGAAAATATAATCAACATGAGGCTGGTTGGAAAGATCCGCGAATTTAATCGCGCCGACACCGACCTTATGCGCAATATTCTGCTTTTCGGAATCATCAAAGTCACCGGCAAGATCCGCCTCCATTAAACGCTGCATGGCTTTATCAATGGCCATACTCACAAGCTGGTCAAACCTCATGACTCCGCCATCGCGCGTCTTAAACGGTTTACCGTCCGGGCCGTTCAGTGTGCCAAAACCAATATGGACAAGTTCCGGTGCCTCGATGGCGTAACCTGCCTTGCCTGCCGCGCGGAAAACCTGCTCAAAATGCAAATTCTGCCGCTTGTCCGTAACATAAACTATTTTAGCAAGCGCCTCTCCATAGAGCTGAACGCGATCATATATGGTTGCCAAATCGGTCGTGCCATAGGTCATAGCGCCGTCCGATTTATAATACATCAGAGGCGGCATTTCCTTTTTATCACTCTCTTCCGAAACGGGAACAACAAGCGCGCCCTCGCTTTCAGCGACCAACCCTTTTTCCCTTAAGTCTTTTTCAACAGCAGGGATCAGGGAATTCACGTCGGCCTCCCCTTTCCAGATTTCAAAATGAACACCAACAGAATCAAAATTCCGCTTTAGATTATCCTTCGATAATCCCATAAAATGTTGCCACAGTGCCCGGTAGCCGGGACGGCCATCCTGCAAATCCTTGGTCGCCTGCTTCGCTTTTTCCAAGCGCGCAGAATCAGCCTTACAGGCAATAGAAGCCTCAGGATAAATTTTCTCAAGTTCGCTATAACTAAAAGGCGGGGTTTCCGGATAAGGCCCCTCTATATCAGAATCAAAATAAATCCAGTCCGGGTTGAGTTCTTCAAATTCACTGATAATTTGCCCCATCGGCAAACCCCAGTCGCCCATATGGACATCGCCCAACGCCTTATATCCAGCAAAATCCAGTATGCGCTTGACACAATCACCGATAATTGTCGGGCGCAAATGCCCTACATGCATGGCTTTGGCGACATTGGCTCCACCATAATCAACGACAATTTCTTCACCTTCAGACGCAAACGCGGCCACGCCCAGCCGCTCATCACCGGTAATGCCGGCAAGATGCATTGCTAAAAATTCATCGGTAATATTAAGGTTAATAAAACCCGGCCCGGCGATTTCGATTTTGGAGAGTGCGGGCTCATCCTTTAACTTTTCAGCAATATCATTTGCAATTTCGCGCGGATTTTTTTTGGCAAGCTTTGCCGCCGCCATCGCCCCGTTACACTGGAATTGCGCCAAATCAGGGCGATCGGAAACTCTTACATGCCCAAGCGTTTCAGGCAAATCATGCGCCGCAAAAACTGCGCCAATAACATCACTTAATTTTTCTGCTAAAGAAGTCATATTTAAAAATATCAAGTATCAATATTTGTCGCACTCAAGGCATTATCCTGAATGAATTTTTTGCGCGGCTCGACTTTCTCGCCCATCAGGGTAGAAAATAAATCATTCGCGCCCTGCGCATCCTCAACAGTGACCTGCAAAAGCGTACGCGCGTCAGGATCAAGCGTGGTTTCCCAGAGCTGTTCCGGGTTCATTTCACCAAGACCCTTATAGCGGCTAATCGCCAGACCGCGCCGCCCTTCGGCTTCCACGGCCTCGAACAGATCGTACGGGCCATCGATACGCGCCGTTCTGTTTTCCTTGGCAACAAGACTGGTTTCCTTATCAAAATTCTCCTGCAGCCACTCCAGGTCATGGTAGAGCTTTTTACGCAAACCAACACGAATTTGGTCGGGCAGGATATCCACACGCTCAGTTACGCCGCGCAAAACTCGCGTTAAATTATAACCACCATTAAACGTAAATTCAGCTTTCCAGCCGCGTTCAAATTCCAGTGCAAGCCTGTCTAAACGCTCTACAATCTTCGCCGCCATTTTTTCACCATGCGCCTGATCTTCCAGTACTTTTTCATCAAAAGCCCCGGCAATCGCCGCTTGCTCAACAACAATACGGTTATTGATCTTTGCATTCACAGCAGCAATGGCTTTGTTAATTTTACCGGCCTTCAAAGTGATATCTTTCAAATCCGCGCCAGTGTGCGCCACGCCAATGGCATCAGTAAAGGCAAGATCATTAATCGAAACCTCGACCAAATATTCATCCATCGCCGCCTGGTCTTTCAAATAAAGCTCCGAATTACCGCGCTTTAATTTAAAGAGTGGTGGCTGGGCAATGTAGAGATAGCCGCCCTCAATGATTTCCGGCATTTTGCGATAAAAGAAGGTCAGAAGCAGCGTCCGAATATGCGCGCCATCAACATCAGCATCGGTCATGATAATAATTTTATGGTAGCGCAGTTTTTCTATATCAAAAAATTCATCGCCATAGCCCGTTCCCAATGCCGTAATCATGGTTCCGATTTCCTGATTACCAAGCATTCTATCATCACGCGCCCGCTCAACATTCAGGATTTTACCACGCAGCGGCAGGATAGCCTGATTTCTTCGGTTCCGGCCTTGCTTGGCACTACCACCGGCAGAATCACCCTCAACGATAAATATCTCGGCCTCTTCAGCATTTTTGGTCTGACAATCCGCCAACTTGCCCGGCAAGGATGAAACATCCATCGAGTTTTTGCGCGTCATTTCGCGCGCCTTGCGGGCCGCTTCACGCGCCTGCGCGGCCTGAATAATCTTACCGACAATCTGCTTGGCTTCTTTTGGATTTTCTTCCAGCCACGTGCCGATAACCTCACTAATCACAGAGCTCACGACCGGCTGAACTTCAGACGAAACCAGCTTGTCCTTGGTCTGGGAACTAAATTTCGGATCAGGCACCTTTATGGACAAAACGCAGGTCATGCCTTCGCGAATATCTTCCCCGGTCAGAGACGTTTTCTCACCTTTGAGCATACCGCTATCCTTGGCATACTTACCCATCGTACGGGTCAGGGCATCGCGGAAACCGGCCAAGTGTGTGCCGCCATCGCGCTGCGGAATATTATTGGTGAAACAATGCATATTCTCATGGAACGAATCGTTCCATTGCAGAGAGGCCTCCACAGTCATGTCGTTATCTTCACCAATCACAGAAATTGGCTTACCGAGCTGCGATGTTTTGCTGCGGTCCAGATGAAGAACAAATTCTTTAAGGCCACCCTCATAGTGAAGGTGAGATTCCAGAACCGGGTCTTCGCGCTTATCTGTTAGATAAATATTGACCCCTGAATTCAAAAAAGCAAGTTCGCGCAAACGGTCTTCCAGCGTCACAAATTTAAAATCCGTCATAGTAAAAGTGGTCGGAGACGGCAAAAATGTAACCTCTGTACCATTACGCTCGCCCTCTTCCAGATCACGAAGAGCTTTCAGAGGCGCCTCAGAAGCACCATCCTTGAAACGCATATACCATTCTTTACCGTCACGGTGGATCCGCAGTTCCAGCTTTTCAGACAGGGCATTCACAACGGAAACACCAACGCCGTGCAAACCGCCGGAAACTTTATAGGAATTTTGGTCGAATTTACCGCCAGCATGAAGCTGAACCATAATCACTTCAGCCGCCGAAATGCCTTCTTCTTTGTGAATTTCAACCGGAACACCGCGCCCGTTATCCTTAACCGTTACGCTCCCATCAGCGTTTAAAATAACATCGACCCGGTCACAATGCCCGGCCAGCGATTCATCAATCGCATTATCAACAACTTCATAAACCATGTGATGCAGACCGGAACCATCATCAGTATCACCGATATACATGCCGGGACGCTTTTTAACGGCCTCCAGCCCTTTAAGGACTTTAATATCTTTTGCGCCGTAATTATCGTTTTCGCCCGCGGCGATCTTATCTTCTTTTGCCATTTCAGCCATGATTCTCTTTTTCTCGTTTACACTGTAAAAATCGCAGATTTCTGCACTTCTGAGAGTGATTTTTTATAGCATATACCTTTCGTAAAAGCACCTTAAAACTGCGCCTTTACAAAGAAGAAAACGCTACGCTGCCTCCCTTTGCCGAACCGGCTCTATGTGACTGTTTTCAATGGAAAAATAAGAGGCCTTACCCCCCAAATCATCAAAGAGTTTTTTGTCCGTTCCCGTCAGCCAGACCTGCCCGCCCATGGAAAGTAAAATTTCATGTAGCGCCCCCCGACGTCCATCATCAAGATGCGCCGCGACCTCGTCTAAAAGCAAGATTGGCGGTGCGCCACGCTCGGCATTAATCAAGCGGCTATGCGCTAAAATAATACCAATCAACAGCGCCTTTTGCTCCCCGGTAGAGCATTGATCCGCTGGCATATCGCGCGCCGCATACCAAACACCGAGGTCACTTTTGTGAGGCCCGGTGGCGGCGCCGCCGGTTAACGCATCCTGCTTACGCGTTTCCCGGAGCTGATATTTAAACATTTCCTCAACCTCAATCGCCGGGGAATGAGATAAAAGCTCTTCAATCGTGCCTGCAGCCCGCAGGCGCACCTTGGGAAACAGCTCTGCATTATCAGATTGCTGACTTGCCTGTTGCAGGCGGGAAACAAATTCCTGACGCGCCGCGGCGACAGAAACACCTGTCTGCGCCATTGTTTCCTCTAACCCCGCAAGCCATGTTTCGTCACATTTTTCTTCACCCTGTAAAAGTTTGGAACGCTGGCGCAGCGCGTTCTCATACCGTGTCACGCGCCCTGAGTGACTAGGATCAAAGGCAAAAACAAGACGATCCAGAAACCGCCGCCGCGCAGAGGGCGCGTCAATAAAAAGACGATCCATCTGCGGGGTCAGCCAGACACAAGATAGATATTCCGCCAGCGCATTCTGCCCTTTGGCTGTTTCACCGTTAACCCGGACGATTCGCTTGTCTTTTGCAGGGTCACGCCCGGTGCCAAGCCGCATTTCACCATAGAGCGTTTCAACTTTGGAAGCGACCGACCAAGGCTGCGGCGTTTCCCCACGTTTCTGCACTTCCGTAATTTTTGCCCCGCGCAAACCGCGCCCCGGCACCAAAAAAGACACGGCCTCCAGTACATTGGTTTTACCCGCGCCATTCGGGCCATAGAGCACAACCGGCCCGGCAGATAAATCCGTTAACCGCGCCTGCTCATAGCAGCGAAAATTTGTAAGCTGTAATTCCCGAACCCAAGACATAGTTTAATTTAACCACAGAGCAGGAGGAGAGCACAGAAGGATTTATAGAAAAACAAAAAAAGGGCACAGATCACTCTGCGCCCCCTTAATATTATTAATTTTAAATTACACCCGCAGCGGCATCAAAACATAAAGCGCGCTATTATCACTCGTGTCGCGGATAATCGTTGGCGAAGCCGGATCGGCCAGTGCCAGACTGCAGCCATCGCCCTCAATCTGACTGGTAATATCGAGCAAATACCGGGCATTAAAGCCGATCTCCATATTATCATTACCATGAATTTCAATGTCTTCCGTCGCACTACCGGCTTCCGGCGAATTCGCAGAAAGCGTCATCGTATTACCGGCCAGCGACACCTTCACAGCGCGTGACTTGCCATCAGAAATAGTGGAAACACGGTCAATGGCCTGACTGAAAGTTTTCGGATTAACCTCAACCATTTTGTCATTGCCCTTGGGAATAACCTGATCATAATTCGGGAATGTTCCATCGATCAACTTGCTCGTCAGGACAATATGATCAAAGGCAAAACGGATTTTACTTTCTGATAAACTCACCTGAATAGTGTCAGCCGCCTCTTCAAGCAACTTACGCAACTCACCGACAAGCTTACGCGGCACAATAACGCCCGGCATACCACTCGCCCCTTCCGGCAAAGCCATATCAAACAGCGCCAGACGGTGACCGTCCGTTGCCACAGCCCGCAGAATTTTTGCGCCGTCAACTTCCGTCTCATGGATATAAATTCCGTTTAAGTAATAACGGGTTTCCTCAGTCGACATCGCAAATTTAGTCCGGTCAATCAGCGCCCGCAGATCAGCCGCAGGAATAGAAAAGCTCACGGGGAAATCAGCATTGGCAATTTCCGGAAAGTCTGCCACCGGCAAACAGCTCAACTTAAAGTTAGAGCGCCCCGCTTCTACAGTCATGATGTTGCCATCATCACCTAAATTCAAAACGACACTGGAATCATCGGGAAGCTTGCGCACAATATCATGCAATGTATGAGCGGGAACAGTTGTCGCCCCCGGCGCTGTCACCTCAGCAGCAACAGACTCATGGACCTCAAGATCCATGTCCGTCGTTGACATGGTCAAAGTCCCGTCTTCCGCTTTTAAAAGCACGTTCGAAAGTATTGGAATAGTGTTCCGGCGTTCAACAACGCTCTGAACATGATTAAGTGATCTTAGCAATGCGGCGCGATCTATCGTAAATTTCATGGCATTTACCCCAAGTTCCATAAATATTCTGTAAGGAATCAAAATATAGCACAGGAAGCGCGGAAACCAAACGGTTTCATAAGTGTTTTACGTTTTTCCTGAGGATGAAAAAATCAGGGCGCTTACGGCCCTGATTTAACCTGCCCCGACTTGAACCTGCCCCGACTTGAACCTGCCAGAGTCTCACCCGGTAAGAGCGCGCCGGGTGATTTCAACGTCCTGTGCAATCTGCGCATCTTCTTCCATCAACTCTTCGATTTTGCGCACAGCGTGCATGACCGTTGTGTGGTCACGGCCACCAAACTTCCGGCCAATCTCAGGCAGGGAGCGGGCTGTTAACTGCTTGGCCAGGTACATTGCGACCTGACGCGGCCGCGCAACATTCCGCGCCCGGCGCGGAGAGTGCATATCCGCCATACGGATATTGTAATGCTCGGCAACCTTACGCTGGATTTCATCAATCGTGATACGGCGATCATGAGCACGGAGAAGATCAACAAGAACTTCCTGTGTTGTTTCCAGCGTCACTTTTTGTTTGGCCACTTCGGCATGCGCCACAATCCGGTTCAGCGCGCCTTCAAGCTCACGTATATTGGACGTCACTTTCAAGGCCAGGAACTCAAGCACAGCATCAGGAATATCGGCCTGCAACTGCTCGCGCTTGGACTGCACAATACCAAGACGTAATTCATAAGTGCTCGGATGTATATCAGCCACCAGTCCCCAGGCGAGGCGTGAACGCAAACGCTCTTCAAGCCCGAGTAAATCAGACGGCGACTTATCAGCCGAAATAATGATCTGCTTGTTCAAATCAACCAGCGCATTAAAGGTATGGAAAAACTCTTCCTGCGTGCTCTCTTTGCCGCTCATGAACTGAATATCATCAATCATCAACACATCAACAGACCGGAAGGTATCTTTGAAACCCATGGTATCTTTCGTCCGTAGCGCTTTGACGAATTGATACATGAACTTTTCCGCCGACATATACATCACGCGACGCTCTGGCCAGTGCTGCTTCATAGCCCAGCCGATAGCGTGCATAAGGTGGGTTTTACCCAAACCAACCCCGCCATAAAGGAACAGCGGGTTAAACGGAACATTTTGAGACTCAACCACGCGACGTGCCGCAGCATGGGCCAGCGCATTCGGCTTGCCAACAACGAAAGCCTCAAAAGAAAAGCGCGGATCAAAAGGAGAAGATAAATTATAAGGGTCTTCTTCCTTCTTGTTTTCGTTTGCCTTTAATTTTTTGCTCTGCTCTCCCGACTCATCATCAGCAAGAATCGCATTTTGAACAACAACAACTTCAAAGCGTTTTATATTGGGATCCTTCTCAACACACATCTCCAGAATACGGCCAGCATAATGAGTTTGAATCCAGTCACGCATAAAACGAGTAGGAACCGAAACTTCCAAAGCGCCGTGATAACATGCCCGCAGCGTCAAAGGCTTTAGCCAGCTACGAAATACGGCCTCGCCGAATTCACCGCGCATAGCACTGTGAACCTTTTTCCAGAGATCTCTAATTTCCTTTGATGGCACATAGGACTCTTCCTTGATGGCTTTTTCTATGACTTCTTCTTTGGCGGCTGCGACAGAGCCTTGTTTTGCAATTTCGGTCATTTTGGTTCTTCAACTCCTGATTCAAAAATAAACTGTCATCTAAAAAATATTTTTAAGTTCTTTCGTTTCCGCCCTCTAAAAAAGGCAAAAAATACCCGCTGCAAACGCGCAATGACACGTGCATCTACAAACTTCTGGATCAACTTAAATTTTAAAAGGCACTTACTGAAGAACGACGTATTTACAACGCCTGTTTATATTTCAGTCCAGCCTTCGCTCTTTCTTAATAAGCGCTACCGCGCTCCACTCCTCTACCTACCAGGATCAGGACGATCCTCGAAATAACACAGAAAAAAGTCACTTCAAAAGGCTTTATTCTCCAACTTCCAGATTATTAGCAAACTTTCAAAAATTCGCCCCGTCAGTTGATAAAGATGACAGTAAGATGTTTTTTTGATGATTGCAATAAGATCAAACAGAGAACATTTAAAAAGAAATTTTTTTTCAATTTTTTATTTTGGGTACGCCTGTAGATCTAAAGAATTACTTCTTTAGATTACAATAAGACGTTGTTTTTACTTTTGAATTACTAAGTTAGTTTGCTCTACGCGGCCGATTTCAAAGCCTTAATACGCGCAGACAACCGTGATAATTTTCTTGCTGCTGTATTTTTATGCAGAATTCCTTTTGCCACACCACGGTGAATCTCAGGCTGAGCCTCACGCAACGCGTCATTTGCCTGCTTTGCGTCTCCTGCCGTAATGGCACTTTCAATCTTTTTAATAAATGTACGCATGCGACTACGGCGCGCACCATTAACTTCAGCACGCTTTGCGGTGCTACGAATTCTTTTCTTTGAAGAAGCGTGATTAGCCATTTTTTCTTTAACCTCTTAAAACCAATTAAATTTACCCAAAACCGCTTCCCATAAGCGATATGAAGCCCTTTTTATCCACAGGATCGAAGAGTTTTACGCTCTATCGCCCCTTCTTGTCAAGATAAACCGTACAAAGCTTTTTGTATCAGATACTTCACCTACTGACGCGGGGAAACCATAAACCTGATAATGCTCAAATCATCCTGAGTCTCGATCTTCATTATCAACAATTCATCTTGCCTGATAAAAGCATTTGGCCCGCTTTTTGACCATCCCATTTGCGGCAGCACCTGATTATAAAAAGCACGAATCTCACCGCCGGCAAGAGCTTTGGACGCCGCAACTGATTCGATAATGCGCCCCCCCGGCTTATCAAAAACAACCAATTCATCCGGCACTTCATAAAGACCGGGCATCAAAGGTATATCGCTTGGCGATTCAAAAAATTCCTGCTCCTGAACTCTGTTTGCGCTATCGGCAAAAACAGCAGCCCCCGCACTACAAATCATCGCCACTATAAAAATTAAAAATCTTATTTTCATTTTTGTTTTTGAGAACAGTAATAAGTTGACCGTCCGCCCTGCGTTATTTTTTTAACCCCGCCTATTTTGCTTACATCACAGATGCATCCGGGGCAAGCCTGCCCTTCCCGATCATAAACAGCAAACTGGTACTGAAAATAACCGAGCGTGCCATCAGCCTTGTGATAATCCTTAAGTGTGCTGCCGCCCGCTTTAATCGCTTTGTCCAAAACGTCGCGAATCACCTGCACCAGTTTATTCGATTCTTTTTCAGTGATGCTGGCCGCAATACGCGCGGGATCTATCCCGGCATAAAAAAGCGCCTCGCAGACATATATATTGCCCAGCCCGGCGACCACGCGCTGGTCCATCAGCGCCGCCTTGATGCTCGTCTTTTTATTTTTGAGCGCTTCAAAAAGAACCAAGCTGGAAAAATTATTTCCCAAAGGCTCCGGCCCGAGTGCCTTAAACGCCTTGTGACCTTCCAGTTCATTTTCACTGGCCAGCATCACCATGCCGAATCGCCGCGCATCGTTAAACACCACTTTCGAATCATCGTCGAAAGAGAGAATCAGATGATCGTGTTTTTGAATTTCGTAATCTTGATTCGGTGGGACTAATAAAATTCTCCCCGACATCCCGAGATGAAGAATCATCGTTTTTTGATTTGTAAGACCAAGCAAAATATATTTTGCCCGGCGACCGAGCTGCTCAACTTTTTGTCCTTCAAGTTTACGGGAAAGATTCGCCGGAAAAGGCACGCGCAAATTTTTACGCCGCTGATTTACATTTGTAATGATTCGCCCCTTGAGGGCTTTCTCCATCCCCCGGCAAACGGTTTCAACTTCGGGAAGTTCAGGCATGAGTTATGGTGCTTTCGGCACAGGCGCTTGTCCTGGTTTTGGTGTCTTGTCGATCACCTTCACCTGATAAACAGCCTGCAGCCATCTCATTCTCTCCGCAGCATTCTCAACCACGTGCCAATTTTTTTCTTTCCCTTCCATGGCTTTTGTTATAGCCGCCGTCATAAAATCCATCACCTCCAACAAATATTCCGGCTGTCTGTCACCAATGTCGGAAACTGCCTGCATAACGCCTATATTTTTGAACAGCGTAATGTCTTTGGAAATTATATCCTTAAAAGCGGCAAGGACTTTAGGAGTATAAGCTTTGTAGGTCTGGCCCATAACTGCCAGCTTCCCAGCCATAGCCGAATCATTATTCTGTCTGGTAAAAGACGCCATAGCCTCAAAAGAATCGGGCAGATATCTGTCGTTACTATCCGCAATCATTCTTAAGGTGTGCACAGGCCGAGCGCCGGACTGACCTTCAGCGATTTTAGTTTTCAGGATGTCGACAATTCTCTGCGCGTGGTCTTCCTGCTCATCTGCAATAAGCCTCATCTCTCTATAGGCACCATTTTGGTCTAGGATCCTCAAAGCTGGTTCCAGCAAATCAATCGCAGTACTTGTGTAAGCGCTGTATCCTATGCCGATTATACCTATACCAAATACAATGCTGTACGCCGCCTCATCATCAAACTTGTCTAAATTCTTTGCGAGCGGTTCCAGTATTTTAAGGGCGAGCGTTGCGGATTTTTCACTCTTTATCAATTGGACAACGCCTATAATGTTTGCATGCCGAATGTCAGGATTATTATCATCAACAAGGCGAAAGCGCTCTATAAATTGCAGGGCCTTCACGTTGTAATCGGCATGGGACAGACCAATTATACGCGCCATGTCCGACGCATAGAATCGCGACCGCGTATCATTTTCCTGAATAACTAAAGACTCCAAAGACTCAAGAGTTCCTTTTAAGGCTTCAGACACCGCATCAGCATGAAACGGATAGACTTCATTAATCCAGCCTAATGTCTGGAGCGCCCTGTCCCACATATCCAAATTATTTTGATCAAATAATACAGGCAAAGCTTTGACAGCCGTACCGGCAAGAGAAGGGTTCTTCTCCATATCTGCCCTCATTGTATTAAAACGATTTTTGTAATCATTTGAATCTGCCGTCTCCGCAATATAAGCGGCAAAGTCCCGCGCCGCCACTTCCTGTTCTGTGAAGAAGCGCATTTTAGCCGATGAAACTTCCGGCATCGCAAACATCGCCCATGTCGCCAGCGTAAAAGCAGCCACAGCTTTAAATCCGAATGATTTGCTATTAAAATATCTATGAAACATCGTAAACCCCAATATGTTTTATGAAATATGGACGCATGTAAGCACATAAAGAAGACAAGACACAAGCTTTATTCTGTCAATTCCGGCACCAATGTCATCGGGTCGATACGGGCATCGCGCCAGTTCATGCGCCAGTCAAGATGCGGGCCGGTGGCGCGGCCTGTCGATCCAACCGCGCCAATAAGCGCGCCCTGTTTAACGCGTTGCCCCGCCTCAACATGAAGCGCGCTCATATGCATCAAGGTCGAAGACACACCATGGCCGTGATCTATAATAATCGTCCCGCCTGTATAATACAGATCCGCATGGGCAAGGCGCACGATGCCATCTGCCGGAGCCATCACGGGCGCACCTTCCGGCGCAGCATAATCCACGCCGTAATGGGGCTGCTTCGGCTTACCGTTTAGAATGCGCTGGCTGCCGTAAACGCCGGAAACAATCCCTTCAGCCGGGCGAATAAAGCCGCGCAAGAAATGGGGGGTGCTTGTGCTATTCTCCCGCGCATTCGCAACCAAAGTACGGTCACTGGCAATTCGCTCCCAGGTGCCTTCCGGCGGTGACACCATTTTCCCCGGCAATTTATCAATACGCTGGATATTGTACTCTCTTTGCCGGATAACAAGATTATACTCTTCTGTTTTGCTTTCGGGAGTCGTAATTTTTAAAAGCGCCGCCGCGCCATGATCGCGGCCAAAACCAAAAACAAAATGCCCTTCATCCGTTAGCTCTACTTGCTGCCCGTCCAGTTCAATTTTTGAACCGGGCGTCGCCGTGCCAATCACCAATCCGCCCTGCGTTAAGACGCCGGAAAGCTCCAACGCATAAATTGGCGCAGATATAAAAAAAACCAAAGCTGTCAAAAGAAAGAGCCGCATGGATAGACCATACGGCTCTTTTATATTTGTATCAAGTGAATGGAAAGCAGACTTACATCATGCCGCCCATACCACCCATGCCGCCCATGGCGCCCATGTCCGGCATACCGCCGCCAGAATCTTTATCAGATGGCACATCAGTCACCATGGCTTCAGTCGTAATAAGAAGACCGGCAACAGACGAAGCATCTTGCAACGCTGTGCGCACGACTTTAACAGGGTCAATGATACCCGCTTTAACAAGGTCTTTGTATTTACCTTCCTGAGCATCAAAACCATAATTGATGCTTTTCTCGTCCATGATTTTGCCAACAACAACGGAGCCTTCGACCCCGGCATTTTCAGCAATCTGACGGACAGGAGCCTGAATAGCCCGGCGGACAATATCAATACCGACTTGCTGGTCATTATTGTCGCCTTCGAGTTTTTTCAAAGCTCTTGTTGCGAACAGAAGTGCACTACCGCCACCAGCGACAACACCTTCTTCAACGGCGGCGCGGGTTGCGTTCATGGCATCATCAACGCGGTCTTTACGTTCTTTCACTTCCATTTCAGTCGCACCGCCAACACGGATCACAGCAACACCGCCAGCGAGTTTCGCCAGACGCTCCTGCAGTTTTTCCTTATCATAGTCAGACGTTGTTTCTTCAATCTGTGCTTTGATCTGAGCAATACGAGCTGTGAGATCTTTTTTCTTGCCAGAACCATCGATGACAGTTGTGTCATCTTTGGTGATGCGGACTTTCTTGGACGTACCCAGCATGGAAAGTTCAACATTCTCCAGCTTGATACCAAGGTCTTCGGAAATAACCTGCGCACCCGTAAGAACAGCCATGTCTTCCAGCATCGCTTTACGGCGATCACCAAAGCCAGGCGCCTTAACAGCAGCAATTTTCAAACCACCGCGCAATTTATTCACAACCAGCGTTGCCAAAGCTTCGCCTTCAATGTCCTCAGCAATAATCAGAAGCGGACGACCACTCTGTACAACGGCTTCAAGAATAGGAAGCATCGACTGCAAGTTAGACAGCTTTGATTCATGAAGCAGGATATAAGGGTTTTCAAGTTCGCAAACCATCTTGTCAGGGTTCGTGATGAAGTAAGGTGACAGATAGCCACGATCAAACTGCATGCCTTCAACAACGTCCAGCTCCAGTTCCATGCTTTTGGCTTCTTCAACTGTGATAACGCCCTCATTACCCACTTTTTCCATCGCTTCAGCAATATACTCACCAATTTCACTCTCGCCATTGGCTGAGATAGTGCCAACCTGTGCAATCTCTGCATTGCTTTTAACCTGCTTGGCATTTTTGCCAAGTTCCGCAACAACGGCCGTAACGCCCTTGTCCATGCCGCGACGAAGATCCATCGGGTTCATACCGGCAGCAACGGCCTTAACACCTTCTCTGACCATGGCCTGAACCAAAACAGTCGAAGTCGTTGTACCATCACCAGCAAGATCGTTGGTCTTTTTGGCCGCTTCAGCAGCAAGCTGCGCGCCCATGTTTTCGAACTTGTCTTCCAGCTCAATTTCTTTAGCAACCGTAACACCATCTTTGGTAATACGCGGCGCGCCAAATGATTTATCAAGCACAACATTACGACCTTTTGGTCCCAGCGTCACTTTTACAGCATCGGCAAGAATATTAACGCCTTTGAGCATACGATCACGGGCATCGCCATGAAATTTAACTTGTTTAGCAGTCATTATATTTTCCTCTTTAAAATTAAGTCTGTTTGATTTAAGCGGCTTTTTTCTTTTTGCCAGCTTCGATAATTCCCATGATGTCTGATTCTTTCATAACGAGAAGATCTTCACCATCAATCGTCACTTCCGTGCCGGACCATTTGGTAAACAAAATCTGGTCACCGGACTTAACATCAAGCGGACGAACCTCGCCATTATCATTGATATGACCTGTCCCTACGGAAACGATTTCGCCTTCCATAGGCTTTTCCTGCACTGTGTCAGGAATAATGATACCACCGGCTGTTTTGTCATCTTGATCCAGACGACGGACTAATACACGATCATGCAATGGACGAAATTTCATCTTCGCTACACTCCTAAGTTATTGTTTTAAAACAAATAATCTACCAGCAGAACCTTTCTGCCCACATTCATTAATGTCGTAGATGCCAACTATTTAGGCTACCTGCGCATATATTTCAAGTCTTTTCTTACATATCGCGCTGCGCCGCAGCATTAGCTAACGCGCTTCCATTAACGGTTTTGCAAGGAGCCTATGTCATCATGGTCTTTAGTAAAACAGGATTTTTTGCTATAATGGTTTGTAATAGAAAGAAAAAACCAGGAGGTTTTATGAATGGCTAATTTTGAAAAACAATTTGTAAAAGACTACCGCCTGACAACGGCGGAGATATATTATCATATGCCGGATTTCCCGGAACTACTCCAAAGCTACGTATGGCAAGAATATGATATCGCGCCCAAATTCCCTGTTCTGTACGGTTTTCTTGATTTCTGGGACAGCAATCTCGATGGCAAACTTCATTCAGTTTACGTTGCCAGCAAAGAACTTATCACACCGGGCGATACGAAATTCCATGATGTTGAATTAACACTTCAGTAGAAAGCTATGCCTCGTTATCAGCAGACGGCAATATGTATTTTTTAATGCCGTAAGCGATACATGCCGTAGAAAGAACGCCCACCAGCGTATCCAGAAGCACGCGCAACAAATTAGCAACAAAAATAATCCCAGTCGCCCCCTCCGGATCTCCTGCCGCAGCACTTAGAACTGAGAATACCAAACCAAAAGTAAAAAAGGGTGGAACAAAACAAAACAGCCACAGCCCTATCAAGTGCCATGAAGTGAAATACCCACCCAAATCACGCATAAACCACCGGAGCGGATAATTAACGGCCGCCGGAATATAGAGCCATAAAAGCCGAAAAGCCCAGAAGAAGGAAATAAGGCTGGCGAGCGCAATAACAAACATAAGCAGACTAACGCCCCCGTCTTGTGCGTCCTCTATATGAGCCACCTGACTATATCCGTACAAAACAGCCGTCACACCAGCCATAAGGAATCTGATGACAACAAAACTGAGCATTCCCCTCATAATACCCAGCGCCCGGTCTTGCAAAATCTGCATGTCCTTGCCGGTATTACCCGTTGGCCGAAAAGGCCAGCGCTGATCCAGAAAAACAAGCCGCACAAGGTGAGAGAAAAGCCAGCCATCGGCAAAATAGGAGGGCAACATAACCAGAGCCTGGCGAATAAAGTTCGTTTCCCAACCCAAAAGCAAGACAACCATAAAACAAACAAGCTTAATCAGAAACGGCGCAGCGGCCAGCTTTATTAAATAGCTACGCTCGGCCCACACCAGCTTGTAACCCGCACCTGCGGCAATTGTAATATCAAAAGAGGACATGGTTGTTAGTGTTCAAGTTGTTAGTGTTTAGCCAAACTAACGGTAGCAACTAATCACTAAAAACTAAACACTAAACTCCCAGCTTCTCATGAACGGCGCTGGAAGATGTCGTGTACTGGAAGCGCGCAGTCTTGCCCGGATAAACGTAAGGATAGGCAGCATGAGCCATAAGCGCGGCCTCATGAAAACCGGAAAGGATAAGTTTTTGTTTGCCGGGGTAAGTATTAATATCACCAATGGCAAAAATACCGGAAATTGAAGTTTCATAATTTTCGACATTCACAGGAATAAGATTACGCTCCATATTCAGGCCAAATTCCGCAATCGGCCCGAGCTTCATGGTCAAACCGTAAAACGCGAGCACCCCGTCACAGGCCACATCAAAAGCCTCGCCTTCTTTCGGTTTCAAACTCACAGCGCTAATTTGACCACCTTCGCCATGAAACCCTGACATCTGAGAAACATGAAAATCCATTTTGCCTTCAGAAACCAGCGCCCGCATTTTATTGATGCTGTCCGGTGCCGCGCGAAACTCATCGCGGCGATGTACGAGCGTAATTCTTCCGGCCAGACTCTCTAATTCTATCGCCCAGTCCAGCGCTGAATCGCCGCCGCCCGCGATCACAATATTCTTATCCCTGAACCGCTCTTTTTCACGCACAGCATAAAAAACGGACTTGCCCTCATAGGCTTCAATATCTTTCATCGGCAAGCGCTTGGGCACAAATGACCCGCCGCCTGCGGCAATAACAATGACAGGTGCTTCAATAACAACATTTTGGTCAGTGGTTAATTGCCAATTGCCATTATCCAGCTTTTTTAAGCTCTCGGCCATCTGTTCCAAATGAAACACCGGATTAAACGGCTTAATCTGTTCCATCAGACGATCAATCAGCTCCTGCGCCATAACAAGAGGAAATCCGGGAATATCATAGATCGGCTTTTCAGGGTAAAGCTCGGCGCATTGCCCGCCCGGCTTGTCCAGAATATCAACCAAATGCGCCTTCATATCCAGCAGCCCAAGCTCAAACACAGCAAACAGGCCCACCGGGCCTGCGCCTATAATAATTGCATCTGTTTTATGATTTTGCTGTTTACTCATTTGGCATTATAAATGCCATGCTTTGTAGATTTGTCAAACTGAGTTTTTAAAAAATACCGAATTTTCTAGGAGGGTGCATCCGATCGTATAACTTGACCGCTGCCGGGCTTGCATGATTTTTTCTAAAATCGGCGGCACCTGTGCAATTCCGGCTAAAAGCCCGAAAATCTTTTGATAATTTACCCCATTCCCGCGCCTCACCTATCATATTCTGAGAAATATCAAGCACAGGATACAACTTCGTCATATCCGATTGTTCATAGGCACCGTTGAGCGAAAAAGTCTCTTGCTCATGCCCAGATGCACCCATCTGAATCAAAGTCAGTTCCGCATCCGTTATAAGCTCAGCCCCTTCTAATTTAGGTATGCTGCCATCCTTATTCGGCGTACAGGCCGCAACAAGGACATCACCTAGCCGTCCCACACGTGTATCTTCAATAACACCCTTGTCGCAAAAAGCGCTCAACGGGCTCAGCCTAATAGCCTCAAATTCCTTTTCTAACAAACTGGTCTTTGGCCTATAAACGCCAATATCTTCTCTTTCCCAATGCTTCAGGGCCTCATCAGAAGGGGGAGGGTCATTAGGGAAATACGCACTACCGAGCCCAATCTCTCCTCTATACTCAAGGGAAACCGCGCCCGTAACATCTCCATATTCTTTAAAGAAGCCCTCTATTTTTTCTACGAATTGCTCGCAAGCCTCCAGATACTTCACAGCACCTTCATAAAGGTCTGACCCTTCTTTAACCCGGTAATAATGTACCTTCACCGTATTTTCGTCAGTCATTTGATTTGGCCTCTATTCATTTATTTGAATCAATGAAAGAACTCTACCACAGAGAGGAAAATTATGTCAATAAAGATTCCACCCCTAACAACACTCAAAAAAAACTACCTCATAGCTCTTAGCTCTCATTATTTTTACATAATAATTGACTTTTATCTTACTTTCCTGTATATAGATAAGGCTGTTAAGACCTTTTCAAGGTCGCGTATATTATAATGTAATCTATTGAAATAAAGAGGAAATGAGATGACAGTCCTTACTACAGAGTTTCTTGACTACAGAGTTTCTTGCAAACGCCTTGCCTGAATACGAGGACATTGTGGGTCTGGCTCAAGGATTTAAAACCCTCGATCAGGACTATGCCGGCAAAGATAGCGAAGGCACATCTTCTCAATTTGGGGAACTTTCGTCGCTAAAGAACCCGTATCTTCACGTATGGTCTGGTTATTTTTACGGCAACCTCGTTATATCCGACCCCATCATGGACTATAAGACAAAATCTGCGGCCTTTATCACCATACAAAGTGTCGCAAATGATATGTCCTCAACTCACACTCTCCACAAGGAAGCCCTCCTCAATAGCGGCGGCACTGAAAAATCCGTAACCGCATACCAAAATCTGGGGAAGACTATCAGAGAAGCTCAAACCGCCAATGATATAACGGCAATGAAAACGCCCCTGCAAAAAAACAAAGAATTTTATCTCGCAGCAATATCCGGATTAGCAGCAACAGGAAACCCGAATAAAACCAACCCGGAAGAAACTATTTTATATGACCTGTTAAGCACAGCGAAAAAAACAGGGATTACAATAGAAGAAATGGAATATGCGATCGCCATTACCGTTGCGGAACGAGGCTTCCCCGTTGCCCTTGAAGCCGGACGGATGTTCCAGAAATTTCTCGTCGATAACAAGCTTGGCGTTCCTAAAAACCGCTATAACGAAAAAGCGGAAGAAGACGCGGGCTTTGATGTTTTTGATGATTATGCAGGAAACGAAGTTGGTACAAAATTTTTAAATGGTTTTGCCCCATACAGCCCGCTTCTGGCTCTGCTCACCCTGAAATTCCCTTACCGCCTGGTTACAGCCAAAGGTCGAGGACCGTTTGAATATGGGGAATTATCAACCATCAAAGTCACAATGCTAAAGACCAATGACGATGCGCCTAATGCTTTGGAACTTCATTCCAATTCACTCATGCGCAATAATGATTTTGGCGATGATACAAAGAACAAAGACTTACGCGATTCCTATTGGAATCTTGCGGATTCTTTGAAAAGCGCCAAAAATTCCGACGAAGTGATTAAGCTCATTGAAGAAAAAGAAAAAAACTGGGCACGAGGTGAGAAGAAGTTTTACCTGCCTGCCATAGCCGGACTGGCAGCGCTGGGAGAAGACAAAAAAGATATTCTGGAAGGCGTCATCACCAAAGCGCTGCAAACAGGCATAGAATTGAACAAAGTCCAATATGCCATGGCCATGGCGTCCGTCTATAGGGGCTTCCCTTACGCCATTGCCGGTACGGAAAGCCTTACCAACGTCCTGCAGAAAAATCCCGCCCTTCACAACACTCAAAAAACTGCTATAAAGCCTCAGGATCACAATATGGCTTAAGCAAACATGCCCGGCACCCGTTCCCTTACCTACTGGCTCTATCTTTGCTGTTTTATGGTTTTTGCCATGGCGGTGATCGGCGCCATCACACGCCTGACAGAATCCGGGCTGTCGATGGTGGAATGGCGGCCTTTGATCGGCTGGTTACCGCCGATGAGCGAATCCGAATGGCAGCGCGTTTATGACCTTTACCGGCAAAGCCCGGAATTTGAGCACCGTCATTACTGGATGGAGCCGGAAGATTTCAAAAAGATATTCTTCTGGGAGTGGCTGCACCGGCTTTGGGGACGGCTGATCGGACTTGTTTACGCCTTGCCTCTGTTATGGTTTTTTATGCGCAAACAAATTCCGTCCGGCTATGGCTGGAAATTTTTCGGACTTTTATTGCTCGGCGGCGCGCAAGGTCTGCTCGGCTGGTGGATGGTCAAAAGCGGGCTGGCCGACCG
>JAJFGW010000006.1 GCA_021775915.1 Alphaproteobacteria bacterium | reverse complement strand
CTTGTTCCTGCCGCCACAGGATAAGCGCCCTCCTGCCGTACTGCGCCGCGAATAAAGGCCGTGCGCTCGGTTAAGAAAGAAACCATGACAGGGTCGTTAATCATGTCTGATATTTCAGCAATCGAGCCAGCGGCCGGTTCGACATCCGGTAAATCTTTTGGCAAGTCTTGTAAGTCAAGAATTTGTGTTCGCGAAAACAAATGGACGACATCGCCGTCTTGCAGTTTACGGTCGAATTGGCCTTTGATAACGAGAAGCGGTGGAAAATCAATGAGCTGTCCGGTCATTTGTTCGTCATTCCAGCGCTCGATTACACCGATAAGCGGGTAAATATCACTGCCCAGAACTTTTTTATCTTCCAGCAGGGCCGAGAGCGTTGGTACCTGGTCCAGATCATGAATGCCGGGTCTGCGGGTGTGGCCGACTAGTTCTACCATTCCGGTGCGGGCTTCACGGCTGGGAGAGACCATCAGAATACTGCCGTCATTAAAGAGGCGTTTGTAAGGCTCGTTGACTTCTTTAACCGTCTCGGTCCCGTTTTCGCTTAAGCTGAGCTTTAAGGAGCGGTTTTGACCGGGGCTTAACATGCCGCCCGCCAGCTCCAGCATTTCTTCCATATTAAGCTTGCGGCTGGTTTTGTGTGGTTTGTGCAGCATGCCTTTCATATGAGGCACAATCTCGTAAATACCGGGGCGCTTGACCCCGCCTGCAACGGCAACGCTCGGGCCTATGGGCGGGACAATCAGCTTGTCGCCGTCTTGCAGTCCCAGATCCATATTGGCGCTGCCATACATAAGAAGCCCGTAAAGGTCGATGATTGTGCTGCGGCCATGGCGCACCAGCTTGATTTGCCGCAGGGAGCCGGTTTTTTCAATGCCGCCGGAATCATTCAAAGCATCAAGCACGGTATGAAAAACGGTCAGAGTCTTTCGCCCCGGCTGCTTAACATGCCCGACAACCAGCACATCAATTTGCCGTACGGCATCAAGCGAAACAAAAACATCGGTATTGTGAAGCCTGTAAGCGTGTTCCTCCAGCATTTCGCGCACTTGTAATATGGTGCGCCCTGCGGCGGCAACAGGCGGGAAATCTTCGATAATGAGCGCGCCCTGATTATTGACTTTATATGTACCGCTGCTTTTACGCTGGCCGCGGAACACGATATTGAGCTTGTCATCAATATTTAGAACAAAGTCGTCTTGCACCGCCCCGGTAGGCAAACCGGCTCGTTCTGTTGGCTTTTTATTGCCCTCAGCGCTGGTAAACATGTCATAGCCGAACTGTTCCAGCTCTTCGATGATTCGTCTTGAGTACGCTTCTTCCAGAGGGGAGGGTAGCTTAAATTCACCTTCATCAAGGCGTTCAATCAGCTCCAGCGTATCTTTTGGTGTAAGTATTGCCTCGTCCGGGTCTTTTTGCTGGCGTGTCTGCGGGGCCCTTTTGCGCTTAATGGCCTTGTCTGTGCTTTCCCTTGTGTATCCCTGCCCCTCGACCCACGGTACAAAGGGGGCGGGAAGGTAGTTGCTTTGGGCGTGAGAGCGCGTCTGAAACGCAGTAGCGCACAGCAATAATAAAAAGGCCAGAATGAAACTAAATTTAAAAGACATAAAATATTGGAAATTAAAGGTCGGTTAGCCTGTCTATAACTATACCTGTCTCTTACATATAAGTGAATCCCTTAAAAAGAAAGTCGTTGATTTATACGGAAGGCTGAGCAGAGGCAAGGGTTTTTGCAAGCTCTGGATCGCTACCTTTGTCAGCCAGAATAGTCGGATTCTCTTGTCCGAGTTCTTTACCCATACTGTAAAAGTCTTGTTTTGGCTGAGAAGCTTGTTCTTGATGCTGGTCAGAAGATTCTGTATTGAAGATCGCTTTTATAAAGGGGAGCGCTGTCTGGAAAAGTATTGTTTTCATTTCGGCCCACCATTTTTCAAAGCCACTTAACAGAGCGCCCCCTTCAAGAATCTCTGACCCGGTTAAATCTTCGCCCTGTGTGCGTGTCAGGGCATTATCTCCTTCTGTCATTAGGGATTTTGTGACGGAGTCCAGCTCATGATCTTCTATCCTGAACCATTCAATTGATTCTTTCCCGCTATCAGGAGATTTGTAGCTATATGTCTCGCCGACCATAGCGTTATCGTATTTTTCGTCTCCGATATTGAGTTCGGAAAATACTGTTTCGTCATCGGATCGTATGCTTATGACATTATCTGTCAATGTATTGGCTATGCTCTTCACTTGATTTTCGGTAGGGTTTTCGCCGTAATATTTGGCAGCACTTCGTGCTGAAAGCTGTTCCAGAACCTGTCCCGCTCCAACAGGTTCTATCAGTATTGTTTGTACATTTTCCAGACCGTATTGGTGTTTCATATGGGCCCCGGCGCCCAGAGCCATTGCGCCCATTGAATGGGTGCCGACGACAACGCGCCCCATATCATGGTTGTTTAGCTCCGCCCGTTCCTGCATACCCGCGATGACTGTGCCGGTAAAGTTTTCGACATTCGCATAGCGCTCTTCCATGAAATTACCAGTGATAAGTTTTTTTGCGGTTATATTGTCTTTGTCAGTGCCGGTACAGCCGGGGAATGTCATAAATGTAACAGGTTGCCGATTTTCATCGAGATAGGCCGTGCCGTCTACATTACGGCGTTCAAAGGCCATTGCCCTGAAATCAGTGCCTATATTGTGAATGGAGTCGGTTTGTTGCCAGAATTCAACGGAGCCGTCCGGCGTTTTCATCGCAACCATATAGTTGCCGTCATCATTCTTGATATATTGAGTCGCAGGATCGCCGCTCGAATCGGTGATGTTGTCTTGTTTAAATGCGCCTTTTTCATCAATGTTTGATAAAATGGCGATACGGTATGTGTCTTTTGTAACGTCCTGAGAAACCAAGAAAAAACCCCTAAAATATCAGTATTTCACTGCCTTATTTTATGGTAACACTGTTAAGATAAGTTAAATATTGGGGTTTTTATGGCACTAAATCTTATAAAGCTGGTCGTTGGTGTTGTTGATATGAAGCAGCTGGCGGAAAATAATCGGCCGCGTCTTGTCGATTTTAACGGCGATCTGGCGGCGATCGTCTATACGCGGCGGAAACCGCGGCGGGAGGAAGAGCTTTTGAATGGCGGCTCACTATATAGAGTCATTAAAAACCATATTCAGTGCCGTCAGCGTATTTTGGGCTTTGAGATGTTTGAAGACGAGGAGGGCGTAGAGCGCTGCAAGATTATGCTGGAGCCGCAAATGATTCGAACGGTGGCTGTTCATAAGAGGCCATTTCAGGGGTGGCGCTACCTTGAATCTGTAGACGCACCACCTGATTGCGGCCCTTATTATGAGGACGAAAGCGATGATGAGCTTTCCCCGGAGATGGAAAGGGAGCTTGGTGCGTTGGGGTTGCTGTAAAAAAAATGTGAAAAACCGAAAAATAACTTTGACAAACAAAACCAGTTCCTATAAACAAACGACCTCGGTACAGATTGGTGGTTTGACCAGTGCCGAAAACTTTCTTCTTCTTTGAAGTATTTGATGAAGAAATATATTGACGGGTGGTTATATTAGGATTATATATACGGCCACTTCGTTAAAAGCTTGAGGTTGGGCCTCGGTCCGGCCTTTTTTGCGGCCTCTATAAAGCGCTTGCGCTGGAGGTTTGCAGTGGTTCTTGAACATCGTAGATGAAAAGAAGGGATACGCAGGCAGCAGTGCTGTGTTCGTGCTTCGGCGCGAATATTTATGTTGAACACATAATATACAGACCTGCATTTGCTTAGCGTATCGCTAACTCATTAATTGTTCGTCCGTGTTTCGGCGTGGGCGGATAATATATGTGACGCAAAAGCAGGTCTCTGACACTTCCAATTCATTTGAATTTTGGTGTCGAGAGGCATCAATTCTAAATTTAATCTCTTGTGATTTATCGTGAGAGATTGTTAGTTGATTCAAATGGGTGAGGATGAACTCAAACTTGAGAGTTTGATCCTGGCTCAGAACGAACGCTGGCGGCAGGCCTAATACATGCAAGTTGAACGATCTCTTCGGAGAGAGTGGCGCACGGGTGAGTAACGCGTGGGAATGTACCCTTGGGTGCGGAACAACAGTTGGAAACGACTGCTAATACCGCATAATGACTCCGGTCCAAAGATTTATCGCCCAAGGATCAGCCCGCGTTAGATTAGCTTGTTGGTGAGGTAAAAGCTCACCAAGGCGACGATCTATAGCTGGTCTGAGAGGATGATCAGCCACACTGGTACTGAGACACGGACCAGACTCCTACGGGAGGCAGCAGTAAGGGATATTGCGCAATGGAGGAAACTCTGACGCAGCCATGCCGCGTGAGTGAAGAAGGCCTTCGGGTTGTAAAACTCTTTCAGTAGTGAAGATAATGACGGTAACTACAGAAGAAGCTCCGGCTAACTTCGTGCCAGCAGCCGCGGTAATACGAAGGGGGCGAGCGTTGTTCGGAATCACTGGGCTTAAAGCGTACGTAGGCGGATGAGAAAGTCAGGAGTGAAATCCCAGGGCTCTACCCTGGAACTGCTCTTGAAACTTCTTGTCTAGAGTCCCGGAGAGGTTGGCGGAATTCCGAGTGTAGAGGTGAAATTCGCAGATATTCGGAGGAACACCAGTGGCGAAGGCGGCCAACTGGACGGGTACTGACGCTGAGGTACGAAAGCGTGGGGAGCAAACAGGATTAGATACCCTGGTAGTCCACGCTGTAAACGATGTGTGCTAGCTGTTGGAGTCTTAAGGCTTCAGTGGCGGAGAGAAATCATTAAGCACACCGCCTGGGGAGTACGGTCGCAAGATTAAAACTCAAAGGAATTGACGGGGACCCGCACAAGCGGTGGAGCATGTTGTTTAATTCGACGCAACGCGAAGAACCTTACCTACCCTTGACATCCCGGTCGGGAGGAGCAGAGATGCACCTCTTCAGTTAGGCTGGACCGGTGACAGGTGCTGCATGGCTGTCGTCAGCTCGTGTCGTGAGATGTTTGGTTAAGTCCAGCAACGAGCGCAACCCCTATCGTATGTTGCCAGCATTTAGTTGGGCACTCATGCGAGACTGCCGGTGTTAAGCCGGAGGAAGGTGGGGACGACGTCAAG
>JAJFGW010000050.1 GCA_021775915.1 Alphaproteobacteria bacterium | reverse complement strand
TGTCGGGCAACCGGCAAAACGGCAGGCCGTCACAAACCCCCAGAACACGCTTTATGCCATCAAACGTTTGATTGGCCGCCGCTTTGACGATCCGGCAACAAAAGACATGGCTGATAAAGCACCCTTTAACATCGTAAAGGGTGAAAACGGGGATGCCTGGGTTGAAATTGATGGTGAAAAACATGCTCCGTCTCAGATTTCCGGCATGCTCCTGCAAAAAATGAAAGAAACCGCAGAAAGCTATCTCGGCGAAAAAGTAACCAAAGCCGTGATTACCGTTCCGGCTTATTTCAATGACTCACAACGCCAAGCCACCAAAGATGCCGGGCGCATTGCCGGACTTGAAGTTGAGCGTATTATCAACGAGCCCACAGCAGCCGCGCTTGCCTACGGGCTGGACAAAGCCGAAGCTGGCGTGATTGCCGTTTATGACCTTGGCGGCGGTACATTTGATATTTCCATTCTTGAAATCGGCGACGGCGTTTTTGAAGTCAAATCCACCAATGGTGACACGTTCCTCGGTGGTGAAGATTTCGACTTGCGTATCATTGATTTTCTCGCAGATGAGTTCAAAAAAGAGCAATCTATCGATCTGCGCGAAGACAAGCTGGCCCTGCAACGCCTTAAAGAGGCGGCGGAAAAAGCCAAGATCGAGCTATCTTCCACGACACAGACCGAAGTCAATTTGCCCTTTATCACGGCTGATGCCGCAGGGCCAAAGCACCTGAATGTCAAACTCTCCCGTGCCAAACTGGAAAGTCTGGTCGATGATCTTATTAAAAGAACGGCAGGCCCGCTCAAGGCTGCACTAAAAGATGCGGGCTTGAAGCCATCAGACATTGACGATGTTGTTCTGGTCGGCGGCATGACCCGTATGCCCAAGATCATTGAAACGGTCAAAGACTTCTTTGGCAAGGAACCGCACAAAGGTGTGAACCCGGACGAAGTTGTTGCTGACGGCGCTGCTATTCAAGGCGGTGTGCTGCAAGGAGACGTCAAAGACGTTCTTCTTCTTGATGTCACGCCACTGTCTCTTGGTATCGAAACACTGGGTGGTGTCTTCACACAGCTCATTGACCGGAACACGACCATCCCAACCAAAAAGTCACAGATTTTTTCAACAGCCGAAGATAACCAAAGCGCTGTGACTATCCGTGTTTTCCAAGGTGAGCGGGAAATGGCTTCAGACAATAAACTGCTCGGTCAATTCGACCTTGTCGGTCTTCCCGGCGCACCGCGCGGCGTACCGCAGATCGAAGTTGCCTTTGATATTGATGCCAACGGCATTGTTCAAGTCTCAGCAAAAGACAAGGCCACCAACAAAGAGCAACAAATTCGCATTCAAGCCAGCGGCGGACTGTCCGATGAAGACATCGACAAAATGGTCAAGGACGCTGAAGAAAACGCTGAAGAAGATCAAAAACGCCGTGAACTTGTCGAAGCCAAAAATCAGGCTGAGTCGCTTATCCACCAGACAGAAAACAATCTGAAAGATCTTGGCGATAAGGTTCCTGAGGAAGAAAAAACAACTGTTGAAAGCGCGCTGAAAGAATTACAAGACGTTCTTGAAAGCGAAGACAAAGCCGCCATCGAGGAAAAAACAAAAGAATTGATGGATGCCAGCATGAAACTTGGCGAAATGGCTTATCGTGCAGCGCAGGAAGAAGCGGCGGGCGACGCAGATAACGAAGGAGCACCGGACGCGCCGGATTCTGAAAGTGCCGACAACGACGATGGCGTCGTCGATGCTGACTTCACCGAAGTCGATGGTGAAGATGATGATAAAGGCCAACAGTCGGCATAATTAATTTACCACGGAAGGCACGGAGAACGCGGAGTTTTCAATTTTTATCTCCGCACACTCCGTGTCTCTGCGGTTTAAAATAACAAGCACAATGGTTCAATGAGCAAAGATTACTACAACATACTCGGCATCAACAAAAGCGCCTCACAGGATGAGATTAAAAAGGCTTATCGTAAGCTTGCAAAAAAATATCATCCGGATCAAAACAGAGAGGACAAAAACGCCGAGGCTAAGTTCAAAGAAATCAACGATGCCCACGACATTCTAAAAGACCCGCAAAAACGCGCGGCCTTTGACCAATATGGCAGCGCAGCCTTTCAAGGTGGCGGACACCCCGGAGCCAGAGGGGGCGGACAAGGTTTTGGCGGCGGCGGTTTTTCCGATATTTTCGAAGATATGTTTGGCGATTTCATGGGCGGCGGCGATGGTCGCGGCCCTGCCGGAGCGGGACGTGGCTCTGACATGCAATACACGATGGAAATCTCTCTCGAAGACGCCAATAAAGGCAAAGAAGCAACCATCAAAATTCCTATCAATGACGCTTGCGGGACATGCACAGGGACAGGCGCGACACCGGGAACAGGCGAAGAAACCTGCGCGGCCTGCGAAGGTGCCGGGCGCATGCGTGCACAACAAGGTTTCTTTACGATAGAGCGCACCTGCCCTACCTGTAATGGCGCTGGAAAAACCATCAGCGACCCCTGCAAAAAATGTAGCGGCAGCGGCCGTGTCCGCAAGGAAAAAAGCCTGAAAGTCAAAATTCCAGCGGGTATAGAAACAGGACGGCGCATTCGCCTGTCCGGTGAAGGTGAAGCCGGACTGCGCGGCGGGCCTAGTGGCGACCTTTATGTTCTTCTCTCCGTAAAACCCCACAGATTTTTTCAGCGAGACGGCGCCAATCTTTATGGCCGCGTTCCTATTCCGATGACAACAGCCGCCCTTGGCGGAGAAATAGAAGTCCCCACCATTGGCGGCAAAAGAACAAAAGTTAAAATTCCGGCGGGAACCCAGTCAAAACAGCAATTCCGTCTCAAGGGCCAAGGCATGCCTGTGCTACGTTCCGAAGCCAAAGGAGACATGTTCATCGAGGTCGCCGTTGAAACCCCCATAAGCCTCTCGGGCAAGCAAAAAGACCTGCTCAAACAGCTCGATAAAACCATGGGCGGCAAAGCCGCCAACAAACACAGCCCTGAGTCATCAGGCTTCATGTCCAAGATGAAAGAACTCTGGGATGATCTAACAGAGTAGAGTAATCTAATATCCCATGAATGAGGACTTCATAGATTTAGACTTCCACCACGGACTACCGTCCCACAGCTTTGTCGACAAAAAAAGCGAAGTGCGCATTAATGTTGGTCGCCTCTCTTCCGTCCCGCCGGAATATGAGCGCTACAGGCAACAATATGGCGACGTTCTTCTTGGTATCCAGCAAAGCGGTATGAGCCGCGACAGAATGGATCAGATGTGTAACATGCTGGCCTTAAACTGCCGCAGTCTGGGCATAGACCTCCTTGTCACCAAAAGCGACCGCCCCTTCGACAGTCAATGGTATTTCTTCGGCAACATTGAAGCTTTACTCAGCGCCGCCAGAGATGAAACCATAAGGCCGCCCTTTACAAGCGCCATGCACGACCATATATCAAGAGCGATAGGGATTATTACAAGGAGCTAACGTTATGAGCAGATTAGCAACAGACAGCACAGGCGCAGAAGACATTACAACAGAAGCCAAAATCGGTGTTCTCGGCTGCACAGGCCGCGTTAGCCACCTGATTGTGCAAGAGCTTAAAGCCCGGCACTGGGGGCCAAACGTGACGCTGGCCGGGGGCACTGTCAAACCCGGTTATCCCAAGGAAACGGACTTTTATGTCACCGAAGACCCTGATGATCTGTTTGAGCGCTCCGATATCGTAATTGACTTCACAACCGCCGATGCTTCAGCAAAACATATCTGGCTGGCGGCCAAACATCACAAACCTTATGTCATCGGCACCACTGGCCTCACGGACGCGCAAGAACAGGAAATCAACGACGCAGCCAAGGAAGCACCGATACTTTATGCCACGAATATGAGCCTTGGCGTCAATATGCTACTGGCCCTCGTCGAACAGGCCGCCGCAAAATTAGGCCCGGAATGGGATATTGAAATCGCCGAGACGCACCATAAACACAAGGTCGACGCCCCGTCCGGCACGGCGCTCGCCCTTGGAAAAGCCGCGGCCTCCGGTCGCAATAGCGCGTTTTCTCCCATCATAAACCGCGAAGGCGAACGCAAATCCGGCGATATCGGTTTTTCCGTGCAGCGCGGCGGCGATGTCGCAGGCGAGCATAACGTAACATTCTTCGCCGAAGGGGAAAGGCTGGAACTCGGCCATAAAGCCGGAAACCGCGCCCTGTTCGCCAAAGGCGCCCTCCGCGCCGCCCTCTGGCTCAAAGACCAGCCTTACGGCCTTTATTCGATGCGGGATGTTTTAGGGTTTTAGATCTAGGACAGAGCTGGCGCCACCTTGGTTTGGAGTTCTTTTATTGATTCATCAAGATACATAGCTATCCTGTCACGCGCGACTCTCATTTCCGACTCTGTCATCAATTTGTAATGAATCGGTCGGCACTTCATATCAGGCTCACCAACCACATAATCCACACAAACTTCCATACCACCATCCAGGCTACCTACATTCCATAGCAAATCAGGGCGTGAAGCATCCTCATTGCCTGCTTTATATTCCAGTACAATCCCCTGAGCCACATCAATTTTTAAAACCGTGCCATCGAATTTTTCTTTGGTGACAACACCATCACCACACCCTGCCAGAGTGAAAGCCAACAGAACAGGGGCCAAAACCTTAAAACCAACATTCTTCATCAGTACAATCCTTTTAACGTTATGAATAATTAAAATGTTTATACATAATGTTAAATGCTATGTCAACAAAACACTCTCCAGCCCCAGCAACAGCTTCTTACGCGCATCTCCCCAGCCGTAATTATTGACAATGCCACTGGCCTGAATGACGCGGTGGCAAGGGATGAGCAGCGAAACAGGATTAGCGCCAACAGCGCTCCCCACCGCCCTTGCCGCCTTCGGCCTGCCAATTTGTTTTGCGATATTCATATAGCTGGTTGTTTGCCCGGTCGGGATTTTCAGTAAAGCCTGCCAGACCTGAATCTGCATGTTTGTACCGTGCAAATCGAGCTTTAACCTGTTAGCCGGATCACCCTGCCCGCGCCATATCCGCATAACCTCATCCACCGCAGCCCTTGTTTTACCAGCGTTTTCAACGAAATCTGCGTGAGATAAATGCTTTTCCATTTTATGAAACGGCACGTTTCGATCTTGATCGACAAGAAACCCCAGATAACAAACGCCGTGCGACGTTTGCCCGACCATGATCTCTCCCAATTTTGTAGAATGAAAACCGTAAGTTACCTGAAGCTCTTCACCTTTATGACGAGGCTTACAAGAGACAAACAGATCATGACTAGCACCCTGTGAGCTTTCTCCCTCCGGAAAAAACTCCCGCACATGGTTCATATTCATATATTGCAATAAATGCGCCGCGTTAACGCCCGGAAAATCCCGCTCCGGCGGCTCATTATAATGCGCCACAAGGCAATCAACGGACTCAGCTATAATTTGATCTGTATGATCCATACAACAGAGATAAACCCTCACAAAGAAAACACCAACCCGATTCTTGGTATTTCAGGTTAAACCCCTAAAATCTGACCCGCTCTCTTAACATCAAGAACCGCGCCTTTTTCTATTTCTTTTTTGCTATGCGCTTCAATTGATTCAGAAATTTTTGTTTTCAAAGTCCCGGCCCAATCCGTCTCCTCCGGAGAGATATCAAACTCATCTGTCTTTCCCTCGCTTGCAGTGCCCCCGCACTTACTGCCTACAAAGAAATGAAGCTTAAGATCCTCTAGCGCCTTACCTTTGAAAGTAACAGAACCTTTGGAAAGAACATCTTCTCCCCTGCTAACGGTCAGGAGATACGTCTCCGGCACCGCCGTCCCGCCTTCATCTACTTTCACGTCCAGCTTCACATCTGGATTATGAGCGTTAATCTCATCAACCGCTTTTTTAAACGCCATAAGAAGGTGGGCTTTTTTATCAACCAAATATCTGGAGGCCTTTTCTAGCTCCATCTGCTTTTCCCAAGCCATGGTCGAAAGAGATATGTAGTCCGCTTTATCCATAAATTTTCTCCTATACCGCGCACCTTATGACAATATACATCAATATGTCAAGAAAACTTCGCGCAATCCGGCCTTTGTTTTGCGCTCCGCCTTCATTATAACTAACCTCCATGAACAAAAAGAATGTCCACGAATTTTTCAGCCGCCTGCAGAAACAAAACCCGGAGCCAAAAGGAGAGCTGGAGCATACAAACCCCTTTACACTGCTGGTCGCCGTAGTGCTTTCGGCGCAGGCCACGGACAAGGGCGTCAACAAAGCCACACCGGCCTTGTTTGAAGCTGCCGATACGCCGAAAAAAATGGTTGCTCTGGGCGAAGAGAAGATACGCGACTATATCAAGACCATCGGCCTGTTTAACACCAAAGCCAAAAACGTCTATGCGCTCTCAAAAATTCTGGTTGAGGAGCATAACAGCACCGTTCCAGATGACAGGGACGCGCTGGTCAAGCTACCCGGCGTAGGCCGTAAAACTGCCAATGTTGTCTTGAACATGGCCTTTGGGCAGAAGACCATGGCGGTCGACACCCATATATTCCGCATTTCCAATCGCACCGGGCTGGCCCCCGGAAAAACCCCGGACAAGGTCGAGCAAGCACTGGAAAAAGTCGTGCCCGATGAATTTATGCTACACGCCCATCACTGGTTAATCCTGCATGGCCGTTATATTTGCGTCGCGCGCAAACCAAAATGCGGAGAATGTATCGTCAGGGATTTATGCGCATTTAAAGAGAAAACAGCGGCCTGAGAAGAAAAACCTTCAATAAATAAACGAATCTAAAATGACATAGAAACCTACAGATAGTGGCGTATTTTTAAGGCGGCCTATCTTCAACTGGCGGAAAAATTTAAAAAGTTGACATAAACTTTTTATTTCTATAACTAAAGACAACTAGATCAAATTCATAGTACTCTGGAAACAAGGAAGCGTCTGTTATGTCTGCACAATTTTCACCTCTTCAAAAAACGGCGATTGCCCTGAGCTTTATATTTACCACTATGGCCGCGCCAGCTTTTGCTTTGGCAAGCGACAAAAACGCCATACAGGAAAAAACAATCACGCAAGCCTGTAAGGACGCCACAGATAAAGAATACGAAACATTACAGGATCTCGACGAAGCCATTACGGCTTGTCACGATATTGATGCAAGAGATAAATACAAAAACACACCTTTGATACAAGCCGCCCTCTGGGAAGAAATAGAAATTCTGAGCGCCCTTATTCAGAACGGCGCGGATATGAATGCACGGGGATCATCATACAGAAAAGAAACCCCTTTGATGGTAGCAGCGAGAGAAGGAAAAATTCACAGCCTAATTGTTCTTATCAATGCACACGCTGATATTAATGCGGTAGATGCATTTGGCCGAACGCCTCTGATGACTGCAGCTCGTGCAGGAGAAAAAGAAATCTTAAAAATGCTTATTAAGGTGAACGCCGATATTCATATAAAAGACAAAAAAGAAAAAACAGTGCTGGATAATGCGATAGACGGTCTTCACAGCTGCAGCATGAGCGCTCCGTCTGATTGTTTTGAAAAAAGGCATAAACAAGAAGAAATTATTATGATTCTGAAAAACACTCTCTCCGGTTCAAAAGAAAAACTTCTGGAAACGATCAGGAACACGCCCCAACCTTAACAAGAAAAGCAAAACTGAACATAACACGTGATGACGCTTCTCACACCCTAGATAGAGCGCTGCTCATAAAGCGCCTCAAGACACAGCGCCTTATCAACATTGCCCTCATGCTGACCTTCGACACCAAAAGCAGCAAGCTTTCTTTGCCGGACTTCATAGTGAGCAACACCGCCAGACGTGTCCCCTACCGCTTGCTCAAAATAAATATCCAGCACACAGGATACCGTTCTATATTGCCAGATGGCCATCCGGCCTTCCTGCCTTTTAAGATCTGGTTCTTTGAACATAACCAAAAAATCGTGTCCAATAAGCTGATAAAGCGTTTCCGGATCATCGATAACAAGATTGCTTAAAGTACCGGCATAACGCTCGCGCTCACTCTCCGACATAACATCGAAAACGGAGTGTTCAGGCGCCACAGCCCTGGTCGCCGCCAAGGCATTATTCGTCGTTACAATCCGGGTGATCTTTACACCGCCGACAATACCAAGCGGCAGAAAAACAATCGCACACGCAATCAAGGCCGCGTAAGGAAGATAACGCCGCCTTCTTGACCAACGGTACAGCGCTGGAAGCCTATTTCTAAAATTTCGAGTTTTCATAGTTTATCTTGGAGCAGTCACGGGCCTGCTATTAGCAGACCCGCTCACATCTCTCTCTTCTCTTTCTTACTCGGCAGCCGCTATAGCGCTACCGGAAAATGGCAGCTCAGCGCGATTGCTGTCGCCGGCATTATCATTTTTAGGAGCCATGCTCTTTTTTTCTATTGGCGTTTCTGCTCTCGCTATTCCCACGGAAGCCAGCGGGCTAACTTTACCATCAAGAACCGCACCGGCTTCAATGGATAGTTCTTTATAAGCAACAGACCCCGTAACAGAGCCGCCTTCTTTAATCGTCAGACGCCCGTTAACAGTCAGGTCACCTTCAAAACGTCCGGCAACCGTCGCTTCTTCAATCTCAACAGCACCGTAAAAAATGCCCGTTTCAGAAATCTCTAAAACTCTTGCCCCTTTCAAGGCCGCTTCCAAAGTACCTTCGACCAAAAGATGGTCACAGGCTTCTATTTCACCAGACATCGTGATGCCCCGGCCAATAACCAAACGGCTATCTCCGCCATTATTAGCATCATAAGACTGTGAAGTAGCACCAGGATAAGTCCCTGAAAAACCGCCAGGAATGCTTCTTTGCATTTGCGGGGGACGCTGGAACGGCGCACCGACCGAAGATTCTATCGATTGCTCTTCGTTTCTCAGATTATCCGGCTGTTCTTTATTCATAACTTCTTCCTCTTTCACTTGTTCTATTGGGGTTATTTCCTGTGGTATATTTTTTTGAATATTCTCTGCGGTCTCATTCTGCACAGGTTTTTCCTGCTGTTCGGAGGCCTGCTCTTCTGATTTGGGACGGTGGAACATACCGTGTTCTTCCTCTTTATAAAATTCGTTAAAACCAATACTTACAGCGCTTCATCGCACTCACAAATATCGCTCGCAGCTTCTTTTTGAATAAGCGGGAAGATACCAGCACATGCGTCCGTCTGCAAGAGGATATTCTCAATTTTCCCCATAGATTTCTCTTGAAAAATTGAAAACCCTTGATTCCTTTTAAGTTTAGCGTGAAACTTTTTTTATGCCTCTACGCATCGTCGAAATAGCCGCCTCCGGTGACAATACAAACCAGATTCAGGAACTGGCCGAAAAGAATGGCTGTCTTGATAGCTGGCACAGCGCCAAAAACAAGGATGGGCGCCGCACTGTGAAGATTTTGGTCAATCTAAACGACCAGCAAAAACTGACCGATGATCTGCAACGCGCCATGAGTAAAGAAAAAGACTGGCGAATCGTTGTCCAGCCTGTCGAAGCCACGATTCCCCGGCAAGAAGACAGCAACGGCGCCAAAAACAACAGTGCCAGTAAAATCGTCCGGGGCACTATCACCCGCGAAGAACTCTATAACGAGATTCGCAAAGGCGCACAGGTGGACTTCAACTTCCTGCTTCTAGTGACCCTTTCGGCGATTGTCTGCGGCATTGGCCTGATAAACAGCAATGTTGCCGTGATTATCGGCGCGATGGTCATCGCGCCGTTGCTAGGGCCAAACCTGGCGCTGGCTTTTGGCGCGGCTCTCGGCGACAAGACCCTGATTGCCGACTCAATCAAAAGCAATATTACCGGCCTTGGCATGACGCTCATCATGGCGTCCCTCACCGGCCTGCTCATAAATGCGCCTGTTCTCGGCACAGAGCTCATGGATCGCACCATCGTGGGCTATGACAGTATTGCGCTTGCCCTCGCCGCCGGGGCGGCCGCCGTACTGTCCATGACCACCGGACTATCGAGCACATTAGTCGGCGTCATGGTTGCCGTTGCTCTCATGCCCCCCGCCGTTACGCTCGGACTGATGCTCGGGATGGGCGAATGGAACCACGCCTACGGCGCCGGACTGTTGCTCACAGCCAATATCGTCTGCATCTCCATCGCCGCGCAGGCGATCTTCCTGCTCAAAGGCATCAAGCCCCGCACATGGTATATGCGCAAAAAATCCAAACAATCGGTGAAACTGAATGTCGCGTTCTGGGTTGTTCTGCTGCTGGCAATTATAGCGCTGATAAGCTTCCGTGCCGCATAAACAGGTTATTAATATTTCCCCTGTAGGATACCGCTAGGCGAAAGATATATTAGAAGGCGTGAGATATGAAAGAATGGTGGAACAAACTAACTTCTATGCTGTCCTCAGATTCCGTTATGAGTGACTTCAAACAGAATATAGAGACCAAAATGGCAGAAGCGAACATCGCCAACGCCAGAATGGTTGGAGATCTGTTCAATACGTCCGAGATGTTCTTGGACAACCTTTATAAAACAGGCTATAGGGACGAAAATGGCAGTAAATATGACATCGCGCAAGCTGCAGTATTTGTCGCTGATACCGACAAGCAAGAGAACACAGAAGACAGCAAGGCCATGCCCTTTATGGCCGTCAAAATGACAGATGGTTCTCATAGACTTTTAGGCCTCCAGACACAATCCCATAATGGCCCTAGTGAAATGGGTAAACTTGGCGCCCGCAGAATAGCCAATGAATTTCGCAAAAAATCAGAAATTTGTGGGTGCGAAAAATTAGGAGGAAATCACAGCTCTTTTTCTGCCACACCGCAAGCGGCTCCGAAAGACACCCTCTCGACACAGGCGAAGCCCTAACAATCTAAAAAGAAAGACTAAAGCCAATACCGGCGCTTATTCCCCGCCGCATTTGAAGGCCATTAACATCCTGATGAAGCGGCGCACCGAATTTCAAACTAATATTTCCGGGCAGCTTATCTGACAGAATTTTAGGAGAAATATCCAGACCGAGCTCCATATCAAGAAACTGCCCGCCATAATTATCAGGATCCGCCGTTTGCACAGGCGCGACAATTTGAGAATCCTGCCCCCTGATTTTGCCAACCCTCTCAGCTTTCAAACTAAAATTCGTGCTAAGCCAATCATTAATCCGGTAAGCGCCCCAACCTGTAAAAGCATGTTTATCACCAAGCGTATAACCTTCGCTATTTTCTCCGGTTCGAACATTAGCGGTATATTGCCCGCCCCATCCAAAATCACCCGCCTGCCCAACGTAAGTCAAAGAAGGCAACAAGTCCCACGTCCCGGACCCCATTTGCATGGCATAGGGCAAACGCAGAGTCGGGGTTTTGCCCATGGGCGTTAAAACCTTATCTTCTTTTGTAATCGACCCGGTCGGAACACTTAACCCAAAACCAAAATTAAACCGGTGCGTTTCATTACGGAAGAACTGATACAACCCAACGACAGATGTATCACCAAGCCCTTTGGATTCAGTTGTAAAGCTACCCAGCCTCTTGGTGCCCTTGCCTCCGGCGAACGTAATATGGTCCATCGTCTTCGATCCATATTTTCCCATCACGCCCAGTGTAAAATTATCGGTCACGCCGCACATAGCGCCCATCATATGCATATTCATCTGCATATCGACAGGCACTACACGCAGGGTCGGGGGCTGGCCTTTTTTGCCGAAATAGATATTGGGCGCTGTCGTTGCTATATTTTCAGGGCTGAGGTGATCATTATTCATACTCATACTATTGAAGCGGTAAGATGCCATACATTTCTTTTTGCCCGGTATATGACTGCCCATAACACCCGAAGGCACTGAGATATGCTTGTGAGTCTTATCCCCCATATGCCCTATGGCACTATGGTTGCCGTGACTATCTTCGGCCTGCGCAAAAGACGGGAAAGCCCCGGCACAGGCAAAGAGCGCACTCAAACAAAAAGGCAAATGGCGTTTAAATTTTATCATCTGCGGGAACTTAAAGAAGAATATATTTTTAGGCAAGCTATTTTTCGTAATGTTGGCAAGTTGTAGCTTGATGCTACTTCTCGTGAAAATGCTCATAAATCTTTGTAGCCACAGAATTTGATATTCCTTCCGCCTGCTGCAAATCCTTAAGCCCTGCATTTTTCACAGCATCCGCCGAGCCAAAATGATGTAGCAGCGCCTTTTTCCGTTTGGCGCCAACGCCCGGCACATCATCGAGCGGCGATTTTGTAATATCTTTTTTACGGCGGGTACGATGCGCGCCGATGGCAAAGCGGTGCGCCTCATCACGCAGGCGCTGCAAATAATGCAGAACCAGATCATTTTCCGGGAGCTGGAAAATTTCCCGGCCCTTTATGAAGAACTTCTCCCGCCCGGCATTGCGGTCCGGCCCCTTGGCTATGGCCACGATTGTAAGCTTGTCTGCAATACCAAGCTCTTCCAACACATCCATCACACTGCTGAGCTGCCCCTTGCCGCCATCAATTAAAAGCAAATCCGGGCGCTCTTCCAAAGAATGCCCCTCCTTAAACCGCCGCGCCATAACCTCACGCATCATGCCGTAATCGTCAGATTTCAAAGCCTCGCGAATATTGAACTTACGATAGGCGCTTTTGCGAAACCCTTCCGCCCCTGCAACTATCATCCCGCCAACCATATTGGTGCCGGAGATATGACTGTTATCGTAAACCTCGATACGCTGAGGGGTATCCTCCAGCCCGAACAGTTTGGCCACGCCCTCGAGCATTACCTTCTCACTGGCCAGTTTCGCCACTTCACGCGCCAGCGCATCGCGCGCATTCTTAACAACAAAATCAACAAGCCGCTTCCGCGCTCCACTTTTAGGCAAAGTAACGCGCACCCCCAAAGCCTCTTCCAGCAGCCTCTTTTCCTTCAAGCCATGACTGACAACAACTTCCTTCGGCACAGGCTTGTTCTCGTAAAACTGCGCCACAAAAGCGCCCAAAATATCTTCCGGCGTATCGTCCTTGTTATGGCGGGGAAAATAAGCGCGATTGCCAAAATTCTGACCACCGCGAAAGAAAAACACCTGAACGCAGCTTTTGCCGTTATCACTGCAAAGCCCCACCACATCGGCATCGCCAAGATTTTTGATATTAATGTCCTGCCGCGCCTGAATAGATGTCAAAGCCCTGATCCGGTCACGGTATTTCGCGGCCACCTCATAGTCCTGCGCATCACTCGCGACCTGCATCGCCGCCGCAAAGCCCTCCTGCACCTCGCGGCTCTTTCCCGACAGAAACGCTTTGGCCTCTTTTATCTGCTGCGCGTAATCATCCGCACTGACCAAACCAACACAAGGCGCGCTGCACCGCTTGATCTGATACTGCAGGCAAGGACGTTTGCGCTGACTAAAAACACTGTCCGTACAATTGCGCAGCATGAACGCCTTTTGCAACGTAACAATGGTTCTATTAACCGCCCCGGCATTGGCAAATGGCCCGTAATAATGACCTTTGCGCTTCTGCTTACCACGATGCTTGGTCAGCAGCGGATAATCATGATCGCCGGTCATCATGATATAGGGAAAGGATTTATCATCCCGCATCAGAATATTGTAATAGGGCTTGAGCTTTTTAATCAGGTTGGACTCTAAAAGAAGCGCCTCGGTCTCCGTATGGGTATGCACGAACACCATCTCATGAGTCTGCGCCACCATCCGCTTAAGCCGCACCGGCAGCTTGTTCACATTGGCATAGCTGACAACCCGCTTTTTAAGCGACTTCGCCTTGCCAACATACAAAGGCCGCCCGCCCTGATCCAGCATCCGGTAAACACCGGGCGTATCAGGAAGAGTCTTTGCCAAACGCCGAATAAGCCCTGCGCCGTTCTCCAAAGATGTTTTGTCTTGTTTTGCCATCACTGTAGACATGTGGCTCTCTGGCCAAAATGTCAACAATAAGAGCTATGTGCAATTTTTACTTGACAATAGTTCCGATGTATCAATTATAGGTTGCGAAAAAACAAAAAGAAATAACAGAGGAGACTAGAGAGATGCCAAGACTACAAATAAAAAACCACCGCACAGGAGAAACACTTTACGAAGGCTCGTTCGACACAGCCAAAGACTGCATTGAGCAAGCCGCCAGCGAAGGCGTTAACCTTGATTATGCCGATTTACATCATACAAATCTGAGCAATGCCGCGCTTGATGATATTGTCATGCGCCACGCCCGGCTTGACGGATCAAACCTGACCGGCGCTAACCTGTCAGAAGCGCGGCTGGACGGCACATCTTTTACAAACACCACAATGCATGGCGCCTGTCTGTGCGAATCTTCCCTAAAGGGCTGCAACTTTGAAGGCGCATCATTCGGTGCCACAGACATTACCGGCAGCATCCTGCAAAATTGTAGCTTCTCAACACTTTCCGCTTTTACGCTGAATTTCATTAATGCGAAAACCGTGAAAGACTGCCGGTTTGAAGACAATACAAAAGCAATATGCCCTTTTTCAAAACCGCCTGTCATTCTTCAGGGACTAGCTCTACCCGTTATCCTTCTGGATCGGCACCTGAAAATCGGCAGCACGATCAAAACCTATCAAGACTGGCTAAACCACACGAATGACAACACCCCTCCCGGCAAACACGATAATACCGATATATACATTTTCTTCAAAAAATATCAGGCCATGTTCCGGGAAATGCACGAAGGTCTGCACAGCAATGAAGGCACCCATTCTACCTTAAGGCGAATTAACGTTAAATAGCTTGACAGGCAATATGTAAAAATTGTAACAAAGAACAGTGTGCAATCGTATGTTGTGTTACTAGGTAGCAACAATATATGTGTGGGGATGAAAAATGACTTATATAAAGGTAGGGAGCCTTTGCGCCCTCCATTTTGAGTGCAGTAAAGCACTATCGGTGTGGCCGCTATTTACAATACATAGTTGCCGTAGTGAAACTATTTTTGATATACCGTATTGCCGGATGATTTACACGCCGGGCAACAACTTGAACGCTAGAAAGAATTTAAAAAGACATGGCAAAGGAAATAAACATCTTTCTGGCTCTTCTAAGAGAGTTGCAAAAGATAGACCCTGAATTTCCCCTGCAATACGCGGTATGCCTTGCCGAGATTTCCCTTGATGAAGGCCTCTCTCTCACTGCCCTGTCCGGCAAAACCGGCATGCCGCTTTCCACCGTGTCCCGCATTGTCGGTGCGCTATCAAAACATCGTCAGAAAGGCACCCCCTACGGCCTGATCCGCGTCACTATATCTCCCGAAGAGCGCCGCAAAAAAGAGCTCTACCTCACGACACGCGGCCGCGCGATCATAAAAGGTATCTCCTCCGTTATTGAACAGAATGCAGATCAAAGATTGCGTGCCTGAACGAACTGTGATTATTTACTAACATCTTTGATTTTGACGTTTCTCTGAGCAACGATGTCAGGGAGTAAAGAAAAACGTCAAGATGGGCCCGTGGCGGAATTGGTAGACGCTGCAGACTTAAAATCTGTTGTCCTTTGGACGTGCCGGTTCAAGTCCGGCCGGGCCCACCATTATTTGACTTTTCAAAACCATCTGTGATATATGACAATACAATATAGCAACGCTCCCTGACAAAGGGTGCAAAGAACAAACAAAAATACAACCATAACAAGGCTGTTATTGCGTGAGTAGAGCACTAAAAAAACCTTCTTTCTCCTTTAACGAAAACGCACAATCGCGTCTGGTTTCCCCCGAACAAGGGCTGACCTTTGTTATCAGGACAGATGCTGATTTCACAACAAGCGCCCTAAGAGACACCATAAAGAAGCAAATTGAAAGCGATCCATCTCACCCGCTAAATAATGTGACAGACCTTGATAATCATATTAGAAAAATAACGCATAATGCCTATGAAAGATGGGGGCATAAAGTTCTAGCTGCAAAAGCGTCCTGCATTGATTATTCCCGCTATAATGTAAAAAAAGAAGACGAAGAACTCCATATTCACTTTTATAATACACAAGCCCTAACCGATCAGATCATTAACCTTGCCCTCGAACGTCAAAAAGAAACACCGGACTACGACCCGAACATACCAGTCATGTTTATTTCACTAGATGATATGATAACAAAACAATGCGAACCATGGGCAGACATTGGATTTTCCAGACTGTTTGACCATGAAGGAAAAGATAATTTTGGATTCACGGCACGCCCCGGCATGAACCGTCTACACAAACAAATTGAGAACGCAAAAGAACAACTCAAAGAGCTTTCGCAAGAACACGGACAAAAAATTCCTGTCGTTCTTCTCGAAGACAATGTGCGCCATGCCGAAATGTTAAATTGGATCATTGGCTTGATGGAAGACCAGGATTTATTCGATCATGCGGAGCTGCTCACCATCTCTACTTGTTTCTGCTGTGCCGATGATACGGAACGCGCCGCCATCAAACAGGGCGATAAGACAGTACCCCTGACCATCGCAATAGATTACAAAGACAGTTTAATGGATGTCCATACGCCGCGAGACCTATTGCTTGATGGTTTTGTAATAGAAATAAACGGCAAAAAAACACGATTGCCGGGAATATTTATGGACGCGGTTGAGCGCTTTAAAATCGCCCCGTCAAAAGAAAACAAATTTAAAAAAGAAGTTATCAAAGCCAATATTAAATTTTGTGAAACACTGGAAAAGGCTTTTTCTTTTAAACTGCCTTTATCATGGTTCAAAGGCGCGGACGCCATTTCCCATCTATATAATTATTCCGAGAACACGCCTATGCTAACAATCATGAACAACCTTTACACACAAACTCAAAACAACAACCACGCGCCCACGACAATAAAAAGACATCCATGACTCTCGCCTCGTTTATAATAGATTGCGATACAGGCCGCGACGATGCGCTGGCCATTTGGATCGCCCTGAATTTACAGCTCCCGCTCAAAGCTGTGGTATCTTCATACGGCAATACGAGCCTTGAAAATGTTACCCGGAACAACAAAAGGGTTCTTCATTTGGCCGATACAACCGCAGCTCTTTATAACGGCCTGGACGCCCCCCTGAACAAACACATCGCTTACAAAAATGTTGTTTTGCCCCGGCAAGAAATTTCAGGCAACGGCCTGTGCAATATTGAATTGCCACCAGCAACGGAAAGCCCGCAGCCGCAAGAAATCTCCGCGCTCAAAGAAGTGATTTTGGCAGAGAGCGCAGAAGGAAGGCCTCTTGATTACATCATCACCGGCCCCGCCACAAATTTTGCAGCTCTGCTAACGGAAAGCTTAAAAAACAATATCGGCAACGTAACAATGATGGGTGGAAAATTCGACCCTTTGTGGCAAGAACTCCCCGGCGCAGACTTTAATATAATTAGCGACCCCTTCGCCGTACAAACCATTCTAAATCACGGCATCCCGATAAGGTTTGTGCCAATGAATGCAACATGGCCGATTGTCATGACAATCGAAGAAATCAAAGCCCTTGTCCCGCAAACAAACATCGCTGAAAAAGCGCAAGAAATAATGATTGCCCATTGCCTCAATTTTGCGCCGGAACCAGTCTTTCGCTTCCACGACCCCAGCGTTATCATGGCCTGTCTTAACCCTGATTATTTTAAAGCCGAGACTGTGAAAATCATTACTGATGAATCCTCACCCGATTTCGGACGAATAGTGTTTGACGAAAACGGAAACCAAGCCTCAATCTACCGCCCGACAGATCAGGTGCATCAAGGTTTCCTAAAAAACATGCTGGATAGTCTGGGCTTTGTAGAGTAGCAAATATGCCCTATCTATTGCTCTGGCTTAAACGAAACATCTGGAGCGCTCTCAATCACAGGAGCGGGTTCTGCCGTAGGAGGCGCTGCTGCTTCTACGCCATCGTGAGCGCGAGAAAAACAACCATTCACATCGGGTTCCCCTAAAGCAAATTCAGCCACAGAGTCCATTATTCCCGTACTGTGGCCTGTGAGCGCCATCGATATGTCATTAAAAATATTACCACAGCCATGAGAAATATCCTCACCACCCGCTTTTACATCATTATTTTCCTCACCCATGATAACTCCCTATAAAAAATACCTTATGTAATTTTACAGGAAACAGACAGGTAGCCGCAAATCAACAGAAAGAATCCAGTTAATTCAATGCATTACAGAGCGCTGCTTATTTTTATTGACATAGAACAACCCCCTAAGTTAATGGTTACCACTACCGAAACACTCAATTAGGAAGATAAGATGCGTTTATCAAGAAAGTTTTGTGCCCTTGTTGCTACAGGTCTTACCCTTGTAGGCTTAACAACCGGTTGCGGTAAAAGTGAAGAAGCAAATAATACAGCTAAAGACAAACAGTCTATTTCTTTACAGGAAACCCAAAAACAGTTTGAAAACACGGCAAGCACCGCCAGCAGCCTTATAGGGTACGCCATGAAAAGCGTTGATCCGGACTTGATGAAGTCATATCTCAACCTTGGTATAGCCCCTAACGGTCAGGATGAAAAAAAGCGTACGCCGTTATTCTTTATAGCCTTCTCTGTAAAAACCGATGATAACTCTCGGGAAAACGACCTGAGCAACGCGCAATCTCTACTGGCAGCAGGTGCCAACCCAGATATAGCAGATGAAAATGGAATAACGCCGCTTATGATGGCTTCGTATCACCACAAAGCAAAGCTGGTTTCTCTTCTTTTGAAAAACGGGGCTGATCCGAGTCTACAAAGCGACAAAGGAGTGACAGCCGCCCGCTTTGCTGACGGCAAACTACTTCTGCTAAGCGAAACGGCGAGAAAAGAAATGCTAAAAAATAACGATTACCGCGAAACTCTTATTATGCTTCGTGACGCAGGGAATACATGGAAAGAAAAACACACCCCGGCAACCCCCCCACTTAACCCGTAGAGCGAATACTCAGCGCGCGCGGCTCATCACCGTGGCCTTTTATTATTTCAATAAGCTCTTCTGTCGCTGCTTCAAGGCTGCCCCTGTGAATACCGCGCAAGACAAGGCTTAACCCCGAAACACCACCGCGATAATGCGGATAGCTGCCAAGCTGTACATCCGGGTATTTTTCCTGCAAATCCGTAAGATCGGGCGCGAGCGTGCTTTCCGGCAGAGTGCAAGCGACTGTGTTTGATAAAATAGGCTTGCCCGCCTTAATCTCCCGCAAAACGTGATCCAGCATCGCCTGCATAATACGCGGCACACCGGCCATGACATGAACATTCTCAATAATAAAACCGGGCGCGGCACTTACGGGGTTAGGGATAAGCGTTGCCCCTTCCGGAATCATACTCATCTTGGCACGGGGCGGAGTTAACTCCTCCAGCCCGTAATGCTCTTCCAGCATCTTGAAAGCCTTCTCATCACGCACCAGCTCTAATTCAAAAGCCTTCGCAATACTATCAGCCGTAATGTCATCATGCGTTGGCCCGATACCGCCGGTGCTAAACACGTAATCAAATTTTGTCCGCAAATCATTTACTGTGCTCATAATTTCCTGCTCTACATCAGGAATCACCCGCACCTCACCCAGAATAATACCGTGCTCTGTAAGCCTCTCTGCAATCCAGGGGGTATTGGTATCCTGCGTCCGGCCAGCCAGAATTTCGTTGCCTATAATCAAAAGCGCGGCAGAGTATACATCACGTTCTACAGATTCAACCATTTGCACCTAATCGCTTATTCAGTTGCTTTTAACACGCATGAGCGCTAATTCATTGTAACAGCATATAACTAATAGGTCATGAGCTTATAGGCAAGGACAGTATGACAAGAAATACACAATCTAAAAAAGCATCCGAGACTAAATATTCCGGCAGCGGTATAGAGCTTCACGATGAAGCCGATTTTGAAGGCATGCGCAAAGCCGGACGACTGGGCGCGGAGGTCCTTGACTTCATTACTCCTCACGTCCAGCCCGGCGTAACAACCGAGGAACTGGACAAGCTGTGCCATGATTTTATCATTGAACGTAAAGCCATCCCTGCCCCGCTCAACTATAAGGGCTTCCCGAAATCAATCTGCACCTCGATCAATCACGTTGTATGCCACGGCATTCCCGGCCCTAAAAAATTGAGCGATGGTGATATTGTCAATATCGACGTCACCGTCATTGTTGACAAATGGCACGGCGATACCAGCCGGATGTTTTTTGTCGGTGACAAAGTTTCCGTCAAAGCCAAACGCCTTGTTGATGTCACTTACGATTCCATGATGGCCGGCATTGAGGCCGTGCGCCCCGGCGCGACACTAGGCGATATAGGCCACGCGATCCAGACTGTCGCTGAAAAAGAGCGTTTTTCAGTGGTCAGGGATTTTTGCGGCCACGGCATTGGTAAAATCTTTCATACCGCGCCTTCCGTTGTTCATTACGGGCATCCGGGCAAGGGCATAAAGCTGGAACCCGGCATGTTTTTCACCATCGAGCCGATGATCAATACCGGATCATGGGAAACAAAAGTCTTAAACGATGGCTGGACTGCCGTTACCCGCGACCGCGGTCTGTCTGCACAATTCGAGCACTCCCTCGCCGTCACCGAAGACGGGTTCGAGATTTTCACCCAATCCCCGAAAGGCTGGCTAAGACCACCTTACTAGCACTCCTTCAAAATTTTTCTTGTATTGCTCTTGTTTGTTATGGTAAAAGACACCAGCTCTTTATATACTATGAAAAGGCACGTTAAGATGAATGACGCGACACAAACAAACGAAACAACAAGAGGCAAGATCAGCAGCGCTGGATCTTTTGGTATAGGAACAGTCATAGGCGGCGGTGCTGCTCTTGGCGGTATGATTCTTATGGGCGCAGGTCTTATAGCTACAGCCTTTATCGGCACCAGCGCTTTCGCCATGGGTGCTGTTTTAACGACCTCTCCTCTGGCTGCTGCAATTATCGGAGACGCTGTCGCAGGAATTACCGGATTAGCAACAGCAGGCGCCACTGCTTACGGCGGATACAGAGCTGTCCGCGCGGTCAATAAAATGATAAAAAACAACAAACGTCTCGATGACACATGGACACCAACGGGAATGGCTTTTGGTTTTGCAGGACTAGTGGGAACTTTTCTTATGGCCGATTCATTTGTAACAGAACCCACACAACCCGAAACAAACCCGCAAAAAATCACAGAAGAAAAGCCAACAACAATAAGTTTGGAAACAGAGCTAAACAAGCATGGCGTGATTATGAGTGATGACTTCAAAACAGCTATCATTCCAGCGACCAATAACAACCAAATAACAGTTGCGCCACAAAATATGGTTCCTGCACAAACAATGGCGCTAACGGCCTAAATAGCCCGCAGAATACTTTACGTTTCCGCCCGGATAGTGCTATGAATGCCAAATGGGCACACCCGCAAAAAAACAAACACCACATTACCACGGTCACCGTGACCGGCTGCGCGAGCGGTTTCTGACCGGCGGGCCGGAGGCGCTGGCTGACTATGAAATGCTGGAGCTTGTGCTGTTTATGGCGATCCCGCGCCGGGACACCAAACCGCTGGCCAAAGAACTTCTCACCCGCTTCAAAAATTTTCCGGGCGTGCTCAATGCTCCCGTAGCAGAGCTACAAAAAATAGACGGACTTTCGGACAATTCTATTACCGCGCTAAAGGCCGTACAGGCCTCCGCCCACCGCATGATGAAGCTGGAAATTCTCGGCAGACCCGTCCTAAATAACTGGCAACGGCTGATTGACTATTGCGCGGCAACCATGGCGCACGAAACCCGCGAAAGCTTCCGGGTTTTATTCATGAATAAAAAGAATGAGCTTATGGCCGATGAAATCCAGCATACCGGCACCGTCGACCACACGCCCGCTTACCCCCGCGAAATTATAAAAAGAGCACTGGAACTCGGCGCAACCGCCATCATCCTGTGCCACAACCACCCGAGCGGCGATTCCACGCCATCACAAGCCGATATTGACATGACGAATGCCGTTATTGCCGCTGGCGCGCCCTTAAAAATCATTATCCACGACCACATCGTCGTATCAAAAAACGGCACCAACAGCTTCAAAACAATGGGACTTATTTAACTAAGCAGGCTTAGGCACGGCATTTTTTATGGTACTACGCACCTCTTCATTGCAATACGTCGAAATACGAAAACCATATTCATGATGCAATATGCTAGCTATCTCTAAAGACTCTTCTTTTTCCGTCTCCAGAGAGGCTCTAATAGGATTGGAACCACTATCATTCATAGTTGAAAAGAGTTCTTTTTTTAGAGCTTCCTTACCTTCTACGCCCCTAAGAAAAGAACATAACTTCTCCGCCTTCTTCATGCCTGTCCTGAAAGAAGAAACATCATCCTGTCTGGCAGCCAGCAAAACAGCATCTTTAATCATGACGTTACTGTATATTGTCTTTTTAGTGCTTTTAATGCTGTCCAAAATCTCATTTGAAAGGTCCGTCATACCACCTTCAAAAGCAGCAGGAAGCAACCTTATAGAAACATCGAGATGTGTATTTACATTTAAAACATCGAAAATATTCTTGTCTCCATTTTCTATGGCTTTATTCAAAGCATAATAATGGATATCTTGATTTATGCCGCCGCGCTTTCCATCGAAAACTTTTTTAATAATTTCCGGATTTGCCCGTTTTTCAACAAGCGTAATCAAAAGCTGGTTAAACCGTGCTGTGGAAAGCGGTTTTTCTAAAACTGTTTCAATTTCAGCATAAATCCAGCTATTTTTAGTTTTCGATATCTCCATAACATTCAACGTGTCCATAAGAGTATCGAATTTCACTTCCAAAGCATTCCGCTCAATCGCCCTTTTTTCTCTGTTAAATTGAATCCGGGGCCTTGCCGCCTCTCTGGCTCTTGCTAGCTTTTCCCCTCTTTCCTGCGGAGTAGGCTCTCTTACAAACTTATCGTTATCGCAATAAAGGTCAACTCCCGCTCTGCCCTCAACAACAGCAAGGACATCCTCATTAATTTCTTTTGGGGTTCCAAAACAAGAATCCGTCTCATGAGCCAGCGAAACAAGCGCCTCATCATCAAAATCTAACGTTTCCAAATGTTGGATAAGCTTGTGTCTACTCATTTTTAATACCCTCTATTTACTCTTTGGTTGTTTTCATATCGCTAGGCCGTATTATGTAACATAACTTAGAAAGAAGAGCAACAAATTATGTGAATTAGAGAGTAGAGTCATTTATTATAATCGTCATTGCGAGCGCAGCGAAGCAATCCAGAGAGCTACAGTATAAAAAACTGGATTGCTTCGCTGCGCTCGCAATGACAGAAAATTTACGATACGTCTCCACCTAAAACTATGAGCAATGGCATGAAATTAGTTCTAGCAGGTACAGGAGCACTTGCTTTTTTTTATGGGCTATCTTTAGTGGTAGCAGGCCTGAATCACATAGGCAGCCCCGAAGAAGGCATCCAGCAGAGCCTGTATCTAAACAGTGATAAATACAAAGGCACTTACCAATTAACAAAAAGAGGTCTGGAACACGAACAATATGACAGCAAAGGAAATAAAAAAACCGCGATCCATGATTTCCAAAAAGGGATTACCACAGAATATCCTTTAGAGGGCATAATTATAAAGTCAACAACCCCCCTGCCCAAAAACAGCTTAACGGCACAACACAAAGAAGCAGGGTGCGAGATTGTAAATCGAGTTACAGAATATATAGATGGTCTTGAAGAAGAACAAAAAGAAGGCCTCACCGTCCCGGCATATGTCCTGTCCTATGGCGCGCATAACTGCAATCCCGGCTCGGCATAAGCGTCCTTACCTTTATTAAAGCCGTCATTTCGAACGTATGTGAGAAATCTCATGAAACCAGTAAATGGTGAGATTTCTCACATACGTTCGAAATGACGATTTGTGACGACAAAAAAAGAAGCCCTTGGTGTCTTGGTGTCTTGGTGGTAGAAAATAACCAAAGCAAAGGATAAAAAAAACCATGATACCACGCTACACACGCCCTGAAATGGCCGCCATATGGGCACCAGAGAACAAATTCAAAATTTGGCTGGAGATTGAAACGCTCGCTTGCGAGAAAATGGCGCAGCTTGGCACGATCCCGGACAGCGTCCCCAAGGTCCTGCGCGAAAAGGGTGCGTTTGATATTGCCCGCATTGATGAGATTGAGCGCGAAGTCAAACACGATGTCATCGCCTTCCTGACCAGCGTGGCCGAGAGCATCGGCGAAGATTCGCGCTATGTGCATCAGGGCATGACGTCATCCGATGTCGGTGACACCGCCTTTTCCATGCAACTCACGCAATCCGCCGATTTGCTCATCAAAGATATGGAAGCGCTTCTGGGAGCGCTTAAAAAACGCAGCCACGAACATAAAGACACAATCTGCGTTGGCCGCAGCCACGGCATCCATGCCGAGCCAACGACCTTCGGGTTAAAGCTGGCCGGGCATTATGCCGCCTTTAAACGTGGTCTGGAACGCCTTAAGAGCGCCCGCGATGAAATTGCCACCTGCACCATCTCCGGCGCGGTCGGCACCTATGCCACGATTGATCCGTCCGTTGAGGAATATGTCGCCGAAAAGATGGGGTTAAAACCCGAAACCATTGCCACGCAAGTCATTCCCCGCGACCGTCACGCGACATTCTTTGCCACACTCGGCGTTATTGCCAGCTCAATCGAAAATCTTGTGGTTGAAATCCGGCATCTCCAACGCACCGAAGTCCGCGAAGCCGAAGAGTTTTTCAGCGCAGGCCAAAAAGGCAGCTCCGCCATGCCGCACAAACGCAATCCTATTTTATCCGAGAACTTGACCGGCCTTGCGCGCCTTGTACGCTCTGCTGTGACCCCGGCGCTGGAAAATGTGGCGCTGTGGCACGAACGCGATATTTCGCATTCTTCCGTTGAGCGCAATATAGGCCCGGATGCTTGTGTCACGCTCGATTTTGCCCTCGCCCGCCTGACCGGGCTAATTGACAATCTCATCGTCTACCCCGATACCATGAAGACTAATTTAGAGAAAATGGGTGGACTGGTCTTTTCCCAGCGCGTGCTTCTGGCCTTAACGCAAGCAGGCATTAGCCGCGAAGCTGCTTACAAGATCGTCCAGACCAATGCCATGGAAGTATGGGAAAGCGGCGGTAAAAAGACGCTTTTCGATTTGCTAAAAAAGGACTCCGATGTCTCCAAAGCTCTGGACTCCAAGGATTTAGCCGCAATCTTTGATTTTGCACACTACATCAAAAACGCTGAAATAATTTTTAGCCGCGTTTTCGACTAGTCACGATATATACCCTTGAAATCATCCCATGGTTATGGCACGACTCCCTTTGGTACAATTTTAGCCAAGGAATGAAAATATGTTTAGAAAATTAACCCTTACTGCCTGGAGTTTATTAATTATGACAGCAGCAACAGCAGGCGATGCTAACGCCGCAGACCCGGAAAACACGCTTTATCTGGATGTTGACGCAGGACGCATTACCATTGAAATGCTTCCCGACATCGCCCCTCTTCATGTTGAGCGCATCAAAACCCTGACCCGTGACGGTTTTTATGACGGTATTATCTGGCACCGTGTCATTGATGGTTTTATGGCTCAAACCGGTGACCCAACGGGCACTGGCACTGGCGATTCAGACCTTCCTGATGTCAAAGCCGAGTTCAGCGATTACAACTACAAGCGCGGCACAATCGGCATGGCCCGGACACAAGCGCCAGACAGTGCTAACTCACAGTTCTTTATCTGCTTTACCGATGATGGTTGTAGCTTCCTGACAGGACAATATACTGTCTGGGGCCAAGTCACTGAAGGCATGGAACATGTTGACGCCATTGAAAAAGGTGAGCCACCTGCCAACCCTGACAAAATCGTCAAAATGCAGATCGCTGCCGATGCCGAAGCCAGTGCCGAACCTGCAGCAGGCGAAGAAGCCACAGAAGAAGCAGCTGAGTAAACTTATATGAGTAACAACGAATGGTGGCGCGGGGGAGTCTTTTACCAGATTTACCCGCGCTCTTTCTTTGATAGCAATGGTGATGGTATCGGCGATTTACCCGGTATCACCGAAAAACTGAATTACGTTGCCAATCTTGGCGTAGATGCCATCTGGATTTCCCCTTTCTACAAATCACCGATGAAAGATTTCGGCTATGATGTTTCGGACTACCGGGACGTTGACCCTATTTTCGGGGTCAATGAAGATTTCGACATCATGCTGCACAAAGCCCATGATCTCGGCCTAAAAATAATCGTAGACATGGTCGCCAGCCACACATCAGACAAACACTCATGGTTTGTGGAAAGCAGAACGAGCCAAGACAATGTAAAAGCAGACTGGTATGTCTGGGCAGACCCAAAACCGGACGGCAGCCCGCCGAATAACTGGCAATCCGTCTTTGGCGGCCCTTCATGGAGCTTTGACACAAAACGCGGCCAATATTACCTGCACAATTTTCTGAAAGAACAGCCCGACCTGAACTATCACAACCCGGACGTCCAAAAAGCTATACTGGAAGAATGCCGTTACTGGCTTGATCGCGGCATTGACGGTTTCCGTCTGGACGTTATTAACTTTTTATTCCACGACAAAACCTTGCGCGACAACCCTGCCCGCGGCAATCACGATTCAGCCATAACGCAATTTGAAAAAATATCGCCACATAATATGCAAGTGCATAAATATGACATTACCCAACCGGAGACACTCGAATTCGTCAAAGAAATAAGAGCGTTGATGACTGAATATCCCGGCACAATGACTCTGGGCGAAGTCGGCGATGAAGATCCATATAAAACAGCCGCGCATTATTCCGATGGTGATCAATATCTCAACACCTGTTACAACACGCATTTTATGTCAGGGCAAAGCAAAGAATTTAATACAGACCGCATCCACCACCCTATTGAGGAGTTTCTAAAACAACCCTTTGATAGCTGGCCGTCATGGGCCTTTAGCAATCACGATGTTGTCAGAGCCGCCACCCGCTGGGGACGGCTGCAAAATTACGAAACAAACCCCGCCTTTGCCAAATTGCTCATTGCATTATTGACCTCCCTGCGCGGCACAGCATTCATATATCAAGGCGATGAACTCGGACTGCCGGAAGCCGACATTCCTTTTGAAAAACTGCAAGACCCATGGGGAATATATCTCTGGCCGGAATGGCAAGGCCGCGACGGTTGCCGCACCCCCATGCCCTGGCACGACGACAAGGAAAATGCCGGCTTCAGCACCGCGACCGATACATGGCTCCCGATTCCCGAAGAGCATTCCAAACGCGCCGTAGCGCAACAAGAGCAAGACAAAGACTCTGTTTTAAATTTCACGCGCGAATTTTTAAAATGGCGCAAAGAGCAGCCCGCCCTCATAACCGGCGACATTACTTTTCATGATTTTAATGATGATAAAGTGCTTGGTTTTATACGGTCAAACAAGGAACAAACTCTGTTCTGCCTTTTCAATCTATCCGATGAGGAAAAAACTATAGATGTTCCGAAAGAAGGTAAAATTACAGTGCCACCCTTTGGTACATTTTACTCATCTTCGTCCTCATCCTCTTCCTCCTGAGGCTTTTTCTTTTTAGCTTTTGCCTTCTTCTTTTTCTTCGGCTTTTCTTCTTCTACTTCTTCTATCTCTTCCTCATCGCCCTCATCGTCTTCTTTCTGCCTCTTTTTTTCTTCAGCCAGAAGTTTTTTGAATTTTTTCTTTTCTTCTGCCGTTGGCGCCAATATATCAACCGCGCCCATAACACGCTGAATAATTTTACTGAGATGGTCTTCGTTACGTAGCGGGTCAGAGGTTTCAATACGCAAAACTGCTTCAAGTTCATCGAAGAAAAACAGCACTGCGGCATTTTTCATCGTAAAAAGAGAATTGAGGGTTTGCTGTCTTTCTTTAGAAAAATAGGCCTTCAGGTTTTTCTTATCCCGCGCCCTAACGACATAGGTTTCGTCCCATTCCGCCAGATCCGGTTTAAACCGCTCATCAAAAACCAGCCCCTCTATAAAACCGGAGAATTCTTTTGTTGCGATGACGGCCCCGGTCGGCATGCCCTTGCCCATTTGAAACTCAATGACAGTAACAAAACGCTGGCCGCGAATATCATCAGTTTGCTGCACCCCGCTATAAAGAGAAAATCGGCGCTCATTCAAATCGCCCGTGACCACAGGAGAGCCCATAAATGACTCTGCCTCATATTTCAGCTTATGCTTCTTGGCATAAGCACCCCATGCTTTCTTCTGCTGAAATAGAACCAGCATCGTCCAGCCCACAAAAACAGCGACAAAAA
>JAJFGW010000049.1 GCA_021775915.1 Alphaproteobacteria bacterium | reverse complement strand
CCCTTCCAATTCCCCTTGCCTGTTATGTATATTGTACAAAAAAACAGTTGAATTTGTGTTAACAACTTATGGCTTTAAAAATATCAAAATAACAAGTTTGTCTTGTCCATAAAAAAGACTGGGAATAGAGAAAAAATGGTGGGCGGTGAGAGGCTTGAACTCCCGACCCCCTCGGTGTAAACGAGGTGCTCTCCCAACTGAGCTAACCGCCCTTCTCATCAAGAGTAGAGAAGAGGTAAGAAATAAACAGAATTCGAAGCAAATTTCAACCTAAATAAGACTTCGGCCCTGCATATTTATTTGCAAGGCCGAAGCGTAAACATAAAGAACTGTTCAAAAAGTATATACTACTTCTTGTTAACAGCTTCTTTGAGATCTTTACCAGCTTTAAACTTAGGCTGTTTAGAAGCAGGAATGTTGATTTTTTCGCCAGTGCGTGGGTTGCGGCCTGTTGTGGCTGCACGGTTAGCAACAGTGAATGTACCAAAACCAACCAGACGAACTTCGCCGCCTTTTTTCAGCGTCATTTTGATGCTGTCAAAAATTGCTTCAACAGCAGCTTGCGCTTTTGTTTTTGGCAGATCAGCTTTTTTAGCTACTTCAGTTACGAGCTCTTGTTTATTCATGGGAATCCCCTTTGTTTAAGTTAATGACAATCAATAAGTTTTCCTCCACCACTTCAAAAGAATTTTAAAAAACTTCAAAAGAAATGACAGGTCTTTCAGCAGTTGAGCATCCTCTAATGCAAGGAGACCAACGCTTCGGACGAATCAGTTATACGATGATATTTTCAGGGGATCAATGGCGAATTACGCCTTCACCCTTGTTTTCTGCACTTTTCGAAGGAATTTGCTCTATTTTTTCCTTATTTTCCGCCAAAATCGGTTCTGGCAGGCGAATAAGAGCGTGAGACAACACTTCTTCGATCGTATTAACAGGCACGATTTCGATGTGTTTTTTCACCTTATCAGGAATATCCGGCAAATCTTTTTCGTTATCTTTAGGAATAAGAACCTTTGTAATGCCACCGCGCAACGCCGCCAAAAGCTTTTCCTTCAGCCCGCCAATCGCCGTCACATAGCCGCGCAAATTAATTTCCCCCGTCATGGCAACTTCCCGGCGCACTTCAATACCAGTGAGCGCAGAAATAATAGCTGTTGTCATCGCCGCTCCGGCTGAGGGGCCATCTTTCGGTGTCGCACCATCCGGTACGTGAACATGAATGCTGGTTTTTTCCAGATTTTCCTGTTTGATACCAAACTGCATGGCGCGTGATTTTGTCAGCATTTCCGCCACAGTGACAGATTCCTTCATAACCTCTTTAATATTACCGGTCGTCGTAACTTTGCCTTCTTTACCCGGCATCGTAATAGCCTCAATAGAGAGCAAATCACCTCCGGATTCCGTGTAAGCAAGTCCATTCACAACACCAACGCGGTCCTGCTCCTCAACTTCCCCGTAACGGAATTTACGCACGCCGGCATATTTTTCAATATTGCGCATCGTAATATGGACATGTTTTTTACCATTCATCAGAATGTCTTTAATCGCTTTACGGCAAAGATTAGCGATTTCACGCTCCAGACTCCGTACGCCCGCCTCGCGAGTGTAGTAACGGATAAGATGACGAATAGCCGAATCATTGAGCTTAAACTCATTCTTTTTCAGACCGGCAGCCTCTATCTGCTTATTCAGCAAATGCCGTTTAACAATTTCAAGCTTTTCTTCTTCCGTGTAACCGGAGATACGGATAATTTCCATACGGTCCATTAAAGGCCGCGGCAGCGTGGCTGTTGTATTGGCGGTACAAACAAACATGACATCCGACAAATCATAATCCACTTCCATGTAATGGTCCTGAAATTTATCATTTTGCTCGGGATCAAGAACTTCCAGCAATGCTGAGCTGGGGTCACCGCGCCAATCAGAGCCTAACTTATCGACCTCGTCGAGCAGAAACAGAGGGTTACTTGAATCCGCTTTCTTCATGCCCTGAATGACCTTACCCGGCAAAGCGCCAATATAGGTGCGCCTGTGGCCACGAATCTCACTTTCATCGCGTACACCGCCCAAAGACATGCGCACAAAATTACGGTTTGTTGCCCCTGCGATAGATTTACCCAGAGATGTCTTACCAACCCCTGGCGGCCCAACAAGACAAAGGATAGGCCCTTTGACCTTTTTTGTTCTGGTTTGTACGGCGAGATATTCAAGAATACGTTCCTTGACCTTATCCAGCCCATAATGCTCCTTATCAAGCGTCTTTTGAGAGCCCTTTATGTCTTTCTTGACACGGGTACGCTTTTCCCACGGCACAGATAACATCCAGTCCATATAATTACGAACAACTGTGGCTTCAGCTGACATAGGACTCATTTGCCGCAGTTTTTTTAGTTCCTGTCCGGCTTTCTCTCTAGCCTCATCAGAAAGCTTGGTTTCTTCGATCTTTTTTTCCAAATCATCCAGCTCATCAAAACCTTCTCCGGATTCGCCCATTTCCTTCTGAATGGCCTTCATTTGCTCATTCAGATAATACTCACGCTGGGTTTTCTCCATCTGACGCTTGACGCGATTACGCACACGCTTTTCGACCTGAAGAACGCCAATCTCACCTTCCATAAAGCCGTATATTTTTTCCAGTCTTTCCGCCGTATTAATAAGCGCCAATAACTCCTGCTTTTCCTCTATTTTAAGAGCGAGATGCGCCGAGATTGTATCGGACAACTTTGACGGTTCTTCAATCTGGTTAACAGAAGCGATGACTTCTGGTGGAATCTTCTTGTTAAGTTTCACATACTGCTCAAACCCGGAAACCACAGTCCTTACCAAGGCTTCAAGCTCATCATTAACCGGCGTTTCATCATTAACATCCGCGACCAACGCTTGAAGATAGCTTTCTTCATCATCATACTTATCAACCTTAACCCGCCGGTTCCCTTCGACCAGAACCTTCACCGTGCCGTCCGGCAACTTGAGAAGTTGTAAAATAGTCCCTACGGTACCAACATCGTAAAGATCATTAACCCCCGGATCGTCTTCTGAGGGCGATTTCTGGGTCACAAGCAGAACTTGCTTGTCTTCCTGCATAACATGTTCAAGTGCCTGCACGGATTTTTCACGCCCAACAAACAGGGGCACAATCATATGCGGGAACACAACGATGTCACGCAACGGTAAAACCGGCAGTAAATTCTCTTTTGAAGAAGATAATCCAATCATGTGATCTTATGCTTTCAGTTAAAGGAATGAGACGATGTTTAATAAACACCAATCAATTGTATCATATTACATGAGTGTTAAGGGAACGTTGCTAACGCCACTCTCCTCACTCATTAAACTGTTTTTTTATTAAAAAAAATCAAGGCCGAAAAAAACATCCTTAAATTTCAGTAAGTTCGGGCTTTATTTGCCCTTTTTATCACTCAGCTCAGCACGAGATTCAACAACCTCGTCAATCAAACCAAACTTTTGAGCTTCATCAGCAGACATGAAGTTATCACGCTCCATAGATTTTTCGATCATTGTCAGTTTCTGCCCGGTGTGATGGACGTAGATACTATTCAGTTTCGCGCGTAAACGCAGGATTTCTTTAGCCTGAATTTCTATGTCCGTTGCCTGTCCTTGGGCACCGCCGCTTGGCTGGTGAATCATGATACGAGCATTCGGCAGAGCAAAACGTTTTCCGGCTTCACCTGCAGCCAAAAGAAGAGACCCCATGGAAGCGGCCTGACCAATACATACAGTTGAAACCGGCGGCTTGATGTATTGCATCGTGTCATACATCGCCATACCTGAGGTCACAACCCCGCCCGGTGAATTAATATAAAAAGAAATATCCTTCTTCGGGTTTTCCGACTCAAGGAACAAAAGCTGCGCACAAATCAAACTGGACACAGAGTCATTCACTTCACCGGTCAGGAAAATAATGCGCTCCTTCAACAAACGAGAGAAAATATCATAAGCCCGCTCTCCCCGGTTTGTTGTCTCAATAACGGTAGGAACTAAAAAATTATGAAATTCACTTACAGGGTCACGTTCTGACATTTTGGATACTTCTTCTGTTGTTAAAAGTTGCAGATACTAAAACAAACCGTATCGCGCCGACACGGTTTGTTCAAGAGGTAATGAAAAATTACCCGAAAATGATTTAGGATGCTTTTTTAGATTTTGTTTCAGTGCTTTTTTTCTTAGCAGTAGATTTTGATACACTTTTCTTCGCAGGATTCTTGATTTCTTTTTTCTCACCCGAATCCGTTTTCTTTTTAGAAGAAGAGGATTTGTCTTTTTTCTTATCCAAATAAGACTCGTCTTCGTCATCGTCCGCTGTCAACACTTCCAAAGAAACTTCCTTGTCCGTGACACCTGCCAGCTCGACAATAAAATCAACAACCTTGTCTTCAAACACAGGCGCACGCAGAGCTTCTAATGCCTGCTGATTACTTTTGTAATATTCAAAGATCTGTGCTTCCTGCCCAGGATAACGTTGCGCTTCGGTAATCACAGCACGCTGTAATTCCTGATCATTAATCTGAATATTATTTTTTCTGCCCACTTCGGACAAGATCATACCCAACCGTACACGGCGTTCGGAAATAGCGTGGAGCTCGTCTTCTTCCTCTTTAGAAAGCTCCAATGTTCCCTCTTTCACCTGATCCGGTTTCTCCATAGCAATTTGCTGTTTAATATTGGAGAACTCCATATCCATCATGCCCGCAGGAACTTCAAATTCATGCTTGTCATCAAGATCATCAAGTAAAGCGCGTTTTAGTTTCATACGACTTATCTGGTCATATTCATTTTGAATTTGCTCTTCTACAGCTTTTATAAGGGCTTTCTCATCTTCAAGACCCAGCTTCTTGGCAAACTCATCATCAATTTTAGAGGCTTTGGCTTCACGAACTTCTTTCACATTCACAGCAAAAATGGCATCTCTTCCGGCCAAGTCTTCTGAGTGATAAGGGTCAGGGAAAGTGACTTCGACATCTGTTTTATCACCGGCCTTCTTGCCTACGAGCTGCTCTTCAAACCCTTCAATGAACTGCCCGCCGCCCAGCTCAAGCTGGTGGTCGTGACTGTGCATACCGGGATGCTCCACACCGTCATCCTTGGTTTTGCCATGAAAATCCATAACGATGACATCGCCATTCTTCGCGGCACGGTCAACCGGCTCACTATCCTGATGCTGTTTGGAAATACGTTCCAAAGCTTCATCCACGGCCTTTTTATCAGCCTTAGTGGTTGGTCTTTCCAGCTTTAGGGTTTTCAAATCCATAATTTCAAATTCTGGCAATGTCTCCAAAGCCATGGAGTAAATCAGGTCTTTGCCTTCATCAAACTCCTTAACTTCAATTTTCGGTTGAAGAGCAGGGCGCAAGTTCTTTTCAGTCAAAGCTTTTTGTGTACTGTCATTGACAGCACTTTCCAGCACCTCGCCCAGAACAGCTTTGCCGTAGCGCTGCTTCAGAATATCCAGTGGCACTTTGCCCGGACGAAAACCCGGCAGCTTCAATGTCTTACCGTACTCCTGAAGGCGACTCTCTATCTTTTTATCAATGTCCTTTGCCGAAACAGTAACTTCCAGTTCGTGACTAAGACCTTCGCTTTTGACTTCTTTGACCTGCATAACTTTTACCTTGCTTAACCTTGGTTTGCTTTAAAACTTGCCTGTTTTAGCCCTTTCTGCGGGCTATGTAAAGAGTACAATGGCGAAAGTCATCCGAAGCATTCTACAGCCCCCCCTACGCCAAAGGCTTCGGAGGGCATCCTTCTCGTAAACGCTCGACTTCGTCTCGCTACTGCGAAGGATGGTGCGGATGAAGGGACTTGAACCCCTACGCCTTACGGCACAGGTACCTAAAACCTGCGTGTCTACCAATTTCACCACATCCGCGTAGTGATTTAGAGCAGCGTACTAAAGAACATAAATAACCGGAAGAATTCAAGCTAAATCGCGCAATATAGAAGGAATTTCTTCAATAATATCCGGCGCGACAAGTCCCGGCCCTTTGCGTTCCCCTGCTTCGCCATGAATCCAGACCCCGGCGCAAGCTGCATAGAAAGGCTCCATATGCTGCGCTAAAAGCCCGGCAACAATACCCGCGAGCACGTCCCCTGCCCCGGCTGTGGCCAAAAACGGCGTAGCATGGACATTAACGACAGGCGCCTTACCCTTTTGGGCTATGGCCGTGTCCGGCCCTTTGAGCAGAATAATAGCCCCTGTCATATCAGCCGCCTTCATCGCTTTTTCGAGCTTACCGCCTTCCAAACCAGGAAACAGCTTTGCAAACTCCCCCTCATGCGGGGTCAATACACATTTATCATGAAGCGCTTCATATAAAGCTTCCGGTGCATCAGCAAAACAAGTCAGCGCATCAGCATCCAGCACCACCGTTTTCCCAGTTTGAAGAACCGCTAGCACCGCAGCCCGCAGTCCTTCCTCATCATCCAGCCCGGCCCCTGGTCCCATTAACGCCACATTCCGGCGCTCATCCTCAAGATGACTCGCAAAACTATCAAAGCCTTGCAAAGTCTCATACAAAACATGAGCCGCCGCTTTTTTATAAACCACCGCCGCCGCTTCATCCGCAACAATCGTGCACAGTCCTGCCCCCATCCGCATTGCCGCTTCCGAAGCCATACGCGCCGCGCCGGTCATACGCCCGCCGCCCAGTATAACAAGATGCCCGTGGCTGTATTTATGATCGCTGTCTTTGTGTTCCGGCAGTTTCTCCTGCCACATAGATGTTTTATTTTCCATGACGCTAAAGCCGGTTTTCTCCAGCACAGACTCCGGGATACCTATATCGTGAACGGTCACTGCCCCGCACAAAGGCAATCCGGGCATCAAAACATGGCCTAGTTTTTTGCGAAAAAATGTCACACTTTGAGACGCTTCAAGCGTATGTGGATCAGCTTCCCCGGTATCGCCATTAACCCCGCTTGGAATATCGACCGCCACCACAGGCCAGCCTTGTTTTTTAATGGCCTCAAAAATATCAGTAACAGGCGCTTCTAAAGGCTGTGATAGCCCTGTGCCAAAAACAGCATCTATCACAACCGTTTTATCCGGCATTTCCGGCAAGCGCTTAAATCCAAGCAACTTCCCGCCCCAGTCCTTCAAGGCGCGCTTTGCATCGCCCTTAAATTTACGCCCGGGAACAAGGCTCATAACCGTTACATCACACCCTATATTCTCTAAAAACATCGCCGCGACAAAACCGTCCCCGCCATTATTGCCGGGACCGCACAGGATAAGAACATCATGCTGCGGGTAATTCTCATGAACAATATTGGCCACAGACTGCCCCGCCGCGACCATCAAATCATAGCCAGGTGTACCGCCCTCAATCGCCAGGCGGTCAGACTCACGCATCTGCGCACTCGTCAAAACCTCGTTTGTAACGGGGGCAATATTTTCAGATGATTTTTGTAATCCGAGAAACATACCGTAACGGTACAGCAGAACTCAGAGCGAGAAAAACAAAAAACTTACAGCGTTAATTTTTTCTGTAGCTCTGCTTGGATAACTCCCCTAAGAGCAACGGCATAGTTTTCACCGTTTTGAGTAGGAACACCACCAAAGACTCTATCGTGCATATCAGAAACTTCTCCGTCTTCCAGACACTGATCTATATATCTTTGCACGGCACTATTAAAACCATCCATTATCGGCTGGTACGAATAATTTCCGTTTTCATCTTTAGGAAGAGCTTTTGCTGCGCTAGAAACAATCTTCTCACGAAGAGTGTCACTTGGATTTTCAACAACATCACTGTAAACATCTCGAGGCATTTTTAAGAAAAAAATGTGCCTGCCAATTTCTGTGGCTAATTTCCAGGCTTCACTAGAGGAGCTATCCCCCTCACGCATTGCTGCAATCCATTTCTCATTTAACATTATCTCGCTCCTCAAAATTCATTCCAAAACGAACTTGGATGTTTACATATTGTCAAGCGGGTGTCAAGTTTACATGTATTTTCTCTTTATAATCGTCATTGCGAGCGCAGCGAAGCAATCCAGTCTTTTACCTTCTGGCTCTCTGGATTGCTTCGCTGCGCTCGAAATGACGACTTTCTACAAACCGCTAATCGAGGAACCTTCGGGCCAGCTTACTTTCCAGCCCAGCTTGATGTCTGTTTTTTGCTGCGGCTCAAGCTTAAGCGACCAACGTAATAGCCCCTTAACATTATCAGCATCTTCTTCAAAACCCGGAGAAGTGGCTTTGTTTTTAATCTCGACCTCTATCTTTTTGTCTTTGGAAACAGGGAGGGTTTCAAAAACAATGAGTTCAACCGGAATCGTGTGAAGATTCTGAAGCTCTGTTAGGAAATGACGTTCCTTTATACTGTCTTTCGAAATCAACCCTGCCTCGCTATGTTCGTCTTTCATAACGCGGCGCGTAACGGCGATCTGGTCATCAATTCCAAAGCCAAGACTATGCTCCTCCTCCGGCCGCAAGAGCGGAAATACGCTCTGCCCAACATAGGCACCGTCACGAAATAGACTGACCCGCCCCGGCAAAATCGGTGCTTCGCCCTTTAACTTTGCACTGGCAACCAAAAAAGCATTGGTACTGAGCTGTGGCTTGATTTGTATCTGGAGCTTGTTCTCCGTTTCAAAGCTTCCGATCAAAAGCTTGCTTTCAGTACCATCGGAAACCACCGTGCTCGGCCCCGGAATGCGGTATTCACTGGTAAAGCCGCCGGTATCAATCTCCGCCTGCACAAACTGCGCTTTCATCTCACGGCGCCGTTCCATAGGCGCTTCCGCCAGAGCCATAACAGCAGAATCTTCCATTACTGCACCGGCACTAAACATCGCTCTCTTGGAAGCCATCGGCTCCCTCTGAAACAAGTTCACCCACATAGGCGACAAATCCGGCAATCCCGCCCCGCGATGCGGCTGTGCGGTTGACAGGACCAAGGCAATATCTTTCCAATCTTCGCCCGTTCTCTGCTGCACAACACCAAACTGCGTGATCTCAAGATCCCCGGTTTCCGTATCCAGCCGCGCATCATAAAGCGGCCGCCACGATACGCCCGGCACCTGATAGCTCAGCTCAATCGTCAGCTTTGTTGCGACCTCAACCTCCAGAGGTATGCTCACCTGATAAGTGCTACGGCGACCATAAGCACGAGGGTCAGGCGCGGTGATGTCCTGAATATCTTTTTGCAGTTTTCGAATTTCGCGGTCGATTTTACGCAAGCTTATATCATGGGCCAAATTAGCTTTAAGGATAGCAGCAGTATTACCCTGAATCGTATCTGCCGCAGCCCCCCACTGTTCGGGCTTCAAATCTATCTCCGCAATATCTTCATTGGCACGAAGGCCGGCCAGCTTTCCCAAATTAGTCAAAAAAGCCTGCTTTGCACCAAGCGCTGCTTTCTCAGCACTCACAACTTTACGCTGATCCTGTAGCGCCTCAATTTTGTCATGCAGCTCCTGCTCACGGGGAATAACCAGCTTCGCCGCAAAGACCTGCTTATGTGACAGCGCGCCAAATATGACAGACGCCTTTGCCGAACCCTCGGCCCGCAGAGAATCAGGCAACAGGTCATTAGGAAGTCCGGAGAACACGAGCTTGTGCGCTCCCGCCGGAACATCAATGATCGCCTGCCGCGTCAATGTGGCGCGGTTGGTGTAAACCGTAGCCGCTTGTAATTCACTTTTCGCCATAATTTCAGCCGCAAAAACCGCCTCCGAAGATGAAACGGAAAAGAAAACACCAAAGCAAAGAAAAACCGAAAACAGACGAAACATCACAAAGCTCCTTTAAATCACCGGGTTGCAGATAACGGGCGACTCAATTTAACATGCTAGAAAACATCATAAAAGGTTAATCACATGGATCGCTTTATTCGTTACGCTGCTTATCTCGCCAACGCCATCATGGTAATCGCCGCCGGATTTATCGCTGCCGGGGCCTATGGCCACGATGTCTATCTTGCCCTGCTGTTAATGGTTCCCCCGTCACTTTCCTTGCTCGCCATATATTTCGGCCCGGACATGGAAGAACGCCGCCTAACCCGTGCACTCAACAAAGCCCGCATGCAAAAGGAGCTGGACTCCTTGGTCAAGAAGAAGCCCTCCGGCAAATAAATCTGGAAATATGCCCCTGAAGTATTAAATGGGGCGGCTGACGGGGTTCGAACCCGCGACCGCTCGGACCACAACCGAGAGCTCTACCACTGAGCTACAGCCGCCATTAGGCGATGAGTGCACTATCTATCCTGTTATGGGATGCGGCGTCAAGTTAGTCTGTCCAAAAAAGTAAAAATAATCAGCCATTCATTGTAGACTCCCCGATGCGACTCATGTTAATTTTTATTAATTGCATATCAGCCATGCGTTTATCACATACGGAGCGAAAATAAAATGTCAGCCACAGCCTTAAAAACTAAAAACACAGCTAACTTCGCCAGTAAAAACACCAACGACTTCTTGAGGGCTCTGGAAGAAAACGAAATTCAATATGTCGATTTCAACTTCACAGATATGCGGGGAAAATGGCAGCACACCGCTCAGCATCTGGACTCAATAGATAAAGACATGATTGAAACCGGGATTTTCTTTGATGGCTCATCCATCGCCGGATGGAAAAGCATCAATGAATCCGACATGATTCTCCGCCCTGATGTTACCAAATGGTGCCTTGATCCTTTTTCAGCGCAACCGACGATGAAAGTTTTCTGTGATGTTATTGAGCCGGGCACCGGCAAACCCTATGACCGCGATCCACGCTCCATTTCCAAATCTGCCGAAGATTACCTGAAAAGCACAGGAATCGCCGACACGATCAATGTAGGCCCAGAGGCCGAGTTCTTTGTTTTTGAGGATGTTCGTATTCATATGGACATGAATCATGTCAGCTACCGCGTAGACAGTGAAGAAGGCCCTTACAACAGAGGTCGGGAATATGACGGCGGCAATACAGCTCACAGACCAAATATCAAAGGAGGGTATTTCCCGGAAGCCCCTGTAGACAGTCTTTCTAATATTCGCGCCGAGATGGTAACTGTGATGAAACATATGGGTGTCCCGGTGGAAAAGCACCACCACGAAGTTGCGCCAAGCCAGTGTGAGCTGGGTATAAAATACACCCCGATGACAGAATGCGCCGACAATTTACAGCTTTATAAATACGTCGTTCATAACGTCGCCCACGCTTACGGCAAAACAGCTACTTTCCTGCCAAAACCGATTTACGGCGATAATGGCTCAGGCATGCATTGCCACCAGTCACTATTCAAAGGCGGCAAGCCACTTTTTGCCGGAAAAGAATATGCAGACCTGTCAGAAGACTGTCTTTATTATATCGGCGGTATTATCAAACATGCCCGCGCTTTGAACGCTTTCACCAACCCTTCAACCAACAGCTACAAACGTCTTGTGCCGGGCTATGAAGCGCCTGTAATTTTGGCGTACTCACAAAGCAACCGCTCTGCCTCATGCCGCATTCCTTTTGCGACAACGCCAAATGGCAAACGTGTGGAAGTACGCTTCCCGGATGCTACAGCCAATGGTTACCTCTCTTTTGCCGCTATGCTGATGGCTGGCATTGACGGTATCGAAAATAAAATTCACCCGGGTGAAGCCATGGACAAAAACCTCTATGACCTGCCAGAAGACGAACTGTCTGATGTCCCTACCGTTTGTGGCTCGCTGCGTGAGGCGGTAGAAGCGCTAAAAAGCGATCACGAATTTCTCATGAAAGGCGACGTCTTTAGCGCCGGCGCTCTGGAAGGTTATATTGAGCTTAAGATGGAAGAAATAGACATGTACGAAACGATGCCTCACCCGATTGAATATATGCTTTATTATTCAGCTTAATTTTCAGGTTGTTATAAACGGAAACTTTGCAAAACGGTTTGAAAAGATTCGGCATTACGTGCCCAGGTATAGAAATCGCCCTCTCTACCCGGCGTTAGCATTGTGACCACGTAATAATACCTATCTTCTTCCATAATGGCGATCCAGTATTCGTGCTCCAAAACCTGATTTGTATCGTCAACGGCTTTATGAACCTCTACATAACCATAGTAAATGTGATCATTAAATTTATATTTATCGGGGGTTTCAATAATAGCCCCTATTTCAAGTCCTCTATCAACCATCTCATTCTTTAAATAAGCAAGCTCTTCAGTCAGGGCAGTCTCGAACTCAGTAGAGATAACGCTTATATGCATTTCACCATTCATAGTGACCTGGTCCGACGATAGAATAAGTTGCGCCTCCATACCCTGAACCGAGAAAATATTGGGGGCTATCAAGCGCCACGAGGCCGGGTAATCAAAAGTCAAAAGATCAAGGAAAGAATAGGTTCTTAACCTTTCAATTTTTGATTTTTCAGGTGATATAAACTGAAAAGATTCCATAGCTCTTTCCTGATAAGCTCTTTCCTGTGTCCAAAACTTATCAGGTATGTAATACGAGGCCACAACCATGCGCGAACCGTTGATCTCAGCAACGGCCCTAACCACAAAAGCCGTATCACCTTTCACAACGACATAAAGGGCCTCAACGCGCTTATCGGAATAAACCTTCAACCCTTCCAGAGCGTAGCCCTGCGTAAGAATTTCCTGCATAAACCAGTTTTTGGCCGTTACATCAAAATCAAGCCCCTGGGCCTCTATTTCAAAACTGCTCAGCGACTCTATTCGCCCCGGGCCATAATATTTGGCAACTTGACCTAATATATGCTGGCTAACACCCGCTTTTTCCATTTCCTTCTGATTAAAAGACATGTCCGTCTCAGCTTTATGCCACCCTCGGGGTAATCTGAGCTTATAAGCTAGAAACTGATCGCCCAGTGGTTCTTCTTCATAAAGCTTACTTTGAGCTAAAAAATTTTCTTCTGACAGCTCTGCTGCCGCATAACTTGGAATATTCTCAATCTTATCCATATCTATGTTTTCCAACTGCGCATGAGCAGTGCCTGCAACAAGCAGCGACAAAACAAGAAACATCAATATTTTCAACGGATAAGCTCTCATATACATCCTCATGAATTAGGTTTAAAAGGCACGGCCTTTCTGTCTTTACCTATAGCTACGTAAGTAAAAGTCCCTTCAGTAACCTTTTCATACTTTTTTAAATTTTCTCTTAACGCCCAAGATTCAACCCTTATTATAACAGAACTAGTCCCAACCCGCTGTATTTCCGTATAAAAACTAACCTCATCAAGCTCAGAGACTGGTTTATGAAAGGTCATCGCATCAATAGCAACCGGCACAGCACGGCCACCAACAAAGTTTCTGGCTCTGACCGACGCCGCAACATCCATCTGGGTTAAAACCCAGCCTCCAAAAATATCACCGTTATGATTCTTGTCTCTGGGGAACGGCACTGTACGCAAAGACAGCTCTTGTCCCTTTTTCAACTTTGGTTCGGTGCTCAGTACATCTGTTGCTGACGCTTTGGGTTTTGAAACCTTTTTTCGAGATGAAGAGGGTCGCGCACCGTGAATTGGTTTGGATTTACCATTTTCATCAATATGAACAAAGGTAAACACGCCCTCTGTCACCTTGCGGGATCGCCCCCCCTCTCTAGGTTCGGCATGAGCCTTAACCCCAACGGATAAAGAAGAGCGCCCCTGTTTTATAATTTCAGTATAAATTGTGACATTATCACCAACATAAACCGGCGCTTTAAACGCCATGGCCTCCAGCCCCACCGTTACAGTACGCCCTCCAACATAACTATGAGACCTGTTACCTCCTGCTATATCCATCTGCTCCAAAAGCCACCCGGCGCTAATAATATTCTCGGCAATAGTGTCCACAGGCATAGGCGTAACCTTGGCCGTTATCTTTCTACCGCGTGATTTTTTAGGGTCTATACTCATTTTTGACTTTTAAAGCTGTGTCCAATTCGTTATAGCTCATATGCTTCTTAATGGCTATGCGAAACAGACTTAGGTAATCAATGGCAGATTTATTCAGCGACAACACAGCACAAAAAGACAATTCCTATGGGGCCTCTGACATTGAGGTTCTGGAAGGTCTGGAACCTGTCAGGCGGCGCCCCGGCATGTATATCGGCGGCACGGACGAACGGGCGCTGCATCACCTTGTCGGTGAAATCCTTGATAACTCAATGGATGAAGCCGTAGCCGGCTATGCCGACCGGATTGAAATTGAGCTCCACGAAGACGGCTCCATCACAGTCAGAGATAATGGCCGGGGCATTCCCGTTGATGAACACCCCAAATACCCCGGAAAATCAGCGCTGGAAGTCATAATGACAACACTGCATTCCGGCGGCAAATTTGATGGCAAAGTTTACCAGACCGCAGGCGGCCTGCACGGCGTTGGCATTTCCGTTGTGAACGCCTTGTCCGAAGAGATGTGGGTAGAAGTCGCCCGCGATAAAAAACTCTACAAACAAAGCTTTTCCAAAGGCCACGCTACCAGCAAACTCGAAGACCTCGGTTCCATTAATAACAGGCGTGGCACAACGGTCTGGTTCCGGCCTGACCCGGAGATTTTTGGATCAAAAGCACGACTAAAACCGGCGTGGCTCTACCAAATGACACGCTCAAAAGCTTATCTGTTTGGCGGTGTGGAAATTCGCTGGAAATGCGAAGCGACTCTTCTGCAATCCGATAGCAAAGTTCCGGAAGAAGAGAGTTTTAGATTTCCCAATGGTTTGCTCGATTTTCTTAATTCATCACTTAAGGATAAAAAAACAGTTACGCCAAAGGCTTTTAGCGGAAAAACTGATTTTCCCGATGATGCCGGACGTATTGAATTTGCCATCGCATGGCCACAAACAGGCGATGGTTTTATCCATTCCTACTGTAATACTGTGCCCACCCCGCAAGGCGGCACCCACGAACAAGGTTTAAGGGCGGCTCTCGCCCGCGGTCTGCGTAATTACGGCGAAATGGTTGGCAACAAAAAAGCCTCCGTTATTACGGCCGATGATGTTGTAGGAACCGCCGCTATTCTGGTTTCGATCTTTATCCGTGAGCCACAGTTTCAAGGGCAGACCAAGGATAAACTATCAAACGTCGATGTAACGCGCCTTGTCGACCAGGCTATAAAAGACCATTTTGACCATTGGCTATCAGCCGACCCAGCCTCCAGTCAAATGCTGTTGCAATATATTATCGATCTTGCCGAAGAACGAAAAAGACGCCGTGAAGATAAAGATATGGCGCGCAAAACAGCCACCCGCAAGCTACGCCTGCCCGGAAAACTGGCCGATTGTTCGCGCTCTGCGGCTGAAGGCACCGAGCTATTTATTGTCGAGGGCGACAGTGCTGGCGGCTCTGCTAAACAAGGAAGGCGACGGGACACGCAAGCCATCCTGCCATTACGGGGGAAAATCCTCAATGTTGTCAGCGCCTCAAGAGATAAAATCCGCGCCAATCAAGAAATTCAGGATCTGGTGCAAGCATTAGGTGGCGGCATGGGCCCGGATTTTGATCTGGCAAAATTGCGCTACGAAAAAATTATTATCATGACCGATGCTGATGTTGACGGCGCCCACATTGCCGCTCTTCTCATCACCCTCTTTTACACGCAAATGAGGCCTCTGGTAGAAAACGGTCATTTATATTTGGCGCAGCCGCCCCTTTACCGCCTGACGAGCGGCGCTTTAAGTGAATATGCCATGGATGATGCCCAAAAAGACGAGCTCATGAAAACCGTATTTAAAGGCAAAAAGAAGGTTGATATGAGCCGCTTCAAAGGCTTAGGCGAAATGCCCGCTAAACAACTAAAAGAAACCACCATGAACCCGGACACAAGAACCCTGATAAGGGTTAGCCTTCCTGACGCTATGGCAACATTAGGCATCACAGAAGAGATGGCCATGATGGGCATGGACGAAGAGGACACAGGCAAATCCCCCTCCACTGAACAAGTTGACGATTTAGTAGAACGCCTCATGGGCAAAAATGCCGATGCCCGCTATCAATTCATTCAGGAAAACGCTGAATTCGTTGAAGATATTGATATTTAACCCCTAAATGACAGGACATATCATGACCAACAAAAAAACAGGTTTAATCATTGGCATTGCCTTATCCACAACCTCCCTACTTTCATCCGGCTTTGCAGAAGCTGCAACAACTGAAGACTGCCTTGAACTCAGCAGAACACAAGGTGCCTACACTTATCAGCAAGCCAACCCGGCCGTTGCCTTTCAAAGAGCCGCAGATTCCAGTTTTGGCTGTCAATACGGCGTAGATAGTAAAGGCCTGTACGTCACTAAAATTTATGAGTTCCCTAAGGAAGCCGCGCGCTATCGTAACGACGAAGGCCGCGCACAAAGACAAGAAAAAATGGCTGTCCAAAGAGCACAGAGAGAAGCGGCTCGCGGTGGAAGCAGAAAAAAGAGCACAGATGGGGACTATGGCCTGCCTGAGCTTAACAAAAAAGCTTCTGAGACGGACAGAACGCTCCGCAACCTTGATAGACTAAACAGAACATTCAAACGTCTCTTTAAATGACTTTTGTTATGTAAATTTTATTGCGTTGTTTCTGAAAACAATGTATCGTCCTGCACAGTTTGAATCTTAGAGAACAGGATATGCGTCATGACTATGCCACTTACTAAGAGTTTTAAATTAACAACTGCGGCACTTTTAATCACAGTCCCTCTTCTTGTAACGGGTTGTGCTGGTAAAAACACTGGTTCGACAGACTACGGTCTGCCTGAGCTTAACAAAAAAGCATCTGAAACAGATAGAACACTTCGTAGTATTGATAGATTAAACAGAACAATGAAGCGCATTCTTAAATAAATAGGCATTATGTAAATTTTGTTGCGCTGTTTCTAAAAGTAGTGTAGTCTCACGCTCAGTTTTAATATTACGTAACAAGGATGTGCATTATGAATATGTCACTTACAAAGAGTTTTAAATTAAAAGCCGCAGCGCTTCTGATTACGATTCCCCTTCTCGTAACAGGCTGTGTCGGCGGAAAAATAACGCCTACAGGCGTTGGTGCTGTCGGCGGTGCTATTGTCGGCGGAGTAATTGGAGACTCTGCCCTTGGAGCCGCACTCGGCGGTGCTGGCGGCGGTGTTATAGGAAACTTTTTTGAACCTAAATGCCGTACAGAGTTTAATTCGAACGTATCACGCGGCGTTAATGGAGATTCAACAGCGCCATGGACAGGTTCCGAAAAGATGAAAACAAAATGTAACTATTCTGGTAGCACTCCACCGGAAAATTTGAAGGCTCCCGCGCATTTGAAACATCTAGGGCGATAGTAATTAAAATTCATAAATTTGACTTTTTTATTCACTTTATTATATGTTTAGCCGCAATAAGATTTTATTTTTAAACAAAACGAGATTTAAAATGACTATTAAGAATTTGATGTCTGTATTTGCTCCCGTGGCTGCGGCCGCGCTCATGACGCTAACCATGGGATTTGGCTCTGCTTCAAACGTAGAGGCACATGGATACGGACACGATAGAGAGCTCTCATCATATGAGATCAACCAACGAAACCGTATGATCAGACAAAAACGCGCGCACCATCAGTTACACCACAGACGCGCAGAACAGCAGCATCACTATGGCTACCAAAAACGGCCTCGAAAGCATTATAGAAGCCACAACGGATATAATAACCGCCATCGTGGTCACAACCACAACAGAGGTAGCGTCTACAGCTATGGCAACAGAGGCCACGTCTATGATAATCATAGATATGGCAGCAACGACAGCAGCACCAGAGCTTTGGGGTTGAGTTTAGAAATTTTCGGTAGAATTTTACAACACAACCATCGTTAACAGGTCTGTCCTGAAATCTAAAAGCACCGGCATCATTTCCGGTGCTTTTTATTTTGTATCCCAAAGCAAATATCGTTAGAACCATCTCTATGCGTAAATTTATCAAGATACCGCTCATAATCATACTCACTGGCACCCTGCTCACCGGTGGTTTTTATATGATTCATGGCGTCCTCCAAAAACGCTTGAATGACGCGCTTGGGGATTACGGGTTTAAAAACGTACAAACAGAACACTTAAGCGTTAAAAGCGGTAGCCTTGTTTACAGTGACATCACTCTTGATACTGATAAATTCAGCACAATCGGCGCCATTCGGGTTCTTCGTAAGAAACCAAAAAGCATCATCATTGATGATCTCAAACTAACAGCCGAATGGGATATTGATACCGGCCTTCATGTCTCCGGCTGGAAAAAGCAACCACTGCCCTATGCCGCCTACCCTGAAATCATACTCAACAGCGGTCAGCTAGACCTTATCACACCGGCAGGCGGCTTACGCTTTCAGGCAAAGGGCCACATAAAGAAACAACCCGACGGAAAACTAAAACTACAAGGCGCATTGTGGGGTGTTCAGCATCAGGTAAAAATTGAAACCTTGTGGAATGGCGTGACCTACCCCAAGGGCGGATGGTCATACGATGTCGAATTCAAAAATGGCGGCCTAAACCTTGATAAAATTCAGGCCAGCCGTATGAGCGGATGGCTGAATATTGATAAAACCGAAAAACTAATTCCAGAACTTAGCGGCCAAATCAATGCCGGAAAAATGAATGTAGGGGACGTCAGCTTTACAAATTTCAACCTGACGCTCGACGGTCCTTTTAATCTCTACAAATTAATTGCCAAAGCCCAGATAACCGGCTTTCAGGATATGACCGCGACACTGGATATAAATAATACAGATGCCGGGCCACTGGTTAATGCCACCATAGAAACGACATCACTAGATGAACTACTCTCCTTTTTAACAGCGATACAAAACAGCGATTCTAACGCTGGACGATTTACCACCCTGCTTCTAACACAAGGCAACTTAAGCAGACTCCGCCGGGATATAGAGCTCTTGCCCTATGATACACTTGAGTTTCAGATTAATGGTCCGCTTTACGACCTCACCGGAAAAATCATTGCCAAAAAATTTAAAGATGGGGTCGAGCAGCGTAATATCATTAGCCTTAACCCAGGCGATGATAAGGGCTAATAGCTCTCTCTAAAGTCCAAAATACAGCTTGGCCACAGCCATATAGGCAAACCATAAAATCACAACCAAAGGCACACCCGCCTTCATAAAATCACGGAAACGGTAATGCCCCGGCCCCATAACAAGCAGATTTGTCTGGTACCCTATGGGCGAAGCAAAGGAACAATTTGCCGCAAAAACAATCGTCACGGCAAAGATAAACGGATCAACGCCGAGATTAACGGCAAGGCTTAACGCAATCGGCGTAAAGAGAATGGCACAGGCATTGTTGCTCAGGACATTCGTACAAACAGCAACAACAATAAACAGCAAAGACGCCATCGCAAACGGCGTTTCAACAAAAGGAATATTGAGCAAAGTTTCAGCGATAAAGCCAGCACCGCCCGTGACCTGCAATGCCTGACTTAACCCCAGCATGGAGCCCACGAGCAAAAATATTTTCCGGTCAATCGCCCGGGTTGCCTGACGGATATTCAAACAATCTGTAGCAATCAGCAATATAGAACCCGTAATAGCCGCCACCGGAATCGACATCACCCCCATAGCCGCAAGACCAATAGCACCAAACATAATTCCCGCAGCCAGCGGCGCCTTTTTAGGAACAGATAATTCTCTCTTCGACCCGGAAAGAACAATCAAATCCTGATTGCCGCGCATGGAATCTATCGCCCCCCTGCTCCCGGCTACCAGCAACACATCACCGGCCTCCAGACGAATACGCCCGAGCCGCCGCCGCACAACGCGCGCGCGGCGCTGTATCCCCAGAACAATAGCGCCAAACTGCCTGTGAAAACCAACCTGCTCCAAAGACATTTCAGTCATACGCGATGCCGGGGTAATCATAACTTCTGCCAAAATACGTGTTTCTGCGACTTTCTCTTCCAGATCCGGGGTTGGTGATATTTCATCCTCATCCTCTGTCTTTTCCTCAACCTGTGCCACCGACGGACTCATAATCTTTTTTTCTTCTTCCGAGAGCAAAAATCCGGGATGTTTGGATAATAGTTCAGACAAAGCATCACGGGTGGCAGCAACAATCATTATATCGCCCGGCTCAATAATATATCCTTCGAAAGGCGGCAAAATCAGGTGCCCCGAACGTTGGATCAATCTGACCTTAAGATCAGGAAGTGCCGGAAAACTACCGTCTACACACTCCATGCCAACAAGCTTACTTTCCAGTGCGACATCAAGCTCGGCGATAAACTCTCGCTCCTGCCCGACAAGTTGCTGCGTTAAAGACGATCTGTCCGGTAAAAAGCGCGGCAAAATAAAGACCACATAGACAAGCCCCACCCCGGCCATCATCGCCCCCGGAACAAAGAAATCAAAGAACCCAAGCGGGTTATGTCCGAGCTCTATCATTGTGGTTGAGACAAGCATGTTAGTCGATGACCCCACCAGAGTCGTCATACCGCCTAAAATAGCGGCAAAGCTCAGAGGGATCATAATACGACTTTCCGAGAGCTGCGCCGATGCTGCCAAGGCCTGCAAGATAGGAATAGCCAGAATAACAAGCGGCGTATTATTCATAAAAGCGCTAAGCACCATAATAAGTACCAAAATACTAATAATAGAAACCCACGCCCACCGCCTGTCACTCGTCATAAATATCTTTGTCACAGCACGCAGTGCATCTGTCTGAATAATAGCCTGCCCCATAACAAGCAGCGCCAAAACCGCAATAAGCGCAGGGTTCGCAAAACCAGAAAGAAGCGACATAGCATCGAGCAAGTTACGGCCATTCGCATCCAGCACCGGGAAAAACTGGCCAAAAAGGAGCAGCATTGTAAGCAAGGAAACGGATGTGACTTCTATAGGTAGCTTTTCACGTACGAAGGAAACGGCAGCCCAACTCATCAGAATAAGGACAAACCACATATGAAATGCTGTGCTTTCAAATATAAATGTCACGTTTGATCCTAATAATTTCTACCGCTGAACGTACCAGAGTCCGGTGATTGAAACTCCCCTAGCCCCTTAAGGCCAACGCGGAAATTAACACTCGTACCACTATCACCAGAAACATCAGAGGTAATACTCCGCTCCACCGTTGCCGAAAAAGACAGGCAACAACCAAAATAATCAAGCCCAAATGTTGCTTCCCTCAAACCGGGGTCTTCACCTAGGTCTTCCAAGACACTGCCACGTACCCGCCAATTGCTTGTTAATTCATAGGCCGCTGCACCAAATAATTGCTCCCGGCTTTCTACAATATCCGTACCGCCCAGAGCATCAGCGAATAAATAGCGCGAGCTAAGATCCATTTTTCCAAAATCAGCATAACCATCAACCTCATGCCGCCGCGCTCTAAAATCACTACCATTAAGCTGGAACCGGTAATTCACGCCAAAACGTTCATCATAAACACCGGCGACCTGCCCGACCCAGTCTGACTCCTGCCGCTCCAGCCCGGAACCATTCGGAAACGGGTTGTCTCTTTCATTCAAGCGATAGCTCTGGCCAATAAAGACATCGCCATGACTTCCGCCATATCCGTATAGCCCCGTACGCACGCCATAAGTAGCGCGGGAACGATCCTCCAGCCTATCCTTACCGGGAAAGCGGTTTGGCTCAAATAAATTGCTGGCATCAAGCTGCACATCCTGACTGTCTTCATTAGGAATACTGCTATCGACATCATCTATGTTAGGTGCCACAGTCATCGCGACAACAGGTTCAATAACGGCCTGCATTGTTTCCATCGACTTTACAAAAGGATAGGAACTAACAAGGTGGGCCTGCGGCAGAAAGCGCGTGTCTGATCCCTCGTTACTGCGCCCGGTCCCGCCCTCTGCCACAACACGGTCACTCACATGATAAGCATCCCCGCGCACGCTCAGATCAAGGGTGTTAACCAGGCCAAAATTTGTAACATCGCGCCTTTGCCAGCCTGCGACAGTAACAAGCCTGGTGACATCCTGTCCTTCGTCCCTGCGTAATTCAAGAGCCGACACCTGCAAGTCCCATCGCCCGCCTAGGAGTTGATTGGGTTCACCAACAAAATTGGCCTCAATTTCCGGAAGGATATTAGGCTGGTCGGTTTCTTCCTCTTCAACTCTGGTATCCTGAAAAGCGAGCAAACGACCGACAGCATAATTCCGCCCTGAAAAACGCTCTACATAAATCTCATTTTCCAGCACATCTTTGCCGCTAAAGTCATATTGACGCAAATACTGGTCATCGGTAGTAACCTCAATATCAGCTCCGGCGCGCCATTTTTCATTAATATTCCAAAGGGTGTTGGCAAACAAATGCCCGCGAAATTCTTCGTCTGTAATGACTTCCTGCCCGGCCACACTATCATTGCGGTTTGAATAGGTCGCGCTACCCTCTATTTCCAACTCGGCCTGCTCAAAACGTTGTCGGTATTGGGCGAGCGCCACCGGAATCTCCTGCGTTGTCAGCATCAGACCAATCGTTGCGTCTTTATGCGGCGCTATGTCCCAATAATAATTCTGCGTGACAACCGCGCCAAGCTCACTGTCAAACCCAACCTCCGGCGCTATAAAACCACTCTTACGTTTTACCTTGCCATCAGGATGCGCAAAATAAGGTGTATAGGCCACAGGAACCCCAAACATCTCAAAACGCGCATGTTTGTACCTAATCTGATTTTCTTCACCATCAAGCGTTATTTCTTTGGCTTTAATCTGCCACGCCGGATTACCACCCTCATCTTCGTCACAGTCGCAAGGCGTATAGGAGGCATTATGCATTGTGGTGATTTTTTCATTGATACGCCGCCCTTCCTCAGCCGTAAAATAACCGCCCTCTGCCATATAAATCTGCAAACTCCTGACAAAACCGTTCCGCATCTCGTTACTAAGCTCGGCTTCATCGGCAAAATGAACATCGCCGTTCGGCTCTGTCACAGAAAGGTTGCCCTGCGCACTCACTGTATCAGTGTTGAGATTGTAGCTCACTGTATCTGCCCGCAATATACGCGCGCCCTGTACCAGCTCAACATTACCTGATGCCGTAATAACGCCGGTTTGTTCGTCATGCTGCAAACTGTCAGCCGTTAAATCAACAGGGCTCTCCTCAGAAGGCGGCACGGATAAAGGTGAGGATGGCGTGGTTTCTCTGTAAATTTGCGCCTGCCCATGAGAAGGCCCGGGACGCAAAGATTTATTAGCAATCAATATGGGCTGCCTTGCAACAGGTTCAGCCTCATAAGACAAATAGGTTTCAGATGGTTGATACCCGGTCAAAAGCTGAGCCTGACCCTGATGAGGAACCAGAATCACAAGCGATAAAATCAAAATAAAAACGGCAACGGCGCGTTGCTTCAAAAAAATCATAAGGTTTGATTAGACGATTAAGAATTATTGACAGAAGTCACTGTTGAATTTTGCAGTCAAAACCCCTTACAAGTCAAGGGAACCTGCTAATTTTCCTGCTAAAAACTGTGTGCTTTTGTTTACTTTAACGGCCAAAAAAATCAGGAACTTCATCACCAAAACCGGCAACGTCATCACCTTGGACTTTGTCCTGATTTTTAGGAACACTCTTTTGAGAAACATCGCGAGACTTTTTAGGTTGGGTCTCAGGCTGAGCCTTCTTCTCAGAAACTCTCCTCTCCTGCTTTTGCGGAGGCTTTTTTTGTTGTGTATCCTGTTTTTGCGCAGCCTGCTTTTGTGGAGCCTGCTTTTGTGGAGCCTGTTTCCCAGCTCCCAGCTTTTCAACCGGCAGAGGTTTCTTAATAAGATATTCAATTGATTTTACAAACTTAATATCATCCCCACCTGTCGCAGCAAGTGTAAAGGCCGTACCCTTCATACCGGCGCGTCCCGTCCGGCCAATCCGGTGAATATAATCATCAGCATGCATGGGAACGTCATAATTAAAAACGTGACTCATGCCCGCGACATCAAGACCTCGTGCCGCAACATCGCTGCAAATCAGCAGTGTAACTTTACCGGCCTTAAACCGCTCAAGCGTTTCGTAACGCTTGGTTTGAGGCATATCACCATGAAGCGGTGCGACAGAATAACCCTTCTTGGTCAACCATTCCGCCAAGCCGTCAATATCGCGCTTGCGATTACAAAAAACAAAAGCGTTCTTCACGTCTTCCTGTTTGATGATCTCGTTAAGTGTGTCCCGTTTTCTGTTTTTAGGAGTCCAGACCAAAGACTGCCTGACCGTTTCCGCCGGAGAAGCAGGCGGCGCAACAGAAACCTCTTTAGGGTTACTCAGAAGTTTATCGGCTAGTCCCTTGATTTCCTTCGGCATTGTTGCCGAGAACAAAAGAGTTTGCCGTAATGGCGGTACCATCGCGATGATTTTTTCAATATCGGGAATGAACCCCATATCCAGCATACGGTCAGCTTCATCAATCACGAGAATTTTAATATCATTGAGCAAAATAGACCCGCGCTCAAAAAGATCGAGCAAACGTCCCGGCGTAGCGATCAACACATCAACGCCTTTATCGAGCACTTTTTTCTGCTCCATAACCGACTCGCCACCAACCAGAAGCGCTTTGTTTAGCTTTAGATATTTACCATACTGGTCAAAATTATCTGCGACCTGTGCCGCGAGTTCCCGCGTCGGTGCGAGTACAAGTGAGCGCGGCATACGCGCTTTTGCCTGCCCGCCTGCCAGAACTTCAATCATCGGCAGAATAAAGCTCGCCGTCTTGCCTGTCCCCGTTTGAGCAAGGCCGAGCACATCACGCGTCATCAATATGGGCGGGATGGCCTTGGCCTGAATAGGCGTTGGCTCTGTATAACCACATTCTGAAATGGCTTTTAAAATTTCCGGGCTTAAACCGAGGTCTTCAAAACTCATAGGCACTTTCTGAAATAGTTGTGAGGCATAGAGATATGCAATTTACGACGATTTTGCAAGCTTTCTGTTTTGAAATAGATAAAGACGCCCCATAGCATAGATCACCATCGCACTCATCATACCCGGCAACGAGTCAAAAACATGCGCGTGATAACCTTGCATCCGCCAATAAACCGCCGCCGCTAAACCGCCTGCAATCATAAGCAGCGCCAAGGTTTCCGTGATTTTCCAACGCATCACCCGGATCAAAAGCAGAGGCGCAAACCCTGCCCCCATAATCGCGATCACAAACATGACAAGGTCAAAAACGCTCTTACTGCCAACCAAAGCAATCACCAGTGCCAGCATAGTCACCGCAAAGGTGCTGATCTTCATAAACATGTAAGAATCTTTGTATTTGTGGAATATATCACGCGAGAGATTCGCCGTACTACTAAGAACAAGCGAATCTGCCGTCGAAATCGTGCCGGCAAAAATTCCGGCGAGGATAACCCCGACCAGAATATCCGGCAAAAGCTCGATCGCCAGCGATGGCAACGCCAGCTCCTTATCAAAATCCGCAGCATCCGGCACGAGCACCCGCGTGCAAAGCGCAACAATATAAGCCGTAATATAAAACGCGCCGTAAGACCCTTCGTACCAAAGCACCGCCTTCTTTGTATCCTTTGCATTTTTGAGCGTCATAAACCGCACCATCACATGCGGAAAACCGATAAAGCTAATTCCAACAGATAGACAGCCCGCGATAAACAGCAGCGGCCCAAACGGATTATCCTGCGGAAAAATAGCCACCAGCTTCGGGTCTATAGATTTGAGGGCTTGATAAAGCCCACTAAAGCCTCCAATTTCATGAAGCGCTGTAATCATGAGGAGACTCATCGCAACATACATAACGATAATCTGCGCCACGTCCGTCCAGATAGAGGCGCGGATCCCCCCCGCCCAGCAATAAATCAGCACAATAATAGCGCCCAGAATGGCCCCGGCATTGTAATCCCATTCAAACATAACATGCAGCGCCTTACTGCCCGCCGTAAGCTGCGCCGTGGCATATAAGGTCACAGCAACAATACTGACAAGCCCCAGAACCACTTGCAAATAACGCGCTTTAAGCTGCGTCCCTGTGGCCAAAAACTCTGTATATGACACTGAATTGCGCCGCTGCGAATATGTCCTAAAACGCCTTGATGTCAGCCAAAAAGCAGCAAATGACCCGGCAATGATCCCAAAGATGAACCACGCGCCAGCCAACCCCATCACATAACCAAAACCAATAATTCCGGTAAAGCCAAATCCGCTAGCCGTAGAGGCCGCGCCCGAAAGCCCGACAAAGGCCGGACTAATACTGCGGCTCGCCAGCAAATAATCTTCGGCTGATTTCTGCCGCTTGCGCACAGAAAGAAGGCCAATAAAAATAAACCCGCCAAGGAATATAAAAAAGCTATATAAAACAACGTCTGACACGAATAATTTTCCCTGTTATAAAGCCAATCAATCTGCCGTGTAACTGCCCCCTTGTCAATTACACGCTAACCCTTGCACCTCACGCAAAAAATGATAAGCTGCCCGCCATGAAAACAGCATTATTAAAACATCTTGAAGATGAACTGGAAAAAGTCAGGGACGCCGGACTTTTTAAGCCGGAGCGCATCATTACCTCGCCGCAAGGCGCGGATATTACTGTGAGCACCGGCGAGCATGTCCTAAATTTTTGTGCCAATAACTATCTCGGACTTGGTGATAATCAAACTCTCGTAAAAGCGGCGCAAGAAGCTCTTGATAAATACGGGTTCGGCATGGCCTCCGTGCGTTTTATCTGCGGCACACAGGACATCCATAAAGAATTAGAGACTCGCCTGAGCAAGTTCCTCGGCATGGAAGATACGATCCTCTACGGCTCCTGTTTTGACGCGAATGCGGGCCTGTTTGAAACGGTATTGAGTTCTGAAGATGCTATCATTTCCGATGAACTCAACCATGCCAGCATCATTGACGGCGTGCGCCTGTGTAAGGCGCAGCGCTACCGTTACAAGAACAGCGACATGGCCGATCTGGAGCGCTGCCTTAAGGAAGCGCAAGACCAACGTTTCCGGCTCATTGCCACGGACGGCGTATTTTCAATGGACGGCTATCTTGCCAATCTGCCGGACATCTGCGGTCTCGCTGAAAAATATGACGCCATGGTGATGGTTGATGACAGCCACGCGGTCGGTTTCACCGGGCCAAATGGCGCAGGAACACCGGATTATCACGGTGTCACAGACCGCATTGATATTATCACCGGAACTCTGGGCAAAGCACTGGGCGGCGCGTCCGGCGGCTATACCTCCGGCAACAAAGCCATTATCGACTGGCTGCGGCAGCGCTCCCGCCCTTATTTGTTTTCTAATACACTCGCGCCGGTGATCGCTGCGACGTCAGTTGCGGTTCTTGACCTGCTGGAAAAAGACGGCACAAAAATGCGGCAAAAACTCAAAGACAATGCCGAATATTTCCGCGAAAAAATGACTGCGCTGGGCTTTGATCTCCTGCCCGGCGAGCATGCGATTATCCCGGTTATGCTTTATGACGCAGCACTTGCCGGAAATTTCGCAAGTGAAATGTTAAAACGCGGTGTCTATGTCGTTGGATTCTCTTACCCTGTTGTCCCCGACGGCAAAGCACGCATCCGCACCCAAATGTCCTGCGCCCACGAAAAAGAGCATATAGACAAAGCTGTAGATGCCTTTGCTGAGGTTGGCAAAGAACTTGGCGTTTTGAAGGGGCAGGCAGCGTGAAAGCTCTATCCAAACTAAAATCGGAACCCGGTATCTGGATGATTGACGATGCAGCGGTCCCTGAAATCGGTGCGAACGAAGTCCTGATCAAAGTCAAAAAGACCGCCATTTGCGGCACTGATTTACACATCCATAACTGGGACGGCTGGGCGCAACAAACCATTCCTGTGCCGATGATTGTCGGACACGAATATTACGGCACTATTGAAAAAATTGGTGATGAAGTCACTCATCTAAAGCCCGGCCAACGTGTTTCCGGCGAAGGGCACATTGTCTGCGGCACCTGTCGCAACTGCCGCGCAGGAAAATGTCACCACTGCCGCAATACAGAAGGCGTTGGTGTCACGCGCCAGGGCGCTTTTGCCGAATATCTGGCTATCCCTGCTGAAAATGTTTTTCCCATCCCTGATGAAATTTCCGGTGAAATGGCCGCTATTTTTGACCCTTTTGGCAACGCTGTTCACACAGTCCTGTCTTTTGATCTGGTCGGTGAAGATGTTCTTATTACCGGGGCCGGGCCAATTGGTATGATGGCGGCGGCGGTTTGTCGCCATGCCGGGGCGCGACATATTGTCATTACCGATGTGAATGAATGGCGGCTCAAAATGGCGGCGCAATTCGGGGTCACCCGTGCCGTGAATGTCTCAAAGGAAAAACTAAGTGATGCGGCAAAAGAGATTGGTATTATTGAAGGTTTTGATGTTGGGCTAGAAATGTCCGGCAATGAAAGCGCCTTTTGTGACATGATAACGGCCCTGAACTACGGCGGCAAAATTGCGCTGCTCGGTATCCCGCCAGGAGACATGAACATCAACTGGAATGATGTCATATTCAAAAGCCTCGTCATTAAAGGCATCTATGGCCGGGAGATGTATGAAACATGGTATAAAATGGCCGCTATGCTGCAAAGCGGGCTGGATATTTCAGCCATTATCACGCACCGCCTTCCGGTTGATGAGTTCCAAAAAGGCTTTGATGCCATGAATTCCGGTAAATGCGGAAAAGTTATTTTAGACTGGGAGTAAAACTGAAACTAAAAATAAAGGAGAAGAGCGATGACTGAACTTCATTATAACAGTGGTTTTGGGAATGAGTTTTCTACAGAGGCCCTCGAAGGTGCTCTACCCAAGGGACGCAACACGCCGCAAAAGGTGAATTACGGACTTTATGCCGAACAGCTTACAGGCTCGGCTTTTACCATGCCGCGCGCGCAAAACAAGCGAAGCTGGCTTTACCGTATTCGCCCTTCGGTCGCGCATGAACCATTCAAACAACTAAAACATAAAACCCTGCGCAGTACACCGTTTGACGAAACCCCGCCAACACCGAACCAGTTGCGCTGGGACCCTACACCTATCCCTCAGCAAGAAACCGATTTTATTGACGGGCTACACACCATGTCCGGCGGCGGCGACACACAAAGCTGGGCCGGACTAGGCGTTCATGTTTATGCCTCCAACAAATCCATGAAGCTCAGTAAGCGCTATTTTTATAACGCTGACGGTGAAATGCTGTTTGTGCCACAGCAAGGCACGCTGTATATACGTACCGAAATGGGCGTGATCGAAGCCTCCCCCGGTGAAATCATTGTCATTCCGCGCGGTATCAAATTTGCGGTCGATTTTCCTGATGGCGCGTCACGCGGCTATGTCTGCGAAAACTATGGCAGTCCCTTTATCATTCCCGATCTTGGCCCTATCGGCGCGAACGGTCTGGCCAATCCGCGCGATTTTTTAACGCCGGTAGCAGCCTATGAAGACATTGAAGGCAATTTCGAGCTTGTTGCCAAATTCGGCGGCCAGCTCTGGCACGCTGATATTAGCTCTTCCCCGCTCGATATTGTGGCATGGCACGGTAATTATGCGCCTTATAAATACGATCTGGCGCTGTTTAATGTGATTAACACGGTCAGTTACGACCATCTTGACCCGTCAATTTTTACAGTCCTGACCTCACCAAGCTACCCGCCCGGCACAGCCAATATTGATTTTGTGATATTTCCGCCGCGCTGGATGGTGGCAACGGACACGTTCCGCCCCCCTTATTTCCATCGCAACGTCATGAGCGAATTTATGGGTCTGATCCACGGTGTCTATGACGCGAAAGAAAGCGGCGGGTTTGTTCCCGGCGGCTCTAGTCTGCATAATTGCATGACGGCCCACGGCCCGGATGCCGGAGTCTTTGACAAAGCCAGCAATGATGACCTGAAACCGCATTATATGGACAATACGCTGGCCTTTATGTTTGAAAGCCGCTTTGTCATGCGCCCGACCAAATACGCCATGGAAAACAAAGGCCTACAGAAAGACTACTATAAATGCTGGCAAAACATGCCCCGGCTTTTTGCTGGCAAGAAAAACGCAGCTTAATCATATAGATAGTCCTACTTTAAAAGATAAAATTGTAGCTATATTTAAGCCCATCTAAATATCCCTACTCCATAATGGAGAATGGAGGGTTTATAAAGTTGGGTGAATTTTCAAACGATTTAGAAGGCTTTGCACAGGCTAGCGCTGTCAGTAGCGCTGACTCAGCTCTTTCAGGATTGAGAGAGGAAGAAAGTCAGAATTCTGACCTTCTTGCCAGCCGCAGTGAAAGTATTAACGAATTTGACCTTTACAGCAGCTCGAATGACCTCTTCTTAATTACTCAAAACGAAAGTCGCTCTGCTTCAACCACAACGACAAACAGCTCTTCCGGAGCAGATACGGGTGCTGAAATCCTTGTCAGCGCCTGGGCTATGCCCGCGGCAAGCGAAATCGGCTGGCATATAGGCTCGATAAATGCGCAGGCCACGTGGGCTGATTATACGGGCACAGGCGTTATTGTCGCCGTTGTCGATAATGGCTGGCATAGCTACAACCACAGCGACCTGGATGATAATATCCGTTTTGATCTGGCCGATATGGGCGCTTTAAACGGCATGGATCACGGTCAGAATACAATCGGACTAATTGGCGCAGAGGCTAACGGCTCTCAAAGTGTCGGGGTTTCCTTCAATGTTGATCTGGTGCCCGAGCTCTGGACCAACCAGGGTATTATCGATGCAACAGCCTATGCCGATGTTATTAATAACAGCTGGACCTTTAAAAACCCTCTGAATAGCGGCACCCAAACCAACCAGTGGGTTATAGACGACGCGGTTACAAACGGACGCGGCGGTCTGGGCTCAAATATTGTTTTTTCTGCCGGAAATTACAGAACCGAAGACATCGGTGCCAATGTTCTTCCCATGCAATCATCGCCCCATGCTATTGTCGTCGGCGCCATGGACCCGGACGGCACAGCAACATGGTTTAGTAGCGCCGGATCATCATTATTGGTCACAGCACCAGGCATAAATCTATTCACCACGGACGGTGCCAATGGCACAACCCCTAATTTTGCTGGAACTTCAGGCTCTGCGCCCGTTGTCTCAGGCGTTGTCGCCCTTATACTAGACGCCAATGACAGTCTTGGTTTCCGCGATGTGCAAGAAATCATTGCCTATTCAACTCAATTTAATGATTCCGGCAGTGCTAATTGGGACTACAACGCTGCCGGTAACTGGAACGGCAGCGGACTGCATTTCAGCAACGATCACGGTTTTGGCAATATAGACGCCCTAGCGGCAACCCGCCTTGCCGAAACATGGCAAGAACAAAGCACAATCGGAAATATGCAGATCATTAACAAAACGTCAGTTGTTAATCAAGCCATCCCCGATGGCGCAAGCTTCCTGCAATCGAGCATCAATGTCACGGGCGCGGAAAATATTCTGGTCGAAACAATTGTGGTTAATGTTGATGTCGATGCCCACGGCGAAGTCGGTGAACTAATTCTTACTTTAATCTCTCCGAACGGCACACAAGCCGTACTGATGGACACACCGCAATCCGGCATAACCGGACTTGCAGCACTTGATTTTGATTTTGGTGTCCAGAAATTCCGCGGTGAAGATGCTGCCGGAAACTGGACACTGCGTGTTGAAGACGCAGCCGGAGGCAACGCAGGAACACTGTCTGACTGGAGCCTGACCATCAACGGCGACACCATTGATAACAATGACACCTATTTTTATAATGACCAGTTCAGCCTCTATAATGCGGATGCGGGACGCAAGACCCTGACCGATTCCGGAGGAACCGATACAATTAATGCCTCTATGGTCACTACAGGATCAAATATAAGTCTTGTGGCTGGGAGTAGTAGCACTATCGACGGCATCAACCTTACTATTGCTGGCGGCACAATCATTGAAAATGTCTATGGCGGCGACGGTAGCGACATTCTAACCGGCAACGCTTCTAACAACACTCTCTGGGGTGGACGCGGCAGTGATACAATTGACGGCGGCGGCGGCTACGACATAGCCGAATGGCTGGAAGATTACGTAGATTTCACTATTTCCTTTTCCGGCAGCACACTGATCGCAGATCTTGCTGGCTCTATCAGTGACACCATAGATAACGTGGAAGAATTTATCTTTAACGGTGTGTCTTATCTTTATAATGATCTCTTCAACCTCTTTGGCGATCCCGTCAACGATTTTGCCCCTGTGGCTACCGTCAATGCCCTAACATTAGACAATGGAGCTGTCGTTTTAGCTTCCAGTGTTATGGGAGCCACAGACGCTGACGGCAACGTCATGACTTATGATGTTTGGGACAGCGGCAAACCAAATTCCACCGGTTATTTTGAACTGAACGGTGTCCGTTTGGCAGCCAGCAAGAGCCATACCCTGACACAGACTCAATTTGACGCGCTGAATATTGTCGGCGGCAGTCAAGATGGCAGCGATACGCTTTGGCTCAGAGTTTCTGACAACGTCCACACAACATCCTGGCAAAGCTTTACCTTAACTACAACAGGCGGTTCCGGCGGTGGTGCCAGCAACAACACCCCTACTTCCACGGTAAACAACCTTACACTGGGCAACGCCGAGAGCGTACTGGCCTCTACCGTTGTAACCTCCGCCGATATTGACGGCGACACCCTCACCTATGAAGTTTGGGACAGCGGCACCAAAAGCAATTCCGGCTATTTTGAACTCAATGGCGTAAATCTGGCTGCCGGAAGAGGACATAACCTGACACAAGGGGGGTTTGATGTCCTCAATATTGTCGGTGGCAATCAGAATGGTACAGAAACGCTCTGGGTCAGAGTTTCCGATGGCACCGACACAAGCAGCTGGTACAGCTTCACATTAACGACTGACATA
>JAJFGW010000048.1 GCA_021775915.1 Alphaproteobacteria bacterium | reverse complement strand
CGCAGGGGCGATCATTACAGGCTCCGTGGGCGTTATAGGGGTAGGCTGCTGTGCTTCCTCGTATTTTATGGCCATAACCGGCTCTGCCATCATGGGAGGCGCGGAATTAAGGGTTTCATGCCCTGTCATATCCTGTGACTGGCGGATCCACACTGTATTGCCGCTGATGACAACATTCATATCAAGGGGGCCGATGGCGCTTTCAAGCACTTGATTCCATGGTTTTCCACCATTCCAGGAGATGCGGGTTCCCGGGTTTATATTGGGATCAAAAGAATAGGAAAAATCTGGCGGGACAATCTGACGCATTGCTAAAACCAATGGAATATCACTACCAAAGCCAATGGCGTCGTTATATGGCATGGGAGAAGGAGGAGCGAAGGAAGCCACTTCTTCTATAGTTGTTTGCTTTTCTGCTTCATAGGCAGCAGGCATCACCATTTGTTCTTCAACTTCAATTTCTGCGCTTTGTTGCATAGGAAATGAGTTTATTTGCAATGATGGGGCATCAAGGGTTTCCGTTTCAACAGCAGGTGCCGGGGCTGCCATAGCGGGCGGGATGATTTGCTGTGCAGGGGGTGGGGTCCACTCAAAGCCAGCGTGGGCATTCGGCGCCATTATAAATGTCGCCATTATGGCCGTAGCCGAAGCCTGAATTAATTTAGCCTTTGTCCCTTTCAGCAATTTTTTTATCGTCATAGTTATTTCCTTAAATATTTCTAACAATGCCAGATGCAACGGCCCGCGAATATAAAACTACCTTGAAGGTAAAGTGAGTGTCTGTAAATGACAAGCGCTGAACACATAATCGGTGTTTTTTTATAGGGATGAACGGAAATTATAAAGAGCTGTGCCCTGATTTTTAGCCAAAATCGCGCGTACGGCGATGTGCGTAGCTATACCAGCTGGAGCGAATGTCGCCGACAAGCCAAACGCGCATGGATCGTAGGGCGGCTGGAAATGTCAGGCCCCTGCTTTCGAGGATGTGGAAAAAAATAACAATCAGAATGGTCAGGGCCAGTGTTATCCATCGCGCATAAACCAGCAAAACAAAGAAAGGTAAGGCCGCGCGGGCATCAAGATTAAAAAATCGTACCGGCCGCATGGTGTTACGCCAGTGCCAGTTCGCTTTCTCGACCTCTAAGTCGTCTTGTGCTGTTGCCATCTATTTAATCTCCGTTAATAGAGCTTATCTGCTAATTATAGCATAAAAAATAAGGAGAAATCTACGAATCAGTCGCCGCCGCCGCCACTGGTGCTGGAAGCCAGCATGAGATACCAGCGGCGCTCAATGTGGCCTTTTTCAAAGGCCAAACGCGCTGATTGCGCCATGGTTTGCCCATAGTTGGGAATAGCGCGCTGTACGTGCGGACCCCACTCTTTGAAATCCATATCCAGTAATTTTTCACGAACATCGTCAGGAAAATACATCCATTCGCGCACACCAACACGGCCGCCGCCAATTTTCTGTGCCAAAGATTGCGTTACAATCATACGGACCGTTTCCATTAGTGCATAGGCGCGTTCCGCCCGTTCTTCGGAATCAAAACTTGAAATCATTCTTTGTATAGTGGCTGCCACACCGGTTGTGTGTGTCGTCGTATAAACTGCGTGGCCGGTTTGTGCCGCCTCAATGGCTGCTGAAATTGTTTCGCGGTCGCGGGCCTCACCGACCAGAATAATTTCCGGTTTGCGCCGCAAGGCATTACGCACGCCATGTGCAAAATCAGGTAAATGCCGGGGGATTTCCGTTTGCGCCACCAGCGAGCGCGGACTTTCAATCACATCATAAACATATTCAATGGGTGCTTCATAGGTTAGCATTTTGCCGCAACCATGCGGCCTTTCCAGTAGCATACGGCAACCGGCGGCCAGCAAGGTGGTTTTACCGGAACCGGTCGGCCCTGTAACAATCACCATACCTTGACGTGGCGCCCAATGATTAATAACGTCCTCTTCTATATTGAGGTCTTTCATTGTTGGCGGTTCCGTTGGCAGTGCCCTCATGGTGACCTGCGCAGCATCCCGGCCACGGGATAAAATGGCTGTGATATTAACCCTGAAACGGTGCCTTGTATAACGGTCAGGCCTTACCTCATAAGATAAATCCAGGTCTTTACCTGCCGCCAGGCGTGCCTGTGCCTCCGGCCCATAAATTTTTGTCAGTACGGCAGCCATATCGGCGGCATCAAGTATCCGGTATGTTGCCGGGTACAAAACACCGTCAATTTCCTGATAGGCGGGCCGGTCTGATTGGAATGTAATATCAGAAGCGTTTTGTTTGACCGACCAGAGCAAAAAAGGGTCAATTGCCTCACCGGTGAAGCGGCTAGGTTCGTCGGGCCACGTTAAGGCCTTATTCTCTTTGCCTTTAAGAAGGCTTACCGGCTTGCGGGCTGCCATGTTTCTGTCCCTGGCATGAGTTCCGGCATGCCTGTAATTTCCACGGCACGATCACCAACCCGCATGCGTGAGCCGCCCCCTGTGATTCCGCGGTCAACTTGCAAAGCATAGGGCGGTGAGACCATTCCTTGCGCTAAAAGCATGCGGTAGCGCACCATACCTTGATAGTGAGCAACAAGCTGATTTAAATCCTGTTCAAAGATGTCATTGGCTTGATCCTCGCCTTTTTGCCAGCCGTCACGAACCCATTCTATCCATTGGTCGCGCTCCATTTCGTTCTCCGGGCGTAGAATGTCAGGCGGCGGGATAACCTCACCCCATTCTCTTTCTAGGTAATTGCGCCAATCACGGGCACTACTGACAATTTTTGCATTTCTGCTAATGCTGTAAACTCGGTTGGCCACGGCCGCTTCCCGGCCTCCATTACTAACAACCATGGCATTTATAGATTCTGATATGATCGGCGGCTCAATTAAAAATCCGGATGGTGCCGGGATGAGAAGCTGACGAAAATCAAATACTTTGTCCATATAGCGGGCGCGGGTTTCAAGGTCTTTTCTTATATGAAAGGTGCGCCATGATAGCCCGCCGCGCGCTCCATAAGAAAGAGCCGCTTCGCGCATGGAATCAAGCCTGACATCAAAGGGCATGCTTGACTCTGAATCCGTTTCAACGACGACATTTAGTTTGGGAATGGTCTCAAGTTCATATAAAGAAGGAGGCAAATCACCATCGGTTTGGGACAAGGCAGACCAGCCTGTCCCTGTTTGACTTGTCAGACCTAAACTCAGAAGAATTGTAAAAATAAAAATACGAAACATGAGGGCCGGCCTACCCTCCTATGCCTGTATTGGGTGAATAATGAATTTCGACCATACGGCGGCGTCCATCAACACGGACATCGCCGCGCACCCCAAGCTGTAGCCCTAGGCTGCGCAGAACATCAATAACCGGCATATTTTCAGCATCAACAGAAACAACCAGCGGCACTGGCGGCGGTGTTCCTATGGACTGAAACGCATAACCGGCGCGGCTGGCTAGTTTGTGCGCTATAGGTTCAACCGGGCCAACCCAGTTTACTGTGATAGCGCGGCGCAATTCGATGGGCGCGTTATCTATCGGACCAACGGAGACTTCCGGTGAGCGCGCTTGCTCAACAGCGGCCAGTGTTTCCAAAGATATAGAGGCACGATCAGCAGCATCGGCCAGCATCATTGAAACTTTGTCTGGTGAAGCTACAAGGTTGGGGTGATCGCTCCGAATAGGCGCACCTGAAGAACAAGCGCCCAACGTCAGCGTTAACAACCCCACACAACAAAATTTTACAAACCGGATCATAGTTGAACCTAACCGTAAGAAAAGTCTCTATCAAATTACCGACTTCAGCAAAAGAGAACAAGACGTCATTTCCTATATAAGGGACATATCACCAGACTTATTCACACAATAATGAATTTGGTTATCGTACCGTCTTGACCAGTCCGTGTTTTCTCATCGAAGAAATGACGCGATACTTATATCCATCGCCAATCTTCGGGGTGCGCGAGTGGTAATGGGCGATAGCTTTTGACAGATCGTTTGTTTCATCAAGGTGGGTGCGTAATATCCAGGCAGATACACCGACATTTGTGCAGGGGTCATCCCTCACCCATTTCCGCGCTGTTTTTGAGCTGACGCCCCACTGTGATGCTAGATCTGGAACCCAGAGCGTATTGATTTGCATGGGGCCTAAATCATAGCTGCCATTTCTGTTGGGCCCAACTTCCTGCCCTACTTTCCCGGCCTCTACTTGATAGATTCCCAATAGTACGGCTGGCGGTATGCTGTAGGTTTGCGCGGCAAGAAAAATACAGGCAGCGAGAACTTTCCCCATTATAACTCTTCCCCCTCATTGTTATCTTCGGAGGTCGGTTTTGCGCCGGGCTTAAAAAATCCCATGGGGTTAAAGGCGCCTTCGTTTTCTTCGGGCTCAGTTTTAGCGGGCGGCAACGGCTCTTCTTGTGGTGCCGGTTGCTGTTCTTGTTGCGGCGGCGGAGTTGGAGTGACGGTGCCTGCTGTAACGACTGTTTCACCTTTTTGCGCGATACTTTTTCCAATGACTTCAATCATTCCGGCTCTTATTTCAAAGGCCTGCCAGACGGGGTCCATTGGTAAAACGCCACCTGTTACTTCCATGGCTTTGGCTCTTGCCTGTTCGTCCATGGCCATTAATTTATTTATTTCTTCCTGATGGCATTCCACATAAAGCGCGGCCAAGGCTTTTAAAATATTAAGCTCTGCTTGTTTTGCGCGAATCCCATCCGCATTGCTTAGGAGGCTTTTCTGTATTGTTGCCGCTTGCGCTATTAGTTTGCTGGCAACTTCCTGTACCAATTTGTTTTCGGGGTGGCCGAAAGGAAAGGAGGCAATGATGTTCACCACAGGAACCAATGCGTTTACAAGCTGAATGTTGATCTGGTTTTCATCGGACAATATGGCGCCCGGCTCTATATTCTCAAGCCGCACTGTGTTGTCTGTCGCCGGAACAAAATTGTCTGAAAAGGTAAGTACGGCCTCTAATGCTTTAACAAGGCGCCCGATGTCCTTATCGTTCGGCATTTTTCCTGTGAGTTTATATTGTCCGGCCACAAGTTGCCCGGTTACAGCAGCCAGAGCCAACCTAACGGAATCGGCCTGTGCGCCGGAATCTTTTAAATCCATGCTGCCGGCAAGGTTAACGCTAGCTTGCACGGCTTTATTCAGTAGTTCAGCAACGCGCTCCGCCTCTTGTTTTTCTATATTTTGCCCGTCTTTTTTTTGACGCGCCACAACGTCAGCCGCCGCTATTAGCAGTGGCGCCCCCAGTTTTTCAAGAATCTGTACCTGAAAATCAGAACGTTGCGACATGTTTTTACAAAACCGTTAAATCTAACCTATGACCCTTTATAAGGGGCAGGCCTGTAGCAGCACAAGAGGCGATAAGATTCTTTCCCGCATTAAAAGGCTTTTTAACGTAAATCAGAAATCATCTGTTCTATGTCTTGTGCGCGTCCCTGAACAATTTTTACTTCGCCGCCACCTGCGCGATAAACAGTGAAAGGCGTTACGTTGACTTTCCAGGATTGCATGATGGCGAGGTTGCGCTGTACGCCTTGCTGGTTTATATCAGCCGTAACGGGCAGCGCAGCATCATCGCCGTCAAGATGGCTGTACCAGCGGCGCTGCGGATTTGGTACGGCGAGAAGAAAAGCCGCCTGCGCCATGGTTTCTTCCCGAAATCCAACAGGAATCATGCGCACCTGAAGTATGCCGTTCTCAATATAGTCCCGGCGCACATCATTAATAAAAGCGTGGCAATGCGGACATTGAGGGTCAACAAATGTGTAAATATAGGGCGCTGCCGGATCGCCGAGGGAAACCCAGTTGCTGTTTTCAACATCATCGAAAAGCTGTTCTGATGGTGTTTTAAACTCTTTTTTCACCGCGTTGCCGGGTTGATTTGGCTCAGATTGTTGCTCTGGGGTGAATTTATCAGATGCGAATAAATCCAGCACCGCGCCGCCGCCTTGCTCTTGCAATTCTTTTACTTGGCGCAGCGTTACAATTTTGCCATTTTTATCAAAAAGAAGCCCCATAACAAAGCCTTGCCCGTCCGGGGTGACGTAAAAATATTGTTCCTGCCCGCCTTTGATTGCGATCCAACCATCTAGGCCGTTTTTAAAACCCAGATACCGCATTTGTGCACCTTCTTTAACCAGGTTTTGTAAAGGTTCCGGTAAGGGGGGATTTTCCTGCGCCATCGATGAAAGTGGTTGCGTTAGGATAACGGCAGCGACAAGGGCCGTTTGTACAAAATATTTATAGAATTTCAGCATTTGTTCCTCATTCCTTTTCAATACGGTTTCAATAGTAAATGTTTTAAACGGCAGAACAAAGGATTTTAAAGAAACAGAATTAAAATGGCTGTATAGCCGTAAAGTCTGTGATTTGAAATTTCGCCATTTGCATAAAAACCAACCAAGGGGACGTCGCCGATAATTTCGTGTACCAGCTTCATTTCTCCGCCGGGGCGATCTCCAAAATCTGACATTGTTCGTGCTACGGAGGATATATAAAGGGCGCCTTTGGGAGAAAATTCGCCATTTTCATCTTGAATTCTATGGCGTAGATCAAGCAGGGAGCGGGACAGGTCGGCGCGTACGGTTTCATCATCGCGATGTACAAACATCATTTGTTCGCCATTTGTCACATTGTGTGCTACGGCAATCCAGCCTTTGTCCGGGTCAATGCCCAAGGCATTGCGCACGAGATAATCCTGCTGGTCGCTTCCTGAAACGGGGAAGGCAACATGAACTTCGCCGCGGAATAAGTCGTCTGGCTTATCTTTGCCATCGGGGGCTTCTTCCGTTTTTTGTACGGTCATTGTTCGCAGGTCGGCGGAGAAAACATCGAAGGCCCTTTGGCCGTCAAGCTCTATGATAACATTTTCATCGCATCTGGTGATGGTGTGAACCGGGCCAATAGGGGCGCAGCCCTGTGTTAGTGCGGTGGCCACCGGAATTTCTTGAGAGAAGGCTACGCCGGAAATTCCGCCTTGTGTAACCTCATCGGCAAATTGCAAATGCGCGGTACGTGATGAGGACATTCCCCCGACTAAAAACCCGCCTGTCATTTGCTCCAGTTGAGATAAAATGGTTGCCGGTTCGGTATCTGTTAGTGGATCGCCGTGAACCAGAACCAGCATCGGTTCTGTGCTGTCCGTCCATTCCTCTAGCGCTATTCTGGCGGGTTCGGGGTTTAAGTCAATGGCAGGAAAAACACAAAAATCTTCTTTATTTATACGGCCAATCATTGCCGTTATTGCCGGTTCATCGACATATTCTTCGCCAGTGGCGCAGACACCCAGGCCAATGGCGCCAACCCAGTGTTCAATATTGGTTACGGAACGAAAAAGATTGATGATGCTGTTTGCTTCTTCGGTCAGGTTGTCTGAAATATAGATAAAGCCGATATTAAAATCACCACCATCAGTCTGGGCTTTTTCCAGCATTTTTAGTACGGCCTTGGATGTATCACGCCAGTCAGTTCCGGCGGCGCTGGCGCTGGCAAAGCTGTCTGATGTAAAAAATCCCATAAAAAGACCCCGGTAAAATAAGAGAAGGTAGAAATATTTTCAGAAGTAATGTATCACATAGGTACTAAAGTAACCGAATTTGGTCGCTATTCGAATAGTAATTTGATAAGCGTTTCTTTATTTGTGGGGACGCTAAAGTTTTGAGTTTATTCAGAGTAATTTGTAAAATATAAAAATCAGGAGAATATAAGAATGAAAAGTAACATCCTCTTACGTAACGGAAAAGGCATTCATCCTTCAACCAAAAAAACAGCATTGCTGGGTATGGTTGCGGCTGCGGGCCTTTCTGCCGGCATGGCTATGGCCGGGCCGTGTGGCGCTGCTAACCCTTGTCGTGGTGTTAATCCTTGTGCGGCAACGCATTCCTCGCCTTGCGCCGGAAAAAATCCTTGTCACCCTTGTAGCCCTTGTGGTGCACACCCATGCAGTCCTTGCGGTGCTGAAAACCCATGTGCGGTGCATGCACCATGCAGCCCTTGTGCTGTGCACAGTCCGTGTGCTCCTTGTGGCGTAGTTAATCCTTGTGCGGCACATCCGTGCAGTCCTTGTAGCGCAGAGAATCCATGTGCCGGGGAAAATCCTTGCGCTACGCATGAGCCATGTCATCCGTGCAGCCCGTGTGGTGCTGAAAATCCTTGTGCAGCCGCCCACCCTTGTGGCGCGGCTAATCCTTGCCATCCTTGCAACCCATGCGCGGCAGATGCGGGAGACAAAGAAACCAACAAAAGATGGTGGGGCCGCCCTTACTAGTTTTTAATTGGCTGGTCTTTAACCGGACATGGAACGATGACAGCTGTAAAACAAATGCCAACTGATAAAATTGATTTCTCCGGCCTTCCCGCAGAGCAAATAGAGGCGATGCGTGAGTCCGGGGAAATGATTTTGGAGTGTCAGCGGGTTTTGCGGAATACAGAGCAAAATATTGTCGGGGAATTATTGCGGTTTACCGATGAGTTTCTGGAATGGAACCATTTGCCGGAAAAGGACGTTCATGACAAAAACAGCCATGGCCAATATTACTATCATACCCACACCAAGGGCTATAACGACAATACAGCGCATGATGATGAACATGGGCATTTTCATATTTTTTTGCGTGCCAAAGGCATGCCGGACAATATAAGGCCCCTGAAGGTGCCAGATCTTGATCCCAACAAGAGTGTTAGCGATATGCTTAGCCATATCATCGGAATTGGTATGGATTCTTATGGCGTCCCTATAAAGATTTTTACGGTTAATCGCTGGGTTACTGGTGAAACATGGTACAAGGCCGCTGATGTTATTCGCATGCTGGATATTTTTGAAATCGATCATGCCTATCCTAGCTGGCCGGTTAATCTCTGGGTCACAAACATGCTTCGTTTATTTAGACCTCAAATAGAACAATTATTGCTGGAAAGAGATGAAGCTGTTAAGGGCTGGATTGCCAGTCATCCTGATGAAAATGTCTATGAAGATCGCAAGCTGGAACTCACTTCATGGTGTCCCGTTAATATCGCGGAACAAATCAGCGCGTTGGCCTGATTGATTAGAAGGTGATTTTGTTCACAATTCTGCTAAACTGTCCGGAGTGATTTTTAAGACATTAAACTAAAGGGATTTCAATTATGGATATGATGACTATCATTGTTGTTGTTGGCGGTATAACTGCCGTTTTTGCGGTTTCAATATATAACCGCTTGGTTGCTCTACGCCAAACTCGTAAAAATGCTTTTTCTGATGTCGATGTCCAGCTTAAGCAAAGATATAATTTGGTGCCGCAACTGGTTGAAAGCGTCAAAGGTTATGCCAAACATGAAAATGAAACTTTTGAAAATGTTACCGAGGCACGTTCTGCGATTGGAAAAGCCAAGGCGGGTCCCGGCCCTGATCGAATTAAGGCTGAAAATGCTATGGCTGGCGCCTTGATGGGGCTGATGGCCGTCGTTGAAAATTACCCGGACTTAAAAGCCGACACACAATTTCAACGTTTGATGGCCGAATTGTCAGATATTGAAAATAAAATCGCTGCGTCGCGCCGTTTCTTTAATAGTGCGACAAATGAATTTAATACGCAGGTTCAGCAATTCCCGGCCAATCTAATTGCCAAACAATTCGGCTTTGCCGAAGAAGAGTTCTTTGAAGTAGAAGATGAGTTGGCCGAGGCCGTGAAAAAAGCGCCGGAAGTTAACTTTACGGGCGAAGATAAAAAAGCTTCCTGATAATAAAAGGAGCTCTTTCATATGGCTGCCATAGGTCTTCAGACCCATATCTGGAATAATAATCTACGTTCCCTGCTTTTGCTGGCGAGCTATCCGTTTTTGATTGCCTTTATTGTCTGGGCCATATCGTTTTTGATGGGCTGGGCATTAAGTAATTCCGGCAATTCCGAATATGCCATACAGCACGGTCTCACTTTTAGTAGGGCTTTGATTTTTGCGTACTGGCCCTTGATTTTTTCTGTTGTTGTTGTCTGGTTTATTCTTGCCTATTTTTTCCAGACTAGAATGATCCGCGCTCTGTCTCATGCTCACCCGGTGACGAGGGAAGAAGAGCCGGAACTTTATAATTTGCTGGAAAATCTTTGTATTGCGCGCGGTCTTAAAATGCCAAGGCTGGAAATCATTGAAACCCGCGCCCGCAATGCTTTTGCCAGTGGTATAGATACAAATTCATACAGCATTACGGTGACGCGCGGGTTGCTGCAATCTTTGCAAAAAGATGAGGTTGAGGCTGTGCTTGGCCATGAATTAACGCATATTATTAATGGTGATGTGAGACTGCTTATTATCTCGGTTATTTTTACCGGTATGATAGGGTTCTTTGCGCAAATGGCATGGAGTTCTATTCGTTACAGTCTTTATGCGCGCGGCGGCCGCCGTAGTGACGGGCGGGTTTTGCTTATGATGCTCGCTGTTGTCGGTATTTTGTGGCTTGGCTATATGGCGACCATGTTTACGCGCTTTGCGCTCTCCAGAAGACGCGAATATATGGCCGATGCGGGGTCTGTGGAACTGACCAAAAACCCGGATGCGATGATGCGCGCGCTTTTGAGGTTATCAGGCAAAGACCGCATTCCTGAAGCCACCGATGATATTGCTTTGATGTGTATTGAGAACAGCCGCAAATTCTTCGGCGTTTTTGCAACCCATCCGCCGCTAGAGGGACGCATTGAAGCCATATCAGAAACAACCGGCACGCCGGTACCAACGCTGCGTCCCGGCAATCGTGCGGACGATAAGGCCCGCTTTAAAAACCCGGAAGACAAAAATTTTCCGTGGCTTACCGCACAGCGTAAAAACCGGCCTTCGCCGTGGGACAAAAAAGAGTCCTAAGGTTTTTTTGGTACGGGCGGCTGCGCTTTTTGTTCCAGAAGGGGGTCACACAAAGTTTCCAGCTCATCCAGCATGTCTTCGATAACCTGTAGACCCTTGTTCCAGAAAGCCGGGTCTGTAATATCCAGCCCAAACATATCTTGTAGATCTTCTGGTTTTAAGGTGCCTCCGGCCTCTAGCATTTTGATATATTTTTCTTCAAAGTCAGGCACGTTTCCTTCTTCGTAAACACGGTAAAGCGCATTCACCAGTGCATCACCGAAGGCATAGCCATAGACATAGAAAGGCGTATGGACAATGTGCGGAAGAAAGCCAAATACCGGGCCGTAATCATCGTCTAGTGGAATCGCCGGGCCGTAACTTTCTTGTAGTGCCTCAACCCAGTGCTTGCCGAATTCTTCTTCGGAAAGAGGGCCACCTTTATCTTTGTAGGTGCTGTGGATACGTTTTTCAAAATCGTAAAAAGAAATCTGGCGGAAAACAGTATTAATCATAGTGTTGACTTTTCCGAACAGCAATTTCCGGCGCTCATCATTATTTTCGGCATTGGATAGCAAAGATTTAAATGTCAGCATCTCGCCAAAGACACTGGCGGTTTCTGCCAGTGTTATGGGGGTTTCAACAATAGCATCCCCTTTATGTGCTGCCAGAGATTGATGTACGCCATGTCCGAGTTCGTGCGCCATCGTTTCTATATCGCGTGGGGCACCCTGATAGTTTAGCATGACCATGGGGTGTGCCAGGTAGGCGCCGCCGGGATGGGCAAAAGCTCCGCCTTGCTTGTTTTTACCGACGGGGGCGTCAATCCATCCGTTGGCAAAAAATTTCTCTGCTTCGTCTGCCATTTGTGGTGAAAAGCTACGATAAGCATTTAAAACCATTTCTTTTGCTTCGAGAAACGGAACATATTTTTTTTCTTCTCCGGCAAAAATATTGATGTTCCTGTCATAGATATTCAGGTGCTTTTGTCCCATCAATTTTGCTTTTAAATCATAGAAACGGTGAGAAATGCGGGGGTAGGAATCCTTGACCGCTTTTTCTAGCGCATTGACAATTTCCGGGGTGACATTGTTAGAAAAATGCCGGGCATCCCATGGCTGGTCAAATTTTTCCCAGCGATCATCGATGCTTTTAAGGCGCATTAATTCATTGTGAATGCTGGTAAATAATGATGCAGACTCCTTCATGCCATCCTGAAAAACCTGGTGGGCGGCGGCGCGGCGCGCTTGATCGGGGTCGTTTGAAAAGATTTCAGAAATTTCTTCATCACCAAGCTCTTTACCTTCAAAAGAATATTTTTTGGCTATATGGGTGTCATCGAACAGTTTGTGCCAGCCGGACGCAGGGGACAGCTCGCCGCCATATTTCTGTATATCCAGCGATGGCGTATGTGGAATGGCACGGCGTATATCATTTAGCCATGGTGCAAATTTCATGAGTTTTGATGATGTTTTGAGAAAATCTTGAATATTTTGTTCAGAAACCTGCTTAATTTCATGGGAAAAGAATGCTGTTTTTGATCCCAATGGCCGCGCCTTGTTTTCAAAAGCAACCATGTCCGAGCCGTATTTTACACTGTCCTGCGTATGTTTGAGCTGCATATAAGTATAAAGCTTGCCAAACAGTGTCTCAATCTCCTTGTCTTCCTGTATGGCCTTGGCAAGGTCATTGCCGTTAAGGTCAGCAAGCTTTCCTTCATAGCGTGCCGTAAAATTTCCGATTAGGTTTTCGAGCTTTTTAAAGTCGGCTTTAAATTCAGCAGAATCAACATCCGGGTAAAAATTTTCAAAATTCCAGCGCGGCAGAGTATCCGTTTTAACGGTTACGGCGCTGGAAAAATCTTTGCCTGCATCATCAGTCATGGGAATCCCCTCAAAAAATTTATTAGTAAAACTTGTTGTTTGTAGCATGAAATACGCCGTATTTGCAAATATGGAAACGGAAATTAGTTTCTAAACTCTTTGAAAAGCGGTAAAATAGACTATATAAGGGTTAACGAGCTTTAATTTAACTTTTGGAGAGATAAAGACATGCAACCTGAAAAAGTGACTTCACAAACACAAAGCCGGGCCGTTAGTTTTGATGCCGGGCTACGTGTTCATATGCAGCGGGTCTATAATATGATGGCTATTGGTCTTGTTGTAACCGGTATGCTTGCCTATGCTGTGGCTAGTATGGAAGGGTTGCGCGATATTTTCTATGCCAATCAGATAATATACTTTGCCGTTATGCTTGCACCGCTAGGGATTATCTTTTTTGGTCTTACCCCGGCAAAAGTTCAGCGCATGAAAGTTGGTGCGGTTGCGGGGCTTTATATAGCGCTTACGGCATTGATCGGGATTTCTTTATCGTCAATTTTTCTGATGTATTCCGCTGAAAGCATAACCCGTGTTTTCTTTATTACCGCCGGGATGTTTTCTGCGACATCGATCTATGGTTACACAACGAAAAAAAATCTGGCCAGCATGGGGTCACTTATGGTGATGGGGCTTATCGGTATTATTATTGCCAGCGTCGTTAATATGTTCATGCATTCAAGCATGATGGAGTTTGTTATCTCTGTTGTTGGCGTTGTTGTTTTTACCGGCATGACAGCTTGGGACACCCAGCGTATTAAAGAAACATATGCGGCATCAATCGGTCATGAATCTCTGACTAAAATGGCTATTATGGGTGCGCTCAGCCTGTATCTGGATTTCATTAATCTATTCATGATGCTCTTGCGCTTGTTTGGCGGGAGCCGTAATTGAGCTATAAAGACAAGTCTATATGATAAAAGCCCGGTTTTGTTTTGCTGGGCTTTTTTTATGAAGCTCACAGGGACACACGAGGGCATTCATGGCGTATTTTATACGCTTGGTTAAGGTTCTTCCGGTATAAAGTAGGACTACATAACAAGCGAGTAAAAAATGAAAACCGCATCGCCACATATAGCCTTAGTTGAGGACACCCCTTCTTTATTAACCATGTATGAAACAGCCCTTGCGAATGACGGTTATAAGGTCACCGGGCTAGTTGGAGGGCAAGACGCGTTAAGTTACCTTGAGGATAACGAACCTGATTTATTGTTACTGGATTTGAAGTTGCCTGATATGGATGGTCTGAAAGTCCTTTCTACCTTGCGGGAAAAGCAGTTTAAGGCTCCTGTTATTGTGATTACCGGCCATGGATCAATTAATACTGCGGTTGACGCTATGCGTAACGGGGCCTGTGATTTTCTTGTGAAGCCTTTTAGTATTGAGAGGCTGTGCAATGCCGTAAAAAGTGAATTGAAAAAAAATCCTCTGGAAACGATGCCGCCTGATATTGCCGGATTGGTTGGCGATCAGGAAGAATCGTTATCCTCTGTTATATCTGTTGTCCCTGAAATAAAGTCACAAAAAGATTTTGGCGGCTTTATTGGCATATCGCCTATCATGCAAAAGGTGTATGAACAGATTGAGAGCGCGGCAAAAAGTAATGCGACGGTTTTTATTACTGGTGAGTCCGGTACTGGTAAGGAAATTTGTGCTGAAGCTATTCATAAGCATGGTGCGCGCGCTAACAAGCCCTTTATTCCTATAAATTGTGCCGCTATTCCTCGTGATTTGATGGAATCGGAGCTGTTCGGCCATGTAAAGGGCTCCTTTACCGGGGCGATTGCCAATCGTGAGGGCGCGGTTAAGTTGGCTGATGGCGGTACGTTATTTCTTGATGAAATTGCTGAAATGAACCCGGATATGCAAACCAAGCTCTTACGCTTTTTGCAAAACCTTGTTTTTCAAAAAGTTGGTGGCAGCAGGCCGGAGAAAACAGATGTTCGCATTATTTGTGCCACTAATCGCAATCCGGTAGATGAAGTTAATGCCGGACGTTTTCGGGAAGATTTGTTTTATCGTCTTCATGTGCTGCCCCTTTATATGCCGCCTTTGCGTGATCGTGGCGATGATATTATTGATATTGCTCATACTTTATTACGTAGTTACGCTACCGAAGAAAACAAAGATTTTGAAAATTTTTCTGATGAAACAGAGAATCTTCTGCGTCGTTATAGCTGGCCCGGTAATATTCGTCAGCTTCAGAATGTTATTCGTAATATTGTTGTCATGCGCAACGCCCGGTTGGTGACAGCGGATATGATGCCACCCGGCTTGTTTGTGTCTGGCGATAATATGGCGGTAACAGAAGCACGGCCCCGTTCTCCGTGCCGTCCCTATGAGATGGGCGGCGCAGATAACAGCACAACGATACGGCCTCTTTTAGAAGTGGAGCGTGAAATTATAGAAGAGGCTATTGCTATTTGTCATGGCAACATTCCTCAGGCGGCTGCTGCTTTGGGGGTGTCCCCTTCAACTATTTATCGTAAAAAAGTGGTATGGAAGAGTGATGGTGTCCGATAAATTCTTGCATCATGCGGGAGTCTTGCGCTAAGAATTTTTAATGACTCTCATTTCTTCAGACATCGCCAAGCCTATGGTGCCGCCACTATTGGGTGCTGGTGAAGAACTTCCTTTTTCTGTGATAAACCCTGATGGAAAAGCAAAATGCCTGCTGCTCTGTGAGCATGCCTCAAACGTGATACCGAAAAAGCTGAATAATTTAGGACTTTCTAAGGATGATACACAAAGCCACATAGCGTGGGATATAGGAGCAGCGTATGTCACGAAGCTTCTCTCTGATATATTGGATGCTCCGACACTTTTGGCAAATTATTCTCGTCTGGTCGTTGATGCGAATCGCCCTCTGGATCACCCAACTGCGATTATTACGAATAGCGAGGGAATGCCTATTCCCGGCAATATGGCGATAGCACAAGAAGATCGTGACTTACGGATTAGTGAAATTTATGCGCCTTACCATGAAAAAATCAGGGATTTGATTGGGCGCTTTACAGGCAACCATATCATTCCGGTTATTGTTTCAATTCATAGCTTTGCGCCTGTTTTTTATAAGCAGGTCAGGCCGTGGGACATAGGGGTTTTGTGGGTGCAGGACCCTCGCATACCGCTGCCGGTCATCAATTTTTTTGAAAAAAGGGGCTTTACGGTTGGTGATAACGAGCCGTATGATGCCCGGATATTTCGCGGTACGGTTATTAATCATTATGCTGATGCGCATGGGTTACCAAATGCACTCATTGAGATCTGTCATGATCTGATTGATACGGAGGAAAAAGGGCAGGAATGGGCTGTCATGTTGGGGGAGTGCTTTAAAACTATCCTACAGGATGAAACTGTTTATAGTCGCTATGATGGCTTACAGGCGGCTCACGACACGGAGCGTGAATATCGCTATTTTGACGAATTAATAGAAAAAGCAAAAAGAGGAGAATAGATATGGCTGAAGGAAATGTACAAAAATTTCCCTTAAATGAAGATGGTACGCAGGAAGTTGGTGGGGTAACCGGCGCGCGCATAAAATCTTTTATAGAGCGGGTTGAGCGTCTTGAAGATGAAAAAACGGCGCTGGCCGAGGACATCAAAGAGATCTATGGTGAAGCCAAGGCAACGGGTTTTGATGTAAAAACTATGCGCAGTATTGTCCGGTTGCGCAAAGTAGATCTTGAAAAACGCCGTGAAGCCGATGAATTGCTTGAGCTTTATAAAGCCGCTATCGGTATGGAATAATTATTGTTAGGATATTTGCTGCATTAAACTAGTGGGCATTTATTCTATGATTAAAAGTTACCTGACATGGCCGTGGATTGTTTCTGTACCGCTTTTATTGGGCGGTTTTGGCTGCAGTGTCTTTTTCGTTGGAACAGATAGCCCCTTACTGGCACCGGCGGTGCTCGCCCTTCTGGCTTACGTGGCCATTACATTATATCCGAATTTTAAGACGGGCTGGGCGCTGCCGAAAACAAATAGCTTTATATTTGTCATGCTTTTCTGGCTTTGGCTGATTTTGAGTATGTTTTGGTCTACTGTGCCTTATGTCAGCACTACTTTTACTATTATTTTAAGTATCCTCCCTGCTTTTTTTATTGTCTCTATCCTGGCGCCAAAGGCGGAGGACTGGGTTAAGGTGCATGCCTTTGCTTTGTGGCTGGCGCTAGGTTCTTTTGCTGTGTGGGCGGTTACACAGTTTTTCTTTCTTTTCGATGAATATGGCCCTCGCATTCATCACCCCATGCTTAATCCTAATAATTTGGCGGGACTGTTTAATTTGGGTATTTTCCCGGCAATGGGGCTATTTTTTCTGTCAAAGTCAAAGCCTTATGTCGTTCTTTTAGGGCTGGTCGTTGTAATATTTTATGCAGCCCTTATTGTCACGCAAAGCCGGGGCGCTCTGCTCTCTTTTGCTATATGCGCTGCAATGTTTTTGCCATTTGCCGTTTTCAAAACGCGGGATTATATACCGTGGAACAAGCTCGCTTTTATCGCTGCAATTGCCTTTCTTGTCCCGTTTCTTAGTAATATTTATCATGAAGGCTCTCTTGAAAAAAACCTTGTGGGCGCAACCTTAATAGCCTCCGATAGTGTAGAAGACCGTTTTCTTCTATGGCAGTCCACCTGGCATATGATCAAGGATCATTTTTGGCTGGGAACAGGGCTGGCTTCGTTCTTCTTTTATTATCCGCGCTACCGTATGCCTTTGGATAGTAGCGATGGATTTTTTGCTCATATGGATCCGTTACAATTTTGGGCCGAAATGGGCGTTATGGCCCCTGTGTTTTTCTATGGCGTCTTGATTTGTGTGTTGTTTCGAACGATTAGGGCGGTTTTATCCGCTGGCCCAGATTTAAGAAAACGTCTGGAGGTCACGGCTCCATTTTTCGGTATGCTGGCTTTGTTGGGGCATACGCATATTACGTTCCACCTTTACATGCCCGGAATGCTTTTACCGTTATCAGCTTTGCTGGCTTATTGGTATATGGCTACTGAAAGAGCGCTGGATGATGCCGGTAAACGGGTTTTGTTTAACCTGACCGGTAAAATGAAAATGGTAACAATTGGCGGGTTTGCTCTTATTTTGATTATAACGGGAGGGTGGACAGCGCGAATATCTGCGGCAACGCACTTGATGGGGCAGGTAAAACAAGAGACACAGAAAAATAATAAAGAGGTAGCTCTTAAAACGTTAAAGCTAGCGGGGCTTGTCGCGCCGGGTAGTTTTGGACGCTATTATGAATATGAAGCACGGTTCCGGGTGTCAATGCTATGGGAAAGTGCTAAATCCATGGACAAAGCCGAAGTGCGTAAAATTTACGATGAAGCGCTTTATTATCTTGATGAGGCAGAAAAGCGTAACCCGGTTTTCACAACAATATGGGATTTGCGCGCTCGACTTCATTTCGCCGTTAATGGCATTATTATTGAGAATGGTCAGGAACTGGCGATTGATATTTTATTGAACGTCATTGAAGCAAATCCTATGTCGGCTGATGCGCGTGTTGGGCTGGCCAATGTTTATAAAGTCAGGGGTGAGTTGAGCAAGGCTGCCAAGGTTTTGGAGGACGGTGTGCATTGGCCACGGGCCAAGGGGCGTACGGATATCGTTTTTCTGATCACTTTGGCAAGTTTGAAAATGCAGCTCGGCGATAGGCAGGCTCATGATCGCTATATGGCGGAAGCGCAAAGACGGGCGCAAATCTATGGGATGGTAGTAAAATAACAATAAGCTTCTTAGTGAAGTGTCATTGTGTCAGACATTTCACTATAGCGCGCTGCTTCTTCATTATAACGGGCTACGGTATTGAGCATTCGAACGCTGCGGGGTTGATCCATATCCAGCAGGCGAGTTTCTTCTAAGGCAAATTCATGAAACCCTTTTGTCGGCTGGCAACAGGCCATACGCATTTGTATGAGTAAGATCATTTCGGCACCGCTGGACGCCAGAGCAGATTTGCCATCCCACGCCCTTCTTAGCAGTCTTTTTTTTAATTCAAAACTTCTGGATTTATCATCTTCAAGCACAAGAATTCCTTTCTTATCGACGTTCCCTATTTATATTGTCTCATTTTTTGTTTACTTAATGCAATTTTCAGAATAAAAAAACCGCAGAAAATAAGGGGTTTTGGCGTATTTGTGCAAGATACTTTCTATAATTAACCGGATATTTACCGTTTTTGACGTAGTATGGCGTCAACAAACAATAATATTTTTAACGTGTGTGGGGTAAAAAGAGTATGAAACCGGACTCTCTGGAAAGCATTATTAGTGACATGGTTCGGCGACTTGATGTTGTTCGACCAGAGGATCAGGGTAAGGGTGACCCTTTAAGCGAGGTTGAAGCTTTTACCTCTGCTGACCCTATTCTCGCCGCCCTTCATAAGCAGTATCTTGAAGCGAACGTACAGCATAAAAAGCTGATACGGGAAAATGGCCTTGACGACCCTATGGCTGAAATAGCGGCTGATATGCTGGATAGCGCCCGCAGCGCGGTACAAACCCGTTTGCTTGAGTTGCAAGACACACGTACAGAGGAAGTGCGTGAGACATTACAGCGCAAGTTGCTGGCGCGGCAGGCTAGAAAAGAAGTCAGTAAATCCAGAGAATTGATTAAAAAACGGAGAGCAGACTATGATAGCGACCTGTTCTTTTGGATTATGGTCTTCTACTGGCTTATGACCCGCACAATTTTTGCTACGCGCAAGCGGCTTTCAGCGGCCAATGATTTTGCCCTTGTTTCATCTTTTCGTGAACAACAATCGGTCTGTAGCGGGTAATCTTTAATTATAAGCCCATCTTTTTGACGTACTCGTCTTTGATATAGCGGTAGGCTGCGCGCATACTCATAGCTTCGCCGCCTAGGGGGCGTCCGGGTTTAGCGGCAGCATTCGAGCCGCTGACATCAAAATGAAACCATGGAGTGCCTGGATTTGCGGCTCTGATAAAATGTTGCAGGAACATTGCCGCCATTGTGGTGCCGGGACCTGCTGAGGAATTAGTAATCTCACCACCATTTTTTGATTTGAGAAATTCGCGGTGCTCTTCAAACATGTGGTGATATTGCAAATTATCACTCCAACGCTCGCCCATATCTTCCATTGTCCGGCCAAGTTTTTTGCTGTTACTGACCACGCCGCCGACACCGACACCGTCGGCAACGCGCTGTGCGCCGGTCAAGGTTGCAAAATCGATTATCAGATTCGGGTTGCAATGCTCCACACCAAAAGATAGGGCATCAGCCAAAATCAGGCGGCCCTCGGCATCGGTATGACCAATCTCTACTTCTGTGCCGTCCCTTGCTGCAATAACATCACTGGGTCTATAAGCACTTTTAGAAACAGAATTTTCAGCGATTGGAATAGCTACGTTTAGTTTAACCGGTAAATCATTAGCCATGATCATACGGGCAAGCCCTAATGTTATGGCCGCGCCGCCCATGTCTTTTTTCATGGTGGCCATAGAATCCCCCGGTTTTATTTGAAGGCCGCCGGAGTCAAAGGTAATTCCTTTCCCAACAAGCAAAATTGTCGGTGAATCTTTTGTTATATTTGTACCTTCCCATGAAAAATGGGTGAGGAAAGGTCTGTTCTCTGAGGCTTTGCCAACGGCATGAATGAGTGGGAATTTTTTTGCTAGCATTAATCCTTCGACACAGTCGGATACAGCATTAAATTCATTGGCAAGGTCAAGAACCTCCAGTGCCAGCTCCTCTGTGTTCAGGATATTGGCCGGCATGTTGATCAGGTCACGTGTTTTCCATGTGGCTTTGACTTCTTGCTCAATCTCATTAAATTTTGATTGTATCTTTGCCGGAACTACAAGTTTGGGGCCTTCACCGGGATCGCTATTGAGCTCCCCTTTTTTGATTTTGAATTTATAACGCGCCAAAGCCCAGCCGATCGCTGCTTTGTACGCCTGATTTTCATCCATGGGCATGCCGAAATCATCGATTCTGTAAGTTCCATCAGGAAGAGTTTTTGCCGCTTTTGAAAATTCCCACATATCGTCCAGTATTAGTGATTTAACACCAATACAGACAGCACTAGGCGCGCCGCCGTTGCCGGGTATAATCAGTATCTGTCCCGGTTTTCCTTCAAATTTTTGGGATTCTGCAAGGCCAACGGTAAAATTTCCGGGGTAGCTGCTTCTTCGTGCCCAGGTTTCGGGCGTAACGGGACAGATCGGAATGACAACTGATTTTCCGCCGGAGGTAACCAGCATTTTTTCAACAGCAACAGACATGGAGTAGCTCCTATATTTTATAAATTTATGGTAACTTTTAAAGAGGAGCTGAGTTTATGTCAAGATTTAAAGATGACTTAACATCCCCGCGAATAGAATGAAGCTGTGCGCTGGTTGTCTTCGGAGTAGGCCGGAACCCAGCCCTGCTTTACTGATTTTTCTTCATTGTCGGTGCAGGGTGATTTTTCAAGAATCTCTATCTGAAGCCACCATTGTTTTTTATATTTTATAATATCCAGAATATTAACTGCGATTTCATTATCTTGGCTTTCCATTCCTTTTAAGGGGTGGTTAATTTCTATTGTTGCGCCGCTGAGCTTATCCCGTAGCATAAAATCCCAATTCGGCAGGTAGGTTAGTTTATTTTCTAAAATTTGTGGGTAGGCATGAAATTTCCCAGCGTGGTTTTTATCGACCCAGAAATAATTATTTTTTATTTTTATTTTATACCAGTTGTCAGCGGTCTCATAAATCATCGCACCTGTCTCTTCATATCCGTATTCTTCATTGTCAGGCCAGTAAGGGGATTCCCAGTTGACTTCGTTGGGCGCAGGAAAAAACATTTTTCGTTTTAGAGTTAAGGCCGGGTTTTTATTTTGTGCCCGTTCTTTATATAAAGGCACGTCTCTGTCGTGACCTTCGCATTCCCACCAGCATAGCGGCCCTAGTTCCAATAAACCGAGGATTTTTTCTTCGGCATAGACGGGTGCTGAAAATATGGTAAGGGTTATTAAAAATATTATAAATTTTATCACAGAATAAATTTGGACAAATCAGCATTTTCAGCAAGATCAGAGACTTGTTCTTTGACGAACTTGGCCGTGATTGTAAAAGTTTCGCCGCTGCGATCAGAGGCGTTAAAGCTGATCTCATCAAGCAGTTTTTCCAGCACAGTCAGCAAGCGCCGCGCGCCGATATTTTCAACCGTCTCGTTCACTTTAAAAGCCAGTCGGGCGATCTCGTCAAGGGCCTCGTCTTCAAATTCCAGTGTAAAGCCTTCCGTTTTCATTAGTGCCTTGTACTGGATCGGTAGACAGGCCTCGGTTTCTGTCAGGATGCGTTTGAAGTCTTCTTCGGTGAGGGCGCGCAATTCAACGCGGATCGGCAGACGGCCTTGCAGTTCTGCGAGCAAGTCAGAGGGCTTGGCGTAATGAAACGCGCCGGAGGCGATAAACAGGACATGGTCGGTTTTAACCGGGCCGTATTTGGTGGTCACGGTTGTGCCTTCGATCAGTGGTAACAGGTCGCGCTGCACACCTTCGCGGGATACATCGCCGCTACGGGTTGCATCCTGACGATTGGCAATTTTGTCGATTTCATCGAGGAAAACAATGCCATGTTGCTCGACCAGATCTATGGCATCGGCAATGACTTTGTCTTCATCAAGCAGCTTGTCTGATTCATCCTGCATCAGAATGTCATAGGATTCGGAAACAGCCATTTTCTTTTTCTTTTTCCGGTCGCCAAAAGTCTTGCCTAAAATATCGTTCATATTAATCATGCTCATTGACGCGCCGGGCATGCCGGGAATTTCAAAGCCGGGCATGGCATCGGAGTTGTCAGCGACTTCAACCTCTATTTCCCGGTCGTCTAGGTCGCCCTTGCGTAGCTTTTCACGAAAATTACTGCGCGTGCCTTCGGAGGCATTGTCACCGACCAGTGCATCCAGAACACGTTCTTCAGCATAAATCTCGGCCTGCGCCATAACCGATTTGCGCAGTTTCTCACGCACCATATGGATAGCGGATTCGGTAAGGTCACGAATGATTGACTCAACATCCTTGCCGACATAACCGACTTCGGTAAAGCGCGTGGCTTCAACTTTTGTAAAAGGCGCTTGCGCTAATTTGGCAAGGCGCCGCGCAATTTCAGTCTTACCAACACCGGTTGGCCCGATCATCAGAATATTTTTCGGATAAATTTCTTCCTGCAGCTCAGGAGCAACCTGCATGCGTCGCCAGCGATTACGCAGGGCAATAGCAACAGCGCGTTTGGCATCACCCTGACCAATAATAAAACGATCAAGCTCGGCGACAATTTCCTGCGGAGAAAATGCGGGTGTAGCGGCATCTTCGTTCTGGGCGGATTTCCCGGCTGTTTCTTTATCGTCTGTCATAATTTTTGTTACGTTCTCCATGGCGCATTATATATAGGTTTACAGCGCTATTTAGCAAGCTTTTTCGTGTGTTTATAACCACCACCTTTTCCATAGCATTGACATGGGGCGGCGCTCTTTATATAAAGAAATATAAATAGAATCTGAATGCTCTGGGGAGGGTGAAACATGTCTACATATTTTGGAAAGAAAGAACTTATCGGGCTTGGTGTGGCCGTTGTTATTGCAATCGGTGCAGGAAGAGCTGTTCTTAATGAATTTAACGAGAGCGCGACTGGTGGAAGCTGCCATAAAATGGATATTAAACTGGCTGATGACTACCAGAAATACCGTATGCACGAAGGTGAAGCGCTAAAGCAAATTGAGAAATACCCTGAGTGTGAGTTTGGTATCCTCAATATGTTCATAAAAGCAAGGCACTCTATCTAAAACGATGTAGCTACTTACGTTTAGCTTTATGTTTATCAACATTTTCAAGCGCTGCTGTTCCAAAAGCCAGCATCAAGCCCGGTAAGCCAAACCCAACCAAGAAAAATAGCCCCATATCCTTATTGGCATCATCAAGTTGTCGTCTTGTCCTTTTGTAGGCACGCTTGTAATAGGCTGTTTTTTGACCGTGGGCAATTTTGTCTTCATAGCGCTCGAATGTGCGGTAGGCGTGCTTTACTCTGTGGACGTCAAATGTATAGTAGGAAAAAGCCACCCATAATATTGATGCGACAGCCCATATGGCTAACATGCTTTTTTTAGTGCTCATAAAAACCAGCGTACAGCTTTAAAGTTTTTCGACAACAATATTATCATTGGTATACACACATATGCCTGCCGCAATTTCCATGGCCTTTTTGGCAATATCCTCGGCGTTCATGTTTTTTTGGTCATACAAAGCGCGGGCGGCAGATAAAGCATAATTGCCGCCGCTGCCAATGCCGATGATGCCGTCTTCCGGTTCGACCACATCGCCAGTACCGGACATGATAAGAGACGTGTCTTTATCACAAACGATCATTAGTGCTTCTAATCTGCGTAAATATTTATCTGTGCGCCAGTCTTTTGCCAATTCCACACAAGCGCGGGTGAGCTGGCCGGGATGGGCCTCTAATTTGGCCTCTAAACGCTCAAACAAAGTGAAAGCATCGGCTGTTGCGCCGGCAAAACCGGTGATAATTTCACCTTTTCCAAGGCGGCGCACTTTCTTGGCATTCGATTTTAAAATTGTATCGCCCATGGATACCTGGCCATCACCGGCAACAACAACATCTTTGCCTTTGCGGACTGATATAATTGTTGTGGCGTGCCAGCCGGGGAAATTTGATGTTGTTTCGCTCATGGTTGCTCCTCTTTTATTGCTATGAAATGCGTGGAATTAGGCTGTTTGTCAAGTTTTCCATTGAAAAACATATAAATATATGAGACTATATAAAAATATATATTTTAGTGACGAGGAGGAGTTTATGAATTTAGGGGATGCTTTCCGTACAATTAAAGAAGAAATCCATGGCATGGAGGAGAGTGGCAAGGATTTTATTGCTGGGATCAGTGAAGACAGAGCCATGTCAGAAAAAGACCGTCATGTAGATGAATTTAAAATTCTTGCTGGGATTAGCGCTTTATTTGCCAGTATTGCCGAGTTGGGACCGTTTGCCTTTTTTGCAGCAGCGCCCGCAGCCGTCGTGCCAACCGTAGAAGGTGTGAAGGATATTACCGAGCATGGTCATGCGCTTCGCCGCGCTCTGTGAAATTTATGGTTTGATGTCCAGTGCCTTGAGCGCTTCAGCAATGGGAATAAAATAATTTAGTCCCATACCCGTGCCGTTTTCATCCATTCTTCCGGCAACGACCATGCCAACAATATTACCGTATTCATCAATAAGCGGCCCGCCATTGCTACCCTTGTGGGTTTCAATATCAGCTTGAATAAAGTTTTGTCGTACGCCATCGAGTTTTATTTTTTCACGGTGGGCGCTGATGATGCCTTTGCTAACGGTATCGAGAAATTTACGGTAATCTTTGGGGTTACCGATAGTATAGACATCTTCGCCGACAGACGGCCATTCTGATCTTATTGGCAGGACCTCAATGTTGAAATTTTCAGGGACTTTTTCCAGCTTTAGCAAAGCGACATCGCGGACTTTATCAACGCGTAACACTTCGGCGACTAGTTTTTCTTCTTTATTAGCGGTGACAATGCGTGTTCGTAAAGAATCGCCGACGACATGGGCATTGGTCAGGATATGGCCTTGTTTGCTGATAAAAAATCCGGAGCCATGACCGAATTTTTGTACCATCACCGCAACCTCGCGTTTGTCTTCTATATTTTTAGTGAAGGCTTCGCGTGATAAAGGCGGGTTGTTGAGTCTTACCTCTTCCAGCGGATCAAATTTTGCCGGGCGGGAATCCTCAATTTGTCTTTCTTGCTTCTGCGGCTTAACGCCATTCACCAGTAAATTATAAAAATCTTTATCTGTGCCTAAATTATGCGCCGCCATTTCGAACGCGTCGGTAAACATCAATGTCAGGCCTTCTTGATTGGGAATCTGGCGCTTTGTATAGCCTTCGGTGGTGGTTTTATAAACAACCGTGCGGCGCAGGGTGTCATAAACTGACCAGTCCACACTCATATAAAATTCACCTTCTGTGCCGCGCCTTGTGGTGAAGAAGATCATGATATTGTCTCCTTCCTTGTGGCACATCTCAAGCTGGACGTCCTTGATTTTGGCCTTGATGGAGTAATCGGCGCGGTCAATCTCGTCCTCTAAATCATAGGCGATATTGAGACTGCCGACGACGTCATAACCTTGTGCTTCTAAGGCATCATGAAAGGTTTGTTTGAGAAATTTCTTATCAATGGCATCGCGCAGCACAGTACGGCTAACAGGATAGCGCGGCCAGCCGCAAAATCGTCCGCCATCGCTTTCAAACCCGACATCGGTGCCAACGGGAAGGAGTAACTCTGCCCCTTTAAAGAGAATCGGTACGGGGTGGGCATCTTCTGCGACTTCCCTTGCGGGGCGGTAATCGACTTTTTTTACATACCGGGAACATCCCGAAATACTTAAGGATAAAAGGATGATAAGGAATAAAGAAAAATGGCGTGCAAACATGAGCTTAGTCTACAGAATCCGGCTTTGAGTGCAATACCGGATTTCAGGAAACCCCCGTCATATATTGCTATGCACAAACATGCGGGAGCATGGACTTCTCAATTTCTTCACAATTTTATGGTTGAATAGTTAAAGGTAAACGGTATTTTAGGGTATACATGTTTCATAAAGAACAAGGGTACAATTCGTATGAGCGATCAGACGCAAACAAGACCTGAAAAATCTTTGGCCACCGTTGAATATGTCACAGAGCTTTCGGGCGCTGATCTGAATGATTTATGCGATGCCACCGATGAAGCCGTTAAAGCCGGCGGCGGGTTTGGCTGGGTCGTGCTTCCTTCCAGCGATATTCTTGATTCTTACTGGAAAGGCGTTTTGGCGATGCCAACGCGGCTGTTATTTGTTGCCCGGCTCGATGGCGTCATTTGCGGTACGGCGCAACTCATTACGCCGCCGCGCAATAATGAGGCGCAAAGCTTTGCTGTGACTTTGACTACTAATTTTGTCGTGCCTTGGGCGCGGAAAGGCCACGGGCTGGCTCGTAAGTTACTGGAAAAAGTTGAGAATAAAGCGCGGGAAGAGGGCTATTCCGTGATTAATCTTGATGTACGGGAAACGCTGGATACTGCGATTAAATTCTATGAGGGTATGGGCTATGTTCATTATGGCACTCATCCCTATTATGCCCGGGTCGATAACAAGATTATCAAGGGGCGTTATTATTACAAAGTAATTGATCCTCAAGCGATCGAGCAAATGCCCTAATAAACTGATTTCACCGTATTATCATCATTCATAGTCAGGACAACAGGTTTGTAATTGCGAGCATATTCCTGCTCCATCTGTCCGTAGGCACAGATAATTACCTGATCATCAGTCTGGCATAGCCGCGCGGCGGCACCGTTAACACCAATCATGCCCGAGTCTTTTTCTCCTTCAATGGCGTATGTCGTAAAGCGCTGCCCGTTATTGATATTGAGAATATCAACCTGTTCAAAGGGCAGGATACCGGCTTCATCCATCAAGGCGCGGTCGATTGTGATCGAACCCTCATAATTCAGGTCACAGCGCGTGACCGTGGCGCGGTGGATTTTAGCCTTTAGCAAAGTCAGAACCATGCTTGGCATGGGGGCTTCCTTTCATTAAACTTTTTCAAGCAAGTTTTTTGATAATGGAGAGGACAATATAGATGGTTTCTTATGATGACAATAATATCTTTGCTAAAATTCTGCGCGGAGATATTCCAAATGATACGGTTTTTGAAGATGATCATGTGCTGGCCTTTAGGGATATTAGCGCGCAGGCCCCGGTTCATATTCTGGTCATTCCCAAAGGTAAATACGTGTCGGTTTCTGATTTTGGCGCGGCGGCCGGTGCCGAAGAAGTAACGGCGTTTTGGCGCGCGGTTTCAAACATTGCTGAAGACCAGGGTTTGTCTGAAGGCGGGTTTCGCATTATTGCCAATAGTGGCTTGAATAGCGGGCAGGAAGTGCCGCATTTTCATGTTCATATATTGGGAGGCAGGGCGCTGGGGCCCATGCTTCGAAGCAGCGAAGCTGCGTGAAGCGTTTTAATTCATGCTTCAAGCAGCAGCCTAGCAGATCTCTATGAAGGCCTAAGTTTAAGAATAACGGCAGGCTTTTGTTGTGAGCGGGGTTTTTCGTTGTGGGTTTCATATTGTTGCCAGTCATAAGTGGCGGCAGTTTGAAACAGGTAATCAAGTGATTGCATTAGCTTCTTATCTGTTTCTTCCCTATTTTCAGAAAATTTTGTAATGGATTGGGACAGGTCAGCCGCCTCTGACATTAAAGTCATAATATTATATAGGGCACCAATGTCTTGCGCGCCGGTTTTATGAAGGGGTTTCCCTTCTTTGGGGGTGTTGTTCATGATTTTGCTGCGCAGAGCCGTTAGTCTTCCAGAATATACAAAATAAGCATCGTTTTCTTTTGTGGCTTTTTGTTCAAGCTTGTCTGCGATGACCATCATATATTCGGCCAAAAAAGTAGCGCTGGTAAAGGGGTTAATCTTTGTGGCTTGTTTTAAAAATATAAGGCCTTTGGGGTTTTGAAGGTCGCCCGCCATTTTTATATAGTTATTCATGGCTTCGCTGAGTACCCAGGCGCGGCGAAAATTGCTTTGTTTGTTTGTCTGTTTTTCACAGAAAATAGCGATGTTTTCCAGTTCTGTGCGCGCTTCTTCTATGGCGTTATTAAGCTCCCATGCGAACATTGAGCTTTGCCTATCTCCTATTTTCAATCTCTTTGAAAAAGATTCCTGCGCGTTTGTTAGTAGTCCTTTTTCTCTAATATATTCGAGAATATCCAGAGCGAAGAATAACAGCATGTTTTTATGATGGCGGAGGAGCTGCCCTTGCGCATGAGAAAGGGCGCGCTGTACGCTTTTTTTTGTATTATTTATAGTGTTGTTTTTTGTGGTGTTCATAGCACCGCAGCCCCTCCATTTCCATTTTCGGAGTTACCGTAACACAGGGGCGACAATTTTTGAAAGAAATTAATGCCGCGCTGAATGCTGCTTGCCGCTGACATGTTGCGGGAACGGGATAATGTTATCGCCGCCGCAATCAATATTTTTTGCAGAGACACGCTTTTGCGGGTGTAAATTAAGGCTTTGCAATTCCAGTTCGGCAATGTCCCGGTGATGATCTGCTTGCAGACTTAAAATGTCGCATAAAATGGCGGCAATACAGTGGTCCTCGTTAAGTTCGGCCATTGTGGCTTCAAGCAGATCGCGCAAGGCTTCCAGATCTTCCGGGATATGAACCAGTAAATCCATAATGGCATCATCATCCAGATTATCGGGGTTTTGTTCGTGGGCCAGCCAAAGCGGGCCGTATTCATCGGTAATTTTTTCTGCTTCGGCACTTAGTGCCCGGCCTATGGGCAGATCGCTCATTTTTGTTGCGATATGCCGGGCGCACATGGCAATACAGAGCAGCGCTGTGTCCGGGCATAATTCGAACAGAATTTCATTCATGGCGTGTTCGGCAATGTCATCAAGCGGCTCTTCATCGCGTAGCATATGGTCAACAACAATGGGCACAATAAACTTAGCGTGTAGCCTTGCCAGATCGTGATCACTTAAAGGGTTAAACATTATTTTTCTACCTCACCGTTGTAAAATTTCTTACCTCTGAAACCATTTTTACCCGGTAGTGGTGAAGAACCCCTTAATAAAGCGGCGGATTTTATTCGTTACTATGGAAAGGACTGTTGACGTAATGCTATATGGTGGGTTACAAGATAGAGTAATTTTTATTATAAACAGAGCGTGAAAGGAAAATATTATGGGGCAGAAAAAATGTGTTGGGTACATGTTAAGTCGGCTTTTTTGGAAAGAGGCGCGTAAGGGAGTTGAGTATTTACGTTTTCGTGGTGCAGACATCAAGCATTTTGAAAGTTCAGGGTTTCTTGAGCGAGAGTTTACTTTTCAGGGCGATAAGGAAGCCGTGGATTCTATGATTGATTTTGTGAGAAAACTAGAACGTCTATAGGGCAGTTCTTAGTGTTATATATAGCTCATAATATTGAGAGAAAAGAAAATGGCAAAAAATAGAAATGAAATATCAATTGGTCTGACCAATGATTTTCAGGTGGCGACAGGAGAGATTCTGAACAGGGGTGCTTTCAGGGCGGCGGCTTCTGCAATGGGAATAACGCCGCGTGTTATTGGTCCCGATGGCCAGGAAGAGCAAGATATAGTAGCCGACGATCGTAATCTGGATGTTCATATTGATGATAAAGGCGTTATTACTGATATCGTTGTTGGCTGGATACCGCGACCGTAACATAAAATATAACAAGACAAAGGGCAGGTATTTATGAGCGATGAATTTGAAAGACGGATGAAAATGATTGAGGCGCTGGAGGAAACAAAAGACGATGCCCTCTTGTCAGATCTTGTAGAGGCCGATACTCGTTTGCAATCTTATTACTACGTGTTAAGCAGGGCTTGTTCCCATCTAAAAGACCCGCTCACTGTTGAAAAGCTTCTGGATCTTTCTGTCCTGGATAAAAGCGCCGTTGTTTATAAAGATACCATTGGGCATGTCTTTGCCACTATTGCCGCCAATGAGAAAAACCCGGACCCAAAAGTTGTGAGCCTGTTATTTGAACGTATTAAGGATGATCAAGATATCAAGAATAGGTCTTTGTGTTTCATTTTTTCGACGGTGACATCGCATGGCCCAGATCATCCCAATGTGGCGCTGGCCAAACTGCTGATAAAAAACGGTGCTAATCTGGAAAGCGCTGTAACACCGCAGGAGCAGGTTCTTGAGGGGATCAAAAATACCGTACAGAGACAACTTGATAGTTTAAGCAAGTTTAAGGCGATCGTTTTCGGTCCTTGATATTAATCTAAATCTTTGGGAAAGTGATTGTTCGTTATGGAATCAAAAGGCTGGTTTAAGTGTGAGTTAGGGCTAATCTTCTGGGAGGAAGCCCGCAAAGCTGTTGAACATATACGCTTTCATGGCGGAGATATTCAACATTTTGAGAGTTCCGGGCTTGTTGACCGGGAGTTCACTTTCCGGGGTGATGAGCAAAGTGTGAATTCTATGTATGATTATTTGGTGGAATTGACGCGTGTCTAGGGTAGCCCTAAATATTTAATGATTGTTTCCTGTTTGTTCTTATGCGATAACCGTTTGTAATCGTAACAGGAGAAATTAAGTGGTCGCGCGGGTTAACACGGTCGCCTTTCAGGGTGTAGACGTACAGAGCGTAGACGTACAGGTGCAGATTAGTAGCGGTATGCCTGCCTTCACAATTGTCGGGCTTCCTGACAAGGCGGTGGCGGAATCAAAAGAGCGTGTGCGGGCGGCGTTACATGCGCTGGGTATTTCACTCCCTCCCAAAAGATTGACGGTTAATCTTGCCCCGGCTGATGTTGCCAAGGAAGGCAGTCATTATGATTTGCCGATTGCGCTAGGTTTGCTGGCGGCGATGGATGTGCTCCCTAAAGAAGAATTAGAGAATTGCGTGGTGCTCGGGGAGCTTTCCCTTGATGCTGGAATTCGTTCTGTTGCCGGGGTTTTGCCCGCGGCGCTACATGCCACGGCCAATGATAATATGTTGATATGCCCGGAGGCCTGCGGCGGCGAAGCGGCATGGGCCGGGGATGTCGATATTCTGGCGCCGCGTGATTTGCTGCAGCTCATTAATCATATCAAGGGTACGCAGGTTTTAAGCAGGCCCGAAGCCAAACTTGCCGTGGATGATGATGCGCTTGTACGTGTTCCTGACCTTTCAGAAGTACGGGGGCAGGAAACCGCTAAACGGGCTTTGGAAATTGCGGCTGCCGGGGGGCATAATTTACTCATGAGCGGGCCGCCGGGATCGGGCAAGTCGATGCTGGCTTCGTGTTTGCCGGGGATTTTGCCGCCTTTGTTACCCAAGGAAGCGCTGGAAGTCTCAATGATTCATTCGCTGGCCGGGACATTGCCGGACGGCGGTTTGTTAAAAACGCGCCCGTTTCGTGATCCCCACCATTCGGCATCTCTGCCTGCGCTCATTGGTGGCGGGCAGAAAGCCAAGCCCGGTGAAATTTCTCTGGCTCATCACGGCGTGTTGTTTTTGGATGAATTGCCTGAATTTGCGCGCGGGACGCTGGAATCGCTGCGACAGCCTTTGGAAACGGGCGCAGCGCTGGTGGCGCGGGTGAATGCGCATGTCACTTATCCGGCTAAATTTCAGCTTATTGCGGCGATGAATCCATGTCGTTGCGGTCATTTGGGGGATACGGACTTTGAATGTACGCGCGCGCCGCGTTGTGGCAGTGATTATCAATCAAAGATTTCAGGGCCTTTGCTTGACCGGATTGACATTCGTGTTGATGTTCCGGCGGTGATGATCTCTGATCTTGATGCACCGCAGCAAGGTGAGGGCTCGGCACAGGTGGCGGCGCGGATTGCAGCGGCAAGAAACATTCAGCACGCGCGCTATGTAGAGTTTCAGGGCGATATGACCGGTTTTTTGAACGCGGACCTTACGCCCAACGTCATGGAAAAAACCATTGTTTTACAAAAAGATAGTAGAGTTTTATTGAATAATGCGGCGGAAAAGCTTAAATTTTCGGCCCGTGTCTATCACAGATTATTACGCGTTGCGCGCACGATTGCTGATCTGGAGGGCGGGCAAGAAAAAATAAGCAAGGACCATATGGCTGAAGCTTTAAGCTACAGGCCGTTGAGAATGGGCTAGAAGTTTGTAAATTATGTTAAATTTAAGATATAATGATACTGGTAGTAAAGGATTCTTAACGCCGACGGTGTTAGAATTCTTTAGTAAAGTGGTTAATGACAATGAAAGAGTTTCAGGTTTTGTCACTATGAGTGTACCGGTTGACGCATTTAATTTGACGGCCAGTGAGGGCGCGGATTTCTATACGAAGTCGGCGGTTCTGGAAACGAGTCCTGATGCTTCTGTAATAGATTCGGGAGCAGGGCTTGAGGGGGCTTTTGATGCCATGGTTGGCCGCCGGTTTGATGGCCCTAATGGCCCGGCGCGGCAGGAGAATGGCGGCACTCCTGCAAAAGAAGAAAATGCCAATGTTAATCTTAAGAGCGCATGGAACAAGGCCAAAGGGTTCCAAGGACAAACTGTTAAATTAAAGGCCGGGGATATTACAGCTTCTTCCGGTCAGGGCGCGCGCCGAACCGGTGATCAGATCAAAGGCAAAGACGCTGCAGTAAAAGAGCTGAAAGGCGCAGTTGCGCAGGCTCGTAAAGAGGAAAAAACCGGACCTGCTTCAGCACGTCCGGAGCCGTCAGGTGGCGGTGGCGGGCTTGCCAAGAAGGCAGCCGTGTCTTTAGCTGCCGGGGCTGTTGCTGATGCCGTTGTGCCGGGGGCCAGTGTTGCCGCGACTGTTCTTGCTGTTGGTGCGGGGACGTTCGGGGCTAAAGGCAAAAGTGATTTTACCAGTGCGGCTGATAAGGGTGTTTACGGGACATCTGCTGGTCATGAGACAGTCGATGTTGGTGGCGGTATGAATGGCAGGCAGGTTGATAATATGATGGCCAAAGGCCCTGGTTTTGGTAGCCCGACGATGAGCCAAATTCGCTATGGTGTAGAGCCGGCGCTGGACGGGCAGCCCGTAGGTATGGATGAAAAAGGTCTTGATGCGTTGGAAGCAACGATGCATGAAATGGATCAGGATCTTAAGCTGGGCGATAATATGTTTAAGCTCTGGCAGGGCACAGATGTTGATGTTACCGAAAATATTGGCGGTGCGCCTGTAACAGCCTTAAAAGTTGGTGCAAAAGACGAAGCAGCTTTAACTAGCGATAAACCGATGGATTCTCTTAGCAATCCTGCGATCATGAATCCGAAGGCGCTGGTTTAATACTTTTTTATTAGTCAAAATATTTTAGAGAGAGTTTCTGTTTGGTAACGATCCGCTATGGTCGTTGCTATCTTTATGAGCTACAATGACAAAGATATATTTACGAGTTGTGATCAAGATTCATGCGTTATTTTTTAATTACCTTATTTGTCTGTTCGTTGGCATTTTCAGCCGCCTTTAATGGTGCGGCTGTGGCGCAGCGCCATATTGATGATTGTGATCAGGCCGATAGTACCGCCGATGCGTTTGGTTGTGTGAATAGACGAAATCAGGACATTCAGGAAAAACTGAATCAGGTTTTTGAGGCAATAATTGCTACGCAGGACGAGGAAACAAAGGCCATGCTTGGCGCGGCTCAGAAAAACTGGATTATCTATAGAGATGCTCAATGTGAATGGGAATCCGGTTTGACCGACACAGCATCTCTGAAGCGGGTTTATGAACTGTCTTGTCTGGCGTCCATGACAGAAAGAAGGGTTAAACTGCTTGAATCGGTTCAAATGCGAGAAAAAGAGACTTCCCCTCGTGAATTTGGAGCGCAGCCACGTTGGATGAATGCGCTGGCCCATGATTATCCCGATATTTTCTGGCGCTATGGTGAATGGCAAAGTGCTGATATGGACTGTGATGATGAGGATGAGCAGATTATGACCGGCCTCTCTGTTGCCCGTATTCAGGATTCTGTGACAATCGGAGATGATGAGGTCGCGGAAGATGCCCACCATGAGGTTGAAATTGTGATCGCCGTTTCAGAAAACCCTAAAACAGGGCGTCCAAAAGCCACGCTTTTCCGCCTTCCTGTTAGTGATAAATATGACGGGGCGCATCTTTGCCGTCCTGCGATTAATCTTGAGGTTATAGACGACCCATCGAAAAGTGATGAAGTTGCCTGCGGTAAAGCTTTGCAAATCAATGACAAAAGTTGCGAGCCGCTCATAATTTATTGGGATGGTAGTGGTTATGTTCTTAAAACAAATCTTGCGGAATCTGAAGCAGAAGCAAAAATAGAGGGGGGCACGCTTTGATTAAAAGTGTATGTGTTTATTGTGGGTCTTCTGTAAATGTTGATGATACTTTCAAGAAGGCATCAAAAGATCTGGGCGTGATAATGGCCCAGGAAAATTTGCGCCTGGTCTTTGGCGGCGGCCATGTGGGGCTGATGGGAATTGTTTCTGATGCTGTGCTGGAAAATGGTGGGGAGGTTATTGGTATTATCCCGGACCATATTGCAGAAAAAGAGATTGCCCATAGTGGTTTGACGGAGTTGCATGTTGTTGAAACCATGCATGAGCGTAAGCAGATGATGGTTGATCGTTCCGATGCTTTTATCATTATGCCTGGTGGGCTGGGGACGATGGATGAATTTTTTGAAATATTTACATGGTGGCAGCTTGGCCTTCATGACAAACCGATTATTATTATTAATGTTGAAGGGTACTGGACACCGCTGCTTTCGATGCTGGATAATATAATTGATCATAAATTTGCCCGTACCGATGATCGGGATTACCTCTGTGTTATTGATGGTGTGGATGAGGTTATTCAAGCTTTGGCGCGGGCGCCGCAAGAAAAAATTAGTGCTCAGACAAAATGGATATAATTTCTGGAATTTTGATATGTAAACCTTTATAAAAGCTCGATTTGTTAAGTCTGAATTAATACCCTGTAAGGCATTATAGTATGGCAAGAGATTGATGTTCTGGTTTATTTTTTACTTTTGCGTTTGCTTTTTGGCTGTTAGAGTTTTTGCTGAATGGGAAGAAATAATTAGTGCAATATACACACGATACAGATCAGGCTAAAGAATATGCAACAGCCGCTTTTGGGCGGGTGAAGAAGGAAGGCTTGTCGCCGACACCTGATATCTTTGAGCTTTGGTATGTTTATTATTCTGGGCAGAGTCCGGAAGCGTCTCGTGCCATTGATGTCCTGATTGCTAACAAGCAGAAAATTACTGACGAGCGTTGCAAGGAACTGTTTCAGCGCTTTTTAAGTGAAGACCGGGATGAAGAGTCGGTGCGTCGTGCTGGTGATCAGATAAATACAACACTCAAGGGTATGACGGGGGTTGTGCGCGATGTAAAATCGGCAACGAGTGATTATAGTGACAAGCTCGGTGGTATAAGCGGCAAGATAGAAGGCGTCACTGATGCTGGTGAGCTTAAGGGTATTTTGCATACGGTTATGAGTGATACTGAAAATATGATTGCGCAAAATCACCGTCTTGAGGAACAGCTCGATAAATCTTCTCTTGTGATGGTCGAATTACAAAGGGATCTTGAGAGTGTTCGTAAAGAGGCCCTGACTGATGGTTTAACGGGTCTTGCCAATCGTAAATCTTTTGATGCTGAAATTAGGCGCATTGCAGGCGCGGCTCAGCAAAGCAGTGCCATCTTCTCCGTGCTTATGATTGATATAGATCATTTCAAGAGTTTTAATGATAATTTTGGACACCAAATTGGTGACCAGGTTTTACGCCTTGTTGCCCGGACTCTCACCGATGGCGTTAAAGGGCGTGATGTTACGGCGCGTTACGGTGGTGAAGAATTTGTTATTATTTTACCCGATACTCCTTTGCACGCAGGCGTTATTGTTGGTGAGGCGTTGCGTAAATCTGTGGCAACCAAAGACGTCATTAACCGCAGTTCCGGAGAAAAGCTGAGCCGGATTACCATGTCGGTTGGTGTTGCTGAGTATTATAAGGGTGAGGATGTACAGGAATTGATTGAACGGGCCGATGCTGCGCTTTATACGGCTAAGCATAACGGTCGTAACCAGGTCGCCGCCGCTCCTACGCCGGATAAAAAACAGCAAGATAAAAAAGAGGCATAAAGCCTCTACAGCGATGCAGAAAAAAATTCTCAATATTATTGGTGCGGGCCGAGTGGGAAAAACACTGGGTCGTTTGTGGCATGAAGCAGGTGTTTTTAATGTTTGCGGTATCCTTAATAATAGTTTGAATAGCGCTTCTGAGGCCGCCGATTTTATCGGCGCTGGGCGCGCGGTTACTTCTATGAAGGATTTGCCTCCTGCCGACATATTTCAGATTACAATGCCGGATGATGATATTGAAAATATAACTCACGCTCTTTTGCAGTCAGAAATTTTACGGGAAGGAAATATTGTTTTCCATTGCAGTGGCGCGTTGCCATCAGCGGTATTTGGTGTGTTGCAGGAAAAGAATGTCTTTGTTGCCAGCATCCATCCCGTCAAAAGCTTTGCAGATTCAATGCAAACTATAGAAAGTTTTTCCGGTACCTGGTGTGGCGTGGAAGGTGATAAAAGCGCGCTTGAGATATTGCGCCCTGCTTTTGAAAAACTCGGGGCGAAACTGTTTTCTATCAATATAGAGAATAAAACGCTCTATCATACGGGTAGCGTTTTTGCGTGTAATTATATCCCAGCCCTTATTGAGGCCGGTCTTTCCTGTTTTGAAAAAGCGGGCATAAATCGTAATCAGGCCTCGGAAATTTTAAAGCCGATTATAGAAGAAACGGTAGAAAATATTTTTAAAAGCAGTCCCAAAGACGCGTTGACGGGCCCTATTTCCCGCGGTGACATGAAAGTAGTTAAGCGGCAACAAGAGGCCCTGGATCAATGGGATCGGGATTATGCGGAATTATATAAAATTCTGGGAAAACGCACGGTAGCCCTTGCCGATAACGGGTAAAATAGCTTATCTATAGATCATGCAAAAAATGGCCGAATCTCAAAAAATAGAAGCGCCTTATATGGCAGAGCTTAATCCGGCGCAGCGAGAGGCTGTGGAAACGGTTGATGGGGCTGTGTTGGTGCTGGCCGGAGCCGGAACCGGCAAGACCCGCGCACTGACCACGCGGCTGGCGCATATCCTGCATTCAAGGCGCGCCTTCCCCGGCGAGGTTTTGGCGGTGACTTTCACCAATAAGGCTGCGCAGGAAATGCGTGAGCGCGTTAGCGGGCTGCTCGGCGGGGTGCCGGTTGAGGGGTGGTGGCTTGGTACGTTTCATGCTTTGGCGGCAAGAATGCTACGTCGTCACGCTGAGCTTGTTGGTCTGAACTCTAATTTTACCATTCTTGATCCGGATGACCAGAACCGACTTTTAAAGCAAATCATGGAAGCTGAGAATATAGACCATAAAAAATGGGCACCCAAAGCGATGATGGGCGTGATTGATCGTTGGAAAGATAAGGCCATGTTGCCCGGTGATTTGGGCAATGACGAGGGTGGCGAGGCGGCGGATGGGCAGCTGGTTAGGCTGTATCGGCTTTATCAGGGGCGTCTAAAAACCCTGAATGCGTGCGACTTTGGTGACCTGCTGTTGCATATGATTACAATTTTTAAAAATCCTGCGCATGCTGAAATACTTACTGATTATCATCGCCGTTTTAAATATCTGCTGGTTGATGAGTATCAAGATACAAATGTCGCGCAATATTTATGGTTGCGGCTGCTGGCGCAGGGCACAGGAAATATTTGTTGTGTGGGTGATGACGATCAATCGATCTATGGTTGGCGTGGGGCTGAAGTTGGTAATATTCTTAAGTTTGAAAAAGATTTCCCCGGTGCAAAAATTATTCGTCTTGAGCAAAATTATCGTTCTACCGGGCATATTTTAGCGGCGGCCAATGGTGTGATTGCCAAAAATGAAGGACGGCTGGGAAAGAGTTTATTCACCAGTGAGGAGGATGGCGAAAAAGTCATTGTCCGCGGTCTTTGGGACGGGCAGGCCGAAGCGCGCTGGGTCGGCGAAGAAATAGAGCAGCTCCAGCGCAAGGGGTGGGGCTTAAGCAAAATTTCCGTTCTTATGCGTGCCGGGTTTCAGACTCGCGAGTTTGAGGAACGGTTTATCCAGCTCGGCCTTAATTACAAGGTCATTGGTGGGCAGCGCTTTTACGAGCGCATGGAAATCCGTGATGCGCTGGCTTATTTGCGGGTGATTGTACAGCCTTCGGATGATTTAGCCTTAGAGCGGATCATGAACACGCCCAAGCGGGGGCTTGGTAATAAAACGGTGCAGACCTTATATGCTTATGGCCGTAGCAAGGGGATATGCCTGCATGATGCGATCATGGATTTAACCCAGACGGATGAGCTGCGTCCTAAGGTTAAAGCAACGCTCATGAAGTTGCTCGATGATTTTGCGCGGTGGCGTTCGCTTGTCAGCACAATGCCTCATACGGAATTAACCGCTATGGTGCTTGATGAATCAGGTTATATGGCGGTGTGGCAGGGGAGCAAGGAACCTGATGCGCCGGGGCGGGTTGAGAATTTGAAGGAACTTGTAAGCGGGATGGAGGAGTTTGAGGACTTGCCGTCTTTCCTTGAGCATATCGCGCTGGTCATGGAAGCAAGCGGTGATAGCGCGGATAGAGATTATGTTAGCTTGATGACTTTGCATGGGGCTAAAGGGCTAGAATTTGATGCGGTGTTTCTCGCCGGTTGGGAAGAAGGGTTGTTCCCATCTCAGCGCAGTATGGATGAAAATGGTTTGACGGGACTTGAAGAAGAGCGCCGTCTTGCTTATGTCGGGATTACCCGCGCACGTAAGCGCTCTTTTATTTCTTTTGTTGCCAATCGCCGTATGTACGGTAATTGGATTAATGCTATTCCTTCGCGCTTTGTTGATGAACTGCCCGAAGACCATGTTGAGATGCAGGCTGATACGGGACTGTATCAAGGACGGTCATCTCATTGGGATTCTTCGGGGGCTTCTGCTCCTGTGCATACAGCAGAGCGCAAAGTTATGAATGATGACGGTATTGTTTTTTCCCGTGGCGATCGGGTCTTTCATGATAAGTTCGGTGAGGGTAGTATCATTCATATTGACGGTCATAAGCTTGATATTGCTTTTGATCGTGGTGGTAAAAAGCGCGTCATGGATAGTTTTGTAGAAAAATCAGGATAATTATATAATGGCAAAAGTACTTATTAGCGACAAAATGAATCCTCTGGCTGAGGAAATATTTCAGAAAAACGGAATTGAAGTTGATGTAAAGCCAGGTATGAGTCCGGAAGAACTCGCTGATATTATCGGTGATTATGATGGTCTGGCTGTACGGTCATCAACCAAAGCTACGCCGGATATTTTGGGTAAGGCTGCAAATCTCAAAGTGATTGGCCGGGCCGGAATCGGTATTGATAATATTGATCTGGACGCGGCAACAAGCACCGGTATTGTTGTCATGAATACGCCGTATGGTAATTCTATCACTACAGCTGAGCATGCGATTGCCATGATGTTTGCTTTAGCGCGGCAGATCCCGCAGGCCAATATATCTACTCATGCGGGAAAATGGGAAAAATCTAAATTTATGGGGGCTGAACTTTATGCCAAGACGCTGGGCGTTATTGGTTGCGGTAATATTGGTTCTATTGTTGCAAACCGGGCGCTAGGGTTGCAAATGAATGTAATTGCCTTTGACCCCTTTTTAACTGAAGAGCGCGCCGAAGAGCTGGGCGTGGAAAAAATAGAGCTTGATGATTTATTTTCCCGGGCTGATTTCATCACTATCCATGTGCCGAAAAATGAAAAAACGACCGGACTGATAAATAAGGACGCTATATCTAAAATGAAAGAGGGCGTACGCATTATAAATTGCGCGCGCGGCGGCATTATTAATGAGGCTGATTTAAAGGCAGCGCTGGATAGCGGCAAAATTGCAGGCGCGGCGCTGGATGTTTTTGAAACAGAACCAGCAACAGAGAATGATTTATTTGGCCACGAAAATGTAATTTGTACGCCGCATCTTGGTGCCGCAACAACAGAAGCGCAGGTTAATGTTGCAATTCAAGTCGCAGAGCAGATGTCCGATTTTCTGATTAATGGTGCTGTGACCAATGCGCTGAACATGCCGTCTATTTCGGCAGAAGATGCGCCGAAGTTAAAACCTTATATGAAGTTGGCTGAGCAGTTAGGCTCTTTGGCCGGGCAAATTACAGATCATGCGATAAAATCAATCAGTATTGAATATGAGGGTAGTGTAACAGAGTTGAATACAAAGCCTTTAACGGCGCTGGTTATGGCGCATTTATTGAAGCATCAGCTCGATAGCGTGAATATGGTGAATGCTATTAAAATGGCACAGGCGCGCGGCATTGAAATTTCCGAGACAAAAACAGGGTCTTCAAAAGACTTTCGTAGTTTGATTACCTTAAAGGTGGCAACCGAAAAGCGGGAGCATGTTGTTGCGGGTACGCTCTTTACCGGTAAGCAGCCCCGTATTGTTAATATTGAAAATGTACCGGTCGAAGCGGCATTGGCAGATCATATGCTTTATATCCGTAATGAAGATAAGCCGGGTTTGATTGGTGGGCTGGGTATGATTTTGGCTGAAGCTGGACAAAATATTGCTGATTTTCGTCTGGGACGGATTTCACAGGACGACACGGCGGTCGCGCTGGTGGTGCTGGATGAAGAGCTGCCGGATGATATTTTTGAAAAAATAAAGATTTTGCCGCAGATTAAACAGGTTAAGCGGTTAAAATTTTAGCCGTCAATAAAGAAAGCATCTTTATCTTCTATGGCGTTTCCCTGGCTTGCCTGGCGGGCAAAGTAGCGCTTACAGGCATCTTTAAGCTCACCTGTTAATTCTTGGCCGTATTCGCCGCCGTCGCCTTTCATCTCATTCCCGATAATCAGAACCAGTGTTTTGTAATGAGCGTCAACGATTTCAAGAACATCTTCATCTATACTTTCAATGGTTTCCAGGAAATTCATCATGATATTGGCAAGGTTTCCTACCAGAGCATAGTCAAACATGGCGGCATTGGCTTTGAGTTGCATAACCGGATCTGTTATTTCCTGTAATATGACACTATTTTCTTTGTCCCCTTTGCGGGCAGCATCAATAGCGTCTTTTAAAGGGTTAAGATATTCTTTTGCCATCGGCGCAAAGTCAGTTGTGTTTTCCTCGATCAATTTTTGAGATTTTTTAATAAGCTCTTCATTGACCTGTCCTGTGCCAACTTTTGCCTGCAGGAGACGGTTGAATTTAATGGTTCTCGCCCTTTTATCTTCTGTATCCATATTTTTTAATTCCAGTGATGCTCTAAATTATCCGTTATTTTTTTGTTCTGTATTCTCGTCTTCTTCCCTTTTGAAGGGCCCTCTGTAGTCAGGATTTACACGCCGCCGTCTGTCGGGGCCGAAATAAGCTTGAGAATCTATAAAATCGCGCGGTTTGTTAATGACGTGGGCAATCCTTTTCGCCATGTCATTTGCAGAAAAAGGTTTGACCATGAATTCAGTTACGCCGGCATCCCGCGCTTCAGAAACTCTTGTTATGGCGCTGTATCCGGTCACCAGAATGACGGGTACCATGCGGTTGGGAGAGAGTGTATTGGTTCTTATTTCTTCGGTTAATTCAATACCGTTCACTGGATCCATATGCCAGTCGGCAATAATAATATCAGGATTTAATTTTTTAACCTGCTCGTACCCCTGTTCTCCGTTGTCGGCTGTATAAACTAGGCCAACCTCCATCGTTTCCAAAACAGATGCGATTAGTTTGCGCATGGGTATGGTGTCTTCGACGACCAGAATGCTAAGTTTTTTAAAATCAAATGCCATTTTAACTCTTAAAATAGAACGATGTTCGCAAAATATAGTCTACATAGTTTTAATAATTTTCATATAATTAAAGTAGTTTATAGTCAGACTACACTCATTTGACAACCTTAATTCTGTTGATGGCATTTGGAAAGAAAAATTCTGGATTTACGTCAGATATAGGTTGGTAATTGCAAAACAAAAAAAGTCTCGGTACATCCCTTCTCAACTTTTAGATCAAAACAAACAGCAAGCTGCAAGGTAAGAAATAAAAGCCTCAAGCAAAGTTCAGTACCGAGACCTGTTTTTGGGAAGCATGTTCCTACAGTTAACACTTTACAGGTAAGATCCGAAGACCATCTTTTCGATATATTGACCAAAGGCCAACAAACGTACCGGGTAAAGCCCGTAGGCATCATCGCTCGGATCTTACTTGCCTACGAGGTCGGGGGCGACCCGTCTCTCCTAGGCTAAGTTGCGAACGAACCCCCGTCCGCATATTTATCGTGGCTGATCAACCACTCGATGGCACTGTTGCAATCAGTTACCAACATTTCAGGGCTAAGTCGACGTTTATGGTACAAGTCAGTTTGGTTCCCATCTGTCCCCTGACGTTTTTGAGTGCGCGACCACTTTCAAACTGTTTTACGTGAGCGACCACGAGTCAGGACTGTTATAGATGGTGAACGTAACTTGCCGTCCGCCCCTGTAAGCCTTTCCGGAAGCTTAAGTGTCATGAAAAACCGAATTAAAACCCGAAGGTAGCAAAACTGGTTAATCTGTAATCACCTAAATCTTTGATCCAGAAGACCCGAGCGCTGTACTTTGCACTCTGTCACATAAGACGTTTCAAATTACTTCGAAACATGCGGGCAACCCAAGAGGTCTGATAAGGACTTCGAAGAGTTCCTTCCGAGGAAGGCGTGTCCCGCTGACAACCTGAGAATGACTCCGGGGCGGTGGGGAGTCGAGTCCTTTTTGAAAGTTTTTGTAATTTTTTTCTGTTTGCGGGGTGGGTGTTGAAACAATGTTACAAGCATCATAGTTCTTAGATTCTTGTACGAATCGATTTTGCGCACAAACTTACCCACAGGATACCCCCCTTATAAATTTTTTTGATTATTTTCCGGAATTTTGGGTGATTTGCTGGAAATTGAGTTGAAAATGAATCATTTTAGGTCGAATCGGCACCCGATTCGATCTAAAACGATTCGTGATTCGAAGTAAACTGGTGCGGGCCGGAATCATAAGTTCCTCCCCTGTATTCTTTTGTGGAAAACAAAAACCATGACTTTGATGGTGAATAAATAGAATCGGTGTAAGAATCCGGCGATTCGAGTTAAACTTCTGACCAGATAAAAGTGAATAAATGCTAAATGGTCTTGTTTATGCGCTCTGCTTGCTTCGTTTATATTTATGGCGCGATTAGCAAGTTAATCGGTTTTAAAAGCGCTAATGCTCTCTTTAAAAACAAACAAATTTCCTGTATAAGACCAGCTTTCTGGCTTCGTTCACTTGTGCGAGCATGAACGTTAAATTATTTTGCCATAATACTTGACAAGCGAGTTAAGAAAGTGTTAAAAAAGCACACTATCCCGTTAGGAACTTATTAATAAACAAGGTTTTTGCCGTATTTACGGTGGTTTATAGAGGAGATAAATATTATGGACAACAATGATTTCACGGTTGGAAAGCCAGGATCCGGAGAAAACGAAAATATAAATCTTCCGGAAGGTGGGGAAACTTCACTTTCTTTTAGCACCTCTGAAATACAGGGTATGATACTTAGTGAAAATGGAGAGCTCACCATTAGTTTTACTGATGGCGGGACTTTGACGATTAATAATTTTCATGAGCTTGCTGATAATGAAGTACAGCTTTCGCTCGCTGGCGGTGATGTTATCAACTCCAGAGACCTTTTTGAAACATTGGCGGGTGATTTGCCGGCAACGGTCATAAGTCAGCCTGGTGCAGGTGAGTCTGTTGCTTACAACATTCAGTCCGGCGGTAAATATGAATTTGATTTCGGTGATCAAAATCCAGTGAATGTTATTGAGCAAGACGGTGCCCTGCTGATTAGCTTTGATGATAACGGCCTGCTTGTTCTTTACAATTTTGAAGAAGCTATGAGCTCTAATATTGCCACCGAAATTAATTTTGATGGCGAGTTTCTGAGTTTGCGTGAATTTGCCGAGGGCCTGGAAATGGCTGGAGCCATGCAAAAAGGCATGGAAGCGGAAGGCGAAGACCGGACTGCGGATACGCAAAGTTTGCGTACAACCGACGATGATCTGGCAGCGCTGACCGAGCAGCTTTCTGCTATTGAACCCGCTGCCGGTGAAGGCGGCTCTAATGGTCGTGGTGGTTTTGGTTTTCAGAGCAGCTTTACATCTACGCCGATTAATCCGCTTGATGATATTGGCCCGATTGATCCGACAGCGCTTGTGTTTGGTTTGCCCGAGTTTATTGACGAGCTTTTCTTTATTGAAAATTTCCAGGAGCCTGATGGCCCTGTGCCGCCGCTTTTGGAAGTTTCTCCTGCTTTTGTATATGAGGACGGCAGCGTAGCTTTGTCTGTTTTTGCCGATCCCAATGGTGGCCCGGATGTGCAGGTTACCGTTCGGATTACCGGTATTCCCGCAGGTTGGGGTGTGACCCCGAATGGCGGCACATATAATGCGGCCGCAGGGACATGGGAATTTACGGCGGCGCCGGGCGCGACATTTACTGGCGGCCCGACTCTGTTCCCTCCTGCGGATAGTGATGTTGATATTTCAACTTTGCTTGCAAATGCGATTAATACTGATACGTCGACCGGCCTGACTAGTGGTACTGCGGCAACGTTCAGTGTAACAACGGATGCCGTGGCGGATACGCCTAATCTTGATGCTACAGATACAATGGCCAATGAAGATGATCCGGCACCGATTAATATCACGACGTCTGTGAATGACATCGATGGTTCGGAAGAAATTGCGACGGTCTTTATATATAGCGTCCCTACCGGATTCACATTATCTGCCGGGACAAGTCTTGGTGGCGGTACATGGCAGCTTACAAAAGCGGACCTGACCGGGCTGGAAATTTCAGCGCCAACAAATTATTTTGGTACGATTACATTGGGCGTGGAAAGTATCGCCGAAGAAGCTAATAAAACCGATCTTGATTTTGATTTCACGAATGATGAAGCAAACGCTACAGATGAATTTAATGTAACCTGGAAGCCGGTTGCTGATCCGCCTGAGGTTTATGTCGGACAGGAAATTGATAACGTTCTGGTTAAAGAAGATGGCACAGTTGATGTCCCAATTTTTGCTTCTATTAATTCCGTAGATTCGCCGGATGCGTTCCTGACTGTAACGGTCTCGGGTGTTGGCCCTGGTTGGGGATTCTCTGCACCCGTTGGCACATATAATGCGGGCGCAGGTACATGGACGGTAACATTGCCGCCTAATACGAATCTGAGCACAGTGATGACTTTTACGCCTCCTGCCGAGAGCGATATTGATCTCACAGGGTTGGTGGCGACAGCGATAGCAACCGAGCCTGTGACGGGCACGACTGCGAGCGCAACGGATGATTTTGATATTATTGTTGATGCGGTTGCTGACGATCCTACTGTTAATGCTGCGGGCGGCAGTGATGTTGAAGGCGCGACGATTGCGGTTAACATTGCCGGTGCTTTGGGGTCTGATAATTTTGACGGTTCCGAGCATATCACGGGTTACCAAGTCTCCGGCGTTCCGGCTGGCTTTAACTTTAACCAGGGCACGAACACCGCGCCTGGTATCTGGAGCTTCACCCCGGCACAGCTTGCCGGTCTGACGATTACGGGCCCGGCGACTTTTAACGGTACGCTGAACTTAACGGCGACTGTGTTTACAACGGAAAACCCTGTCAGTGATGGCGAGTTCGATCCATCTGACAATAACAATCAGGCTTCTGATGCGCTGAGCGTAACGTGGACACCGGATATTGATCCACCGAGCATCACTGTGAATGGCGGCGTTGATAATGCGCAGGTCAAAGAAGATGGCACGGTTGATGTTGCTGTTGTTGCGAATTTAAGTGCAACGGCAGAAGCGGCTGAGTTCCTGAGCGTAACCATCACCGGTTTTGATCCGGCATGGGGCGCAGTTACAGCACCGGTTGGCACATTTAATCCTGCCGGCACGGTCTGGACAGTAACACTTCCTGCGGGCGCGAACTTAAGTACGCTGTTTACATTCACGCCGGTGGCGCAGAGCGATATTGATCTGACCGGTTTGGTGGCAACGGCGACAGCGACTGATCCGATTGAGGGTATCAGTGCTTCCAGTGCCCCTGACAGCTTTAACGTGATTGTTGATGCGGTTGCCGATGCACCGAGCATCAATGCGACGGGCGGCACGGTCGATGAAGGCAACCCGATTGCGGTTAATATTGCTGGCAGCCTCGGTGTTGACCTCGACGGTTCCGAGCATATCACGGGTTACCAAGTCTCCGGCGTTCCGGCTGGCTTTAGCTTTAACCAGGGCACGAACACCGCGCCTGGTATCTGGAGCTTCACCCCGGCACAGCTTGCCGGTCTGACGATAAGTTCAGCCGATCCAACTTTTGCCGGATCACTGAACCTAACGGCAAAAGTTCTGACGACAGAGAATCCTGTGTCTGACGGCGAATTTGATCCGAGTGATAACAACAATAGTGCAACTGATGCCTTTACTGTTACGTGGGAAGATGATGACGAACCTCTTGTCACTGATGATGAAATCACAGTTGATGAAACTGATCTTGGGCCTGTTGTGATTAATAACAATATCTCTGCAACATTTGGTGATGATACACCGGGTAGCTTCTCTGCTAATGGCGGGTTTACCAGCCCTATTCCTTTGACAAGCAATGGTGTGCCTGTAGCGGTGGCGCTGCTTGGTAGTACCTATACCGGGACAGCTGCTGGTGAAACAATCTTTACGTTGGTTTTAGAAGTAGATGGTGATTACACCTTTACCCTCGAAGGGACACTTGATCATCCTGATTCGAAGGACACAAGTGCTGATCCGGATGAGGATAGCGATGTTATTGCTCTGGAGTTTGGTGTTACCGCGACAGATAGTGATGGCGATACAGATGACGGTACAATCACAGTGCGTGTTCAGGATGATGGTCTTCTGGCTAATGATGATCTGAATATCTTCGATGTCGTTGCAGGTGGCACGAACGGTAATGTGATTACCGGCCTTAACGGTGGCCCGAGCGCTGCGGATAATCTTAGTCAGGATGAGTTCGATGCTCCTGATCCGGCAAACAAAGTCACAACGATTTCCTTCCAGGGCAATGATGTTGACCTGACAGGCGGCGCGGCCACGATTGACGGCGACTTTGGTACGTTGGAAATTTTTGAAGACGGTTCATATGATTACACGTTGTTTGACCAACCGACCGGGCCAGTAACTGGCGTTAAAGAAACAGTTCATACTTTCTCGCAAGACAACCCTTCAGGAAGTGATGCTGCCGGTGACATTAAAAATGTTACAACGAGCTATAATGAAACGACCGATGAACTGAGTTTCTCGATGGTTATTTCTGACCCTACAAACGGGAAAATCACGGAAGGGTTCACTTTGGCTCTGAATGATGGCCCGAACCCGAAAAACCAGCCTGGTGAAATGGCGCTATTCTATTTTGATGCTAGTGGCACCGGCACACCAATTGTAACGGCCTATGGTTATAATGGTTTGAATAGCTCCTCTAGTGCCTTTGATGGTTCTACCGCTTCTGGTATTCAGGCACCGGATAAAATTCTGACATCGCTAGCGACGAGCAATCCGTTTACGAATATTTCTTCGACGATTGATGCGAATGGCAACCACGTCTTTAGCTTTACGTTAGATGCGACGGTTATTGTTGATCATGTGCCGCTTTACGGTGACCCTGCTGATTGGAGTGGCGCAAGCTTTGCTGATGCTCTTGGTATCTGGCTGCATCCGAAGACTGATATCGAAACGTCTTATGATCAGGACGGGTATCTGACGCAGTGGAGTTCAAGTGCCAATGGCTGGTTTGATGGTACAGATCTTCCAACTGAAACCACATGTGTTTGTGATGGCAAAGTTGTTGAAGCCCATCTTGATCTTGGTGCCAGTGATGCTGCCGGACTTCAAACGTCTTTGACAAGCAATGGTATTACGATCAGCATTGCCAATGCCGGTAACTTTGATATTAGCTGGCTTGATACGTCTGATGGCTCCGGTTTTGGAATTGATAATCTTGATACTGGCGACAGTAAAAAAGTCTGGCCTAAAGGTGAGTCTTTTGACCTTTCCTTTGCAGAGGATGCCGATAAAGTGATGATTACAATCGCCGAACTTGGTAGCAACAATGACTCTGGTAACTATGGTCTTGATTATATTGTGACGTTAGCCGATGGAACAACAGTTGCGGGTGAGCAACAATTTGTACCGAACCAGATTATCAATGGCGAGTTTAACTTCACGCTTAACTCTGCTGATTTTGGTCAGTTGATTACCGAGGTGAATATTCAGTCTGTGAATGATGGTGATTATTATGGCGCATCGTTCTTGCTGAATAATGTCTGGGTTGAATATCCTTGTGCTGATCATCCGCCACTTGAGATGACGCATGATGTATTCCAGTACACAGTAATGGACGCTGATGGTGATACGAGCGTTGCTGACCTCGCTTTGTGGGGTGATGTGCCGGCGCTTATTGTTGGTGAGAATGTTAATGACATTGACGGAGAAACCACAATTTACCGTGTTGGTGATGATAATGGCGTTATTACCGGCGGTGTGTCTGATGACATTCTGGTCGGTGATGTTGGTGGCTCTCGTTTAGAGAATCAGACTCAGGATTATAACTTTGTCATGATGCTCGATACGAGTGGCTCTATGGGTGATCGCGGTGACGTTAATTCCAAAATTTCAATTTTGGTTGATGCTGTTTCTAATCTGATTAATGATTTTGGTGCCTATAATAACGGTGAAATAAAAGTTCACCTTGTACCGTTCAGCACAGATTCGAATACGGCAGAGACCTTTACGGTAACAAGTGTTGCTGGTTTGGCGGATGCCTTGAATTTTGTTGATGGTCTCGATGGTGGTGGCTGGACGAACTATGAGGCCGCGCTGCAGGATGGTATTAGCTGGCTTAAGGGTGATCTTAGCAATGATCCGATTTCCGGCGCTGAAACGATTAGTTATTTCATCAGTGATGGCCGTCCGAATTTTTATCTGGATGATAACGGCAATGTTGTTGATAACCAGAATACTCAGGATTCGGTTGATCAGTTCACAGGTATTGATGATAGCACCAATGAAGTGGCGCAGCTTCAGGCGCTTAGCGATGAAGTGATTGGCGTTGGTATCGATATTGGTTCGGATATTAGCAATATTAACCTGATTGATTCTGATGGCGTGTCTTTGAATATTGCTGACCCGGCTGATTTGGATGCGGCGCTGGCTGCTACCAATCCGCTGAACAAGCTGGCTGCTGTTGGTGGTGATGACATCACGGGCGGTGATGGTGCTGATTTGATCTTTGGCGATGCGCTGAATACGGATGCATTGGCGGTGGCACAAGGTTTGAGCACTGACCCTGGCGCAGGCTGGGAAGTTTTTGAGCAGCTTGAGGCTGGTGCCGGCTGGAATCGTCAGGATACGATTGCTTATATTAAAGCCAACGGTGAAGAGCTAGCTGCTGAAAGCGTTAATGCTCAGGGTGAAACCCGCGATGGCGGTAATGATAACCTTAGCGGCGGTGCCGGTGATGATGTTATCTTCGGTCAGGAGGGCAATGATGTTCTGACTGGCGGCCTTGGTAACGATACGCTTTATGGTGGTACTGGCGCTGATAGCTTCCTGTTCGAATCTATTGATGAAGGGGTTGATACAGTGAAAGATTTTGATGTTGCCGAAGGCGATGATCTTGATTTGTCACTGCTCTTGGCGAGTACAAGTGCAACGCAGGCCACAATCGACAGCTTTGTTTTTGCGACGGATAATGGCACGGATACAATGATTGCTGTTGATCTGAGTGGTAGTGGCGATGTGAATAATGCTGCTGATATGGCTGTTCTTGAAGGTATTACGGGCGTTACCGTTGAAGATTTGACGAATAATGGTAACCTTATAGTTTAAAAATAAGAAAAGTTTTCACGAAGTTCTCCAATATTCCTAACGGGAGCGCTTAGTGAGCCGGATGGATTGTAAGATCCGTTCGGTTTTTTCTTTGTTAAATGTGAAGAAGGGCTGCTAACTCCCTGAGAAAATTGACTTGCGGACTTGATAATTCTGTGGAAAAAGGTCATAAGTATAACGATGGATCAGTATATTTTTAACGATTATTAATAATGCTTTGAATAAAAAATTCCCTGGCGAAGGATAGTAAATATGAAACGGTTTGATATTAAAAAATGGGCGCTGACAACATCTTGTGTGACCCTTATGGCGCAGGCTGCATGGGCGACAGAGGATATTGCTGCGAAGTCCGGTGTTGCTGTAGAGGATAGAGTTATGATGGTGGAAGCGAGTCCTGCCGCTGTTGTTAACCAAGTGCCCTTGCGTTCGAATGAATTGCAAAATATTGAGCCGGGTGCAGGAAGTGATAAGACCATGAGCCTGCGTGACGCTGTGGCTATTGGCGTGAACACCAACCCGGAAACAGGGGTTGTTCAGACAAATCGCCGTGCTACCGATGAAGAGTTACGTCAAGCCAAGGCGCTTTATTTCCCTTCGATTGATTTTCGCGGGGATACGGGTGTTGAGCATAGTGATGACCCAGCCACACGTGCGGGACGGGACGATGATCCTGAAAATTTGTGGCGTTATGAGGCCGGCTTAACTTTAACTCAGCTTTTATTTGATGGCTGGGAAACAAAATATGAGAACGAGCGTCAGGCGATGCGCGTTTTATCGGCTTCCAGCCGGGTGCGTGAGACATCAGAGTTGGTCGGTCTTGCGGTCGTAGAATCTTATTTGGAGGTGCTGCGTCAGCGTGAATTGCTGCGTATTGCCCGTAAAAATGTGGCTGATCATATTGCTATTTTGGAGCAAATTGAAGATAGCGCAACGGCGGGTCGTTCAACCCAGGCCGATTTGGAGCAGGCGCGGGCGCGGATGGCATCTGCCAGAGCGCAGGAGTCCAGTGTTCGTGAACAGCTTCGTTTTGCCGAATCTTCCTATATTCGTGAAGTCGGTGATCCGCCGGGAGACCTGTTATTGCCGCTTGTGCCGGTTGATGGGTTGTCCGTGGATGTGGATAGAGAGATTAAGTTGGCGCTTCATCAGAGTCCGACGATTGATATTTTTGAGGCTGACATTAAGGTTGCGCACGCTGAATTTGAAGGGTCTCAATCAACATTCTATCCGCAGGTCGATTTTCAGGTAAATGCTCGTGAAGGCCGGGACCTCAACGGTGTACGTGGCCGTGACACCAGCGCTTCTGCGCTAGTTGTGGTGGATTGGAACCTTTATCGCGGCGGCGGTGATACGGCGCGTGTTCGTGAGTTTATCAGCCGTGAAGCACAGGCCAAGGAAGCCAGGACAGAAGCGGCGCGGAGTGTGGAGAGCGATGTGCGCCAAACTTGGGCGCGGATGGTTTCTGCCGGTGAGCGTGCGCGCCAGTTTGCAGCGCAGGCCGATGCCAATACCGAAGTGGTTAAGGCTTATAAAGACCAGTTTGACCTGAGTCGCCGTACGTTACTTGATGTATTGGATTCTCAGAATGAATTGTTTGTTTCAAGGTCAAATACGGTAAATTCAGAATTTCTGGAAATGTTTGCTGTGTACCGCCTTTTGGCGCTTAAGGGCGAGCTTTTGCCTACTTTGGGTGTAGACTATCCTAGAGAGTCCAATCCTGCTAAAATGTGAGCTGGATTGGTGATTTAGGGGTCGACTTACGTGACTGCCAAAAATGAAAATGAAAAAGATTCTGTGACGGAGGAGGAAGGAGCTCCTGCGGAGGCACCTGAGTCTGAATCCGAATCTGAATCCGAGAAAAGTGCGGTTGATATGCCGGGTGCTTGGCCTTTACAGGCGGACCGTATGGCTGTGCAAAGTGCGCTGGTTGATTGTTTGCGCTTGATGGCGGGGCATTATGGCCGTCGTACCAGCCGGTCAGCCTTGGTGGCGGGCCTTCCTATTCCGAAAGAAGGAATTACTCCGGCTTTATTTGTCCGGGCGGCTGAACGTGCTGATTTGCATGCAAAACTGGTTGACCGTCCTTTGGAAGCCTTGGCGGTTGCTCCTAACTTACCTTGTATTCTGGTTCTTGATAAGGACTATGCTTGTATCCTCTGGGATATTAAGTATCCGGATAAGGCCCCGCCTAAACAGGAGCCGGGTGCTAAGGTTGATCTTCACCCTGAAACGCGTTTTTTAGTTCAGTTTCCGGAAACTGAGGATGAAAAGCAGGTTATGGGGCTGGATGAGTTGAAAGCGCTCCATACGGGCTATGCTTTTTTCTTGCGGCCGATTGCGCGCAGCGATGAACGGGCGGGCCCAGCAGAAATTAATACAAAGCGTAACTGGTTCTGGGGCTCCTTGAAGGAGAATATACGGCTTTATCAGGAAGTTGTTGTCGCAGCTATCATGATTAACTTGTTTGCGCTGGCCAGTCCTATGTTTATCATGAATGTTTATGACCGTGTTATTCCCAATAATGCGTTTGAAACGCTTTGGGTGCTGGCGGCAGGGATTGTTATTGTTTATGCCTTTGATTTTATATTGAAAAATCTACGGGCACATTTTCTTGATATTGCAGGTAGAAAAGCGGACGTAAAAATTTCTGCGCAGCTTTATGAGCAAATTATGGGCATGACTATGGCCGCAAGGCCTGCGAGCGCCGGGGTTTTGGCCAGTAATATGCGCGAATTTGAAGGGCTGCGCGATTTCTTTACCTCGGCAACCATGGTCGCGATGATTGATTTGCCCTTTGTTCTTTTGTTTATTTTGTTGATTATGGTTATCGGTGGCTGGCTTGCTGTTGTGCCGGCCGTGGCTTTGCCTCTTATTGCTGTGATGGGCTTTATCCTGCAAAAGCCGATGCAGAAGATTACCCGGCAATCCATGAATGAAAGCGCTCTGAAAAATGCGCAGCTTTTTGAAACGATTACCGGTCTTGAGACGATTAAAATGCAGGCCGCAGAAGGTCATACCCAGCGTAAATGGGAAGAGCTAACCGATAAGGCGTCACGGACAGCGGTAAAATCGCGCCGTATTTCAGCTTTTGCGCTTAATTATACGGTTTTGATTCAGCAATTAACCAATGTTGCTGTTGTTATTACCGGGGTTTACCTGATTTCTGCCGGGTTAATCTCTATGGGGGCGCTTATTGCCTGTGTTATTTTGTCCGGGCGCGCTATGGCGCCTCTTGCGCAGGTCGCAGGCTTGCTCACACGTATGAATCAATCAAAAGAAGCGCTGGTCCAGCTTGATGATTTGATGAAAAAGGATGTGGAGCGTCCTGAAGGCAAACACTTTATTGCCAAACCCTCTTTTGAGGGGCATATCGAATTTAAAGATGTTGTGTTTCATTACCCAGAACAAAGCATTCCGGCGCTTAATCATATTAATTTTACAATTGAGCCGGGTGATAAGGTTGGCATTATTGGCGCTGTTGGTTCGGGCAAGACAACGGTTGAGCGGTTGATTGTCAATCTTTACCAGCCTGATAGTGGAAGCGTACAGATTGATGGTACAGACGTACGTCAGATTGATCCAGGTGATTTGCGGCGCTCTATCGGGGCTGTGCAGCAAGACCCGCAGCTGTTTTACGGTTCTGTGCGCGAAAATATTACAATGGGACATGAAACAGCGCCGGATCGCGCTGTAATGCGTGCCGCTGAAATGGCGGGCGTGCTGGAGTTTTTGCGTGGTTCTCAGCACGGGCTGGATACGCCGGTTGGTGAGCGCGGTGAGGCTTTGTCGGGCGGACAGCGACAGGCCGTGGCGATTGCGCGTTCCCTTTTATATGATCCGCCGGTGATGATTTTGGATGAGCCAACGGCTTCTATGGACCCTGCTTCTGAAAATCGCTTGCGCAAAAGACTTGAAACATTGTGCGAGAATAAGACAACACTTCTCATTACTCATAAAGGCTCAATGCTGGGTTTGGTTGATAAACTGATTCTGATAGATCGCGGTAAGCTTGTGGCATATGGGCCAAAAGATGAGGTTATCGCCAAGCTTCAGGCCAAACAATATGGTACGCAGGCTGAGAATACGGAAGTTTAATATGGCTGAAAAAAAAATAAAAAAAGACGAAGATATTACGAGCATAAATGATGCTTCGGAATGGGCCAAGGTGCGTGGTGACTGGGCTAAGGAAAAGTACCAGACGGCGCAGGCGCGGGCTGACAGGTTCTTTACCACCGATGAAGAATTACCACTCTCTCGGCATGTTATGCTGGTGGCCATCACAGCTTTTTTTGTGATCTTTATTGTCTGGGCCAACCTTGCCGTATTGGACGAGGTGACGCGCGGTGATGGTAAAATTATACCGTCTTCGGAAATACAGGTGTTGCAAAGCCTGGAAGGCGGCATTGTCGAGGAGTTTTTGGTGCGCGAGGGTGACCAGGTTGATGCAGGGCAAGTTTTGATGCGTCTGCGTGATGTGCAGGCTTCTTCTGATCTTGGTTCAAATCGTAAGCGTTACCTTGGTTTGTTTGCTAAAATAGAGAGGCTTAAGGCTGAGGCCGAAGGGGCTCTCTCTCCAAAATTTTCCGGGGAAGTTATGAAGGGCGTACCGGACAGTGTTAAGGAGGAGCTGGAGGCCTTTAAGGCAAATGCGGTTAATATGCAGAGCCAGACTCTGGTTCTGGATCAGCAACAAATGCAACGTGAGCAGGAAGTTAGTGGACTTAGAACACGGTTGTCTGACTTGAATGAGGTACTGCGGATGTCACGTGAAGAGCGTGATATGATTGCGCCGCTCGTGGAGCGCGGCTCAGCACCAAAAGTTGAATTGCTGCAATTAGAGCGTGGCCTTAAGGAGCGTCAGACTGAACGGAATGGCGTACAGGCGTCGTTGGTACAGGCGCAATCGGCTGTTGATGAGGCCAAGGCCCGGATCAATGAATTAAAAAGCGCGGCTAAGGCGCAGGCTCAGACTGAGCTGTCGGCGACGATGATTGAAATGAATACGGTTAAAGAGACGCTTTCCGGTCTTTCTGACAGGAAAGATCGCGCCGAGATAAAATCACCGGTGGATGGCACGATCAAGGATATATTGATCAATACGGTTAGTGGTGTTGTGCAGCCGGGGGAAGATATTATCGAGATTGTGCCCAAGGATGATCAGCTTATTATAGAGGCGCGCATTCGTCCTGCCGATATTGCTTTTTTGCATCCTGATCAAGCGGCTGTTGTAAAAATTACCGCCTATGATTTTTCGATTTATGGAGGACTTAAGGGTGAGTTGATTGACATTTCTGCTGATACGCTGACCGATGAGCAGGGCGAAACATTTTATCGCGTACGTATACGTACAGAAGAAACTGCCCTGAAACGAAAGGGCGAAGTTCTTCAAATTATTCCGGGCATGGTCGCCAGTGTTGATATTCTCACTGGCGAAAAGACAATCATGGAATATATCCTTAAACCGCTCGTTAAAACGCTGGACCGGGCTCTGAATGAGCGGTAAAAAAACATTGATTTTCCGCGCATTTGCGGCTTTTATGTAACTGCTTTATATGGATATGAAGAGGTTTTATAAAAGTGAGCATTGCTGAAAAACAAATGGATCAAATTACAGTCATTTTCCCGGACGGTTCGGAGCGCAGCTTTGATAAAGGCGTAAGCGGTTTGGAGATCGCCGAATCTATTGCTAAATCCTTAGCCAAGGCCTCTGTCGCCGTGCAGGTTGGCGATGAATTGTGGGATTTATCCCGTCCGATTAATGGTGATAGCTCAGTTAACCTTATCAAGCGCGATGGTGATGAGGGGCTGGAGCTTATCCGCCATGATACTGCTCATGTGATGGCGCAGGCGGTGCAGGAGCTGTTCCCTGGTACGCAGGTGACAATTGGCCCTAATATTGAAAACGGGTTTTTCTATGACTTTGGTCGTAAGGAGCCTTTTTCAACCGATGATCTGGAAATCATCGAAAAGCGTATGCATGATATTATTAATCGCGGCGATGCTTTTGTTCGTGAAGTCTGGGACCGTAATACGGCGATCGCCTATTTTAAGGATAAGGGCGAAGATTTTAAGGCCGAACTTATCGAAGATTTGCCGGGTGATGAGGACATTTCCATTTACCGCCAGGGCGAATGGCTGGATTTATGCCGCGGCCCGCACATGCCGACGACCAAACATATCGGCCATGCTTTTAAATTAACCAAAGTGGCCGGGGCGTATTGGCGCGGTGATTCCAGTAAAGCGATGTTGACCCGTATATACGGCACGGCGTGGCGCGATGAAAAAGAGCTGGCCGCTTATCTTGAAATGGTGGAAGAGGCTGAAAAGCGCGACCATCGCAAGCTGGGCCGTGAGATGAATCTCTTTCACATGCAGGAAGAAGCGCAAGGCTCCGTGTTCTGGCACCCCAAAGGCTATGTGATTTATAATGAGATGGAGGGCTATATTCGCCGCCGTTTGCGCGGGGCGGGTTATTCTGAAGTTAAAACGCCGATGCTGATTGATAACAAGCTTTGGGAAAAATCAGGCCATTGGGGAAAGTTCCGTGAAAATATGTTCGTTGTACCTGATGAGGTACCGAATACTGAAGAAGACGGCCCGGTTTTAAGTGGTAAGGCGCGTTTAATGGCGCTGAAACCAATGAATTGTCCGGCGCATGTGCAGATATTCAGGCAGGGCATTACATCTTACCGTGATTTGCCAATTCGTATGGCTGAGTTTGGTTGCTGTCACCGTAATGAGGCTCATGGTGCGTTACATGGTCTGATGCGCGTACGGCAAATGACACAAGATGATGCGCATATTTTTTGTCGCGAGGATCAGGTTACAAGTGAAAGCGTGGCGTTTTGTGAGCTATTGCATAATGTTTATAAAGATCTCGGTTTTGAAGGCGTTGAAATAAAGCTCGCCTTGCGCCCAGATGTACGGGCCGGGGAGGACGAGGTCTGGGATCGTGCTGAAAAAGGTTTGCGCGATGCGCTGGAGCAGGCGGGGCTTGAGTATGAAGAGTTGCCAAATGAGGGCGCGTTTTATGGCCCTAAATTAGAGTTTCATCTCAAAGACGCTATCGGCAGAACGTGGCAGTGCGGGACGTTGCAGCTTGATTTTGTGCTACCTGAGCGGCTGGACGCAAGTTATATAGGTGAAGACGGGAGTAAACATCGTCCCGTTATGCTTCATCGCGCTATTTTGGGAACCTTAGAGCGCTTTATAGGCATTATGATTGAAAGTTATGGCGGTAAGTTGCCCTTATGGCTCGCGCCGGTGCAGTGCGTGATTGCGACGATTACCGGTGATGCGGATGAATACGCGCGAAAACTTTATCAAAAAATGTTTGATGCCGGTCTGCGGGTCGAGCTTGATACCCGTAATGAGAAGATCAATTATAAGGTACGTGAGCATTCTGTAGCCAAGGTGCCGGTGATGTTTGTTGTTGGGAATCGCGAGGCCGAGGAAGGTACTGTGGCTATTCGTCGTTTGGGTAGTAGGGATCAGGAAGTTGTAGACTTTGAAAAAGCGTTAGAATCCCTTGCACAAAGCTGTAAAGCGCCTTATTAATGAAAATCTGTAAATTGTGTAAACTACGATAAGGAGAGACTATCATCGCCAGACCACCTATGCCGCAACGCGGAGGCCGTAAAAATGCAGGGCCGCGTATAAATGACAACATAACAGTTGAAAAAGTTCGTTTAGTCGATGCCGAAGGTAATATGGCAGGAGTTGTCGATCTTGATGAGGCGTTGAAAGCAGCAGCGGCTGCCGGACTGGATCTGGTTGAAGTTTCTCCGAATGCTGATCCGCCTGTTTGTAAAATCCTCGATTTTGGTAAATATAAATATGAGCAGCAAAAGAAGGCTGCCGAGGCGCGTAAAAAGCAAAAGACCGTAGATGTTAAGGAAGTCAAAATTCGTCCCGGTATTGAAGAGCATGATTACAATGTAAAAATGCGTAATGCCCGGCGGTTTCTCGAAGAGGGTAACAAGGTCAAGGTCACAATGCGTTTTCGTGGCCGGGAAATGGCGCACCAGAATATTGGCCGGGATTTACTGCAAAGAATGCGTGGTGAACTGGAAGATATTGGCAAAATAGAGCTGGAACCTAAAATGGAAGGCCGCCAGATTATTATGGTGATGGGGCCTGATAATACGAAATAAGCTATAGGAATTGAGCTTGTGTCTGCAGATTACGTTGATAGTTATTATGCGCGGTCTCTTACGGATGAAACGATTTACCCTTCTCTTCAGGATGAAATAGACACGGAAATCTGTGTGATTGGCGGTGGCTTGGCTGGTCTTGCTACGGCGCTGGGTCTTGTTCAGCGCGGGAAAAAGGTCGTGCTGCTGGAAGGGCGGCGTATTGGCTGGGGTGCTTCGGGGCGCAATGGCGGTTTTGTGCTTGCCGGTTTTGCTGCCGGCGAACCTGAGATTGTTAAAAAAGTTGGCGTTGCGCAGGCACAGGAAATGTACCGCCTGTCAAAGGATGCGCTGGGACTGATTAAAAAGCGTATTAAAGATTTTGAAATTCCCTGTAATCCAGTTGATGGCGAGCTCGTTGCTTCCTGGTACGATGATGCCGACGCCATAAAGCGCAAAGTTGATTATCTTGCTACGACTTTCGATGAAAAAATTGAGTTTTTGCCCAGAGAAAAGATAAGGGATCATCTGGGGTCAAAACGTTATTTTGATGGGCTGATTTATCACGAAAATTTTCATATGCACCCTCTGAATTATTTACGGTCTATTGCCCGAAATATTCAGGAAAAGGGCGAGCAAATTCATGAAGACTCGATGGCGATTGATATCAAAGAAAGCGAAAGTGGTGTCATCGTTAAAACGGAAAAAGGCGCGGTGACAGCAAATCATGTTGTCTTTTGCGGTTCGGCTTATTTCAACGGACTTGAAAAACGTTTGCAGCGATCCTGTCTGCCGATCAGAACCTATGTCATTAAAACAGAGTCCATTGAAAAGGAATTGCTGGAGACAGCCATTAGAGTGCCTTATGCGATTCGTGATAATCGCTGGGCCGATGATTATTACCGTATTTTGCCGGATAACAGCATTTTATGGGGTGGTCGCGTGGGAATGGGGGCGGCTCCGAAAGACCTTGAAACTCTTATGTTGCGCGATATGAAACATATTTATCCGCAGTTAGAGGATGTAAAAGCCGAAGTGACTTGGTCTGGTCTGATGGGCTATACGGTTCATCAAATGCCACATATCGGGAAATTTAAGGATAATATCTGGTATTGCACCAATTTTGGCGGTAACGGCCTTGGGCCAACGACTGTGGGCGGAGAAGCTATCGCGTCTGCTATCGCTGAAAATGATGACCGTTACAAGCTTTTCGAGCCTTTTGGTTTTGCCTATACGGGCGGCGCTCTAGGGCCACTAGTGGCACAGACCGTTTATCATGGCTGGGAATTTGCTGATAAATTAAAAGAGTGGAAGAACCGGAAGAATGCGGCTTAAAGAACCGATTCTACCCATTCGGAAAGCTGGCTTTTTGACATGCCGCCAACGCGGGTATCAACAACTTCGCCGCCCTTGAAGATCATGAATGTCGGGATACCGCGTACGCCAAATTTTGTTGGGGCTTCCGGGCTTTCGTCAATATTGACCTTAACGATTTTAAGCTTTTCACCCATTTCACCGGCAAGCTCATCAACCAGCGGCGACATGGCTTTACAAGGGCCGCACCATTCTGCCCAAAAATCGACCATCACCGGCCCTTCGGCTTTTAAAACTTCACCTTCAAAATCGTTGTCATTGACATTGGCTGTCATTAATTTATCCCTTTTTCTTTTATCAAACCTTGTATTAAGTATGGGGCAGATGATCTGCAGGTCAAGCTCCGCCGTCTTTTCCGTCCACAAGCTAAATCAAATATTTTCAAGAGGCATAAGCACTGGCCCGTCAGTCCAAAGCAGAAAACACTTTATGGCTTTGCCCGGATATATGGTGGCGACAATATCGCGGTAAGACTTCATTTGCGCGCGATAAATTTCTGGTATGTCTCTCTCATTTTCCGGCGGCGGGCGGTTTGTTTTGTAATCCACCACCATAATTTCTTCCTCTGTAATCAATATGCGGTCAAGTTGGGCGCTAATCAGTCGGCCTTTCATTAGGCCTGTAATGGGAACTTCAGCCATAGAGCCAGGGCCGAATAAAGGCTCATAATCAGGATTCTCTAAAATCGTCATTGTCTCATTGGTAATGTCCTGCTGCAGCGCGCCGGACAGTTTATGCCCCGGCTGGGCGGTGAAATGCTCTGCGGCTTTGCGGCGCTCTTCTTGCGGCAGATCAGGCAGTATCTGCAATAATTTATGCGTTATGTTGCCGCGCTGGAAGCGGCTATCTTTTGCGCTATCTAGGGGGGAGCGTATAGCCGGTTCCAGTTCCAATGGTCTTGACGGGATCAGCGGTTGCGGCGGGCTTGGTTCTGAGGGAGCTTTTTTGAAAAGCCAGCCCGGCAGGTCAATGTTGGCGCTTTTATCTTTTTGCGGCGTATCGTCAGGACGATCCGGACTTGCTGTTTGCGGGTTGGTGAAGCGCTTTACGCCGGCTTCCTCCTGAACATCCGGCAGGCGCTCAAAGGCTCTGGCGATGTAATTGTACCAGCATTCTTCGACCGGCTCCCTCTTGCCTTTGTAACCGCCAATATAAAGCCTGTCTTCGGCGCGGGTTAAAGCGACATAGAGCAGCCGCTTGTATTCTTCTTCCAGATAATCCTCCAGCCGCGCCCGTGCCTGTTGGTACAGCGCCGGAAAATCTTTACTGCGCGGTGACCAAAGCGGCACTTCAAGCTCGGTTTTGTCGGGCCATAAAAGACTATCAATTTTTTTGGCGGAGGATGTACGTGTTGTGTCGGGGAGGATCACAACGGGCGCTTGCAAGCCTTTTGCGCCATGAATTGTCATGATGCGTACAGCTTGCCCGGCTTCTTCCAGTTCGCGTTTGATGGTAATGTCGCCTTGATTTTGCCAGACTAAAAAGCCCTGCAGGGCAGGAATATTGTCACGCTCATAGGAAAGCGCGGCGTTGAGAAACTCATTTAGCGGATCAAGGGCGTCATTGCCTAGCCTGTGAAGGGTGCCGCGCAAACCACTCGTGGTATCTGCCGGACAGGGAGTTTGTAGTATCCGGCTAAAAAATTCATAAGGGTGGTCTGCTTTTGCATGAGTAATAAGATTTTTTAGCCAGTGCACGATATCTTTGTGATCTGATTTCTTTAAAACCTCCCAAAGCGTAGCATTACGATCTATTGCCAGATCATAAAGCTGATCTTCATCAAGCCCGATTAAGGGTGATTTTAGAGCGCAGGCGAGGCTTAAATCATCATCGGGCAACAGGGCAAATTGCGCTAAGGCGAGCAAGTCCATAACGGCGATTTGTTCGCCGAGTACCATGCGGTCGACACCGCTGACCGGTATATTGCGCGTTTTTAAGGCGCGCACGAGCTGGCCGACAAAGGCCGTACGTGTACGTACTAAAATCATAATATCGCCGGGCATGATGGCGCGGCCCAATGATTCGAGCTCTTCGCCCTTGTCCAGCCAGTCTTTTATGGTTTCGCCAATATGATCGGCTAGTTTGGCTTGGCCAGAGGCGGCCTTGATAATATTGACCGGCGGAGCCCATGGTTCTTCCTCCGGCATTTCATCAGGAGAGATTAACGGCCACAGCTCAACAAGTCCGGCTTGTCCGCGGCGGAAGCTATGATGCTCTAAATCGTCTTTGCCTAGCCCTTGCCGGAGTTCCGGCGGTGCAAAGACTTCATCGACAAGCTCTAAAACACTTTTAGTCGAGCGGAAGGAAATCACCAGCTTTTCTTCCTGCGCTCCGGCCTTATCGGCAAAATATTGCCGCATTTTTTCAAATTCGCGCGGCGCGGCACGCTGAAAGCTGTAAATTGATTGTTTTTCATCACCAACGGTAAAAATAGTACGGGTAATATTATCTTTTGCGCCTTGCCCGCTGAAAAAATCTTCGCATAGTTTTTGGATAATTTGCCATTGTTCCGGATTGGTGTCCTGTGCCTCGTCAATCAGAATATGGTCAAGCCCACTGTCAAGCTTGTATAAGACCCATTGCGCCATATCAGAATGCTCAAGAAGCGCCAGTGTTTTGAGGATCAGATCATCATAATCAAGTTGGCCACTTTTATCTTTAAGTTTTTGATATTTCTTTATAATTTCTTGCCCAAATAGCATTAAATCACGAGTCAGCCCGGCACATTTAACAGCTTTAAGTTTGTCCTGTAGCGCTAGCAGTCTTTCTGCTTCTGTAACAAGCACGGCTTCTATGTCGGGGTGGGCACTGGCAATTTTTTTGCTAACGAGAGTTTTCTTTATTTCGTTCTTTTTGGTGAGAAACTGACTTTGATATTCTATGATTTGCGCGGCACGGTTTGAAGTTGTGGCCTCAAGCCAGGGCTGTATATTGAGGCCGCGTTCCTGATCGGTTTTGCCGCCCTCTGCCAGAGTGCCGCAGGCACGGTATAGCCCGGCTTTGTCAAAGTTACTTTCCTCACAAGTTTTATATGTAAAGCTCTTCACTGTATCTTCGGGCGTAATATCAAAACACGCACATAACTTTTCATGCAGAATATCGGGCTTGTTCGTTTTGGTCTGTAAGTAGAGCCTTTCGCTGCATAGGCTGCGCAATAGTTTTCCAAACTGCTCTTCGTTTTGCTCTGTGGCGATATTGCGGATGGCGTTTCCTAGCGCTGAATCCGGAGTGTTTCTGGCTTGGATAAGCACTTGATCACGGGCATTTGCCAGAAATTCTTGCGCTGCCGGTTCGTCTATAACGCTGAATTGCGGCGGCAGTCCTGCTTCTAGCGGAAAGCGCCCGAGCACGGACTGGCAGAACGAGTGAATTGTCATGATTTTCAGGCCGCCGGGCGTATCAACAACGCTGGCAAAAAGTTGCCGCGCGGCCTGTATATCTTCTTTTGTTGGCGCGGCTCCTGTTAGTTTTTGTAAATCTTCTTCAAGTGCGGCATCGGACAGGACAGCCCACTTCCCTAGAATTTTATTAATCCGTTGCAGCATCTCGCTGGCCCCGGCCTTGGTAAAAGTAAGACATAAAATGCGTCCGGGCTTTGTTCCCGGCTGCCCGTTTTGTCCGGGGAGCAGTAATCTTAAAACCCGGTCTGTGAGAACTTTGGTTTTGCCCGTTCCGGCAGAAGCGCCAACACAAACGGATTTTAAAGGGTCGGCGGCGCGGCGCTGGCGCACATTGGGGTCAAGGTCGCGGGATTTATCTTCTGCAAAAGCTGGTTCAGCCATTATGCCGTCTCCTCGCTATCATCAAGGGCCGCCCATTCCTGTACGCGGGCGAGGTGGGCGTAGTCCTGCCAATCGGCGGGCGGCGCTTTGTCCGGGCGCGGCAGGCTGTAATAAGGTGTTGTTTCATCGCGGAAAGAGCGCACCAGCTTGATAAGCCCTAAACGTGCCTGTTCCGGGTCAGTTTTAATTTGTTTTTCTTCCCCGGGGGTCGTCCCGCCCGTCATCTTCCAGAATCCCATATAGGAGACATTATCACTTGAAAGCCCTGCAAACCCGTCCGCGAGTAGAATCACGGCTTCTAACGGTAATTGCGGGGCGTAACCATTATTGATGTCCGTGACTGTCGCCGTGCCGCCGGTTTTGTAATCAATTACAGCAAAACCGTCTTCTCTCTCATCTATACGGTCAGCTTTAGCGCGCAAGGTAAAATTCTTACCGTTAATATCAAGGATCGCCGCGCCGCTTATTTCGGTTTCTTTCGGTGATGCTATCTGTCGCCATTGTCGCTCATGGCTTACAAACCACGAGGATAGTCGTTCAAAGCGTGGCCACCAAAACCCCCATAGGCGCGGCTCTTCCAGCTCTTTGGCGAGCATGCCCTGTCCCAGCGTAATAAGACGTTCGTGGGCATCCGGTGGCAGGCTATCGGGGTAGTCTCGGATAAAATGATCCAGTACATCGTGCATCATGGTACCGCGCTGCGCGTTATCTGTATTTTTTTCAATATCAGGTAGTTTTTTGAGTTTTAAAATATAACGCGCATAGACGCTATAAGGGTCGCGCATCCATTTTTCGATGGCGGTGACATAAAGCTCGTCCGGTCTTTTTGAAACAGGCGGGCAAGGTGCCGGACGGGTGGCGGGCTGTGTTTCCCCTTGCGGCATATCCAGAGCACGGGCCATACGTAAATATTCGCCGTTTTTAAAAGCATCATCGCTTATGTTCAGGGCCTGCAGCACGGTATTAAGACGTTGCAACCAGCGCGCCGGTACGGCCGGGGTGCCTTGGACGCGGCGGGCGTGGGTCAGTACAATATGCGGGTTACAAAAACCCTGCACAAAATCATGGGCGGCGAGGCCGATGCTGCGTTCAGGCGAAGGAAGGTTGAAATCCTGGCGCATCGGGCGTGACATCCACGGATCATTGCCGGGATCGGGCGGCCATGTTCCTTCGTTCAGGCCGGACAAAATTATCAGATCGGCTTGAATTTGACGCGCCTCTAGCTGTCCGAGGATAAACAGGCGCGGATGTGTGCCGTAAGAGGGACGTACGCTTATCGTACGCATAAGCTGCTCTAAAATGGCGAGGTAATCTTCGCCCGTTACGTTTGGAAGGGTCCCCCCCTGATCGCGTAAATCGGCAAGAAAAAGCGCGGCGGCGACACCATCTTCGCCCTGCCAGAGGGTCGCTTCTCCGCTTTGGTTTGGCGTGGTAGCAAGGTCTTCGACCAGCTTTATATGGGCATCAAGGAAGGTTGTGAAATTTTGAGCCTTTCCCTTGCAAAGCGCCATAAAGGGCGCGAGATGTTCTTCCAGAATCCCTATGATAGCCGTTTCGGCTTGCTTTTCTTCTGCCCTGCCATAAAGGCCTTGAAAGCCTTTGCCGGGGGCCTGTCCGCGTAAAACATTAATTTCAAGCCGGGCAATTAAACCGGTTAAAGCGCCTGTGGGTTGTCCAAGGTAGCAATGTTTATGTTTAAGCAGCGCGGCCAGCATAGAGGGGCGCAAATCTGTTAGGGCGGTTTGTGCCGCAAGGCGTAAGAAGCTGCCCAGGACTGTTTCGTTTAATATTTGTCCGCCGGAATCATCGATTTCTATGTTCCAGCGCTGGCAAATCATGGCAACGCGGCGCGCTAATATACGGTCTGGCGTGACAAGCGCTGCTGTACGCCCCGGTGTTTCTAGTGTGTCCCGCATTAAAAGGGCAATAAGCTTGGCTTCTTCTTGCGCTGTATCACATTCAAAGCGCATGACTTGTTGCAGTGATTGTTCCAAAGTATTTTTTTGATCTGCGTTTAAAGAAAGATTTTGCCAGTGATCCGCAGTAGCGGCGGGGCGCATCATCTCTCCGGCCAGCCAGTTGCGGCTTTCTTGTTTTTTTGCGCTCAACGCCGGCGGTTCATCGCTTTGTTTTGATTCCGGGGGGGTGTGTTCCCAGTTTTGTACGTCTGTACGTTTTATGTTTATGTGCTCTAAAAGTTGTTTTAGCGTTGCCTGCGGGTGGGTGTCATTCAATGTTTCCCAGCTTTGTTCATCCATTTTTGCATCAAGACCGGGCAGGATGACAAAGCCTTTGGGTAGTCCGGTGATGACTTGCAAGAGCTTGGCCGTTGCCGGGATAGAACCGGTAGAGCCAGCGGCGATAATCGGAGTTTGCGGTGGATGTTCTTTCCAGTGAGCGGTGAGGGCCTCCATTAGGCGGTTGCGCCGGTCGGCGGCATCAATAACGCCTTGTTCGGCCAAAATTTCCGGCCAGCGTTCACTTAGAATTTCCAGAAATTTCACGGTGATTTGCCAGTGCTGCGCTAGCTTTTCATCCTCAACCAGTTCCGGCAGGCGCTTTAAGTCCAGACCTTCTGTATAAATCTGGTCCATTAAATGGCCCAGAGACCCTGCCAGTGCAAAATCCTGATCCGGGCCGCGTGTGTATTGAGGCAGCTTCATAATGGCACGGGCCAGTAGGATATGGCGGCGTAGCGGTGACATGGCCGGTGGTAGTGATAAAATCTGCGCGGCATTTTCCTTGCCTGCGAGTTCTAAAACCAGCTCGTCTTCCTCAACATCGCCAAGGGGCTGTAGCTGGGGCAGCAATAGTGGTTTACCGCCACTAAGTTGCAGGAAACTTTCGCGTAAATTACGGCAGGCGCGCCGGGTCGGCAGCAGGATACGGTATTGCGTCAGAGGATGGTCGTCGGTTTTTACCTGTTCAAGCAGGCCTTGCGCCAGTGCGGCAGCAAAGGGAATACCTGCCGGTATGTTGTAAATCATGCGACCCTCTGGGACGCTGCAAATGTTTTATTAACGCGCTCTAGATCTGCCGCTGTGCTGATGTGGTGCCAGTCAGCATCATGAATTAATCCGTGTAGCCGTCCATTTTGCTCGGCTTTGTCCATGATTTCAAGGAAGGAGAAAGGTGTATCGGGCGTATCTTTAAAAAGTTCCGGTTTGCAAATACGGATGCTGGTCCACATATAGCTGCCTTTTTTATCGGGTGACCGTATAGCGCTTCCGTTATCTGCCAGATCATAATCGCCAACGCCTTGTGTCGTGGTCATGCGCGAGACAGGTTGCAGCAAGAGTAGCAAATCCATTTTATCAGGATTCCATGCGGCGGCCATGCGTTCCAGGGCCGTTTTGTCCGGCCCGTTAGTCCAGAGCGAATCGCCGCTAATAATATAAAAAGGGTCTTCTCCCATCGTATTAAGCGCGTTTTTAATTCCGCCGCCGGTATCGAGCAATTTCATTTCTTTTGAGACTGTAATGGAAGGCCCGTTATATAGTGCCAGCCTTGTTTCCAGTAAATCTGCCAGATAATGTAAATTGACCGTAACCTCTTTGATTTCGGCTTTTTTTAGGTGATCAAGGGCGTGTTCTATAAGGGGCTTGCCGTTTATTTCTACCAATGGTTTGGGCAGCAGATCGGTGTAGGGCCTGAGGCGTTCACCTCTGCCTGCGGCCAGAATAAAGGCATGGTCGGGTTTTTTACTCACGCGGCTATTCTTTCTTCCCATGTTCCGTAAGGAACGAGAGTTATTTCGCGGCTATTTTCATCATTCTCTAAGGGATTAAAGATTAACTCAAGCCGGTCTTGTGGCGCAAGTCCTTCCAGCCGCTCCGGCCATTCTATTATTGTGATGCCTTCTGCTAAGGCTTCTTCCCAGCCTAGTTCGTATATCTCTTCTTTATCTTCAATGCGGTAGAGATCGAAATGCCATATCGTGCTTTTATTTGTTTCATAATTTTGCACAAGGGTAAAAGTCGGGCTTGGTACATCAAGGTCGGGCGTGTCGCATAAATGTCTTATCATCGCGCGGGCAAAAACAGTTTTTCCTGTTCCGAGATCGCCGCGTAAGCATAAAACATCACCACTTTGAAGTTTTACAGCTATTTTAGCCGCGATATTTGCCGTATCATTCTCATTTTTTGATAAGGATTTCATAGTGTTATTAACCACAAGGATAGCGCTGCGCACAATTGTTTTTTAGGGTTTTTTAAAAAGTAGCCAAAAGCAACAAAGTCGCGATATGAAGTAAAAATCCGTTTATGCGCTGCATGATAGTCTCCTATAGCCAAAAGTCCTTTGAATCCAGTACAATGATGATATGAAACACTTTGTTCTTTTGAATCTATTGTTGGTTTTTCTCACCTTAGCTTGTTCTGCTTTAGCGCAGGATGACCCGCTTTTGGTCACGAAACCAACAACGCCTCAGGCTTTCGGTGAGGTTATTAGTGAGGCGCAGTGCTTTAATGTGATTAATAAGGCGCCTTATACGGTTTTTGGCAGCATCCATACCAATTTCTTTCTTCGCGATGACGGGATAAAAACCCGGCATAAATCAAATTTTCGGTTTGCGGCAGAGGAGAGGGCTGAGTTTTGTACGTATGGCCCGTTTTACGATGATCAAAAAGTGGAACTGGTTTTAAAAACACTCATCCCGATTTTTAAATGTAAAACTCGTACCGAGGGTGACATCATTATTTATGGTCGCCGCAAGTCCGAGGGTGGCACTGAAACCTGGGCGACTTGCTTGTAGGAATTATAAACTAGCCTGTGATTTTAGCCGGCTGCTTTTGCGGACTTGCCGCCGCCATTTCCAGCGGTAATTTGATTGTTACGGTGGTGCCTTTTCCCTCTAGGCTTTCCAGCTCTACTGTTCCTTCGTGCAGCTCCACGATATTTTTAACCAGTGTTAGCCCGAGCCCCGCACCACCGCCACCTTGTCCGGCGCCGTGCATGCGTTCAAAGGGCTCAAAAATACGGGTTTGCTCGTCCTTGGGAATGCCGGGGCCGGTGTCGATAACGCTTATAGCAATGAGGTCTTTGGTGCGGCTGGCTTTTAAAGTAATACTGCCTTTTTCAGGGGTAAAGGTAATGGCGTTGCGCATCAGGTTGAGCAGAACTTGTTTTAAGCGGCGTTCATCCGCAATGATGGAGCCAATATTTGGAGGACATTTAAGCTCGACGGTTAGGCGTTCATTGCGTGCCCACTCTGCGGTTAGTTCAAAAAGATCTTCTAAAATATCGCGAATAGAGACTTTGTCGTGTTGAAACTCCATATAGCCTGCTTCGATCGTTGAAAGATCAAGGATATTATTAATCAGGCTCAAGAGCCGTTCTCCGGCCTCCTGCATGCCTTTTGTATATTCCTTCTGCTTTTTATTAATGGTTCCGAAGTATTCATTATCGAGAATCTCGGTAAAGCCCATAATTGCATTAAGCGGCGTACGCAATTGATATGAAACATTGGCCAGAAAATCGAGTTTCACACGCTCTGCTTCTTCCAGCGCCGCATTTTTTTCGCGCAGCGCCTTTTCGACTTTCATTTTATCGGTAACATCGACATGGGTCACGAGAACGCCCCCATCAGGCAGGGGCACTGTTGAGTAGGCAATCAGGCTGCCGTCATTGCATTCCATTTTGCCTTCGTGAATGTTGCGATCAAGGCTCTGGGTCATGATGGCGTTTTTAGCTTTTTTCCAGTTTTGCGCTGTAAAACGCGCTTTCATTTTTTCGGCAAGGTGGTTGATATGCGGTTTGCCTTCCAGTATTTCAGGATTAAATCCCCAGAGTCGGGCAAAAGACGGGTTCCAGAGTTTCAGGCACCCGTCCCCGCCAAAGACCGATACGCCCTCGGCCAAGTTATCCAGCGTTTCTTTTTGTACGGCAATGAGGGTGTTATAGGAAGACTCAAGCTCCAGACGGCTGGTGACGTCTTCGAAAGTCATCATCAGCCCGCCCATTGTATGGGGCACGACCAGCATGCGCAGGGCGCTGCCGTCTGGCAGATAGAGCATCTCATCGTGTGGATTAATCAGGCTGGTAAACATACCTGTCCAGCTTTGTTTGAATTTCCTGAAATCTGCCTGTTCCGGTAAGCGCCGTGATTCTCTTAATTTTTCCATCACATCACCAAGCTTTGGCTTGGTGTTCAGATAAGCATCTTCCAGAAGCCAGAGTTGGCTAAAGGCAGAATTATAAAATTCAAGTTTTTGGGCAGAATCAAAAAATCCGATTGCTGTGCCAAGTTGCTCCAGCAATTCATTGTTAGCTGTCATATAGCGCTTGTGCTCTATTTTAAGTTCTTCCTCGCGGGAAATATCATGCGCTATGCCTAATGTTGTCTTGCCGGAGGGCAAAGGAATCTCATGAATATTCATGAGGTGGCGGTTGCCGCCCATAATAATATGGCCTTTGGCCGTTTCTGTCTGGCTGCTATCCAGAGCCGCCTGCGCCAGTTTTTTGCCGGGCTCTTTTTTTTCTTTTTCTCCAGCTTTTTTCGTTGTTTTGAAAACCAGCTCACGTTGTTCTGCGATGACTGTGGCTGGAGAGCTATCAACGATTTTTGCATAGGCGCGGTTACACCAGGTAATGTCGGTTTGGTTGCTGCGCATCCATAATGGTGCAGGAAGCTGGTCCAGCGCTGCTTGTAATAAATCGCGCTCACTTTCTATTTCGCCCCGATGGGTCTCCAGCTTTTTTTGGTTTGTTTGTGCCTCTGTAATATCTTCCAGCCATAGAATGTCAAATTGCTCTTGCCCCGCCAGGTCCTTTCCCCGTGAACCAGAGAGTTTGAGCGTTTTTTCTTTATTGCTGGTGCGAACATTCAAGGTGAAAGCCTCACCCTTTTCCAGCAATCTTATATGCATGCCTTCCAGTGCCGCCGCATCGCCGGGGGACAGGGCATTTTGAATGTCATGGATCTCGCCTATGTCTTTAAGTCCGAGTAATTTACAAAAATTCTCGCTATAGGCAATGGTGCCGTCCGGTGCCCAGCCGCAATATTCACCGGGCACGGCATCTAGAAAGGCTTCAAGGCGTGATTTTTCGGCGTGAACACCACGACCGCTCAATAAATTGGGCAGCGTTTGAAATAATCCCGGCTTTTTTTGCTTTTGGCTCACAGTTTAAAGTGTAAGGCCAGCTCTGATAAAGAACAAGATGAAAGGCTGTTACTGAGGCCTAAAATTAGGAGGGTTTCGGCTGTTAGAATCGTTTGATGCTGTATATTTGTGCAGCAATCCCCAGTCTTGTTTTTCTTCTGGCTGTGATCTCATCCATGTGGCAAAGGGCGTGCCGGGAGAGGTCTGTCCCGATTCCACATCGTTGAGGTAATGCCAGGACAGGTAATATTTACGGCTTCGCTCTATGTCGTGTGGTTGAGGAACACGGGGCAGGCGCAGTAAATTGCTGTTATCTTCCAGATCGCTCTTTTTGAGAGGAATGGCTTGCGGGGTCAGGCTGACGCGCACCATTTCATCAAAGTAAGGGGCGCTATCATCTTTTGTAACAGCGCGTACAGCGTCAATTATGAATTTATCAAAACCAATATCTTCCAGATCCTTGAAATCCCAACCCAGAATGTCTTCAACCAGATCGTGCAAATAACCTGCCGGTTTGATTTTTTCGTCTGCAATTCCTGCGGCCACACGTGTCAGATGCCCGAAATAGGGGGTGCCATTTATTTCTTTTACGCCACGAAATAGATATTGTGCTAGATAACGAGCAGCATCTAACGGCCCGTTATCCCGTAAAATTTTAGTAGTAATTAATTTGATACTAGCTTTTCTGCTATCGTCAGCTGGATTCATAGTTGTCGCCTTCTTGAGACAGTAAAAAATTTAATATTTTAATGTTGGCCTCATCAATAAAAAGCCCCCATGAAATTAATCTATAGGGGCTTTCTATAAAATTATGACAAAAATGTCAAATCTTGGAGGTTAGTATCTGTAATGGTCCGGCTTGTAAGGGCCTTCTACATTCATACCTAAATAGTCAGCCTGCTCTTTGGTCAGCTTGCTTAATTTTACGCCAAGTCTGTCCAGGTGCAAAATAGCCACTTTTTCGTCCAGATGTTTGGGCAGAACATAAACTTTGTTCTCGTAGTTAGCGCAATTTTCCCACAGCTCTAACTGGGCCAGAACCTGATTGGTAAAGGAAGCGCTCATGACAAAGCTCGGGTGGCCGGTAGCACAACCAAGATTAACAAGGCGTCCCTCTGCCAGTAGAATAATGCGCTTGCCGTCTGGGAACTCAATTTCGTCAACTTGCGGCTTCACATTATGCCATTTCATATTACGCAGCGGCTCGACCTGGATTTCAGTGTCAAAGTGGCCGATGTTGCAAACAATGGCGCGGTCTTTCATGGCGCGCATGTGGTCGACAGTAATGACATCTTTGTTGCCTGTAGTCGTGACAAAAATATCACCCAGTGCCGCCGCGTCTTCCATGGTTACAACTTCGTAACCTTGCATTGAGGCCTGCAGTGCACAAATAGGATCAATCTCTGTGACCATGACGCGTGCGCCTTGGGAACGCAGAGATTCAGCGGAACCTTTACCAACATCACCATATCCAGCAACAACGGCAAGCTTGCCTGCGATCATTACATCGGTGGCGCGTTTGATACCGTCAACGAGCGATTCGCGGCAGCCATAAAGATTGTCGAATTTGGATTTGGTTACTGAATCATTGACGTTAATCGCTGGAATTTTCAGTTCGCCTTTTTTCTCCATCTCATAAAGACGGTGCACACCTGTTGTTGTTTCTTCTGACAGGCCTTTTACATTCTCGAGAAGTTCTGGGTATTTCTCGTGCATACGAATGGTCAAATCACCACCATCATCGAGAATCATGTTGGGTATCCAGTTTTTGTCTCCTTCGATGGTCTGGTCAATCGCCCACCAGAATTCATCATCATCCATGCCTTTCCAGGCAAAAACAGGAACGCCGGTCACGGCAATGGCGGCGGCGGCTTGGTCCTGCGTTGAAAAAATATTGCACGAGCTCCAGCGTACTTCAGCGCCAAGGGCTGTTAGTGTTTCAATCAATACCGCAGTTTGAATGGTCATGTGCAGACAACCAAGAATGCGCGCATCTTTTAAGGGTTGTGATTTGCCGAACTCTTCACGCAGGGCCATTAGACCCGGCATTTCGGTTTCGGCGATGGCAATTTCTTTGCGGCCCCATTCGGCCAGACTTATATCTTTTACTTTGTAATCGTTTTCCACTGCTTTTGGCTCCGCGGTCATTCTATATCTCCTAATTGTGTATTTCCGTATTTACGAATTCTTAATGTATATTTGGTAAAAATTAAGGGCGATTGGCCTAAAACACAAGGGTTTCCTGCGTTTTATTATAAAAAAGAGGGTTTATATATCATGGCATTCGATAATTTTAACGAAATTACAGCAAAGCAGCCTTATACGTATCGGCGTAATCCGATGTATGACCATTCATTTGTTATTTTAAAACAGCTTGAAGAAGGTGAGTCTTATGAGCCGGTGGGTGATTATACGGTGCTTGATCTGGACGAAGACAGCATGCTGTCCGAGAAAAAAGTGATGAATCTTGTCGCGCTGATGAATGATAGCGATGATTTGATTGATATGCGTAAGGAAACCGGAACACGTTTGCTTTATTACAAGGCGCCGACCGATGAACCGAATAAAACGAGGATTATTTTTTATACGCTGGGTGCACAGGGTGTTTCCACGGAAAACGCGGTATTGTCTTTAGAGGAGGGGTTAGAGGATGCTTAGTATTGAAAAAATTGAACAGGCCTGCGGGCAGGCTTCTGAACCGTTAATTGATGACATACGTATGGATTTACAAAGTCAGGGTAGTAGTGCCGTTGCTCCTGAGCCGCCGGGTAGCGGCCCGGCTTAACGACCTATATCTCTATGAAATATATGTGTGGTAAAGTCCTGGTCTTCCAGCCAGGGCTTTAGTTTTTCTACGCTATAAACGGATCTATGGTGGCCGCCTGTGCACCCTATTGCGATCGTTAGGTAGCTTTTCCCCTCATGGGCATATTGCGGTAGCAGCGGCCCGAGAAGGTCTTTGAGCCGGGTTAGGAATGGTTCAAAGGTTTCATCTTGTTCGATATAATCGCCAACGGCCTGATTTAGCCCGGTTAAAGGCTTTAATTCAGAAACCCAGTGTGGGTTTTTCAGGAAGCGCACATCCATAACAATATCAGCTTCGCGTGGTGTACCGTGTTTGTAACCAAAAGACATCAAGGTTATTGTCAGCCCGCTTTTATTTTCAAGTCTGAAACATTCTTCTAGTACGCGTCTCAATTCATGAATTGAGAGCATTGAGGTATCAATAACAGTATCGGCTTTATTTTTTAGGCCATGAAGCCATTCTTGCTCCTTTTTAATTCCGGCGCTGGCCGGGCGGTCTTCGGCAAGGGGGTGGCGACGGCGCGTTTCGGTGAAGCGTTTGCGCAGAACCGTTTCATCGGCAGTGATAAACACAAGCTGTGCCTGTAGTGCTTTGACGTTATCTTTTACAATGTCCGGGTCAAAGCCGCGTGTCCGTGTGTCAATGCCAATGGCAATAGGTTGATCTTTTGTATGGGGGTCATCAAGTAGTGGCTGTGCTAGCGTGAGAGGAAAATTATCGAAGACCTCGTAACCCAGATCTTCAAGATGTTTGAGGCTTGATGACATACCGGCACCTGATAGACCAGTAACAATAAGGAGTTTTTGTTTTTTCATTTACTTTAGGTTTCCCTATCCAGAATAACGGTAAAACAGGCACCGTGCGTTTTTTCATTTTCCACGACATTTTCAGCAAAAATCTCTCCGCCATGGGCGAGAATAATTTGTTTGGCAATAGAGAGCCCTAACCCGGAGTGAGATCCATAGGTCTCTTCTTTGGGGCGCTCAGAATAAAAACGTTCGAAAATGTTATCAAGCTTGTTTTCGGGAATGCCTGGCCCTTCATCTTCAACCTCGATCGTGATGCGGTTTTTATCGGGCAGCACCCGCACTGTGACGGCGCCGTTTTCGGGTGAAAAAGATAGGGCGTTGCCGATTAGATTGCCAAAAACCTGCGCCAGCCGTCCCTCATTGCCGCGCACAACAACTTTTTTGTTGCGTGGAATCTCAAGAGTTACCGGGGCTGTTCCTTGTTTTCCTTTTCCTGCGCGTTCCATCGGGTTTTTATGGGCATCGACAAGCTGTTGTAGGGTTTTGCGTAAATCAACCACGCTCATTTCATCGCGGGAAAGCTCGGCATCCAGCCGTGAAGCGTTGGAAATGTCACTAATAAGGCGGTCAAGACGGCGTACGTCGTGCTGGATAATCTCCATGAGACGGTCGCGGTCTTTTTTATTTTTAACTTTGGCAACTGTTTCTACAGCGCTGCGTAAGCTGGTGAGCGGGTTTTTAATTTCGTGGGCAACATCGGCGGCAAAACGTTCGATTGAATCCATGCGATCCCACAGCGCTTGTGTCATATGGCGCAGGGCCATGGATAATTCGCCGATTTCATCGCGCCTGTGGCTTAAGTCTGGAATATTAATTTCCCGCCCTTTGCTTTGGCGCACTTTTTCGGCGGCAACGGCTAGTTTTTTCAGTGGCCTGCCGATAATGCCAGCAAGATAAATTGACAGGAAAATCGTGATGCTGAGTGCAGCCAGTGTTGCTGTCAGCACATCAAAGCGTACCCGGTCCATGCTAATTTCAATATCGCGCCCGTCATTGGTTAGTAGGATAACACCGATAACTTGTCCCTCTTTTTTGACGGGTGCGGCCGCTGTTAGAATGATACGGTTTTTCCCGCCTTCCCAGGCAGCGGCGCTGATGATTCCGCTCATGGCGTTTTTTACATCAGGGTATTCGTCAATTCCGGCAGCCATGTCGTGCGGAAAAGGAAGCAAATCTGTTTTTGTTGGCAACAGTTCCAGTAATTCCGTACCTAGGTAGGCGATGACGTCGGAAATACCAAATTTGTTTTGCGGGTTTTCAAGCGGTGTAATTTGCACGACACCGCCCGGGCCAACTAGCTTATGAGAATCACCGATCAGATTACCGTTTATATCAAAGAGACGGATTCTTGTGTCTTGCCTTCTTTCGCCGAGTTTTCGAATTGTACGGCGCGCCTGTTCGGCGATGAGCGCTGTGTTTTCCTCTGGCCCTTCAATGGCGATGGCGAAGTTCTGGGCTCTCTCTTCTAGTGTTTTTAGATGTTCATGAATCAGGTTTTCCTGATACCGGCCCAGTGATAAAAGCCCGACAACCAGAACCAGAAGAGGAAGAACATTGACGGATAATATGCGCAGTGTCAGGCCGCCGGCCCTGCCGGGCTTGCGGTCTTTATTCTTCTTTATATTTGTATCCGACACCATAGAGCGTTTCGATCTGGGCAAAGTCCGGGTCAATATCGCGGAATTTCTTACGGACTCGTTTGATATGAGAGTCGATGGTTCTATCATCGACATAGATATTCTCACCATAAGCCATATCGATCAACTGGTCACGGTTTTTGACAATGCCGGGGCGCTGGGCCAACGATTTTAGCAGCAAATATTCCGTGACAGTCAGGCTGACAGCGGTTCCTTTCCATGCGCTAATGTGCCGTGCATCATCAAGGGTGAGGCTACCACGCACGATTTTATCGCTCTCTTCCTGTTTTTTCCCTGCCTGATTTCTAAGTGATTCACGCCGTAGCAAGGCACGGATACGCTCGATCAGAAGGCGCTGGGAAAAAGGCTTGGTGATGTAATCATCCGCACCCATGCGCAGGCCGAGCACTTCGTCAATCTCGTCATCCTTGGAGGTTAGAAAAATGACCGGCATGGCCGAGTTTTCACGGATTTTTGCCAGTACTTCCATGCCGTCCATACGTGGCATTTTTATATCAAGCACAGCAAGGTCGGGCGGGTTGTCTGTAATGCCTTTGTACCCTTCTTCGCCGTCGCTATAGGTTTTAATGTCATAACCCTCTGCTTCCAAAGCCATGGAAACAGAAGTCAGGATATTCCGGTCGTCATCAACAAGCGCAATTTTATGGGTCATAGCTTACTTTACCGCTTTCTACAGAATAAGGAAATGGCATAAGTGTTATATATTTCAAGGAAAAAGGGCATAATTTTGCTTGAATTAGTACAATTTTATGGCGGGTTAGGGTACTGAAAAATCTGTGGGCCTTAATTTATGCCTTGCCTGATAGGCGCTGACTGTTCTTGCCCTTTCAACGGGCGTCCATTCGGGTGTTTCCAGCCCCAAAGAGTTCGCTTTTTCGACAGTAAAAGTAGCAATGCGGTGAGCGGTATAATTACACATCTCGTTGTTTTTTATGTCTTCCGGCATGTCACTCACAATTTTGACGGCAGCATCAGTTATACCAGTAATTGTCGTATTAATAATTTCTTCTGCTCTTTCGGCGGACAAGCCAATATTTTTACCAAAAGTAACTAGGTCTTTGCGGCTAAGATTTTTGCGTTTTCCGGCCATTGGCAGCATCACATCATGCTTGTTGTCATATCGGTGTACTTCTGACGTTACGTCATAAGTGGGAGACATACGCACTGAAGAAATTTGTTTTGTCTGTGTGTCATATTCAAAGAGCATTGATATGTTTTTACGGTGCATGTCACTGTCATTAACGGCCCATGATAAAAGGGACCTTTTGTAAAGGGTTTCAATATCGGCACCGGGGTTCGTCGAGTGCTTTTTTACTAATTTGGCAATATGCTCCATGCAGCCTTTCGATTTCCCACTATTATTGAAAAAATAGGGATCTATGCCAGCTAGAGTACAGAAATCATGGAGTAAATATTGCTTGGTTTCTGCTTGTTGATTGGGGTGTTCGTTAAATTCATTTTTGAAATTTTTTGGCTCAGTTGCCTTATTTTCTTGTGTGCGGCCAATATCAAATCGTTCGACCAGATAAGCGGGCGGCTTACCTTCCCCCATGGAAATCAGAGCATGTTCTGCTGTGTCAAGACCGATGGCTTCGGAGAGCTGCATACAAAGCCATTCATTGACGCCCCATCCTTCTTTGTATCCCTCATTTGGAAATTTCATTATATGTGTGAAAGAACTGGCGTTTGCTAGTCGTAGGTCCCCATCTTTACCTAGTGTGACAGGCAACTTTATTTCAGATCCGGAAAAGCGTGGCAGGTGCCGATTTTTCCAATGTTGGGCTATTTCAGTCGTTAGCGCCTCTTCTTCAAGGGAGCGCGGCCATTCTTCTATGAATGTGCCTGTAAAAACTCTGTCTTCATTGATGTGATCACTGAAGTTAGCCAATAAACAATCATTTTGGGTAGGGTGATCAAAAGGCGCGCTGGCAGAGATTGTAAGATTTGAAAGAAACCGTAATCCTTCTTCAACATAGGATGTCTGGCTCTCTGATTCTAATATCTTAAAAATATCGTTATCTGGCCCAAGATTGGCAATAATATAGGGCATGTTATCTGATGGACGAGTGGCAAAGTTTTGTTTAAAAAGCGTCTCCATTTCAGGACTGGCATATTGGTCCCAGATCAATTTATCATCACTGGTATGGACGTAACCGATTGGCGCGCCGTACCAACAGACGGTAAGCTGGGTCGAGGGGGTAGTGGAACTCTGTTCTTTGAATGTAGTTTTTATTTCTGACATAAATTCTTTGCTCCGTTACCGGCATAAGTCTTTGGTTCCTCTATATTTCCAGAAATTTGTTAAGGAACTCAAAATATTATGAAATATTATGAGTTAATGAGGCCACTCAGAGAATATAAGGAACCGGCACAAAGAATGTGGCTCTCGCAGTTGTAGTTTTTTGATTTGTTTTCAATGGCTTGGTTGGCACTCTCCGCACAGCTTACCTGTTTGTAGCCTTTGGCTTTTAATTGTTGCTCCAGAAACTCTTTGTCATATGACGCGGTTTCGTGCGGAATATCTATAAAAGTGACGGTTTTTGCGTAGGGGAGAAGCGGTTTTAGAAACTCTTGTGGGTCTTTGGTTTTCATCATGCCGATGATCAAATGAAGCTCTTTTCCGTCCTGTGTTGCCCAGAGCTTCGCCTGTGCCGCTAAAGCTTTACCCGCGCTTTCATTGTGGCCGCCATCAATCCATAGCTCCTGGCCGGAAGAAAGCCCTTTCCATTCAATTCTCTGTAAACGCCCGGGCCAGTGTACATTTTGTAGGCCATTTTCGATTGCGTTTTCTGGAATGTTAAAGCTTTTTATATGGTTAAGGCATGTCAGGGCGGTGGTCGCATTGTCTTGTTGGTGCGGGCCGGTAAGGTTGGTGGTGGGAGGATTTTTTGTCTTGGCCTTAAAAAGGGGACATCCCAGTGTTGCGGCTCTTTTTTCAAATATGTCATCAATTTCGAGACAGGGTTGCGGCGCGATAATACAAGGCACACCCGGTTTCATAATGCCGGCTTTTTCTGCCGCAATTTCCGTCAATGTACCGCCAAGAAATTCTCTGTGGTCATAGCCAATACGGGTGATGATTGTCGCCAGCGGATTTTCAATGACATTGGTACAATCAAGTCGCCCGCCCAGCCCGGTTTCAAGTAGCAATATATCGGCTGGCGTGCGGGCAAAGGCGCTAAAAGCCATAGCGGTCGTTATTTCAAAAAAAGTAAGGGGGGCGTTGTTATTGGCTGCTACGGTTTCATCAAGTAGGGATTCAAGCTGTGTGTCGTCAATTTCCTGCCCGGCGAGCACAATGCGCTCGTTAAAATGGGTTAAATGCGGAGAGGTGTATGTGTGTACGTTATAGCCTGTTTCTTCGAAAATAGCGCGCAGCATGGCAATGGTTGAGCCTTTGCCGTTGGTTCCGGCAACGTGAATGGCTGGTGGCATGCTTTTATGGGGATTGTTAAGCGCGGCCAGTAGCTCTGTGTAGGGTTTTCGTATCGTTAGATCAATGGTCGGGCCGCCGCGCAAATTATAGAGCGCCTGTAATTTTTTTGAAAGCGTGGGGACCGGGTGCGTGGCATCGGCGACATACATAGTGGCTAATGCTTTTCTGCTTTTTTGGAACGTGGCTTTTTGGTGTTGGCATTGGCCGCTGATTTTGTTTTTGCCGTTGTTTTTACGCGGGCAATAGTGCTGTTTTTACTTTTCTTTTTACCATTTTTGCCATTTTTACTGCGTGTGGCATTGCTGTTTTTATCTTTTCTTTTTTTGGTTTGCCCTTCTTTTGTCTTGTTAAAGATCAAATCGAGAATACGGATAAGCGTTTCACGCATTTCCTTGCGCGGCGTAACCATGTCGACCATGCCGTGTTCCAGCAGATATTCTGCGGTTTGAAAGCCTCTTGGTAAATCTTCGCGGATGGTTTCGGCAATGACGCGTTTACCGGCAAAGCCAATAGTGCAGCCGGATTCTGCTATATGAATATCGCCAACCATGGCGAAGGAGGCGCTGACCCCGCCTGTGGTTGGGTCGGTTAGGATTACGATGTAAGGCAGTCCTGCATCTTTGACCATTTCTACGGCAATAATGGTGCGTGGCATTTGCATTAGGGAAAGCATCCCTTCCTGCATCCGCGCGCCGCCGGATGACGGGATAACGATAAAGGCCGCATTTTTGTCTATGGCGGCTTCGGCGGCGGCAACAATGCCCTCTCCTATGGCTGCGCCCATAGAACCGCCCATAAAGGCGAAATCAAAGGCGGCAATGACCACCGGTATACCGCCGATGCTGCCGTTACCGATGACTAATCCATCTTTGCGGCGTGTTTTATTACGGGAATCACGAATTCTATCGCTATATTTTTTGCGATCTTTAAATTTCAAAGGATCATAAGGAACTTTGGGTAGTGGTAACTCTTTGTATTTACCGTCATCGAACAGCATTTCCAGCCGCTCTGTCACAGAAATTTTCATATGATGACCACAGTGATAGCAGACATTCATATTTTCAGCTAAATCACGATGGAACAGCATGCCTTCACAGGAAGAGCATTTTTGCCAAAGATTATCCGGCACCTCTTTTTGCTCGACCATGGAGCGGATTTTCGGACGGATAAAGTTGGTCAGCCAGTTCATGTATTTTTACTCACTCTCTTATTAAAGCGCCTTACTAAAGTGAATGCACTTTATCTCGTATAAGGGGGGTTACTGTCAAGTTGATGATGCCTTAAAGTGCCGCGGCCAAATCACGCACTTGTATTGCAACGTCTTGCGTTGTTTTTGACCCGTTTTGAATATCCCCTATTGTATTAACGATAGACGAGCCCACCACAACGGCGTCACTGACCTTGCTCAGGGTTGCTGCACCTTGCGGCGACTTTATGCCAAATCCTATGGCGATTGGTAAATTTGTCTGCTTGCGGATGCGATCCAGACGCGGACGGAGCTGACCCGCATTTGCGCTGGCCGTTCCGGTGACACCGGTAATGGCGACATAGTACAAGAACCCACTTGCACCATCCAGAACCTTGGTGAGACGCTCTGCGTTCGTTGTCGGGGTGATGAGCCTTATGATGTCAAGACCGGCATCATGTGCCGGGTCACTGAGCTCCTGATCCTCTTCAGGAGGCAGGTCAACGATAATAAGCCCGTCAACCCCGGCCTGCGCAGCGTCTATCGCGAAACGGGTCGTACCGTAAGCGTGTATTGGGTTGTAATAGCCCATCAGGACTAGAGGCGTTTTTGTGTCATTGGCACGGAATGATTTAACCATCTCTAATGTCTGCTTCATGGCCGCGCCAGATTTTAATGCTCTTTGTGACGCTAATTGTATAGCGAGTCCGTCAGCCATAGGATCGGAAAAAGCCATGCCCAACTCAATGAGGTCAGCACCGTTTTTAGGTAGGTCATTTAATATGCCCTGACTGGTTTCCCTGTCCGGATCACCTGCTGTAATAAAGGTGATCAGCCCGGTACGGTTCTGCGCTTTTAAGTCAGCGAACCTTTGTGCGATTCTATTTGTCATGTTTTGCCTGAATTGCTCTGAACCATTTTCTAGTTTCATTTGGTGTTTTAAATACTAATGTATTTTGTTTTTCTTCGCACGTGGCAAGAGTATCAAGCACTTGTAGTCTGTTATCAGAAGGAAAGCGCCAGATATAAATCAAAAAAGGCACATCAAATTTTTCCGGGCAGTCTTCGGCCAGATCAACCCGAACGCGACCAAAAGATTCGCATATCCGCTTTATGGTCTGCATAAGGCAGCGCAGACGGGAATAATCAAGAAAAACTATAGTGTCGGCGCTTTCTGCTCGTAATTGAAAGGTGCGGCGATACATGCCGTCTATAATCCAGAAATCCTTTTCTATGATTTCCCGGTGTTTTTTATCAAAGACGTCTTTGCTTTCCTCCACCCATCCGGGTTTCCAGAAGAGTTTATCAAGATGGTAAACAGGTAGGTCAAGCTTCTGTCCCAGATCACGAGAAAGCCTTGATTTACCTGCGCCGGGGCAGCCAATAATACAGACGCGTTTCATAACTCTATCCCGAGCTTTTCTGCCACGGTGAAAATGTCTTTATCGCCGCGACCGCACATATTCATGACCAGCAGATGATCCTTTGGCAGGTCGGGCGCGATCTTTAAAACATGCGCCAGCGCGTGGGCAGGCTCTAAGGCTGGAATAATACCCTCAACCTTGGAGCAGATCTGGAACGCGTCCAAAGCTTCATCGTCGGTTATTGAGGCATAGTCCACGCGCCCCTGATCTTTGAGCCAGCTATGTTCCGGGCCGATACCGGGATAATCCAGCCCGGCGGAAATTGAGTGTGCTTCGGTGATTTGCCCATCGTCATCTTGCAGTAAATAAGTGCGGTTGCCGTGCAGAACACCCGGGCTTCCCCCTGCTATAGACGCGGCGTGCTGCCCGCTATCAAGTCCGTGCCCGGCGGCCTCTACGCCGATCATGGCTGTATCTGGGTCATCAAGAAACGGGTGAAACAGGCCGATTGCGTTCGATCCGCCGCCAATACAGGCCACCAGCGTATCAGGCAATTTTCCTTCACGCTCTGTCATTTGTTCGCGTACTTCATTGCCAATCACGGATTGAAACTCGCGTACCATGGCCGGGTAGGGGTGCGGTCCGGCGGCGGTGCCGATAATATAAAATGTATCATCGACATGGGAGACCCAGTCGCGCAGTGCTTCATTCATCGCGTCTTTAAGCGTTCCGGCTCCGGCGGTCACGGCACGGATTTCTGCGCCTAAAAGCTTCATGCGGAAGACATTGGGTTTTTGGCGCTCTATATCGGTTTGCCCCATAAAAATGGTGCAAGGTATGTCAAATAAGGCGCAAACCGTTGCGGTTGCTACGCCGTGCTGACCTGCGCCGGTTTCGGCAATGATGCGGGTTTTCCCCATACGCTTTGCCAGTAAGATCTGGCCGAGGCAGTTGTTGATTTTGTGCGCGCCGGTATGGTTTAGCTCATCGCGCTTGAAGTATATTTTGGCGCCATTGCAGTGTTTTGTCATGGCCTGCGCAAAATAAAGCGGAGACGGACGCCCTATATAGTCTCTTGCCAGCGTATAAAATTCGCTCCAGAAAGACGGATTGTCTTTCATGTCATTATAGGCTTTTTCCAGCTCAAGAATAAGCGGCATAAGGGTTTCGGAGACATACCGTCCTCCATAGATGCCAAAATGACCTTGTTCGTTCGGGCCCAGACGGTAGGAGTTTTTAATTTTGTGCGCTTGCTCAGTCATGGCTCTCTTTTAACCATAGATCAGTACAAATGAACACAAAATCCTTAATCCGTGTTTATTTGTAGTTTTTAACAATGTTTATAAATTCTTTTATTTTGTTTGGATTTTTAAAGCCTGGCTTGTCTTCTATTCCGCTGGAAACATCAACCGCGTGAGGCTTTAGAACGGAGAGCGCCTGCCTTATATTGTTACTATTAAGCCCGCCTGCCAGCATCCATGGTTTGGTAAGCTGTAAGTCCTTTAATAATGACCAGTCAAAGCTCTCTCCTGTGCCCCCTTGCGCTTGCGGAGACTTTGTATCAAAGAGCAGCCAGTCACTTACTTTTTCGTAAGCTTCTATTTGTTCAAGGTCAGTGCGCTCTGCAATGCGGATAGCTTTTATAACCGGTAATCCAAATGTGTTTTTTATTGTCTGTATTTGTTGTGATGTTTCGTTGCCGTGAAGCTGGATCATATTAAGATTAGCTGTAGTAAGCACCTTTTCTATATCGGTCGGTTTGGGGTCAACAAACAGGCCGACATTCATTATCGTTGTTGGCGTTTTATTGCTCAGAATTTTGGCTTGCTCTGCCTCTATATAACGCGGTGAGCCGGGGTAAAAAACAAAGCCAATGAATTTTGCGCCGCTGATCATAGCAGATGTCAGCGCATCTTCTGTTGTTATGCCGCATATTTTAACATCTGTTGCAGGGTTCGGGGTCATGCGGCAATTTTATTCAGGGACGCTAAAATGTTTCTGGCCGCACTGGCTGGGTCGTCGGCCTGCGTTATAGGACGGCCAATAACCAGATGAGAGGCCCCTTTTTGCAGAGCACACTCTGGGGTCATGACCCTCTTTTGATCCCCTGTTTCGCTTCCCTCAGGGCGGATGCCCGGCACCATCAGGGTGAAATCATCCCCGCAGCGCTCTCGTACAAGCTCTATTTCTCGCGCTGAACAGACAACACCGTCAAGGCCTGCTTCAAGAGTTAATTTTGCAAGGGTTTCTACACGCTCTGTGGTTCCGGGTTTAAAGCCCACTTGATTCAGCACCTCATCATCAAGGCTCGTCAGGATTGTAACGCCTAGAATTTTGGGTGTGTTGATGCCTATCTTTTCTGTCTCATTGGTAAGGGCTTCTTTTGCTGCGCGCATCATGGCCAGGCCGCCAGAGGCGTGTAAATTCACGTAATGCGCGCCTAGCGGTGCAATGGCGCGCATGGCGCCGGCGACTGTGTTGGGAATATCGTGATATTTCAGATCTAGAAATAACGGCAGGTCCTCATAAAAATCTTTAATCTGGCGTACGCCTTCAGGGCCGTGCGCGTTAAAAAACTCCAATCCTAGTTTGATTCCGCATTCTGCACGCTGCATGGCGGCGGCGAGCCCCATGGCATGGTCAAGGTCTATTGTGTCAATGGCGCAGAAAATGGTTGGGAATTTTTCATCTGTCATAAATGAGGGCTCTTTTTATAATAAAACTCACAAGAAAAAGCAGGATAGCTTATCGCGACCCTGCTCGTAAATAGATAGAATTCCAGCTTAAAACTTATTAGTAGTGGCTGCCGCCGCTATTGCCACCGTCACCGCTGCCGAAATTACCTGTCGGGGTGATTTCTTCTTCGATAGAGTCTTCGGAAGGAAGGTCGCTGCCGCTCTCATCGTTAAGGCGTTCGCGCAGGGCTTTACCTGTTTTAAAGAAGGGTAGACGCTTTGCTTCAACCAAAACGCTTTCACCTGTACGCGGGTTGCGGCCCATGCGGGCGTCGCGTTCTTTGACGGAGAAGGCGCCAAATCCGCGTAATTCAACCCGGTCGCCATTGACGAGAGCTTTTGTGATTTCGTCAAAAACCGTATCAACGATTTTCTCGACATCGCGCATATATAAATGCGAGTTCTGCTCTGCCAGATATTGAATAAGCTCGGATTTAGTCATGTTCTGCCCCCTTCAAAAAGGCTTTTTAATAACAGATATTTAAATAATGCTTATATCTCCAGAATGCCTCATTAAGACACCGTTCGTCAAGCAAAAGTCATTGAATGGAAAGGGTTTTTTGAAATGGCCATAAAAAAACCGGGTACTTGCTGGCGCACCCGGTTTTTGATCTCTATTTAAGTTAGCGGTTAGTCTTCGCTTTTGTCTTCAGCTTTATCTTTTTTTGCCTTGGATTTTGTCACTTTTTTTGCTTCGGGCTTATCTTCCTTGGCAGAAGCTTTCTTCTTAGCGGTCGCTTTTTTCTTTGGCTTCTCTTCAGCTTTAGCTTCTTCTTCGTCGCCCTTTTCTTTGTTCAGGGCTGCACCAAGAATGTCACCAAGAGAGGCACCGCTTTCAGTTGAACCGAAGGTATCCAGAGCTTGTTTGTCTTCGTCAATCTCACGTGCCTTGATAGACAGAGTAAGATTGCGGCCTTTTTTATCGGCAGAAACAACCTTGGCATCAACTTTTTCGCCTATGGCGAAGCGGTCAGTACGCTGCTCAGAACGCTCACGCGACAGATCAGCTTTTTTGATTGTTCCCGTCAGACCTTCCTTGATCTCGACTTCAATAGTTTTGTCGAGAACTTTGGAGATAGTACCAGTAACAATACTGCCCTTTTTGATGCCGTCCATGGCGCTTGCCATGGGGTCTTTGGTCAGTTGCTTGATACCCAGAGCAACACGCTCTTTCTCTGGCTCAATTTCAAGGATTTTGACTTTGACCATATCGCCTTTGTTAAAGGCTTTTAAAGCGTCTTCGCTCTGGTCTTCCCATGAAACATCGGATAGATGAACCATGCCGTCAATTTCCTCGTCTAGCCCGACAAACATACCAAATTCGGTGATATTGCGGATTTCGCCTTCGATTTCCTGATCGGGTTTGTGGCTGTCGGCAAATTTGGCCCACGGATTTTCCTGGCACTGTTTAACGCCCAGGGAAATACGACGTTTTTCCTCATTGACCTCCAGAACCATCACTTCTATTTCCTGAGATGTAGAAACGATTTTACCCGGATGGATGTTTTTCTTGGTCCATGAAATTTCGGACACATGAACAAGGCCTTCGATACCGGGCTCAAGCTCAACAAAAGCACCGTAATCGGCAATATTGTTGACCACGCCAGTATGTTTGTCGCCCACTTTATACTTGCCGGCAACGCCTTCCCATGGATCATTTTCAAGCTGCTTCATGCCCAGAGAAATACGCTGGTTTTCCTCGTTAAAACGGATCACCTGTACGTCAATGCTCTGACCAACTTGTAGTGCTTCAGAAGGATGGTTGACCCGTTTCCAGGAAATATCCGTAACGTGCAATAGCCCGTCCACGCCGCCAAGGTCAACAAAGGCACCGTAATCAGTGATGTTTTTGACAACACCCTGCAGGACTTGTCCCTCCTTGAGGTTTTCCATGATTTCTGACCGGATCTCGTCGCGAGACTCTTCCAGAACAGCACGGCGGGAAACAACGATATTGCCCCGGCTGCGATCCATTTTTAAAATATGGAATGGCTGCGGCGTACCCATAAGAGGAGATACATCGCGTACCGGACGAATATCTACCTGTGAGCCGGGCAAAAACGCAACCGCGCCGCCGAGATCAACAGTAAAGCCGCCCTTAACGCGACCAAAGATAATACCGGTGATGCGTTCACCTTTCTCATATTGTTTTTCGAGATCAGCCCAGACCTCTTCGCGGCGGGCTTTCTCACGGCTTAGAACAGTTTCCCCATTCCGGTTCTCCATGCGCTCAACAAAAACCTCAACTTTGTCTCCAACTTTGAGTTCCGGATCTTCTCCGGGGACGCTGAATTCACGAAGCGAAACGCGGCCTTCTGATTTTAGCCCGACGTCAATGATAGCAAAATCATCGGTAATACCGACAATGTTGCCCTTCATAACATTTCCTTCAAAACTTTTTGATTGCGGCATTGATTCAGTGAGAAGTGTAGCAAACTCCTTTGAATGTTCTCCGTCTTCTAGATTTGCGGCTATATGTGCCATAATGATCTTCCTTTTCAGTAGTCAAAATAGACACAAAATCTACACCATCTATGGGCATAATCCGTGTCTTTAATGTTTTAGCCAATATGGATAGAAAGCTTTTCTCTCTACAGGGTTTTCCTGATCACAGAGAGGGCTGTCTCGAGAACTTCGTCGATGCTCATTTTGCTTGTATCAAACATAATGGCATCAATAGCAGGTTTCATAGGCGCCACTTTACGGCTGGCGTCCCGCTGATCCCGTTCCCGCATATCCGCTAAAACGGCGTCATATGTAACTGAAATGTCGTTGGATTGCAACTCTTTATGGCGTCTTTCGGCCCTGATCTCTATATCAGCATCAATATAGAGTTTAATATCGGCATTTGGGCAGACAATCGTACCAATATCGCGGCCATCAAGAACGGCCCCGGTCGCGTTTTCTGGCGGGGTTTGTGCAAATTGGCGTTGATAGTCCAGAAGAGACTTCCTGACCTCTGCCATGATTGCGATTTTTGAAGCGGCCAGCCCGGCTTCATCGCTGGATAAGGAAGGATCTTGTAAGTCTTCCGGTTTTAAATTGACTTTTAATTTTTGAGCTGTTTCTATTGCCAGCGCCTCATTTTCAGGGTCTTTCCCAGCGCGTAACAGGGAAAAGCCGATATAGCGGTAAAGCTTCCCGGAATCCAGATAAGCAAACCCCAGTTTTTTGGCGAGGCTTTTTGCCAGCGTTCCTTTGCCGCTGCCTGCCGTTCCGTCAATGGCTATAACGGGCAGGGTCATGGCAATACCAGACTCGCTATATTATCCTGCTCCTGAATGTCTGTGCCGAGATTATTCATGAGTTTGGTAAAGCCGGGGAAGCTAGTATTGATAGGCCGCGCATCGTCAATTTCGACGGGCTCATCGGTCACGCTGCCCAAAACCAGAAAAGCCATGGCAATGCGGTGGTCGAGCGCCGTTTCAATTCTGGCACCGCCCTGTGGGTTCTTGCCGTTACCATTGATGGTCAGGCTGTCTTTACCTTCTTCAAGATTAACGCCGCAAGCTTTCAGGCCGTTTGCGATCATTCGGAGGCGGTCACTTTCCTTGACGCGCAGCTCGGCCAGTCCGGTCATGCGCGTTGTGCCTTCCGCGCAGGCTGCGGCCATAGCCAAAACGGGAAATTCATCAATCATCGAGGGCACGCGTGCCGGATCAACATCAATGCCTTTGAGTGGCCCGGTACCGCGCACGAAAATATCGGCAACTTTTTCGCCGCCCTCAATGCGCTCATGCTCAAATTTAATGTCAGCGCCCATTTCGATCAGCGTTTGATAAAGTCCTATGCGGCGTTCATTCATCCCTATATGGGTCAGTTTTATTTCAGAGCCTTCGGTCAAAAGCGCGGCAACAACCGGAAAGGCCGCAGAGCTTGGGTCGCCGGGAATATCAATGGCACAGCCGTGCAAAGGTTGCCCGCCTTTAAGGCTGATTTCATAGGAACCGTTCTCTAGTTTTTCAGTTTTTACCTCTACCCCGAAATGGTGCAGCATATTTTCGGTGTGATCGCGGGTCGGCTTTTCTTCGATCACCGTTGTTATACCGTCGGCGTTAAGCCCGGCCAGAAGAATGGCTGATTTGACCTGTGCCGAAGCCACAGGCATTTGATACTTAATGGCTTTTATTTTCTCTGGCCCCTGTACGGTAAGTGGTAATTGTCCATTTTCGCGTGATAGAAATTGTGCGCCCATTTCGCTTAAGGGGGTTATAACCCGGCCCATCGGTCTTTTGGTAAGGGAGGCATCACCCATAAAAGTCGCCGTCACGGGATGACCGGCAACAAGTCCCATTAAAAGCCGCACGGATGTACCGCTATTGCCCATATCCAGCACAGTTTTTGGTTCGTGGATGTGGCCCAGGCCCGTGCCAAAAATGCGCCATAACCCATCATTCTCACCGCTGCTTATCTTTGCACCCAGATGTCGCATGGCTTCTGCGGTGCTATAGATATCCTCGCCTTCCAGCAGGCCGCTAATAATGGTTTCGTCTTTTGTGAGCAGGCCCAGCATTAATGCCCGGTGCGACATGGATTTGTCGCCGGGAATGCGGACGGCTCCTGATAGTGGTTTTGCCTTGCCTGAGATAAGAGATACGGGCTGTTTCAAAACGGGTCTTCCTTAAATTCTAGCCGTACCGGGTCCGCACTTCTGTCAAGTTCCGGTATTTCTTTTAAAAGTTTTTCCTCTAAATTTTCATAGACATCTGTACTTGTGTCTTCATTCTCCTGAAACAGGGTGTCCAGCCCTTCTCCTTTTTTACTTTCGCGAGCGTCACTTTTTTCAGTTTCTGGTTCGCGCTCAGGCTCTCTTTCTATTTCCAGTTCTTCCAGCCATGGCAAGTCAACAATATTATCGTCAATAACATTGTTACTGGCCTCTACCTCAACGCCAAACGGGGCAAGCACAACCATGTTGTTAACCTTGATTTGCGCGAATAATTTTAAGTAGCCACTTTGAATAGGGTTGAGATGAAATTTAAGTGTCGGCCCGCCTCTGTCGTAATTGGCATAAGGTTCTTCTCCGAGCGGGTGCATGTGCGCAATCGTTTTGTAATCATCATAAAAACCAACGATGTGTGCGTAAGCTCCCATGATCGGCTCTAATTCATGAACATAACGACCGTTTTTGTCTCTGACGGTCAATTTTGCCATTGTATCTTGTCCGACTTTTAACCCGCCAGTATCAAAATCCAGAATAAAGCGATAATTATCGCCCTCATATGTCGTGTTTATGGCGCGGTCTATTTTCTTATCACTGCAATCCTTTGCCCCGGTAATATCGGTGACCGCGAATTGCTGCGGGCTGTTCACGCTATCCAGATCAGCCCAGATACGGTAATTGCAATCTGTGCGCGGCGTCATGGTGAACACGTAATTCCCAGGCGCATTCATAGGCAGAGGGTGCTCGTGATGATAATTACTTAAAGTCGGGTCAATGATAAGAAGGTGAACTTTTTCTGTGTGTTTAATTTCCAGCTCGTCTGGCAGAACCGGAAAGCCGCTTTCATGTTCTAGATGAAGAATAACCGGAGTTTTACGGTTTTCTACAAGGGGGCGTGATTTTACGATGGTGGCGTTAATGGCTGTTTCATCGGCAGTACCGAAAGGCACAAAGCCAAAAATAACAAAAGAAAAAACCAGTAATGATCCTATGAATTTCATAACATGCTCCGGAAAATTGCCACAGATATTTAGTCCATAACAATAGCACCGCTATGAGAATGCGCTATAGCAAAAATGAATTGCTCTGGATAATCATTGCTTAACCAAATCACTGTTAAAATAAGACCATGATTCAAAACATCATAAACTCTTGTGCAATGGGCGGAAATACTGCTAAAACGCCTGTAGTTTTACGTGTGAAGTAAAGGAGCCAAGTCATGCAATTAACCATTCAAGGCAAACAGATGGATGTAGGGGACGCGCTGCGTACCCATGTTACCGAGAAGCTGGAAACTCTGAACAGCAAATATTTTAACCATGCGACATTCGCGACTGTGACTTTTTCTAAAGAGGGCCATGGTCATGGTCAGATTAACGCTCATATTCATATTCGTATCGGTAAGGATATTATGGTCCTGTCAGATAGTCTGGCCGGTGATCCTTATGGCGCTTTTGACACCGCGGCTGAAAAAGTCGGAAAGCAATTACGGCGTTATAAAAAGCGTTTGCGCGACCATCACGAACGTTTGGAGCAAACGCCGGAAGGTGAAATTCTCAAGGCGCAGTATTATACGCTTGCCGCTGAGCCGGAAGAGGTGAGTGATGATGAAGATGATGGTGTACCGCGCGGAGATGACCCAGTCATCATTGCCGAGATTAGCGCCGAGATTCAAACCTTAAGTCCTTCTGAAGCAGTGATGCGTATGGATTTGTCTGATAAAACGGCGATGATGTTTCGTAATGCCACTCATAAGGGCCTGAACATGGTTTATCGTCGTGAGGATGGCAATATTGGCTGGGTTGATCCTGTCAGTGAAACGTCTGAAAAAGATATGGCAAAGAGCGCTTAACCTTTTATTAAGATTCACGCTTTAAAAGCACCTCTGATACCTTAGGGTTTCAGGGGTGCTTTTTTATTGGCCTGCTGTTTGCATAATATAAAAATATAAACAAAAAGGCTGGCGTTTTTTGCATTTTGCATGTACTTGCCTGTACCAGAAGAAAAAGAAGGGTAAAAGATAATGTCTGATAATGATGTTTTGATGATTGATACCATTCTTCCCGCGCTTAAGGCCAATAGCCAAAAGCAGGCCTTTCAGGTTATTGCTGAACATGTGGCGCAAATCACAGGGCAGGATCAAAAAAGTCTTCTGATTCGCTTGGGAGCAAGAGAGCGGCAATCCACGTCCGGCATTGGCGGCGGGGTTGCCATACCGCATTTAACATTGCGAAACCTTGAAAAGCCCTATGTTCTCTTTGCTCGTTTGTCGCAGATGATTGATTATAACGCGCTGGATGATGAGCCTGTTGATCTTGTTTGTCTCTTACTCTCGCCTAAAAGCGAAGGCCCTTACCATTTGCGTCGCCTTGCCTATATTTCTCGCTTATTGCGTGACCAGGATTTGTGCAGTTGTCTGCGCGGTGCTGATAATGTTGATGCCTTGCATGCTCTGCTCTTTGATTTTGCGGCCCGCAAGCTGGCGGCTTAAGCTGTTTTTTTAGCTTTATATTTTGACTGGGAACGTTTTTTGACAAAGAAGCGATCGCAGTAGCCGCATGTGGTGAAATCGTTGCTGTCAAAAGAATACCAGACGACCGGGTGCCCTAGTGCTCCGCCGCCGCCATCACAGCTTATTTCATCGGCGTCGTTATCAACGATAATGAGTTCCGGTGGTTGCGTGCTCATAAAAAATATCCCCTTATTTTAACGATTTATTTAAACTGACATTGCATGCTTGTTCTGGCAAGGGGGTAAAATTAACCATGATACAAACGCAGGACATTCAGTTTATAGATAATCAAGCGGTGCAAGGGCGCCGGGAGCATTATCTTGATGTTGTGGTCGATACAGCCAAAATTCTTAAAAGCTGGCAAAGCTCTCTTTATTCCTACGAGTGGATGCACTCGGATGGCCGTATCAAAACTCGCGATGAATTACCGGAGAGTGAGCAGCCCAAACGTGATCAAGCCGAAGAAAAGCTAAAATCAAATGAAACGCTGGAAAAATCAGTTCTCGGAATCGGGTTGATGGAAAATATCGAGATTGGTTCCGGGCGCGCTATTTTTCTGACTTTGGCGGCTGCAGGTGTTCAGAGCATTCCCGTTCATATTCCCAAATCAAATGAAGACGAATTCACGCCTTTTTTGTCTTGAATACATGTTAGAATGAAACTATGAGACAAAGTGAAAGCGGCAATGTTTTTTTCTATATTTTTGTGGCCATCTCCCTGCTGGCGGCGCTGTCCTATGCCGTGGCGCAAGGTGGGCGCGGATCAGTTAAAGCGCTGACCGGCGAAAGAGTTCATCTCGTTGCTTCTGAAATTATTGCTTATGGTGATACGGTTTCCAAAACCGTCACGCAATTGCGTTTGCGTGGTACGCCGGTTACGTCTCTTAGTTTTGCTAACGCTTTTTTGTCGAGCGGCGAATATGGTGTTTATAACAGTGATCCGGGTAATGAGGTTTTTAATCCGGCGGGCGGTGCCGTGGTTTATAGTAATCCGCCGGAAGCGACAACGGTTATAAATCCTTTTTATGATTTCCTCGCCAACAATGAGGTTGAGAATGTTGGTACTACATGCGGCGCTTCCAGCTGTTCTGATCTTGTCATGTCTGTATCAAATGTACGGCTTGATGTGTGTCTGGAGCTTAATGAGATTCTCGGTATTGTTAACCCTGCTGGTGCACCGCCGACTGATACGGATATAAGGCAAATTGAAAAATTTAAGCCCGGCGCGACGCCGTTTGGTTATAGCTCAACCATTGGCGATGAAGACGCGGCGCTTGACGGTCAGCGCGAAGCTTGTTTTCAGGAAACGGGTGATAGTCTGTATTATTATTACAAGGTTTTGTTACCGCGCTAACTCGCTTTGCGCCATTTTGGCCCTTGCGGCGTGTCTTCGATGACAATATTCATTTCATCAAGTTTGGCGCGTATTTCATCGGCGCGGGCGTAGTCTTTACTCGCTTTGGCTTCCTGACGTTCTGCTAGTAATTTTTCAATTTCAGACGCATCAACATCACCCCCGGGTTGTCCGTAACCGAGCCACTCATTCGGGTCTTGTTGTAATAATCCCATCAGCTTCCCTGCGGCGAGGAGCTGCCCCTTTAGCGCGGGACTTTTTTGAGCGGCAGCCTCTTTTGCTAGAGTATTCAGCGCCGCGAAAGCTTTGGGGGTATTGAGATCATCGTGCAGGGCCTCAAGAATATCGTCAGGAATAGTGGCATCCTCTGCTTGTACGTCTTCAATATCTTTCAAAATATTATAGAGCCGGTCGATAAAACTTTTTGATTGCTCAATCGTTGCCGTAGACCAGTCCAGCGGTTGGCGGTAATGGGCAGAAAGCAGCGTCATACGCAGGACTTCGCCCGGATAACTCTTTATCAAATCATGCACCAGCGTAATATTACCAACGGACTTGGCCATTTTTTCGCCTTCGACCGTGACAAAGCCGTTATGAATCCAGTATTTGGCAAAGGCGGTAATGTCATTTTCGTGACCATGGGCGCAGCAGCTTTGCGCGATTTCATTCTCATGGTGCGGGAATTTTAAGTCCGCGCCGCCGCCGTGAATGTCAAAAGGAAGTCCGAGATGTTTTTCTGCCATTGCGGAACATTCAATATGCCAGCCTGGACGGCCTCTTCCCCATGGGCTATCCCAACCGGGTTCATCTTTGCTGGAGGGTTTCCAAAGTACAAAATCAGCCGGATCTTTTTTGTAGGAAGCGACCTCAACCCGCGCCCCGGCGATCTGTTCGTCCCGGCTGCGTTTTGACAGGCCGCCATAGGCCGGGAAAGACGGCACATCAAATAAAACATGGCCGTCGGCTTCATAGGCATGACCGGCCTCAATCAATAAGGCCGTTAAATCAATCATTTCCTGAATGTGCTCGGTGGCGCGCGGCTGTATGTCCGGGGCACGTACACCTAGTGCTGCCATGTCCTTGTTGTAAATATCCGCATATTTTTTTGTAATAACGTCAATCTCTTCGCCGCTTTCGGTAGCGACAGCAATGATTTTGTCATCGACATCAGTAATATTGGAAACATACGTTACTTTTTTATGGCTGTGCTTTAATAACTCGGCCAGCAAGTCAAATACCACAGCCATTCGGGCATTACCTATATGGGCGTAACTATAAACCGTTGGGCCGCAGGCATAGAGCCGGATATGTTGGGGGTCAAGCGGAATGAAATCTTCTTTTTTGCCGCTGAGCGTATTGTGTAATTTAAGCGCCATCTTACTCTAATCCTTGCATTTACCTTGCTAACGCCATAAAACACAAAATCATGGGTAAAAGCAAAGCTATAAATCAGTCAGACCGCAAACAAGCGCTTGAGGCGGTACGAACCTTGATCCGCTGGGCCGGAGATGATCCGGATCGCCCCGGTATGGCGGACACCCCGGCGCAGGTACTGGCTTTTTACGAAGAGTTTTTTAAAGGCTACGGCAAGCAAGCCGCTGATTATGCCGGAAGCATTGCCAATGACACGACTTTTGAAGACTTTATACTCGTGAAGGATATTAATATTGCCAGCTTTTGTGAGCACCATATGTTGCCCGCTACAGGCACGGCCCATATTGCCTATATTCCGGGGCAGGCCGTGGCCGGTATAGGCACGCTGGCCCGTATTGCAGAAGACTGCGCCCGGCGGCTGAGTACGCAGGAAACCGTGACAAGTGAGATTATTTCTATGATCAATGAAGCCTTCGTGCCCGCAGGCATTGCCGTTATGGTCACATTTTCGCATGGTTGCATGACTTTGCGCGGCGGGCAAAAAAAGGAAAGTACGGTTACAACAACAAAATTTTCTGGCATTTTTCATGATAATCCGGATATACAGAAACAGTTTTTAATATTTGTGAACGAAGAATCATGACTAGTCAGGGTGCCGCAAACACGAACCGTAGAGAAAAAGATGCGCCGGGTATCCGGGGCATTACAAAGCTTGCTCTTGATAGCGGCATCGTGAGCGATATTGTAAGTTTTAAAAACCTGTCTGATGATAAAGAACATATTGCGCTGGTCTTTCCTGCCGAAAATTTAGAACTAACACCTCTTGTTCGGCTTCATTCAGAATGTTTGACTGGTGATGTGCTGGGATCATCTCACTGCGATTGCGGCGACCAGTTACGTGAGGCCAAAGAGCAGATTGGCGCGCAAGGCGGCGTATTGCTTTATTTGCGTCAGGAAGGGCGCGGCATTGGCTTATACAATAAACTTGATGCTTATAAAGCGCAGCAGGATCATGGGCTTGATACGTTTGCTGCTAACACCCATATCGGCTTTGCTGAAGATCCGCGCAGTTTTAAGGTCGCTGCTGAAATGTTAAAAGCGCTGGGTATTGAAAAAATAAGGCTCCTGACCAATAACCCGGACAAGGTCTCTGATTTAGAGATGAACGGCATTATAGTTGAGGATGTTATTTCGACGGGGCGTTTTGAAACAGAAGAAAACCGCCGTTATTTACAAACAAAATCGGATAAAGGCCACAGTTTGTAGGGTCTTGAGCTTTCTATTTCTTGATAAAGGGTGACTTACTCACCGCTGCCAGCATACGTTCTTTTCCAAATGGCTTTTTCAAAAACCCGGCGGCACCTTCTGTGTTGGCCGCGACAATATTTTGTTTAACCGTATCGACGCTGAGGATGAAGATAAAAGCCTTTGGATCAACTTTACGCAGAGCGCGCAGTGTGTTGATGCCATTGAGCCCTGGCAAGTGAATATCCAGAAATACCATGTCCGGTGCATGTTCGATATAGGAAATAATGGCTTCTTCGCCCGTTTTAGCCAGCACGACATCGTAGTCCTTGTTCAGGATATTTGCGGCATAAGACGCTGTAAACCGGTCGTCCTCAACAATCATAATAACAGAATCGTCCCGCCGCTCACGGCGTAAGGGAATGCTCTCAACCCTGTTGCTGTCGGCTATGGTTTCATAGGCCTTTACTCTGCTTGCCGATAGAAACCGTTCGTCTGCCAATTTTTGATAGCTGTATAAATCTTTGGACAGATTGCTCTGCGCGCATAATTTTTTGCCGAGCTTTTTTTCCATTTCCTTATATATAATTTGCGCGGCCTCGCGTTTTGTATCACTGCCGGGCCGGAGCAATAAAATAATATCACTATCCAAAAATTGATAAAGCATGGCGGCACTATCGTCTTTGGTCTTCTCGGAAAGCTCATTGATGAGCGCGGTGCTTTCAGAATGAAGTTTGTGTAATTTTCCTTTGATATGGTCAGGCTCGGTGATGATGTCGGTGTGAAGGAGTTTTTTTGACAGGCCAAAGTGAAAACCAAGCCACCCTGCCGGGTCACTCTTGGTTTTATCCAAAAACGTTAAAAAATGATGTTCAGGACTTTCCTGAATAATTTTCATGTCTTCTGCCCCAAATAATCTTATTCACTTATCATTGTTTTGCATAAATAATTAATTTTAAGTATATAACCCCTTTTAAAATAACAAATATTTAGCTACATCATAAGTGTAAAATATGTTGTCTCTTTAAAGCTATGTATAAAAGTAGTCCTATGATTCAAATTAAGTTGCCTAAATGGTACGACCTTCATGCTCATTTCCGGCAGGGCGCTGTTCTGCCGGCTTTGATTGACGACCATTTGAAAATGGGCTGTGCCGGTATTCTGGCTATGCCAAATACGAAACCGCCGGTGGCCAAGGTTTTTGAAAATGACGACCTGCCCTATATGAGCATTGAAGCTTATCACGCCATGCTCAATGACGCCGGGGGGGAAGCGTTTAATGAAATTATCATTCCTCTTTATCTGACCAAAGACACGACGCCTGCCATGATTGAGCAGGGCGCAAAGTCGGGATTATTGCGCGCCTGTAAATATTATCCTCCGCATGGCACAACGGGAGCTGAGCATAGCTGTTCTTTCGATTATTTTTTGGAAAAGGGTGTTTTTAAAGCATTAGAGGAAAATAATGTTGTTCTCTGTGTCCATGGTGAAGAGCACGCTATGCGCCCGGAAGATTATTTCTCCAGAAAAACAAATGCCGAGGAAGAATTTTATCGTGAGCAGATGCCTCGGGTCATAGAGAAGCACAGTAAGTTACGTATTGTCGCAGAACATTTGACAACTAAAGTCGGGGCGGATCTGGTACAGCAAGCGGATAATATGACCGCGAGTATTACGCCTCAGCATTTGCTTTATACTATGGGGCATTTGCTTCAGGGGTTGAAATACCACCTTTATTGTATGCCGCTTGTTAAGTTTGAAGAAGATCGCCAGGCGTTGCGTGATGCTGTTACAGCGCCTGAAAATTCAAAGTTTTTTGCCGGGACAGATAGTGCGCCGCATATGAAAAAAATGACGGCTTGTGGCTGTGCCGCCGGGTGTTATACAGGGGGAATTGCGCCGCAGCTTTATGCGGAAGCCTTTGAATTGGCCGGGGTTGATATGCCCTCATCGCAAGGGCGGGAGGCCTTTACAAAATTTTTATGTCTGAATGGTGCTGCTTTTTACGGGCTTGCTGTTCCTGAAGAGACGTTTACGCTGGTGAAAGAAGAGCAAATTGTTTCAAAGTTGCAAACTTCCGAGGGCGATATTATTCCTTTGCCGCTGGGTATGAATACGGATGATCCGGACGAGGTAATTTCTATGCCTTGGAAAATAATCTGATCTTGTTCGCGTCGCTTTAAAAAGGTTAATAAATTAGGGTTCTGGAGGTTTCTAGAGCGTCTCAATTTAGCAAATTGCTCATTTTTCGACTATTTTTCAAAAAATATACTTTAAAATTAGGTTTAATTTTAAAGAATTTAGAGCAAGATTGATTTTTTGCTTTAATATCAAAATGTTAAAAAATACCGCCCTTCCTGTCAATATGTCAAATTTAAACATCTTATTAAGGTATTTTACGCTATTCTAATATAGTTAGGAGTGATTTTTGTGGGGAACAGGGGTGACTTCTAATTATTAACAGGCGCCGCATAAAAAGAAGAGGTAAAACGGGTCAGGTTGAGTATGTCTTTATTGTCCAGGTGGGGTTTTATGGGTTGGTTTTCCAGCAAAAAAGAAGCTGATAAAAGCAAAGCTGAAAAGAGCAAAGCTTTTGGCTTGGGTAAACGGCTGACCGCTTCACCGACACAAATCTGGAAAAGTCGTTTGAGCTGGCGCATTACGCTGGCCGTCTTTTTGACTATTCTGACCGTTCAGGTCGGCATTATGAGCTTTACAATTGCCGAACAAAGGCATGCCCAGCTTGGGCAGCTCGTTGAAGAAGGGCGCTCTTCTGTAGTGCCCCTCATTCAAAAGAGCGGAATAAGTACAAGCAAGTCTCCTTTTACGGACGATAATGTAAAAGACCTGACCAATCTTACCCGTGTTCAGGGCCTTTCCATTTATACTAGTATTGATGGCCATCTCGTGCGGAGTTACGGCCAGCCGACTGTAACTAAAATAACGGCAGATCCCGTGACGGGACTGATGAGCCTTCCCGGTAACTATTACAGCAGTGACGGTAGTTTTTATGATGTTCTTTACACTCCGAAAATGTTGGGCGGTGTGCCTTATTACATTATAGCCAAGCTGGATTCATCGCATGTCGAAAAAGCTGTTATGAGTTATATTGAGCAAACAATCCAGATTATGTTGCTCATGTCCGCGTTTGTGACGACGGTGCTTATGATTGCATTAGGGCACTGGCTTTTGGAGCCTATCCTGTTTTTGCGTGATAACTTGATGAGGGCTTCGGAAGATCCGGAAAACCCAAAAGTTCAGGACTCGCCTTTTGATGCGTCGGATGAAATTGGTGGGTCGATTGAAATCTCCCTAAAATTGATCCGGCAAAATGCCGAGAATATCAAGAGAATTAGAAGCGCTGCCGAGGATCAGATTCATAAGCTGGCTTATTACGATACTTTGACGGGATTGCCCAATAGAACTTTGTTTCTGCAAAATTTGAATGAGCAGGCGCAGGACGACACGGACGGGGAATCGCCTTCCCGGTTTGCTGTGATCGCTCTTGATCTGGATCGTTTCAAGGACATCAATGATTCTATGGGCCACAACATAGGTGATGCCATTTTGCGCGCCGTTGGTAAGCGTTTGCGGGCCTCTGTACCGGAATCGGCTGTCGTTGCCAGATCCGGGGAGGATGAGTTTGCTATTACTATGGCCTTAACAAAAGATTTGGGCCATGCGCGTTCTATTGGTGAGAAGGTGGCTTCTGTTATTCGCTCTGAACCCTTTAAGGTTTTTAACGAGAACTTTCAGATTCGCGCTTCTGTTGGTGTGGCAACTTTCCCCGATGATGGCGCAGACCCTGACCGGGTTTTGAAAAATGCCGATATTGCCTTAAACCGCGCCAAGGAAGACGGGCGCGATACGGTTAAGGAATATTCCGAGGATTTCGACCGTGCTGTTCAAAAGCGTTTTCAGATGTTGCGCGATTTACGGGATGCTATGGAACATGACCAATTATTTTTAAACTACCAGCCGCAATTCGATTTAAAATCAGGGAGTATTATTGGCGCCGAGGCTCTAATCCGTTGGTGGAAACCGGATAATAGCAAGGAAGGTGGCCATCTCATTTCCCCTGTCGATTTTATTCCGATCGCGGAACAATCTGGTTTAATCGTTCCTATTGGAGAGTGGGTTTTGCGGACGGCCTGTGAATCCGCTGTTGCATGGCAGAAGGCAGGCTATGATATGCGGATTGCTGTTAATGTTTCCGGGGTGCAGTTTTACAAGAGTGATATTGTGGCTGTTACCGATAAAATTTTACGTGAAACCGGCCTGGAGCCACGCCGTCTAGAAATTGAAGTGACAGAAAGCATCTTTATGGAGGATGTTAATTTTGCGATCCAGACACTAAAAAATCTGCATGGGCTGGGCATAGAAATCGCGATTGATGATTTCGGGACGGGTTATTCTTCATTGTCTTACTTACGGCAATTTCCGATTGATCGCCTTAAAATCGACCAGTCCTTTATTCGTAATGCTTTGAATAACCCGGATGATGCCGCGATTGCCCGCACAATTGTCAGGCTTGGTCACTCTCTGAACCTGAAAGTGATTGCGGAAGGCGTGGAAACCAAGGACCATGAAGCGTTTTTATTGGCCGAAGAATGCGATGAGGTCCAGGGTTTCCGTTACTCTAAGCCTATCATTATTGATGAATTCAATGAATTTGCCATGGGTTATAATGGCAAGCTGTCTAGCTTTGATGGTTAGGGCTTAATACTCTTTTTGTAAAACCAATGCTTTTTCAAAATATATTAATGATTTGTTAATATTCGACGGCGCAGACTTATTTTTGTTGAAAAGAGGTCTGTAAAGTTGTCTGCTCGGCCATCTTTATTCTATGGTAAAAGCTACATTGAAAAGAGTATGTTGTTGTTATGGTCGTTAAAACGAAAAAAAATGTAACAGATGCTAAAAAGCCTGATCCGTTGCAGGAAGATACGGCTCGCTTTGTTATTGATGAAGAAGGCTGCTTTGTCTACGTAACGCAGGCCTTTGCCACTCTTTCTAAAGTGTCGCGAGGCAAAGTCGCAGGGAAGAGTCTTGTCTCTATCCTTGAATTTGAAGACCCGGACGATGCTTTGCGTACGCAAAATATGTTCGGTACCGGGAATAAAAATTATATTGATGCCGTGAATGAAGGTATCCATAAAATTTCATTTTGTGGGCAGGGGCAGGCTGAGCCGGATCTAAAAAATTTCCAGTTTGATAAAGTTGAAACAGGGGACGGCAGGCATTTTCTTGTCGGTTCTGAGGTTACGGGCAAGCAAAGCAAGAAGCAGGATAACGTTTTCACCAAAAAGATCCTGCAATTGATTGGCGAAGAGAACAAAAAAGCAGCCCTTAAGGATAAGATAAGTCCGGCTAGCGATGAAGGAGAGCTGCGCCATTTTCTGAATATGTCAAACGATGTTATGGCGGTGTCTTATAAGGACGGCACTTTTTCTCGTGTTAACAATTCTTTCAATGAGATCCTTGGTTATAGCGATAAAGAATTGCGGCAAAAAACGTTTATTGATCTTGTGCATGCGGAAGACCGCCCTCATGTACGAAACTGTTTTTACGGCATGATGCATGATGAAACCGGAGACGGGCAAATTATAGATTTTGATACGCGTGTCATTGCCAGTGACGGCGGTATACGCTGGATGGAATTGCGGCAAAAGCGCAGCGGTAATACAATCTATACCGTAGGCCGCGATGTTACAGCGACGAAAGAGCACGAGGCCGCTTTGTTAAAGCAGGAACGGATGCTGGGGGAAGCCCAGGCCATTGGGCGTATGGGGCATTGGCGCTGGGCTGTTGGCGCAGAGGATATTGTCTGGTCGGATGCTCTTTATGGTATTTTCGGTGTTGAAAAAGAGGAGTTCACCCCGACGCTTGATAATGTTAATGCGATGCTGCATCGGCGTGATATTGGCCGTTTAATGCAGGCTTTTCAGCGCGCTATTATAGAGCAAAATAACTACGAAATTGATTTTCGCGTTATCAGGCCTGATGAGGAAATTCGTTATGTGCGCTGTGAAGGAAAATGCGAGCTGGATGAAGAAGGCGAGGTTATCGCGCTTTTTGGTATTATGCAGGATGTTACCGAACGTACACTTCATGAACGGCAGCTAAAAGAGGCCAAGGATGATGCTGAACGCGCGTATGCTGCTAAAACACAGTTCCTTGCTAATATGAGTCATGAGCTGCGTACGCCGCTGAATGCGATTATTGGTTTTTCCGAGATGATGCAAAGGCAATTGCTCGGGCCGATTGGTACTGAAAAATATATTGATTACATCGCTGGTATCCGTGAAAGCGGTGAGCTGTTGCTGGATTTGATTAGTGATATTCTCGATATGTCGAAGATCGAGGCGGGAAAATACGAGCTTGATCTTGAGAAGCTTAATGCCTCTAAGGTTATAAGAATGGCCGTTCATATGATTACGGGAAGGGCGCAAGAGGCCCGGATCAAGATCAATATTGATATTGCCAATGAGGATTTACACATCATCTGTGACCGGCGCGCTTTTATGCAGATTCTGCTTAATCTTTTATCGAACGCCGTTAAATTTACCCGGCCAGGCGGCGATATTAATATTGAATGTATTGAGCGCGACGATTATGTCGCCATTAAAATTCATGATACCGGCATTGGTATTCCTGCTAATAAAATTAAATGTATCACCAATCCGTTTGAGCAGGCCGCCAGCCATTATACCCGCGAGCATGAAGGCACGGGGCTGGGACTTTCAATTACTAAGGACCTTGTGGAGCTTCACGGCGGTTCGATGCATATCGATTCAACTGTTGGCGTTGGCACCTGCGTTACTGTTCGTTTGCCTTATGACGCGCATGAGCAGATAAAAAAGCTTAAATCCTGACTTTTTCTTCCATAGAAGCGGCATGTTCTTCTGCTTCAAAGCAGGCTTTAAGGCCGCTTTTAAAATTAGGATAGTGTAAGTTCACACCTAGTTCAGTTTTGATTTTGTCGTTACGCACTCGTTTGTTCTCGCTGTAAAAGCTACGGGCTATCGGTGCCATATCTATGTCGTCAAAAGGAATAAGAGGCGGTGGTTCCAGCCCCAGAAGATGGCAGGCATATTCAATCACTTCGTGGCTGGCGGCAGCATGATCATCGCAGATATTATATACGCCGCCCGGATGTATCGTGTTCATAGAGGCGATAAGAACCTGAACAATATCATCAACATGAATGCGGCTGAAGACATGACCCGGCTTGTCGGTACGGCGGGCCATTCCGGCGCGTACGGAATCAAGGGCGCTACGCCCGGGGCCGTATATTCCGGCCAGCCGGAAAATATGAACCGGCAGATTATAAGCTTCGTAAAGAGATAGCCATTGTTTTTCTGCTTTGGCCCGGCGGGAGCCGCGCTTGTTACTGGGAAGTAACTCCGTGTTCTCATCAACCCAGTCTCCGCCGCGATCACCGTAAACGCTGGTAGAAGACAGGTAACCAACCCATTCAATTGTGTTTTGCCGGAGAATATCCTCTGCATGCATTAAAAAGACCGGGTCGCCCGCATCATTCGGGGGTGTTGAAATGAGAAGATGGGTGACATCCTTGAAAAAATGATCGGGATTATCAAGAGGCTTTTCGTAGTCAAAAATGACGGCCTTGATGCCCCTTTCTTTCATTAGGGATTTTTTGTCCATATCCCGTGTTGTTCCCGCAATTTTCCAGCCGCCCGCCTGTTGCAGGGCGTAGCCGATATAGTCACAGCTATAGCCATAGCCAAAACAGAAAAGCTTGCGGTCAGCCTTTGACATTTTTCCTCGTCAGAATAATTCTAAAAATCGACATCTTCATAATGTTCGACAGGTGTGAAGCCCGGGATACGGTCTTCCAGAAGGGGCTGGAAGCTGGGGCGTGATTTGACGCGCGCGTACCATTCCCGTGCGGCTTGGTGTTCTTCCCATGGTACATCACCGATGTAATCAATCGCTGATAAATGTGAAGCCGCAGCAATGTCTGCCACAGAGAAATCGTTGCCGGCCAGCCATTTACGCTTTTCGGTAAGAAAGCCGATATAATCGAGGTGGTAGTGAATATTGGCGTGTCCGGCGCGTATCGACGGGCCGTGCGGTTCACCAAGTTTTAGAAAGCGTTTCATTAGTTTTTCGCCGACGAGATTATCGGTAACCTCGCGATTGAATTTAACATCAAACCAGCTTATCAGGCGCCGCGTTTCAGCGCGCTGTACCGGGTCAATACCGAGCAGGTCAACTTCTGGATAGACTTCCCCAAGAAACTCACAAATAACCTGACTGTTTGCCAGTGTGGTGCCGTCGGGTTCGACCAAAACTGGTACATCACCAGCAGGGTTTAAGGCCAGAAATTCGGTGCGGCGCTCCCAGATCTTTTCAATTTTAAGTTCGAAATCAAGACCCTTCTCAGCGAGGACAATACGAACCTTGCGCGAAAAGGGGTGTAGCCACAAATGAAATAATGTTCTCATAATTAAGACTCTACCCTAGAGATCACCTCAAGAATACCCCAAATCCTTGTTACATTAGTTTTTGCAAATAGAGGCAGGTATTATCTTGCTGTTTTTTCTTGATGAACGGCTTTTAGGGAAACCTCTATAACGACTGTGTTTTCAGCCATTTTAGGGTCACTCCAGTCCCCTGTGCCAATGTTGAAATCAAGCCTTTTTATTTCAAAGCTACCCTGCATCGAAACAACCTCATGGCCCCCATTATTTTGCGAGAAGGCCAGTGTGAGGGGGATTGTGACAGGCAGGGAAACACCGCGCATGGTTAAATTTGCATATGCAACATATTGATTTTTATTAACTTTTTCGAATTTTGTGGTTTTAAGCTGAGATTCCGGAAATGATTCGGCAAAAAGCCACGGTTCCATGACAAGATACTGGTCGCGGGCGGTGATTTCGGTTTGCACGCTGGCGATCTTTACGCGGATGTCTGCCGCGCTTTTTGCCAGATTGTCCGGGTCGAAGAAAATATCGCCATTAAAATCAGTAAACTGTCCCTTAAATTCTTTGCCTTGCACGAAAGCTTTAAACCCGATTTGGCTTTGATCCGGGATAATGTCCCAGCGCGGGGCGGCGGATTCTATGGCGGGGGCCTGTATATGAGATGCCGTATGTTCGTGCTTATGCTCTTTTGGTAACCAATGTGTGACCATAAAAAATGAAGAGCTTCCCATCAGGGCAACGAAAAGAATGATGATTAAAGTCACACTTGGTTTTGGTGTCATGCGCAGCAAGGTCATGTCTTTGTCTATGAAGTGATGTTTAAAAGCGCCAATACCGTGCAATCCCACGGCAATCATGAGGGCATAGCTGCATATTTCATGGACTTCTTCTGTAAGCTCAAAGAGCACCTTATTTTTACCGACCGCATCGGGCATATCAAATAGGTCGAAGAATGTGTGCGGAAAATCGCCTGCCGAGGACATAAGCCAGCCGGAAAGTGGCATGCCGATCATACCAATATAAAGGAGCGCGTGAATGATCTTTGCTAAAACCCGTTCCCATTTTTGGTGGGTTTCAATATGACCGGGGCGCGGGCTTATAAAGCGCCAGAGCAGGCGTAACAGCACGAGGAAGAAAACCAGCGTACCGAAAGATTTGTGCCACCAATACAGGTCCATTTTAAAGGGGCTAAAATCGAGGGACACCATGTAAAAGCCGAGAGCCAGCAAGCATAGCACTATCAGCGCTATCACCCAGTGGAACCCTCTGGCTAAAAAACCGTATTGCTCAGATGTATTTTTCCAGCGCAATTACGGGTTCACCACATCGCCGCCTTGGCGAACGCCTTCAACAGAGATGCTTAATTCGACAGTTGACTTCATAAGCGGCAGGCCATATTCCATGCCCCATTCGGAACGGTCAAGTGTTGCCGTTGCTGAAAAGCCGGAAACATATTTCTGGTTGAAAGGGTGCTTGCCGGACTTGTTATGGATCGCCTTTAGCGTAACAGGTTTGGTGATGCCTAGAATTGTCAGGTCGCCCGTTATGTTGGCTGTTTTCTCGCCGGTTACTTCAATGGCGGTGCTTTTAAAGGCCATTTCCGGAAAACTCTCAACATCAAAGAAATCGTCGCTTTTCATATGTTTGTCCCATCTCTCATGATCCATATCAATGGAGTTGGTTTTAATCGTTATTTCTACGCTTGAATCTTCCGGTTTTGTCCGGTCAAAAGTAAACTGTCCTTCATAATCGAGAAACTTGCCCTGCGATTTTGAAAACCCTAGATGATCGGCAAAAAACAGGATTTGCGTATGAGCCTTATCAAAATCATAGATTTCAATTTGTGCCTTTGCCGGCGCAGCCATTGTTATTAGCGTGATAAACGAGAAAGTCAGGATTGATATAAAACGTAACATGGGAAACTCCTTAATTAAAAAAATACATATTATATAGCCATACTGCCGAGGCGGCCGTCAACACAGCGATTAGCCAGTTCAGCATGCCATATTTCCATTGCAGGCTTTTGTTATCAAGCAGCTCCTCGTTGCTAACATTGCGCAAAATTTTGAGCAAAATGGTTTGGCCCAGAAAAAAGCCGCAAATAAACCCTATTGTGCCGACAAGATAGATCATGTGATAAACTTAGGTGAATCAAGTTAAGAAACAAGTCAAGAATCAGTAGAATTATTTTAATGCCATTATTTCATATTGTCATCCTTGCTTTAATCCAGGGCCTTACTGAATTCCTGCCCATTAGCTCCAGTGGTCATCTGGTGCTGGCGCATGAAATTATGGGTAAGACCGCAGGTGATTTGACGCTGGATGTTGCCGTGCATGTCGGGACGCTCTTTGCGGTGCTGCTTTATTTTAAGCGTGATATTTGCCGTATGGTTTGTAGCGTTAAAACTGGTGGTGATAAAAAATTGATTCTGGCGGTTATTGTCGGCTCTCTGCCGGTGATTGTTGCCGGGTTTTTGATTCATATGCTGGGGCCGGATTGGACGCGGTCTTTATATCTGACGGCATGGTGTACGCTTGTCTTTGGTATTATTTTATGGGCTGCTGATAAATATAAACCGGCGGAAAAAACGCTTGATGTTCTTACGGTTAAAGATGCTTTGTTTATTGGGATGGCGCAGATTTTGGCGCTTATCCCCGGCACCAGCCGTTCCGGCATTACCATGACGGCGGCGCGAGCGCTGGGCTTTAGCCGCACCGAGGCGGCGCGCTTTTCCTTGCTGCTGGCCATTGTTGCAATTAGCGGCGCGGGAAGTTTAAGTGGCATTGATCTGGTGCAGGCGGGAAGTCTTACCATGACATTTGATGTGCTGATGGCTGCTGCCTTGTCGTTTTTTTCCGGCTTTGCCGCGATTGCTTTAATGATGCGCTGGCTGGAAAAATCAAGCTTTACCGTTTTTGCTGTTTACCGGGTTATTTTGGGGCTTGTTCTTCTCGGCTTGCTTTATGGCGGTGTGCTTGTACCGTAGCGGCAAAAGACAATCTGCGTATTGCCGTA
>JAJFGW010000047.1 GCA_021775915.1 Alphaproteobacteria bacterium | reverse complement strand
AGCAATTCACGAACAACCAAGGCCTGCATAGCGGCCTGCTTGCCTTCCTTCAGGCTGGACGCAGGGTGATATTGCACTTCTTCATTGATTTGCGTTTGCGTAATGGCAGAGCCATTTACGGTTATGCGAGACTCTTCAGTCGTCATTTTTATGACTCCCGCCGTCTTACGATCTGGTATTGCTTGCGGAACATATACCCGACAGGCGCGCTGAGCATATGGACTAGTCTGGTAAAAGGAAAGATCGTAAAGATCAGCATACCGAGGGTTATATGCAGTTTAAAGATCAACGCGCTGTCTCTTATGTATTCAGCTGCGCCATCACGGAACGTCACAATGTGCTGCGCCCACTCCATGAATTTAACCATCTCATGCCCATCCAGATGTTCAAGAGAAACCGGAATAGTTAGCATCCCCAAAATAAGCTGCGCATAAAGCATGAGCAGAACAACCATATCAGCCCTTGATGTATTGGCCCGTATACGCGGATCAAAAACCCGGCGATGAATAAGCAGCGTCAGGCCAACAAAAGCAATCACCCCTGCCCCGCCACCGGCAACAATGGCCAGCATTTGTTTAGCGCTGTGGCTAACCCCAAGCGCATCAAAAACGGCGATAGGAGTTAACAACCCGATCGCATGCCCGGCCAAAATCATAAGAACCCCGACATGAAAAAGGACATTGCCCCATATCAATTGTTTTTTACGCAGGAGCTGGCTCGATTTACTGCGCCAGCTATACGGGTCGCGGTCAAAGCGCAAAAGACAGCCCAGAAAAAGAATTGTCAGGGCAAAATAGGGTACAAACTGAAACAGAAAATGGTGAAAATCAAAGCTCATTTTTGTGCCTCCTTTGGCATATTTTCTGGCAAGTCTTCATTCATACGCGCCAGCATTTCACGGGCAGAGGGACAACTGCCATCAGGAGAAATCGCGCCGTCAAAGGCAGGACGCTCTTCCCATGCTTCATCCATATCATCCAAAGACGAAGCCGTTCCATCGGCTACCTCCAGGGCTTTTGCAATCGCCTCTTTATCAGGCTTAATCGCCCCCATTTCGATCAGCGCTTCAAATGCTCTTCCATAAGGGCTTTCACGCTTTTCAAGGCGTTCCGAGATTATACCGATAACATTGACCACATCCCCTAAATACTCCCCGGCTTTTTCCGGTTCAATTAAGGAGAGAAATTCAAGGAACAACGGCAAATAATCCGGAGTTTCGCCGCCGGTGACATCAAAGCCTTCCTCCGCGTAAACATCGCTCAAATCAACAAGCGCCGCACCGCGATCACGGGAATCGCCGTGAATATGCTCAAACAAATGCAGCGACAATGATGATGTCCGGTCGAACAAATCAACATAGCCTTCCTGCAAATCAAGAATGTCAGTTTCCTGCAAATACGCGATCAGGGCGGAAAGGTTTTTCTGTCCCTCTTCCGGCAACCAGTTTTCTTCCTTGATTATTTCGAGCATCGCACCGCAATCCCCTACCCATTCCTGCCGAGGGTATGTGAGCAACAAGCTTATTATTTTTAGTGTTTTCATGATCCTAATCCGCACTTGTGAAGAGAGTATTGACGCGATTGTCTTTTTTCGAGCCACTATTCCCGCCGCTTGTTCTGGCACCGCCAAACATATCGACATCGTTGTTACTATGTGAAGAACAACCATCGCCGAAAGAGAAGCCGCACGAACCGCGCTCCCCATAAGCATCCATGGTCTCTTCCTTATGCCCGGTCGGAATCACGTAACGGTCTTCATAATTGGCAATCGCCATATATCTATACATGTCCTCAACCATGTCTTCTGTAAGGCCGACATTATCGAGAATTGATGTGTCAGGAGCACCATCAACATGCTTACTGCGCATATAGTGGCGCATCGCCATCATACGCTCCAGTGAGTTAATGACAGGCTCTTCCTTACCGGCTGTCAGCATATTAGCGAGATATTTTACGGGAATGCGCAACGATTTAACGTCCGGCATAATATCGTCTTTCATCGCCATCTTTCCGGCCTGCGCCGCATTTTGAATCGGGCTAAGCGGCGGTACATACCAAACCATAGGCAATGTCCTATATTCAGGATGCAGCGGCAGAGCAACTTTCCACTCTTTGGCCATTTTATAGACCGGCGATTTACGCGCGGCCTCCATCCAGTTATCGGGAATACCGTCTTTCTTGGCCTGCGCGATAATATCCGGGTCGTTCGGATCAAGGAAAATATCCATCTGCGCTTCGTAGAGATCTTCCGTATTCTCGGTACTGGCGGCCTCTGCAATACGATCAGCATCATAGAGCATCACGCCGAGATAACGGATGCGCCCTACGCATGTTTCGGAACAAACCGTAGGCTCACCATTCTCAATACGCGGGTAACAGAAAGTACATTTCTCGGCCTTGCCGGATTCCCAGTTATAATAAATTTTCTTATATGGGCAGCCACTAATACACATACGCCAGCCACGGCACTTGTCCTGATCGACCAGAACAATACCGTCTTCTTCACGTTTATATATCGAACCGGACGGGCAAGCAGCAACACATGTCGGGTTCAGACAATGTTCACACAAGCGCGGCAAATACATCATGAATGTATTTTCAAATTGCCCGTATATGTCCTTTTCCATGTCATCGAAATTTTTATCACGCTTGCGCGATTCAAATTCCGTACCCAGAAGCTCTTCCCAGTTCGGGCCCCATTCAATCTTTGCCATACGCTCACCGGAAATCAGTGAACGAGGACGCGCTACGGGCGATGTTTTGACAACACCGGAATCCTGAAGATTGTCAAAGTCAAAATGGAACGGCTCATAATAGTCGTCAATTTCCGGCATGTCCGGATTACCGAATATTTTAGCCAGCACGCGCCAGCGTCCACCTATTTTCGGCTGTAACTTACCGTTGGTTTTACGTTCCCAGCCACCATTCCAGACATCCTGATTTTCCCACTCTTTTGGGTAACCAATGCCGGGCTTAGTCTCAACATTATTAAACCAGACATATTCCATACCTTTGCGAGACGTCCATACATTTTTGCAGGTTACGGAGCACGTATGACAGCCGATACATTTATCAAGATTAAGGACTTTTCCTATTTGCGCTCTTATTTTCATTCTGCTGCCTCCAGGCTTTCTGCAGGTTCATCCATCCAGTCAACTTTTATCATTTTTCGTACAATGACAAATTCATCCCGGTTAGAGCCTACCGTCCCGTAATAGTTAAAACCATATGCCAGTTGCGCATAACCGCCAATCATGTGGGTTGGCTTGACCGTAGCGCGCGTGACAGAGTTGTGAATACCGCCCCGCGCCTGCGTAATCTCACTTCCAGGCGTGTTAATGATTTTTTCCTGCGCGTGATACATCATAATCATGCCTTCATTGACACGCTGACTCACGACAGCCCGCGCGACCAAAGCGCCATTCGCATTAAAAGCTTCCACCCAGTCATTGTCCTTGACCCCGGCTTTCTCCGCATCAATTTCACTGAGCCAGACAATCGGCCCGCCTCTTGAAAGAGTAAGCATATGCAACACATCGGAATAAGTTGAGTGAATACCCCATTTTTGGTGCGGCGTGATGAAATTAAGCAGGATAGCTTTATTGCCATTATCGCGCTCTTCCATCATATTTTGCACAGTCCTGGTATTGATCGGTGGCCTGTAGGACACCAGCCCTTCACCAAAAGCGCGCATCCACGGGTGATCTTGATAAAGCTGCTGTCTACCGGTCAATGTGCGCCACGGGATATATTCATGAACATTGGTATAGCCTGCATTATAGCTGACATGTTCGGACTCAATACCACTCCATGTCGGCGAAGATATAATTTTGCGCGGCTGTGACTGCACATCACGGAAACGGATTTTTTCGTCTTCCTTCGGTTTTGCCAGATGAGTATGGTCGCGCCCTGTAATTTCACCCAGAGCCTCCCATGCTTTAACAGCAACCTCACCATTGGTTTCCGGAGCAAGAGAAAGAATAACTTCACAGGCATCTATGTCTGTTTCGATTTTCGCCAGACCTTTTGTCTCGCCTTCTTCCCTAACGGTGCCATTGAGCTGCGCAAGAAACTCAACTTCGTGATCAGTGTTCCAGCCAATACCCTTACCGCCATTACCGAGCTTTTTAAGTAGCGGCCCTAATGAGGTAAAGCGTTTATAAAGCCCGGGGTAATCACGTTCCACGACCTTCATCGCAGGCATAGTTTGGCCCGGTATCGCGTCACATTCGCCCTTCTTCCACTCTTTCACAAACGGCTGAGCAAGCTCGCCCGGCGTATCGTGCTGTATCGGGGTTAGAACCAGATCTTTTTCCACGCCCAGATGACCGGGAACAAGTTCGGAGAACTTTTTGGCTAGTCCTTTGTATATGGCCCAGTCAGTTCGGCTTTGCCAAACCGGATCAATGGCGGCAGAAAGCGGGTGAATAAAGGGGTGCATATCAGACGTATTGAGATCGTTCTTTTCATACCAGCTCGCGGTCGGCAAAACGATGTCTGAATAAACACAAGTCGTGGACATACGAAAATCAAGCGTAACCAACAAGTCCAGCTTGCCTTCCGGAGCTTGGTCATGCCAGACGACATCCTCCGCCTCACCCTTACCTTCACTGCCAAGGTCTTTGCCCTGTACGCCGTGCTTCGTTCCCAGCAAATGTTTGAGGAAATATTCATGCCCCTTACCAGACGAGCCCAGAATATTCGAGCGCCAGACAAACATGTTACGCGGCCAGTTGTCCGGATCATCCGGGTCTTCACACGACATATCAACGCTGCCGGATTTAAGTCCGGACACCGCATGTTCCACGGCATCTTTGCCCTGCCCCTCCGCTTCCTTAACAATATCAAGCGGGTTTTGTTTTAACTGCGGCGAAGACGGCAACCAGCCCATACGTTCCGAGCGGATATTGCAATCAATCAACGTCCCTTTCCACTCGTCCTTATTGGCAAGCGGAGAGAGGATTTCATTAAGCTTTAGCGTTTCATAGCGCCACTGATCGGTGTGGGCATAAAAGAACGAGGTCGAGTTCATCTGCCGTGGCGGACGCTCCCAGTCCAATGCGAAAGCAAGAGGCAGCCACCCGGTTTGAGGGCGCAGCTTCTCCTGCCCGACATAATGCGACCAGCCGCCACCGGATTGCCCAACACAACCGCAAAACGTCAGCATATTAATACAGGCGCGGTAGTTCATGTCCATGTGGTACCAGTGGTTCATCGCCGCCCCGATAATGATCATGGACTTGCCATTGGTCTTATCGGCATTCTCGGCAAAGGCACGCGCTACTTTTATGACTTTTTCCCTGTCAACGCCCGTGATTTGCTCCTGCCACGCAGGCGTATAAGGAACGTTATCATTATAATCCGCTGTTACATACTCGCCGCCCAAACCACGATCAAGGCCATAATTTCCGCACATCAGGTCAAACACAGTGGCCACCGAAGCCTCGCTGCCATCTGCCAGCGTTATCTTTTTGACCGGTAAATTACGGACAAGAATCTCTTCCTGCTCATTGATCTCAAAATGATTGTGCTCATGCACCGCACCCGCAAAATACGGGAACGCTACGGGCAACACATCATCATGTTCGCCCAGCAATGTTTTACGCAAGCGCACTTCTTTGCCGGTTTTTGAGTCTGCCGGAACAATATTCCACTTGCCCTTCTCGTCATCCCCCTGTCCCCAACGGAATCCTATCGAGCCATTAGGCACGATGACATTGCCGCTGCTTTCATCCAGAGCGACGGTCTTCCAATCGGGATTGTTCTTTTCATCAAGATCGCCTTTAAAGTCCGAAGCCCGCACCATCCGACCCGGCACATATTTACCGTCCTGCTCATCCAGCATGACAAGGAAAGGCATGTCCGTATATTTACGGCAATAATCGTCGAAATATTCGCTGACGTTATCGAGATGATATTCGCGCAGAATAACATGCCCCATCGCCATACCAAGCGCAGCATCTGTGCCTTGCGTCGGGTTAAGCCATATATCGGAGAACTTGGCAGCTTCGGAGTAATCAGGACACACCGTGACTGTCTGCGCGCCTTTATAGCGCACCTCGGTCATAAAATGCGCATCGGGAGTCCGCGTCTGCGGCACGTTAGAGCCCCACATCATGATAAAGCTGGAATTGTACCAATCAGCACTTTCCGGCACATCTGTTTGTTCGCCCCATGTTTGCGGACTGGCAGGCGGCAAGTCGCAATACCAGTCATAAAAGCTCATGCATGTACCACCCATCAGCGACAAATAGCGCGACCCGGCAGCGTATGAAACCATCGACATTGCGGGAATAGGCGAAAAGCCGATAACTCGGTCGGGGCCGTGTTCCTTTACGGTGTAAATATTGGCCGCCGCAATGATCTCGTTAATTTCGTCCCAGTCAGCGCGCACAAAACCGCCCATACCGCGCATTTTTTGATAGCTGCGGCGCATTTCTTCATCCGCCTGTATGCTCGCCCAGGCATCAACAGGGTCGCTGTGCTTCTCTTTGGCTTCGCGCCAGAGTTTTATCAAGGTTTTGCGGATAAGCGGGTATTTCAGGCGATTGGCACTATATATATACCAGCTATAGCTCGCGCCACGGGAACAACCGCGCGGCTCATGATTCGGCATATCAGGCCGGGTTCGCGGGTAATCTGTTTGCTGCGTTTCCCACGTCACAAGCCCATTTTTGACATATATCTTCCAGCTACAAGAGCCCGTGCAATTCACGCCATGTGTCGAACGGACAATTTTATCATGCGCCCAACGACCACGGTAAGCCCCTTCCCACTTGCGATTTTCAGAAGTCAGGACACCGTGTCCATCGGCAAAGTCTTCGCGTTTTTGTTTGAGAAACATTAAGCGGTCGAAAAAATAACTCATAATACCCTAAACCTTATTTTCCTAAGAACAGTCACACAACTCATCGCCATATTACGAGTACAGCCTATGAATAGATTTGATTTGAATCAAGTCGTATCCTTGATTTTAATTAGATTTGAAAAAACTTTAAACACAGGAGAAAGATCAAACATACCAAGGTATTGTTTGGTTATCTCATATCTAGCCAGCACCATTTTTTAAATCTTCTTCTCCTTTCACAGAATATTCTATAGAATTCACAAGAGTTCTTATTTTGTAAGCGCCGCACGGCAAAAGAATCATGGTTAAAAACAAAAAAAAGATTAGCCTCCACATATACCTACTGCTTATTGCAAACATATTGCCTATCATGGCTGTGTTTGGAGATGTCTGGAGCATAGGGCAAGTAGCATACTTTTATTGGGGGGAATGCGCTCTCCTCGCCATTCTGGCTCTGGCCATGTACGCAAAATACCTGATTGTTTTCTTTCTTTTATTAATTACAGTCGGAACCATTATATGGCTTGCTAACCCTCTGATTCTTAGCAATATGAAATCAATTATGGTTTTCTGGAGCCTTTACAGCCTCTGTTGGCTGGCCTACATAGAAACCGGCAAAGGAAAATACGGAAAATTAGTAAAGAAGCTAAAACCGACAGAACATCTCATCATTTATTGTATTTTCATGGGAATAGCTATTGGTCTCTGCTTGGCCCTGACAAGCCTTACATCAAATGGCTGGGGGCTTGGCAACGATTATTCCCTAAGATTTTATATGACCTTTATCAGTGTTGCCATGCTTGTACCTACTCTTTCCATCAGTCTTTTAAAAGTAATCGACATGATTGGGCAAAAGCACTTTCTTGAGTTTCTGCTTGGAACATATCACCGCCCCGTTGAACAAAGCCGCATTGTCCTGTTTCTGGATATGGTTGGCTCATCTGCCATGGCAGAAAAGCTTGACCCCAAACAAAGCATGAGATTAATCGCCCAGTTTATTTATGATTCAGGCTACATATTCAGAATTCACAACGGAGACATATTGAATTACACAGGCGATGGTCTGGTCGTCATGTGGTCTCCTCACCAATCGAACAATGCCCTCTCCGCCGTCTATAAACTACGCAATCACTTTTCTTCAAAATCCGTGCGTGACAGCTACTGGAAATCTTTTGGCATTGTCCCTGATTTCCGTATCGGAATTCACGCAGGACAAATTGTGCTTAATCAAATTGGCGAAGAGAAGCTCTTTATCGGCCTGTATGGTGATGTTGTGAATACAGCCGCCCGGCTGGAACAAATGAACAAAGAGCTAGGCACAAACATCCTTCTTTCCTCCGAAGTAACGCAAGGCTTAAACCAATCATGGAAAGCCCTTTTAAAGCCTCTTGGCGAAAAAGAAGTGCGCGGCCGGGACCAAAAAGTGAATGTCTTTACGCTTTACAAGGAAGTGTAAGCGCATACCTTACCTTGGCTTAGGGCCGCTCTTGTAACGGTAAACTGAAGGTGACAAAGGTTTTCCATCGTGGATAAAGGCCGCTTTCGGTGTTTCTACCGGATTGAAATAAGCCCAGCTTTTCTTCTCCACAGCATCAAATGCCAGCATCAAAATCTCTTCCTGCGCAACATCCGGCGATTCCCTGTTCAGGAAAGACTCATTTACTTTTTCCCACATATCATGGGCACCGGCATAACCGCAGCTCTGCGCCTGTTTATCTGTAATCTTCTTGTTGCTCACTTCTTCGAGCAACTGCCCGACGGTCATACGCCGCACTTTCTTAAGTTTTGTTTCGTAAATATGACCGGTCTCCGTCCCTTCGGTGCCATCCATCTTGCTTCCCATTGAGGATTCCATTTCGCGGAACCGGATAGGTTTCCCGGCCTTTAACTCCTGCGGGCAATAATCAGCAGGCATAACAAGCCCTGTGAGCGGCTCATCCTTGTTAAAGAACGCCAGACGCGGGCTGACAAGCCCGTCAAAATGCTGTGCAGGAACCTTTAAGCTCTGCATCTGCGCATCCACAGGACGGCCATTCGCAATCGGCGTAAGCCCTTCAATACGCAAAACATCCCGATTCCCCGGCTTGGGAAAATGAACCCCCGCCTCGTCCTTATAAGCGCGCTGCGCGTCTTCGTAATAATCGGCATAGCTGGCATTTTTCTTTGGTGCTTGCCGCACATTTACCGGCCCCGGATGATATAAGCGCCCCGTTTGCATACCGCGCAAGACAACCGGCGCGCCCCGGCGAATGCGCAGCTTGTCTTCATCACTAATGCTACGAATAATCAAAGAATACGGACTATGTCTTATATCTTCGAGCGGACTGCGCAAATGAGGGTCAGGAACGTCAATCAACACATAATCCTTCGCATTAATTTCATGCTCAATCCAGTCATAGGAAACTCCCGTTTCGCTATCATACTGCGTTGCCGCCATATGCGCATCGAGAACAGGGTTGTCCGCCTTAATTTTCTCAAGATAGGTTTTATAATCACCAACGAATCTCTGCCCCTCTTCCGAGCGCAGGAAGACTTCGGCCTCGCCCGACACATATTGCGAAAAGACCCGTGCCAGCCCGCCTTCATAATCAATCGGGTGGTTAACCTCTAAAGCCAGTAACGAGCGCTCCAGCACAGGAATAGCGTCCCACCGCATATTTGCGGCTTCCTCATTTGGTGCACCGTTCAAATAGAGCGATTTCAAGGCTTGATACCTGAACTGCCAAAGCGGACTTAGCTCATCAAGCCGTCCCATATCGGCATATTGCATCAAAATGACTGAAGTTGTCGGCTCGGAGGTCTGGCGGTAGAACTGAATACGCCAGTCTTTTGATTCAAGCTTTTCCTGCAAAGCATGAGGCTGGTGGCTATATTGCCGCTTGAGATAATCTATCGACAGCTCACGCCCGCGCTCATCAACAATACGGAAATCACGACCTAGGTTACCGCACAAAACCCGGCCTCTTTGGGAGTATTTATGATCAAACAGCCCCTTACCATAGGCAGAGCGCTTGTCATTACGCTCCAGCTCATCATCATGAAGTATGCGCTGCATCAAACCCCAACGGAAATCCTGAATTTTTTCAATCGCGGCTTTCAGTTCTTCTTCATTCATTTCCTCAGGTTTTTTAGTTTTGGCAGTCATACCGAGCATAACCGTACCGGGCGGAACAAATTTTCCGGCTTTGTTGATAAACTCGTCAAAAATATGGATATAAGAACAACTCTTATCCCCCATCCGTTTGTGAACTTTTTTGAAAAGGTCCCAATAATTTTCAACTGTATCTCTTAAATCCAGATTTTCATCATAACCAAATAAATCAACCGGATGCGGCTGAATGGCCAGACGGTGCAAAAGCTCATCAATCGTATTGTGATATTTGAATACATCCATAGCTTTTTCGTAGAGAAGCTGCACGATACCTATCGTTTGCCCCTTCTGTGGCATCTTTTTGCGTCTGGATATTTCCTTACGAGACTCAACCTCAAGAAAGTCCATATCGCCAAAGCTGTTGAACGGCCATTCTTCTTCCAGCCGGGGGTTGTCAGGCAAAGGCTTTGAGCGCATTTCCCAGTTCAGGACTTCAACGGCATCGCGGATGGCTTCCAGAATACGCCCGTTTTCCTCATCAACCAGAAAACGGAAATTATCATCTATCTGTTCATAGTCCCAGTTTTTGGCAGACTCCGTATGCTGCGCCTCATGAAGCCGCACAACACCGTGGAACTTGCGCAGGGAATCAACACGAATCAGCGAGTCCGGATCACGCCCCTGCTCTTTTATCATCCTGACAAAGTTGCGCTGCGCATCATCGGATTGCCCCATATCTTCACGCGCCATCTCTATAAGTGTCTTGCCCTTATAAGTGAAATTCCGCAAGTCACCGAGATCAAGGCGCATTGTCATCGCGCGCCGCAACTGCCCCTGCTGGTCATCAAAACCGATAAAGGCCATAGGGTCGGCCACGGGTTTTTCCGGATAACTGTTTCGCATCATCGCAAAAATCGGCGGCAACGGGTCGGTCAGATCCATACCCGGCAGCATTTCGCGTAAATAATCTTCATCAGATTGCAACTCCTGCTGCTTTACGATATTAGGTGCAAGTTCACGGCAATAATTAGAAATCGCAAAAGAAGCGAGCGAGTCATAGGCCGGGCTTTTGTGCCCCTTGCGCCCGTCATAGATCGAACCGTCGGGCATAAAGACTCCCGCTCTTACGCCGCGCTCTTTGTTCTCGTAGCGGCTGTTTTCCGCCATCACAAGCTCAAGCTTGGCGGACGGTACTTGTTCGCCTGTGCGTGGGTCTGTGCGCTCACTGAGCTTTAACCCCTCTTCACCCTGCGGCCCGTAAAGGTGGGTGTTAATCACCACGCTATAGCCATCAACCGAGAAGTTCTTGGGCTTTTGCTTGTTGCTGATCGTTGCCTTTGAATGGGTGAAGAAAATATTCGAGGGATGAAACCCGGCACGAACAAGATTGGTTCTTAAAACCGGAATATCGTACCATTTGATCCTGAAACCGCTAATCAGCAAGCGCGGCGCAGAGAACTTCCATTTGTCGCCGCCTTTGTCGTCTTCATAATAACCGTTCTCGATATTCTCGTAATACGGACTCTGCGTATTTTCATCAAAGCGGTAGGCAATCATATTGCGGTCAGGGTGAATACGCACATCAAACGTAATCGCGCCGTCTTCGAGCTTCATAGGTTTGTAACCGCCATTATCATCAGGAATTGTGACCAGCTTGCCGTCCGGCTGAATAACAACATGCCCGTCATCATTCAGCTTCAGCATACCTCGCGGATCGGTGATAATTTCACCTTTCGCGCCGATTTCCATTTTCTTATCGGCATCAAACAACGGGTAATGAATAACAGTTTCATTTTGCGGTTTGCGGTATAAGTCTTCACCATATTTCCGAACAGTATTAAAAGGTCTCTTCTCTTCTTCCTCTACACCGAACTCCGCCGCTGCCAGATGATTTTGTTCAAAGCGTTGCGCGATTTTAGCCATCGCCACACGATGCGGCAGACGGTCTTCATCATCCAGATCACCGGGCGCTGTTTTCGTCACCAGCAAAGCCTGAGGCGTTGGTATATAACGGTCTGGACGCTTCACGTGAAACTCGTCCGACCCGGCCAAATTACCGGCCAGATCACCGACAGCATCGCCATAGCTCATGATCTGGGCAAATTGCGTATTCAGACCATAAGCCTCGAAATCAAAATGAAGCTGGGTTAATTCGCCCCGCTGCACCAGATGCCAGACATCTTTTTTATTGGCTATACGCATTTCCATTTTTGTTTTTGTTTCCATCTATCCTATTTTCCTGCCGCGCGGGGTGAAACTCCAGACCGGACGGCTTCTATGCCTGTCCCGCCCCGCCCCGCGCTCAACAATACTCGGACCAATTTTTCTTCTTCTCTGAACGGGATTGAAATTATCAGGATTGCTGACCTTGTCCCAATCCTGCCGCGCTGTTTTCTTTTGATATGTTCCATCACCCGTTGTGCGCGCCATAAGCCCGTCGGCACGGTGACCGCCTTCACGCCGGAGCATCGTCGAGCGCACAAGCTGCAACCAGCCACCAAAATACTGGCCGTATTTACGCGCCATCTTCACAAGCACGTAAGACGGATTCAGATGCGCGATTTTTTCAAACTTCTTATCCGCATTCTTGGCATGAGCATCAACCCGGTAAACCTGAAAATCATCAGGCTTAATATTGGAGTGCTTAAAATTATTATCGCGCATCATACCGCGGAAAATTTCATAGGTATCATAATCAGGAATATGGTGACATTCATGCGTTTCAGCCGGAATAGATTTTGCTATGCCCAGCAAATCCTGTTTGAAACCATGACCGTGCACGTGAATAGGTTTGGCGTAAACGCGTATATTACCTTCCACATCTACTTCATGCTGCCAACCCAGCTTTCTCAGGCCTTTTAAAATTACGTCTTTTTTGTCCTTGGGGTTATAAACTTTAAACCCGTTCATAAAAGCGCCAACAACCGTGATATTTCGCTTGGCGACCAAACTATTGATTAAATTATCCTGGCCATTTTCATTGCCAGGGATCGGCGGCTGGGTAATGACAGCAACAAAATCCTCCGCATTGATTTTATAGCCCGTATTACGGACGCTCTCGTCAACATCAAGTAGCGAGAAAAAATCAGCGAATTTTTGCAGCGTCGAAAATTTCTCCTCGGCATTGCCCTGTGTCCCTGTGATAAAGACCATCAACCTGCCGGGATCAAGACGGAAATCCTTGGCCATTTTCGAGGTTCTGGTCGCCCGTATGGACGCCGTTTCCTTACGATCCATAATCGCCTTATACATCAGGTAATCATTGTAATCATTTTCAAACACAACAGCGTCATGTTTAAAGAGGCTCTTGAGCATAAAGAGCCTTACACTTTTTTCATGATCTCTTTCACGAGGTTCTAGATGTTCCTTATAGGATTTAAGAGCATTGTTGCGAGCGCTCTCCATCTTTTTCTCGCAAGTCTCATTGTACTTTATATTTTTGGCGCGTTTTTCCGCTTCATCATAGGCTTTGTCGTAAGCCTCACTGTCCTCCGGGTCTACACCCATTTTATCAAGGACGGCCTCAATTTCTTCCGGCTTAACTTTTATTTTATCCGGATCGACCTCTACATTCTCAAGCGAAGAAAAATAATAATTCAAGACATCCTGCGGGATAAGACTGTCCATCTTTCCCTCTTCTTCAAACGGATCGAGCCTGAATTCTCGCAGATCAAAATCCGGCAACATCCCGAACAGGTTTTTACAGGCCGTCCGCAGCTCGGCATTCCGCCCGACTGCCGTAATGTCCCGGCCTGTGTTATGCGCAACATGAGCGCCGACTGTATATTCAATATCATTGGTGCTAATCGGCGTCATCAATACGCCCTTATCTGAAAACCAGCTCAAGACCTCGGTCTGAATTTCCTCGACTTCATCGGCCTTCGGCGCATGGCCTTCATAACGAATGGCCGTCGGATCATGCAGCGCTACGGTTATATCTTTGTCTACCTTCTCCGGGGTCACGCCATCCTGCTCACCCAGAACCCGCGTCCCTTTTTCAAAGAAAGTTTCGGCCTTTTGACTCAGGCCACTACCATCACCGTAACAAACCGCTGAACCGTTATAATGCTTATCGCCGTAACAAGCGGTGACAATATAAGGCGTACACAGCGCGGAGTGATGCGTCGCGTTCGGGCTAGGCTGCACCCAAAGACGCGCATTGCCCTCTGCGTCTTTGATCCTCACCGGATTTTCATCATCAACAATCGTGATTTTAGGCCGCAAACGCCGGGGCACTTTAAGAAAGTCCATTTTCTTGTCCAGCATATATTTGACCTGCGCCGTGGCGTAAACGTCTTTGTTTACCATCAGCCCGGCTTTCGCGTAAAAAGGCAGTCCGTCACAATGGTCAAAGTGATCATGAGTAATAAAAAACGCCTGAAGGTCATCCCAGAACGGCAGGTAATCAGGAACCGCGCCGTCAAAATTGGAATCAGACCCGCCCGAAGCAAAAGGGAAATCGACCGCCGCGCCAACAGTGCTAATACTGCCATCTTCTTTTGTGCCGCGATGGAGAAAGACATCGGCAATCCCGATCTGGTCACCAAAGTTTTCGATCTTTTTTTCAAAGCCGGAACCATGCAGCGAGAAATATAAAAATTCACCGCCATCTTTTTCAAGCGAGCATGGCGGCGGCAGAGGGTTAACAATATCGAGGAGATCATATTCAGCAAGATGATCCATAAAAGACGGATATTCCCAATGCGCCATGTCTCTGTTACAAGCCTGCGCAAACCCCAGAACCTTCAAAACTTTTTGGATGTCAGCGCAATCAACTTTATCTCCCAAACACCTCACATCTGTAAGCGTAAAGGAGTCATCCTTACCCTTTTCAAACTCAAAGCGCAGGACTTCTGCAATTTCCGCGACCTCAACGCCATCGGGAACGTCTTTGGTATTGTCGTACATTGTCATGACAACACGCCCGTTCTTGCCTTTTTCCAAACGCACGCCCGCTTCATAGGAAATACCGGATTGCGGATCGGCAGAGCTGACTTCGCGGTCACCGGAAAAATCCTTGTCCGGTTCGAGATCATTAAGGCTAAAACCCATCATGGTCTTGAGCCTGTTCAAATCAAGCTGCCTGAATTTCAGCCCCACACCTTCCGAAGCCTGCTTGGCAAAGTAAGAGGACAATGAAAAATCAAAGCCGCCTTCTTTTTTCAGCCCTCTGACAATCATGGTCTCACCAACCACCTCATCAAAACAGCAATCATTCAGGATTTTGGCAGTATCCTCGACCGGGCCTTTTTTACGCAACTGCGTGTTAAGACGGTTCACCCCTTCCAGAACACGGTTAATTTTCTTTCTGACTTCCGGGTCAGCCGCATCTTCATGCGCACTGTTATAAACACGGGCCGACTGCACCCAGATTTCGTTCAGCTCAACATTATCTTTCCCCCGCCCCGCCTTCACCTTGATCGAGATAAGATTTTGATTGCGGCTTTCACCATAGGGAAGTTGACGCCAATATTTGATGTTAACATCAGTAAGCTTACCGGTTTTGCCAAATTCTGCTGAGGATTCAAGAGACACAATAAGACCGGTTTCAGGATCGGTCGCGGCACCGGTCAATAAAATAGACGCGGCTGTATTCGGATTACTATTTCCGGATACGAGTCCTATAGATTTTAATAAATCAGCGCCCTTTAATTTCATTAACTAATCTGCTCCCTGTTTTTGTTTTTTATTTTTATTTAATCCGTCCCTTACACTGGCCCCTTCCAGTTCTGGAAGGTCTGCCTTTCTCCATGTTTTTTCCGCTTCTCAGCGGCATCCACACCATGCGCCTCATGCCACGCCGCTTTATAATCCTCACCAAGCCCTTCCAGATCGTTCTCATCAAAATAAAGAACGCCGACATTAAGAAGCTTCTCGCGAATATGATTTCTGAACTCTTTTAGCTCCGCCTTCTTGACCGGGTCTTCGTGCCAAAACCCCATCAAAGACGGGTCAACATCGCGCCAGTTGATAATTTCTTCGGACGTAACAGCCCCGGAGACAGGATTGCTTACCTGCTTCACATTCATACGCCCTGGGTCCATATACATATCGAGAATTTGGATCATCCGCGCCATAGACAAATAGTGCTCTTTGGCCTCCGGCGGCGGTGATTTACAGAGCATCTCATCAACAGTCTTTCCAAGCCTTGTAACAAGATCGTACATGTCCTGCTTTTCAAGAGACTGGCTTTTCTGATCGTAAGCAAAAATTTCCATCTTACAATCACCGCCATTGTAGGGCCGATCGACCAGTCCTGTGGCGATTTGCAGTGCCCGCACCATAAGCTGCGTTTCGTCGTGATGAACCTGCCAGTCTTTACGCACCGCAATCGATTCCGGGTTGCGATCCATCCATTCCATCATCAATGCGAGCCTTGCCCGTGGTGATAATTTCTGCGGCCCTTTTGCAGCCACAAAATTACGGAATTTTTCAGCAGCTTCCGCGATGTTTATGAAGTTATTCGTACTGACAATATTTTGAATGTCCCGCGTCTGGACGGCCTCCATAGCCGCAAGCGCATCCACATCCTTCGGCGTTTGCGCTTTATTTTTAGCAGCAACTTGTTTAGAAAACGCATTTTTGCCTTTTTGGTCTTCGGCGCTATAGGCTTCCTTTAACCAGTCAAGCTTATGCTTCTTCATATATTTTTTAGCCAGAGCACCGCCTTTTGGTTCCGCAATGTAAAACATCGAGCGCGGGGAATTTTCCGGCAGCCGGAATGATTCAACTGCGCCCAGAATATAAGGCAGCGCCGCCTGCTCCCACAAAGAAAGCTTATCAAAATGGTCGTCATCAAACAGCCGCGCCTGATCTTTGAAATAACCCCCATCAACGCTGCGGCGCTTGGCCGGTTTTGTTGTGTGTGCGCTATCATCAAAATCACGGCTCAGACTTTCTTTAGCGTAGTCCGGGTTATTAAATGCGCCGACAGGACTATAAGCAAAAAGAGCCCTTTTTGTTTTCTTAATGTCAAAATCTCTACCTTTATCTTTAAGCGGCAGAATATGTTTTTCAAAATAGGCCTTTAGGTTCGGGTCTTCATTATAAGGAACCCAGTCAGCGCATTTTTCAGCGATATAAGGCAACATCATCTTCTTAAGGCGCGACATCTGCGCCATCTCTGCTTTAGAGCGCTTGGTCAAATTAGGATGAACCTTCTTCATATCAAGCGGGCCTTTATTGCCCTGCCCCAGCCAGTCATCAATCTGGAACTGCGCGACAAGCGTCGCCACGGCCAGGTCACTCCTGAAACCACGTTCAACAACATCAACAATATGTTTGGCACGTTCCCATGCCCGGTCGGCAAGTGTCACCTTCCTGCCATGCTCATCAGTTATATCGAATTCTTTACCCGGCCCAACATGCTCTCTGTAATCATCCAGCAAGCCGCACTGGATCATATCCGCCGTTAAGTCCTCTATATTGGCATAGCGCGAATACGGCCTGTCACCGCCACACACATGACCACTCATATCCATGACACGCGGTGCCCACCAGCACTCAAACGTCCAGTCCTGAAATGTAGCGCCCTGGCTCAAAGCATTATTACCGCGCTGGCTGCGGGGGACATTTTCAAATTCTATAGGAACAACAATCGCTTCATTTGGGAAGCGGCCTTCAATCTTATTGGCTGAACGAAAATCCTGCTCCCGGTTGGGCTGAATAATCCGGTTCATCATCTCGCTACCGGCAACCATATGTTTAAGGTTTTGCGTGGTCAGAAAGCCTTCCCCGTATTTTGCTCTCGTCGCCTGCAAGATTTTATCTTTGTTTTGCTCGGCCAGAGCATAAGCCGCATGGCCGTTAGACATAGAGCTAGGACGAAAACGGAATTTCAGGCCGTACCCCATCTCATTCGCCGCGACATAAGCCATTTTCGTGGCATCGCGCAAACGATTAGTGTACTCGGTATCTTCTTCCGGTTTTGGATCATAAAAAAGGGGAAGATTCACCCAGTCAAATGGATGAATTTGTTCCCCGGACAGCATGCGATCGATACGATCGCTCGCAGATAAAGTCATAGCTTACCCCACCTGTATATAGTGTTTTTTTGTTTATAATCCCTGATAGAACACTATTCACCATAAAGCAAGAAAATCGTCTTTTTTATAAAGAAACATTGGTTTATAAAGCCTGACCCTCTGCTTTTATTTTCATATACAAGGCTCTTGTTTACGATAAGCTATAGCCCGAAAGCTATAGTGGGCGCGACATTACAGAAATCAAGACTCTGGCACAAAAGTATAAGACGCCTTTATAGAAGTTACGCCTTTAGTGGCAAAGACGTTCTTACTAAAAAAAACCAATAACGATGTATTTATTAAGAATATAAATATAAAAAACTAAAAATGACAAGAAATTAGACAATAGATAAGAAACAAATCACATTAAAAGGCCTATAGTTATTTATAGCCCTGTAAGTTTACTTTAAATATTACTTCAATATTTACATTTATTTAAGAAAGTTTCGTTTTTGGGTCAAAAACTCTTCAAGTTTTATATTTTTTGCTTGCGTTTAGGTTCGATATTGGTTACAACTTAGATACACACCCTCTATTACCGCCGTTTGTCCGGGGATCATTAGATCTCCGGACTTTTTTTTATGATAAACCCCAAATTTACCATAGCCTATCGTAACTAATTTCTGTTGGAAACCGGCTCCCGCCCAGAAAATAATAAATACCAACCAAGGCAACAATAGCAACCAGAGCCATAAGAAGCCTCGTTGTTATAGGGGTGCCGCCTTCATCCTTATCTCGATCATGCTTTTGATGCATTTTTATCTCCCTACTTCGTTGTCTATTTTACAATCTTTAATAAAACTGTCATTCTGGGCCCACGCGAAGAATCTTATAAAATAGTATGGAGTACTTTTTTATGAATCAAGAAGAAGAATCAAACAAGGCTTCAGGATTTCCCGAACCCGTTGATGGTAAATTTATTTATCAGATAGATCCCAACATAAGAGTTAGGTTTAATGCTGACGGCTGGGTTGAGGAAATCGGCAAAGGCGGCGCCGACGACCCCATGGGCGCAAAATTACAAGGCAAGCCCGGCACCAAGCGCGATGATATTTATGCGCGGCGCTATTACGACCTTTATACAAGATGCCTGATTATCGACATTCACCCCAAAATATCAACGGACATGAGCGGCGCAGAAGGCCTTGTGCTCTTTAAAGATCTCGAACCCGGCTCACCGATGTTCGACCGGGTAAACAAAGTGATAGAGATCAGCAATCACGCCTTCAAAACAGACCTGAAAGCGCTTTCTTAAATATAAAAATAGCGACAAGCACACTTGTTTTTATTGACATAAGGTTGTGATTTTGATATGGTCATATAGTTTTTCTATAAAGGAAAAAAGACCATGTTAAGCGAAAACAAAGATAACCATAACAAGCAACAATTTTTTTCCTTAAAGGAAGCCTTCTGCTGGTCAGTGAGAAATCTTTCGGGGCTGAGCGCTAGCGCTATCGAAAACTCTAGAATGGAAGTGTCCTTAAAAGCTACAGGTTCCCTGTTAGCGTACGCAACTGTTATCCTTCCTGTCTTCATCGGAATGGCCCACCTACCTCTTCTAAGGAATGTTTTTGATATTGATAGTGTACAGGATAACGGCAAACTTTTTACCCGCGCCATTGATGTGTCAGCAGCCTTAGGCGCCGCTATTTTTTCTAATATTGCCCATAGTTCGGTGCCATTACCCGTGGCGATGTTCTTCGGCGCGGCAGTTGGCTCATCCCTGCCCTTCTTTGCCTTGGGTGCAGGAGGGGCGACTTCTACTTTTTTAAGAGTTGCTCTACCCAAAAAAGCTAACGAGGCAATAGATCAAAATGCCGATAATTTTCAAAAATATCTAGATTCAAGACAAGCCCTTAAACCGGCAATGGCCTGAACTCTTTTGCAAACTTTCTCAGCGTTATCTACCAAGAATGTGCTCTAACTCTAATTATTATATCTCTGCACCAGCTTCCCGATGGTCAAGCCTTGCACGATGATTGAAAACATCACGATGCAATAGGTCACAAGCAAGAGAAAGTCCCGTAATTCACCGGGCGGCAGTGAAAGCGCCAAGGCCACGGATATGCCACCGCGCAAACCGCCCCATGTCAGAATATTGACCGCGCCCGGACTAAAGCTGCGGAAACGCTTAAGAACGGTAACGGGCAAAAGTACCGACAAGTAACGAATTAGCAGAAGCACCGGAATCATAATAAGCCCGGCATTTAATGCTGCCTGATTAAACTCGATAATCAGCAAACTAAAGCCTAGCAACAGGAACAAAATAGCGTTCAAAAACTCATCAATCAGCTCCCAAAAATTATCCAGGTTTTCTTTGGTATGAGCAGACATAGCGTGAGTACGCCCCACATTGCCAACAATAAGCCCTGCCACAACCATCGCAATAGGCCCGGAAGTATGAAGTACAGTCGCCAGCTCATAACCGCCCATAACAAGCGCTAACGTTAAGAGAATTTCGACCTGATAATTATCAACACTACGCAGCATCACAAACGCAATATAGCCAAGCACCCCGCCAAGGACGACCCCACCGAGCGCTTCTTCGGCAAACAACAGCGCCACATGAGACGCGGTGGTTTCACCGTGCGCTGCTATCCCCAAAAGCGTTAGGAATATAACAACCGCGATACCGTCATTAAAAAGAGACTCGCCCACAACTTTTGTTTCCAGTGTTGACGGAACCCCCACTTTTTTCAGAATGGCCATGACCGCAATCGGATCGGTCGGCGAGATCAGCGATCCGAACAAAAGTGCATGAATAAAGGAAATTTCAAAACCAAGCGCCGGGAATATATAATAAACCGCCAATCCCACCAGCACCGTCGATAAAACCGTCCCCAAAAGCGCCATGCAGGAAACAATATATTTTTGGTTCCGCAGTGTCTCCCAATTCACATGCAACGCCCCTGCAAACAGCAGGAAGCTCAGCATTCCGTGCAACAAAGCCTCGGAGAAGTCTATCCCATCCATGATGTGGCGTACGGGCGGCAGGATATTAAACCCAACCGCAGGCATGATCATAATGATTGTAGAAAGCACAAGCGCCATGACCATAATGCCAATCGTAGTCGGCAACTTGATAAATCGGTAATTGATATACGAAAACACAGCGCAAAACGTAACCAGAATGCTGGTGATAGTAATAATACTCATGATTGATTGCCCGCCCGGAAAATTGCTGATGAAAAACCCTGCCCTTACTTAATACAGTCAGAACAGGACATTATCAAGATACGCTGGCCTTAAGGCTGATATTTCGGATTTTTTTTGCTACCAGCTACAGTGCTATCGCGCTTAGGCAGTTCAACATACAGCTCTTTTGTCACGTCTTGCACAGCAAGGGAAATGTCTTCAATATGGTTTAAGATAAAATCTTTCGCTTCACGGTAAGGTTTGCGAGGAGGAACATTATCATCCTGTAGATAATACCTGACATCGAGGGAAGTTTTGCTTTTAGCAGCGCTCACCAAATTCCAAAACGCCTCTACAATTGGCAAATTAATGAAAAGAGGACTATTTATCGGCCAATCTCTTTTTTCCAGACATTTCGTCATAGGGTTCTGAAACTCATAGCTCAGAACCTCATGCTGATCGCGATAATATCTCATTGTATCAACCACCGCTCTCAGCGCACTGTTCAGCTGGGTTTCCTGAGAAGGCAGGACATCGAAAACATTTGCTTTAACAGCATCAAAAGCGGCTCTCATAATGCTCCTTTGCCTATACTTAACGGCAAGCGGGTCGCCATAAGTTTGTTTTACATCTTCAGTAGCAGACTTAATTGCTTGTTCAAGAGCGGCAAGGTTTTTTTCTTCCAAGTAAAAAGCACTACTATTTTCGAAACCATCTCGATTCAAGCAAAACTCAAGAACACCGGCAATATATGAATCGGACGCATCAGTATAAAAATCAGAAAAATACCGTATAAACCTTGTCTTTTCATACATTTCCTTTGAGCATTTACGTGTATAACCCGGCTCATCAAAAAGTTTCCCTTCCAACGACCACCCCTTTTTTACGAGGTGCTCTACAAGCTTTCCTCTAAATGCTTTAATACCCTCTAGCTCTCCCAGCACAAAGAAACCCTGAGCCGCGCTTGATGCAAGACGGCTTAACTCAATCATCTTTTCTGACGCTTTAATCTTTAAAACTTTTTCCATTATCTAATCCTCGACCCTAAACTTATAAATATGGAAACTTTTATAAACTACTATCCTATAATTTGTCAAGAAACCAGAACCAATTCTTAAGATCGGTAGAGCTTGATTTCCGAACTTTCGTGTTTAAGGCTTTTATCCTGAATGCGCCCTACCCATTCAGGATAGAATTCCGGGTTTTCCCGGTGCCATGTGTACACTTCGAAACTCAATTTACCCGGATTAGCAAATAGGATGCCCGAAACCTTAGCGTCTAAAGCAACGGCAATCGTTTTTACGTCTTCGTCTGTAAAAGTATGTCTGCTTTTATTGCCTCTTTCATGGATGGCAGAAAAATTATTGCCAAAAATGACGCATCCTTCCGGACGCCCGCGCAAGCGCCAATTTTCTCCAGCGCGAGTAAGCGCGCTGATAGCCTGCCCTTCAATGGCCCTCTTGGAAGGGTTTTGGATTAAAAACTCTATGATTTCATTGAGCTGTCTCTCTCCGAGCAACTCAGGACCTACGATCCGAGTGCCGCCACATTTGAAAAAGACAGTCTTTAAGCCCTCGCTTATCTCGCGCATAATCCACATGAAATAATTTTCCTCCCATAAATTAATGTATTCGCGGGCAAAATAACACAAGCCCTTAGGTTATGTCAATTAATATATCCGCCTCGTAATTTAATATGGTGCTACTGTCCAAATTAAGTCATCATGAAAAACATGAAAGCTTTGTTCATACCCTTCAGCCTCATAGTTCTGTCCTTGGCCATTCTGTACAATTCACAGACCGGGCGCTATCAAATCACACCTGTTTCCGGCCTTGCCGGCGTTTACATGATTGATACACGTACAAGTGAAATATCAATATGCTCTCCTCTTCATTCTAATGGGTGCATTACCATTGAAGACGCTTACCGGGACATTGAGGCACGCAAAGAAAAGGCGCTCTCAACGGTGGAGAACACTGGAAACAAAATAAACGAATTCACAAAAAAGAGAGCCGGCGAGCTAAATAATATTTTGAAAAAAATTGAGGGTGATGAGTAAAAACTATGGTACGCCCTAGATGTCACAGTTCGAACTAACTATCGAAATGATGTGATCTCCATGTACCAGAATTTTCCTGATTATTTACACGATTTGTGCTAACGGAGCAATCTCACTTTCACTTGATTTTCTTTTATACCTATACTGTTTATAATCAACATAACCTTACTAAATCAATGTGTCCTGGCCTTAAGCAACGTGACAGTGCCGTGACATTACAATTATTATTGGACATAACGACCGGCGCGTGTTACAACCATTTTTAAAGGAGACTAAATTATGTACAATGATTTTATGGAAACATTAAAAAACCATTCTACTGACAATAGCTATGCTGTTCAGCAGGATGCTGAGTTAAAGGCTCAAAAAATTCAGTCGGCACGCACACTTTTTAACGAAGCTGCCACGCTAGTTGTGGCTATTCAAAGAGAGTTTCCTAAATTGTCTATAGAGAAGTATGTCGCTCGCAAAGAGTATAATGCTCTGAAATGTACCTATGAAAATAAAAATGAGTTTTTGAGGGTTTTTGAAAACCACTGGGACGGCGGTTTAGATTTACAGATAGCTAAACATAGCTTTTCAAGAATACATGAGTCTGGTATTAGCAGTAACGTTACCTGCGATAACATCAATGATGTTAAAAAAGTTATAAATAATTTTTTAAAACCAATAGTTTGAGTATGCCCACACGTAAAATTATAAGGTGCGTTTAAAGCCTTTGGTGGAAATGGCGCGCCCGGCAGGACTCGAACCTGCAACCCCCGGTTTAGAAAACCGGTGCTCTATCCGGTTGAGCTACGGGCGCCTTTTTCTGAGATTAGCTTAATAACTGATTTAACCCAAGAAAATCAATGAATCATTCTTCCGCCGGGATATATTTAAAATTATCGCCGTAATTACGCGGAATGATTTTGCGCTCATGCTCCTTGGTCAGCGCGACATCCCAACCTTTCTTTTCGGCAAAGGTCACGGCTTCTTCCTGCGTTTCAAATTTAAGCTGCACCTGATTGAGCGTATCCTCAGAACTCGTCCAGCCCATCAATGATTCCGGCGCGCGCTTTGAAACCGTTTCATATTCCAGCAGCCATGTCCCGGCTTTGCCCCGGCCCGACTGCATTGCTGTTTTAGCTGGTCTGTAAATGCGAACTTTCATGACTGTAAACCTACCAGCGATAGAGCCTACGGGCAAGCGCGCCGAGCATTGCGGCAAATAAAACAAAGGGAAGAAAATGAAAGATCATTGTATGTCCGGCGCTATCATCACCGCACGTAATACGCAGCGCCAGCCACCCTAGCGCACCGACAGACAATATACTCATGAATGCCAGCCAGCCGGGATTTGTCGTTGCGCCCCTGCGCACTAACATGGAGAGCGTGGCAATCGGCACAAACCCCATAAGCAGTGCATCGCTAAAACAATGGTGCCAATGCATCTCCGGGAGCAAAAACCCTTCAGACGCGGTCTTACAGGCAATCCAAAACATAAACACGGCAAACATCGTGCTCGGAATAATCACGAGCCATTTTTGCCCTCTTGAATCCGGTATGGAGAGCCAGCCCGCGCAATAAGCTCCGGTAACGGCAATAAAACCCGCCAGACCAAGCTCAAAGACAAAGGGCGCTTCGTGCAATTTATCGCCCAGATCCATACGCAGACCGAGGAAATGAATAACGCCAGCAAGGTAAGCAAAGGCAATGATAATCCACGGCGTAACACGCAGAAACGGGTGAGCAAGAAGCTCTACCGGCTTAAGTTCGCCGGACAGATCATCAATCAGAGCCTCTATGTCTTTTTCATCGGCCATATTAACCAAGCATTTCCTTTAACTTCTTCGTTGTCCTGTGAACAGAAACCTTCACGGCAGACACACTCATATCCATCTGTTTCGCGGCTTCCTTTGCCGTATAGCCTTCAATTTTCATGAGCATAAAAAGCTTGCGCTGCTTTTCAGGAAACTCTTCGAGGGCCTTCTCAACATCCTTTAATTCGCCTGCAAAGGGTGAATCGGTTACATGCTCACGAATAAAACTCATATCGTCTGTGGTTGTCTGTTTATCGTGGCGCGCGCTGTAATGCTTACGCAGGAAATCAGTGCGCCGAAAGCTGATGATTGTTGACAGCCACGGCTTGAAGGGCCTGTCCGGGCTATAGGTTTTTAGAGACTTGTGTACGGATATAAGGACTTCCTGCGTAATATCATCGACCCAGTCCGGATTAGCCAGCCTTGGCCCGATAAAATTACGAATATAGGGAACAATATCACGCAGCAACAGATTATAAGCCGCCTTGTCGCCGTCCTGAGCTTTGCTTGCCCATTCCTGCCACATCTCCTCCCGGTCGTTTGCTGGTGAATTAACTTTGACCATTACCATCCTCTAGACCACCCGAAGCTCGCTAATGCGAAGGATTGTCGGTGCGAGAGGATTAGAAACTCCGACCCCCTGGTCCCAAACCAGGTGCGCTACCAGGCTGCGCCACGCTCCGACAAGACGGCTACTAATATACAATAGAGAGCTATTGAGCAAGAGAATTATTCTTCAGGAGATGTGCTTTTTCCGGTCAAAGAAATAACATCGCCCGGCTTGATCCCCAATTTTGCTGTAACACCACCATTAAGCTCTAATACATTCAGCACAGGGCCCTTTGATGGCAACGGCGTTTCATCGCGCGGCACCGCATTTTCATGGATATGATGAATAACACCACTTTCCTTAATAAAAATAATATCAAGCGGAATATACGTATTTTTCATCCAGAAATTCCGCTCAAGCTCCTTTGCGAACAAAAACAACATACCGTGATCTTCAGCCATACTAGAGCGGTACATCAGACCTTGCATCAGCGCTTCCGGCGTTGTCGCCATCTCAACGTTAAAGTTATGTTCCGCGCCAGAGTCCTGAGACTTTATAACGAGATCTTCCGTATAAAGATCATGCTCCTCACCCGCACAGGCCCAAGAGGCCGGAACGAGAAAACACACAAACAACACTGTAAAAATAATATTTTTCATGGGGCAAAATATACCAGCCATGCATGGATTTTAGCAAGCGCTGTATTACAGCCCCGACAAGAAATGTAATATTCTCTGCTCCGCCCCATGCATATAGAGGTCATTGTGACCCGCCATTGGCATTTCTACCATTTCCTTTGGCTGGTTAGCTTCATCGTAGAGCCGCTTGCCGAGCTTAAAAGGAACGATCATGTCCCGTTTTCCGTGAACCACGAATAAAGGAGCCTTAACGTTCTTTATTTTATCAAGGTTTTTGTACTTGTCCCTGACAAGCAGATTCATAAATGGAATATAGGGAAAGTTGTTTTTGGCCATATCAACAAAGCTTGTATAGGGGGATTCCAATATCACAGCCTTCACAGACGGAAAATCATTGGCCGCCATTTCTACGGCCACACCAGACCCTAAAGACTCGCCAAGCAACACAATCCTGCTTTCAAGGATTTTCTTTTCTGTTATAAGCCAACTTAAAAAACCTCGCGCGTCTTTATAAAGCCCCTGCTCACTGGGCTTCCCCGGATTGCCGGCATAGCCCCTATAAGCTGGTAAAAGCGCGCCATACCCGGCATCCATAAATGCACGCACTTTCCACGCGCTCATCCCCATATGGCTGGCATTACCATGAAAAACAACGATGACGGGCTTGTTATCCTGCGGCGCTTTATACCACCCTTCCAGCTCCAGAGCATCTTCAGTGGTCACCTTTACCACCGCCATATCATCAGCCTTGTAAACGGCTCTGTCCTGACGGCTGGGGTTTGGGTAATAAATGACCTTGCGCTGAAAAAAATAAAGACTGGCAACAAAAAGCAGATAAACAAAAATTCCGCTGATGATAAGAAAGACAAACTCTTTGTTATCTAACAAGCTCACTCTTCCAGACCTGCTTTATACATACGGGCATACAGCCCCCCGGCTTTGACAAGCGCGGCGTGATCGCCTGTTTCGGCGACCCGACCCTCATCAAGCGCGATAATCTGGTCGGCGCTCTGAACAGTAGAAAGCCGGTGCGCAATCACCAGCACGGTGCGCCCCTTTTGCAGCTTCTCCAGAGATTTCTGAATAGCGCGTTCGGATTCTGTATCAAGCGCCGAGGTGGCTTCATCCAGCAACAAGATCGGCGCATCCCGTAGAATCGCGCGGGCTATCGCGATACGCTGGCGCTGACCACCGGAGAGTTTGACCCCCTGCTCGCCCAGATTGGTGTCATAACCTTCTGACATTTCCAATATAAAATCATCGGCCGCCGCTGCCTGCGCCGCCTTTCTTATATCATCATCGGAAGATTCGGGCCTGCCGTAAGCAATATTGGCCTTCACTGTATCATCAAAAATCGTGACGTCCTGCGACACAAGCGCGATATGGCCACGCAAGCTTTCAAGCGTCACGTCCCTGACATCATTTCCGCCTATTAATATCCGCCCATCCAGAACATCATAAAAACGGGCGACAAGATTCATGGCGGTTGTTTTGCCGCTCCCCGAAGGCCCGACAAGCGCCGTGACCTTACCCGCCGGAATATTAAAGGAGGCTTCTTTCAAAGCGTGGCCTTCATCAAGGCCATAACCAAACGATACATTTTCAAACACAATAGCGGGTGTTTTTGCTTTTAGAGCGGCCGCATCCGGCTTATCTCCGATTTCTCCTTCCATATCCATAACCTCAAAGATACGCTCACCTGCGCCCAGCCCCATCTGCAAAGTATTATTCAACTTTGCCAGCCGCCGCATTGGCTCATAAGCCAGGGCAAAAGCAGTAATAAAGGAGCTTAGTTCGCCGACACTCAAAACGCCCCCGCTCACCTTATAACCGCCATAGATAATAACGCCTGTAACAGCCAGCCCCAGTAAAGTCTCATTGATAGGCGCGGCCAGCGTTGCAATGCGTATGGCTTTAATATTCAGGTTCCTGACCCGGTCAATAGCACCGCCGGAACGGTCTTGCTCAAACCCTTCCGTACCGTATGCCTTGACCTGACGTACACCCTGAAAGATCTGGGTCAAAAGCGCCGTTAATGACCCGGTTTCAGCCTGAATATTTTTCGAGACCTTGCGCAGGCGGCGTCCAATCTGCGCCATAAAAACAGCCGCAACGGGAAAAACAAACAAGGATATCGTCGCCAGTCTCCAGTCTTGGTAAAACATCAGCCCAACCAGAAAGATGAGAGTCAGAACATTCCGGCCTATTCCTGTCAGCGTATCCGAAACCGATCCCCGTACGGCATTCACATCATTAACCAGACGCGACACAAGCTGGCCGCTGGGGTTACTGTGAAAAAATTTAAGATCGAGTCCCAAAAGACTGCCAAATAAATCGCGCTGAATATCAGCCACAATATTTTGGCCGATGCGATTCATCTGCAACGTATAAGCATATGATGTCAGCCCCCGCACCAAAAAGCAGACAAAAATAGCCAAAGCCATAGGAACAATCAGGGCCTCGTTTTTTCCTACCAGAACATGGTCAAAGACAGGCTCCATAAGCCACGCAAATGTAACTGTCATAAACGATGCCACGAACATAAAGGAAAGGGCCGTTACCAAATTCCTCGTATAAGGCCGTAAATAAGTCCCGGCCAAACGCTTAACCATAGCCCAGGTCGAAAAATTAATGGTTTGTCTCAGGTCTTGCATATTTCCACTCATAGTTTTGTGCTACTCTCTAGATAAGGGGTTCTATCTAAAATGACAAAAGAAAAAAAGCAAAAACAAGACGTTAACAAACCGCACATACATCCGCCCATCGGACTTGCGCTGGGGAGCGGCATGGCGCGGGGCTTTGCTCACATAGGTGTCATGAAGGGGCTCGCCAAGCACAATATCCAGCCCACCATCGTGGCCGGAACATCAATCGGAGCCATGATCGGCGGCAGTTACCTCGCAGGCAGGCTTGATGATTTTGAGGAATGGGCGCTGAGCCTGACAAGACGAAATGTATTCAAATATATGGATTTTCGGGTACGTAGCGCCGGTTTAATCGGCGGGAAAAAGCTCGAAAAACTTATGAATGAAAATTTTGGGGACATCAAGATCGAAGAGCTACCTCATCCTTTTATTGCCATTGCTGCCGACATTGTCACAGGCCACGAAGTCTGGCTAAGGCAGGGTAGTTTCACCGATGCCATCATGGCTTCCTTTGCCCTGCCCGGTGTTTTCCCCCCGGTCGAACTTAATCACAGGACACTCATTGACGGCGCGCTTGTCAATCCGGTGCCGGTATCAGCCTGTCTTGCTATGGGCTCGCGCATGACAATCGCCGTTGACCTGAATGCCGACCTGATAGGCAAATCAGCCAAACCCGGGCAAGGGTACCAAACCGTGACAGGATTTGACATTCTCGATGATAAAGACCTCTCTCTTAAAGATCAGAAAAAAATTAAAAACCCGCTGGGAAAAAGATTATTCCGTAGAGAAAAAAATAGCCCCAGCCTGTTTGGCGTTATGGTATCCTCACTCAATATTGTTCAAGACCGCTTAACCAGATCGCGCCTTGCCGGTGACCCGCCCGATGTCCATATCAAACCGCGCATCGGCCATATTGGAATGCTGGAATTTGAAAAAGCCGAAGAAATGATCATCGAGGGCGAAGCCGCCGTCGAAAGAGCCATGCCGGAAATTCAAGCCGCCATGGATATCTTATTACCCCGCGCCATGCGGGAGGAAATCTAGAAATATATTTATCTTACTTTTGGCCCAGCGATTGGGGCATCATTTGCAGATACATCCAATTTGTAACACTTTGCCAGATAATCCCGTGCTTCCGTCAACGAAGTTGTCATGATGCTGCCATAAAACAAGGGATTGTTGTGCATGCGAGATAACAGCACGGTTTCCATGTCCTTATATCGTTTAGAAGAACTATGTTCGGCAACACGATTAAACAAACCATGCAAAATGCCAGGATCCGAAAGGGCTTGTTTCGGCAATATTTCCACAACATCACCTAAACGTCGCTCTACAGACTCTTGATTTAGATTCTCGATAGCCGCCAGCAAAATATCCCTGTCTTCTAGCAGGGATTTATCAACAAATTTCAGGGCCTTAAAATCTGCCGTGACAGCAGTAGTCGCCATCCCTTTATTGGATTGTAATCTTTTAGACGCATGCTCCAGCGCTATTCCATTTTTTTCTATAACGGGAAGAACAATCTCTTCATCATCACGGAGCGCCTCCGAAAAATACCCTAAAACATCAGAAGATCCTGCGATAGCAGCCAGAGCAAATTCTTTATCGGCAAGCAGTTCTTTTGTCGCATGGCGGAGCGTTTCTACAGGATTGAGCTTAAGAATTTCAAGCATGAATTCCTTATCACCGCGCAATGACTCCGAAGCGCATTCTATAGGAGCAATATCCCCACTATTCCTATACTCATAGTATCTTTGATGTATGGCTGTTCCTACAACGTCCTTATCAGCCTTCAGTCTTTCGGAAGCATATTTCAAAGCAGGTCCATGTTTGAAAACAGCGGCCATAATAACATCCTTGTCATCCAGTAAGTCCGGATGAGCATATTGCAAGCCCTGCCCGTAATTGTTCTGTCCGGCATCGCTTACAATATTTTTATCCTTGCGGTATTCTTCAGAGGCATATTGCAGGTTTGTCCCATCCCGGCTCACAGCAAAATCGACGGTTAGGCGATCATTGAGCGAGTCCCCCAGAAGGTGCTCCAAATGATTCAGATGGCGGTTAAAACCTAGATCTGAACGAAGTTCATCAGAAGCAAACTTCATGATATGTTTACTCTTCTCACGAGCTTTTGCTATGAAGTCCCTATCGGCACGTAAAGATTCCGGAACAGCGTTCATAAGCCTTTCTAAATTTTCCGCACTCCTGCCAGGGTAGACGAGTGAAAGAATTAAACTTTTGTCAGCACGCAAATTATCCGGAAGATGTACAAAAACCTTGTCCCCCTTCCATATCATCGCTTCCACCATTACGTCTTTATCTTGGCAAAGATCAGGATAGTCTTCCATGAGCTTGGAAATTCTTTCTTCTTCCTGAAAGCTGTCATGGTGTATTTGACGAAGTCTCCAAAGCATTTCGCGTGCTTCAAACGATAGTTCATCCTTGGAAAGTGGACTATCTTCTGACAGATCAAAGTTATAGCGTGGTACTTGTCCGAAAGTGTGCAGATATTCTTTTTGCCCCGGCGCCAGTGTTTTCCAGGCAGCTGAAATCAGTTTCCGAAGAGGTGCCGGCAGATATTCTGTCTCCTTCCGGTTTCCTTCCTCAGAGCGTTCAAATAGATTCTTTGTTCGCTCGTCATAAAGACGTTTATCCATAGATATCACCCCAAAGCTGGAGAGCTTGGGATGGCTTTCCCTGTCTGTATCTGTCACAAGAGCTGGAAAATACAGGATTGTGGGAACATCTTCCCTACTGCAACGGAAACCACTATCATCACTTTCCTCGCTGGAATACCACCAGTCTGTGTTTGTCCCCCAATAGGCACTGGAATCGGGCGTATGCGGCACAACAATTTTACCTGCGGGGCCGTCATAAATAATCGTTGTCTCTTTTATGATTTTTTCGTCTGGGGCATTTTCTACGTTGCTATTAAAATAATTCCGATCCATCTCACGGCTCCCTAATAAAAAGCTAAGTCAATGCCGGACTTATAGCTCTATTAGATCGAAAATGTCAAACATTATGTCTACCTAGGCAATCTTGCGCTTCTTATGCTTGCGGTCCGGCAGGGCCTTGCCCCATTTGAGCTTATCAACCAAAAAGGTCGGCCTGACATTATGGTGCTGCAAAACCAGTATATTAAGAGCCCTGTCCACTTCGTAAAGTGAATTACAGCCCTTAAACGATCCATAATGAAGACCATTTTTAACCAGGCAAGTATCAATATTCATAGAGGCCGCGCCGATTATATCATGCGCCATCGTATCGCCAATCATAACAGTCTGACCGGGGTATATCTCTTTTTCCTGCATAAGCCTGACGCAGTGCTGGTAAATCGGCTGATGCGGCTTGCCTAAATAATGAACCACGCCGCCGAAATCCTCATAACGCCGCGCAATCATGCCCGGCCCAAAGGCCTGATTATTACCGATTAGAATACGGCTATCAGGGTTAGCGCAAATGGCCTTTAACCTACGCCTTACAGCCTCACGCAAAAGAGGTTCGTAATAATCCACCAACGTTTTTTCCGGTGCATCTGTCCCGCTGATTAAAAGAAAATCTGCTTCTTTCATATCATCAACGACCTTAATGTTATCAAGGCCGTCAACAATTGAGGTGTCGCCACCGCGACTCATTAGAAAGCATTTTTCGCCAATATTACTGAATACCCCGTCATCCTGCTTTTCAAGCCCCTGCCGGGTTGTCTCACCGGAGGTAACAATGATGTCGTAAAGAGAAGGGCCAATACCCAACTTTTTCAGACGCTCTTTGTTTTCATCGGCGCGCTTACCGGAGTTAGATAGAATAATAATGAATTTATTACGGGCCTTTAGCTCTTTCAGGCAGTCAATAACGCCCTCATAGACTTTCTCTCCATTATGAAGAACGCCCCACTGGTCAATAATGAAAGCATTGTAGCTATCAGAGATATCTGAAATGCCCTGGCAGAATTTTGTTTGTCCCATTTTCGATAAATATCCTTCGTTGGTGAAGTCCTTGTGAATAAGGATAGACTAGAATTATCAACAAAAGATTATCATGCGAAAAACAGCAACAATCAACCTTCAACTGATACCGGCACCTTAGTTATTGACATAACCTTCACAAGCAAGTATGACGTTCCTCCTGAGCACGTTAATCAAGGGAAACAAAAAATGAAGAAGCCTTTTACTGCCGCTGCATTTGCGCTCCCCATATTATTAAGCGCCACCGTTGCAATGGCAGCTGACGAACCTTATAACCCGGCAAAAGATTTACTAAGAAGCAACAACACGCTTGTTACCGCACAAAACGATGCGGCGGCTGTACGCATTTGTGAATTGGCCAAGTCAATGATTGATCAAAATTATTTTGACGGCGAACCCCGTAATAAAGGTGCTCTTCTTGGTTTTTTCTATAGCTGCAGCGCCGTAAGTAATAAGTTTTTTCAAGAAGATGTGGACACCCTGGTACCTCTGACTTCTACCGAAATGGGAATAAGCAAAAAAGACACTCAAAAATATCTGCGTAAAGAATTCACAAACCACCAAATAAACGTTTGCAATGCCTATGTCAGAGATAGCCTGATTGATATTCTTCCTAAAACTTCGAACAACTTATGCAACGCAGTAGGACACGCTGCATTCAAAAATATTATGAAGTAGCAACCTCTGGTTTTTTACATCCGTCAATCAAGCTGCCCGTTTGTCCTCACGGCTGGCTGTTTTTGGCTCCCGCCCGGCGGCGCTGCATAGAAGCTGATAAAGCTTGCCAACATCACTGGACATAAAGGTCGCGCCTAACAGGTCGCCATGATCGTTGGCAACGGCCTGATCGAAAAGCTCCTCATATTGACGCAGGAAGCGCTGCACATAGCTACGAAACTCGCTGTCATTCGCAAATTTATTACGGATTTTATCAATCGGCTGGTTGTCATTCATTTGTGCAAGCCTTTTGGTAAAGGCCGAAACATCGCCTTTCTGGAAGGCTTTCCATGTTTTTTCCGGCACTTCGCCTTCCTGTGTCCGGGTCAAATCAACGGACAGAGAATGCAGACTCTCAACAATAAATTTAGCGGCGCCCATAAAGGCATTACGCTGCGTCCGCCACTCTTCCTTACGAATTTTGTCCGTGTGATGACTGGCGTCCTGAACGGCTTTAAACAACGCGCTCGATTGCTTACCAAAGGCCACAGAAGCATCATTCGCCGCCTTGACCGCCGATGTTGAAACACTCAGCAGACGCTCCGACTCTTCAGCCAGACCATCGCGGGACTTATCAATCCCTTCCACAACAGCACATGTTACAGTATCGATCTCATCCAGCTTACCGGACAGTATCGAAAGCGACTTACTAACCATGTCAGTCGATTCTACAGAGACCTCGGCTACAATAGTCGCCTGCCTTTTCAGTTCACTGGTATAATCCCTTGATACCCGAAGCGCAGCATTCATTTGCTCACCGACCTCTTTGGTCTTCATCGCAAAGCCATCGCCTGCTTTCTTAATGTCTGTCAGCGTTTCTTTGGACGCTTGTAACAAGCTGCCGGATTCTTCTTTTACCCTGCCTACAAGGTCTTCGGTCAATGTCACAGTTTTTGTCGAAGCAATGCTCAAATTTTCGCTTTCTTCGCGCGCTTTGTTACTCACCGCATCAAAACGCTCAACAGCCTGCTCTGCTGTATCATCAATCTGCTGCGCTGACTTGCTAAGTTCACTGCCAACATCACCAATCTGCGCCAAGGCCTGCCCAACGGATTCAGACAGTTCGTGGAATTGATCATTAATAGCGCGCTGAATATTTTCAATTTTGAGCAGCGCCTGATCGGTAATCAGGTGAATATCCGAAGACTGTCCGCGCATAGAAGACTCTATTTCTTCCATTTTCTCACTGGCAGACACCGAGGCGCGCTCAATATCCTCAACGCGCTCCTGCATATGGTCGCTGGAAGATTTCAAGATCGAGGCCGCCTTATCGGCACCCTCCTGAAGGTTTTCAAGGCGGTCATCAAACACAACGCCGATTTCCGTTAAACGCTCCAGATTGCTCGTCGTGGAACTCTCAAAACCGGAATGCAGTTCTTCAAATTTGATTTGCGCTTCTGTCGCTTTTTCAAGCGCACTGGTGAAGATCGGCTCAAAACCACCTGCTGTCTTTTCAAGCGCATCAACAACCGTTTGAACAGAACTCGTTGCAACCTCGCTTCTGTCTTTCAGCTTAATGCTGCAATCTTCTATAGATTCATCAAGACCGCGCAATTCATTAATCGCCGAGGTCGTTACGCCGGCAACTTCCTTGCATCGTCCTGCAATTTGTCCTTCAAGACGCGACACATCACTTGCAGCGCCTTCGGAAAGTGTAGAAAGCCGAGTCGCTTGCGCCTCCAGAGCCTCACGCACCTTCTCGATGCTGACCAAAGAATCTTTAACTTCACTATTGAGGGAAGATGTCTGTTGCCCCATCTGCTCATTCATGCTGCGGGCATGACCGGAAATTTGCCCGGACAACGTTGAAATTTCCTGCGCCTGTCCACGCAGAATATTACGAATATATTCCGCCCCTTCCCGCGCCTTATCGCTGGATTCATTCAGATCGGCAACACGGCGGTTTAGCGTTTCTTCAATCTGCAAGTGCCTGTTATCGGCCTCGGCAACAGCAGACCCCATATCGCGCAAAGGTTCCTCCAAAGCCGAGCGAACGGCATCAACGCGCTCAACCATACTGGCTGTCGACACATTGATTTTTTCCGCCTGGTCTTCAACCGCAGCGGAAAGCTTCTCTACTTGCTCATCAGACAGGCTGGCGGCCAGCTCTATCTGCTCCCGGCTTTGCTCCAGCATTGTTACAATCGCCTTGATATGCTCGACATTGCCTTCCCCGGCTTCATTAAGCTGCTCAATATGCTCTTTTGTAGAGGTAATCATATTATCGGCCTGATTTTTAGCTGAGCTAGTTGATTTCTCCAGAGACTCAATGGAACGGCGCACGGCAGAACTAATAGACTCCGCTCCGGACAACGCCACGGACATCGCTTCGCTGAGCTTGCTGGCTGCAGAAACGCCGGCTTCCTCAATCTGTTCTGCCTCTTTGGTGATCGTGCTTACCGTTTCGCGCAAGCGACCTGCCTGATCGCCAATACGGCCTTCGAGATCCTCCGTGCGATTAACCATGTAGTCCGCCGCATCATGAAGGTTACCAATGCTGCCATTGATCGTGTCGGCAATACGGTCGGCCTGCTTGGCGACAGATTCCGCGCCATCATCAAGCGCTTCACGATGGTCCTGAATATTCTGGCTCGATTTGGCCATAGATTCGAGCGTCCGGTTGGCAACATCCTCAAGACTACCTATCTGGCTTTCAATCGTTTCCGCCAGACGACTGGTCTCACTGGAAACATGATCGGCAGCCTCAGACAGCCCTTGCGTGTGCTTATCAAAGTCACCGCTTAAACCCTGCAAGCGTCCGGCCACAGAATCCACGGCCTTGTTCAAACCGTCAAAGCTTCCCGCCAGATGTTTTTCAATTTCTTTAGTCTTATCACCGGCAGCGAGGGCAGCATCGAGAATCTTATCGGCTCCTTTGCCCATAACCCCTTCCATCTCGGCTGAGCGCTCAAGTACGGAGAGCGTCGCCTGGTCCCAGGCTTCCGCGCCAGCTTGTGTTTTCTCATCAATCTTGCTGACACGCTGCTCGATCTCTTCGGTTAGAACGATAAGCTTCTGCGCTTTTTCGTGCAGAGAATCCGACAAACGTTCGATATGAAATTCTGTTTTCTTTGATACGCCAACAAAATCACGCACTTCAGAGCGCAACCCCTGCCGTGCCCGGCTGATTGCTTTAATCACAGATTTTGAAGACGTAGACAACTCCGCCGCCTGCTGGCAAAGGCGCTCAATATCCTTATTAACGCGATTGGCGCGCTCTTCAGAAGGAAAGATAATAGATTGCAGCTCTACCCGCAGAGCATTTGAATAGCGCTCAATATCAGCGCCGCGCTGAACATAACCCACAACGACCCACAGCAAGGCCATAGGCGCCAAAATACCGGCCATCAGACCGCCCAGTTGCGGCGGCGCCATCGCAGAAAGCCCCATCACACCATAAGTTTGCAACGCATAATTCATGCCATATAAGACCCAGAGCACGCTTAAACCAGCACCGCTATATCCCAGTATAGCTTGCCACAAAGGTTTTTTGGTAACTGGCGCGGCATTGGCCGGTGTCAACATAAGAACCCCTTCGTCCTCCTGCTCACTCTCATCAAAAGAAGGGTCACTGCGCGTAGCGCTAATATGCAGATTCATGCCACCCTTTACAGGCTCCTCATCTTTGGGAGAGGCGGTAATGCGCAAATGCTTCAAGCTGGACTTGCCTTTTAACTCTTCGACCTTTTTGGCTGTAACCTCGGGAATACGGCGCGCCTGCTTATCGGCAAGGGTTTTGCCTTTGTTTTTTTGCACAGCAGATGATGGTTTCATGGCGAACGACTCCCGTTTACTCAGAGTTAAAACTTGCAGATTTGGAAAGAGGAATTTGTACACACGTGCAGACGTTCCTTCAACCCACTATATATAGGGAGTTAAAGGCGTATCTGTGGATAAGCGCGCTTATAGCGGCATACTGAGAACAAAGGATTTTTTTAAAATCCTGTGGATGGATGTGGATAAGTTTTAAACCACCAGAGCAGAAAGGTTATTTTTCTTTATTTACAATATCTTCTATGTATTTCTTAACATCTTTCTTTATCTCGGGAGCAACGACATAAAGACCGATAATATTAGGAATGGCCATCGACAAGATCATGGCGTCAGTAAAGTTTATAATGCTGGTAAGTTCTGCAGCAGCGCCAATGACAATAAATATCAGGAAAACTAGTTTATAAGACAACACAATCCAGTCATGATTGCCAAACAGATAAGTCGTACATTTCTGACCGTAATAAGACCATGTCAGCAGCGTTGAATAAGCAAACAAAAACACAGTTAACGCCAAAACATAACGCGTACCGGGAATAGCGGATTCAAAAGCCCGCGAGGTTAGCTCAACCCCTTCCATACCGTTCCCTTCCAAATACGCGCCGGAGAAAACAATAACCAGGGCCGTCACCAAACAAATAATCACCGTATCAATAAACGGCCCCAGCATCCCGACAAAGCCCTGACTGACGGGCTCATTGGTTTTGGCTGTCGCGTGAACAATCGCCGCCGAACCAAGCCCGGCTTCGTTGGAAAAGGCCGCGCGCTGTACGCCCACAAGCAGCCCGCCGAGAACACCGCCGAGACCGGCTTCAGGCGCAAAGGCCTGCATGAATATATCACCCAGAGCCGCCGGAATATTAGCAAAATTCATCGCAATCACGATGAGTCCTGTGGCCAGATACAGCCCGCCCATAAGCGGCACCAGCTTTGATGCCACGTTGGCAATGGATTTAATCCCGCCAATAATGACAAGCCCAACCAAAAAGGCCAGAAACAAACCATAGAGCCAGCCTTTATCAGCCAGCCAACCAGCCTCGCCTCCCGTAACGTTCACAAGCTGCATATAAGACTGGTTCGCCTGAAACATATTACCGCCACCAATCGCGCCGCCAATACAGCAAATGGCGAATAATGCGGCCAAAATATGCCCCACATAAGGAATATTGCGGTTATCAAAGATGTCGCGCAGATAATACATCGGCCCGCCGGAAATTTTCTCCGGATGCGCTTTGTCAGGAAAATGGCGATATTTTACGCCCAGCATCACTTCCACAAACTTGGTGGACATACCGAAAAGCGCCATCAGCACCATCCAGAACACAGCCCCCGGCCCGCCAACAGAAACGGCCAGCGCGACACCTGCAATATTACCCAACCCGACCGTACCAGAGAGCGAAGTCGCCAAAGCCTGAAAGCGGTTAATCTGACCGCCTGCGCCCGGCTCATCATATTTGCCGCGCACAACATCTATGGCATGGAAAAAATAACGAAAATTGATAAACCCAAGATAGAGGGTGAAAAACACTGCCGCCGCCACCAACCAAAGCAATATGAGCTTTACGTCCTGCCCCATAAGAGGAACGCTATAAAACACAACAGAGCCCGCGAAATCGGCTATGGGCTGAAAGGCCTGATCAATTGTCTCATCAATCCGCATATCTAAAAATTCTCCTCTGAATAGAGCTTATTGTTCACAGATAGGATTTGAAACCGGGTGTGAAGGATAAATAGTTCCCGCCCATTTTTTAATGGCACCACCATCCATACTAGAGGCCTTGAAAATCCTGCCTACATAACGGTTGCAGAACTGATCAGGCTTCATACGCGCGGCGCTATTGGAAATATTATTGGCTAGCAACGTCCTAAGCGTATTCAAAGACGCCTCAGGATCTTTATCACCGCGCTTTTTGTAATATGCCATTAACCTGTCTTCATAACCGGCAAAAATATCAACATTTTCCTGCGTGAAGTTTCTGTATTTCAAATACAGGTTTGTGCCGTCTTTAAAATGCATATTTTGGCAATTGAGGCCAATCACCATCAACTCGCTGTGAATACGAATTCCCTGCTCTGCCTCTGCCTCTGCCTGCGTGTAACAAGAGGAGGACGCCCACGCGGCGCCGCTGATTTCCATCAGGACAATAAGAACAGATGTTAAAACTATATATCTCATCACTTCACTATGCTGTAACCGGTGTTTTAAGAGGCTCGCCTTTAAAATGCGCCTGAATATTGTCTATAACCAGATGCCCCATCCTACTACGGGTTTCGACCGTTGCGCTGCCTATATGGGGCAAAAGCACAACGTTATCCATAGAAAAAAGCGCTTCAGGCACATGTGGTTCGTTTTCATAAACGTCTAGCCCCGCCCCTGCAATAGTTTTATTACGCAGTGCGATTAAAAAAGCCTCTTCATCGACTACAGAACCGCGCGCCACATTAATCAGGTAGCCGTCAGCCCCCAAAGCCTCTAACACTGCGCTATTCACAATATGTTTTGTGTCCTCACCGCCCGCACAGGACAGCACCAAAAAATCGCAGTCTTTTGCCATATCAATCAATTGCGGATAAAAGCGGTAAGGCAAATCCTCTTTCTCCGACCGGCCATGGTAAACAATATCCATATCAAACGCGACAGCCCTTTTGGCAATGGCTTGTCCAATACGACCCAGCCCAACAATACCGACTGTCTTTCCACCAAGGCTGGCCCCCAAAGGCAAAGGGCCGTTGAGCCACTTGGCAATACGAACATAAGCATCACCTTCCACCACGCGGCGCGCAACACTCAATAACAGAGCAATTGCCGTATCGGCCGTGTCTGCCGTCAGAACATCGGGCGTATTGGTCACAATAACCCCGCGCTCCTGCGCTGCCACCAGATCAATATTATCCGTCCCGACAGCAAAATTACCGATAATTTCCAGATTAGGCAGCGCTTCAATCAACTTACGGCTCACCGCCCGTCCCGCCGTGGCAACAACGGCGACAATATCATTCCTGCGCTCATGAATGGCTGCTTCTGGATCTTTCTCTTTCCACAGCCGAATAATTTCAAAATCAGGTTCCAGATTTTCAAACCCCAGAGGGTACATACTCGTTAATGCTAAAATTGTTTTTGCCATGCGTAAATGCTTGCTTCCTTGCCCGTAAACATGGTTTATAGCGCCCTATGACAACGAACACAAACACCAAAAAGCTCTTCATCAAAACATGGGGCTGTCAGATGAATGTCTATGACAGTAACCGCATGGCTGATGTGCTGGCACCTCTGGGTTATAAACCTGTCAACGCCCCCGAAGGCGCCGACATGATTATCCTGAACACCTGCCATATCCGTGAAAAAGCCACGGACAAGGTCTTTTCAGAGCTGGGCCGTCTGCGCACCCATATGGAGAGCAAGAAAGCCGAGGGCGGCAGAACATTAATGGCCGTGGCTGGCTGCGTGGCGCAGGCCGAGGGCGACTTCATCATGGAGCGCGCACCTTATGTCGATATGGTATTCGGCCCGCAAACCTATCATGAGCTACCGCAAATGGTGATGAAAGCCACAGGTGAGCGGGTTGTGAACACAGAGATGCCTACACAGTCCAAATTCGACCACCTGCCGCAGGAAAACGACAATCAAGGCGTCACCGCCTTTTTATCAGTTCAGGAAGGCTGCGATAAATTCTGTACGTTCTGCGTCGTACCTTACACACGCGGAACTGAATTTTCACGTTCAGTCAATGAGATAATAGAAGAATCTAAAGTATTGGTTAAAGCAGGGGCGCGCGAAATCACCCTACTCGGCCAGAATGTAAATGCCTATCACGGCACTGGAAAAGACGGCAAAACGCACAAACTAGGCAGCCTTATTGCCCAGCTTGCGGAAATAGACGGGCTTGAATGCATCCGCTACCTCACATCGCATCCACGTGATATGGAACAGGAATTAATAGATGCCCACAGAGACATCCCCAAACTTATGCCTTTCATGCATTTACCGATCCAAAGCGGTTCTGATAACATCCTAAAAGCCATGAACCGCAAACATAAAGCTGATAAATACAGAGATATTATCGCCGACGTTAAGAAAGCCCGCCCTGATATTGCTATGTCATCCGACTTCATTGTCGGCTTCCCCGGCGAAACAGATCAGGACTTCGAAGATACGCTGCAAATTGTGCGCGATGTCACCTATGCCTTCGCCTATTCCTTCAAATACAGCCCCCGCCCCGGCACACCGGCGGCCAATATGCAGGGGCAAATCCATGAAAACGTCAAAAAAGAGCGCCTCCAGAGGCTCCAAACCCTGCTCAATGAACAGCAAATTGCGTTTAATCAGGGCTGTGTAGGAAAAATTATGCCCGTCCTTTTTGACCGCAAAGGCAGCAGAGACGGGCAATTACACGGACGCACCCCCTATAACCAGTCTATTCACGTTGAGGCCCCTGAAAATAAATATGGCAATCTATATAAGGTTATGGTAAGAGACGGGCAGGCCAATTCACTGACAGGGGAACTGGCAGAATAATTTGTAATAAACATCTGCGTAGAAAAGAGCTGTAAATGTCTAAAAAAAATCTAGGAATAAGCATCCCACAAAATGCCAATCTAGCAAATATTTATGGCCCGGATGGTGCCCACCTTAAGCAAATAGCGACAAGATTTAACATAAATATAGACGCCGAAGATTACAATATTAACATTAGCGGGGGTAATAAAAAGAAACGCATGCTCGCTAAACATGCTATAGAAGCACTTACTTTTGAAGACGAATACAAGAACGAAATCACCGAAGACATCATAAACGAGATACTTCAAAAAATATCCCCCGAACAAGATAATACACCTTCGGAAAAGCCTAGTAAGACCGCTCTTATTATGAAGAACAAAGCAAAAGTAGAACCTCGCGGTAAATCACAGCCGCTATTCCTCAAAAAAATATTTAATAACCGGGTTACATTCGGTATTGGCCCTGCCGGCACTGGCAAAACATATCTGGCTGTCGCTGCCGCTATTCACGCCTTTGAAAACAACAACGCTACATTTAAGAAAATCGTCATAACTCGCCCTGCCGTGGATGCAGGAGAAGAGCTCGGCTTCCTGCCGGGCGATATCGAAGAAAAAGTCGCCCCCTATTTAATTCCTCTCTACGATGCTCTTTATGAGTTCAAGGGCAGTAAAGCTGTCGATAACCTGATCGCACACAAAGAGATTGAAATTGTCCCTTTTGCTACTATGAGAGGTCGTACGCTTAAAGACGCTTTCATTGTGCTTGATGAGGCCCAAAATACGACAGATAAACAGATGAAATTGTTCCTGACCAGAATAGGCAGAAACTCAAAAGTCGTTATTACAGGTGACATCACCCAGAACGATTTGCCCGACAATGTAAAATCCGGTCTTACCGATGCTTTGGAAAAGCTTAAAAACGTTAAAGGGCTAGCTGTTCATGAGTTTTCTTCTGACGACATCGAACGCGACCCTGTTGTTGCCGATATTGTTAAGGCCTATGAGAAGTTTACACCAAAATAACCATAGTCCATACATTGTCTGTTAACCTTTATTCTGAGATAATTAAGAGTATCTGAGGAAAAGAGGCTAAATATTACAAAAAAGACACATCAGGAGCATATGAGCTTTGAGGACAACCGTCTGGTTTCCGTCCTTTACGGCGAGCAGAATGCCCATCTCCAAAAAATTGAAAAGGCCCTGAACGTTCAAATTGTCAATCGTGGCAATGAGATTGTGATAAGTGGTAATGATGCAGGCCATGCAAGGCAGGTTTTAGAGGCCCTTTGGTCCAGGCTAGAGCAAGGACAAACTATCACGCCGCACACGGTCAAATCAGCCATTCGTTTCCTTGAGGAGCAGCCCCAGGAAACCAACGGCAATAGCCTGCAAAGCTTTAGCGAGTCAGAAACTCAAATTGTTACAAAGAAAAAGAAAATTCGGCCCCGTTCTCCATTACAAGCCGCCTATATCCAGGCGATGAAAGACAACAAGCTCGTTTTTGCTCTTGGCCCTGCCGGTACCGGCAAAACCTATCTGGCTGTGGCCATGGCTGTTTCCATGCTGGATGATGGCATTATCGAACGCATTATACTCAGCCGCCCCGCCGTAGAGGCTGGGGAACGAATAGGCTTTCTGCCCGGCGAAATGAAGGAGAAGATGGACCCTTATATGCGCCCGCTTTATGACGCGCTTCATGACACTATGGCCGCAGATAAAATACAGAAAAAGCTGGCAAGCGAAGAAATTGAAATCGCGCCACTGGCCTTTATGCGCGGACGTACATTGAGCAACGCCTTCATTATTCTTGATGAGGCGCAAAATACGACCAACATGCAAATGTTAATGTTCCTGACCCGCATGGGAGAAAATGCGCATATGGTTATTACGGGAGATGCCAGCCAGACAGACCTACCGGACGGCAGTCCTTCAGGACTGGTCACCGCGGCTGATACTCTCGCGGGTACCGAAGGTATTGAGTTTATTAATTTCACCACCAAAGATGTTGTTCGTGACAAACTTGTCGCTAAAATCATCGAGGCATACGACGCAAAGAATAAAAAAGGCTCCTGATATTTTACTGGAAATCGACATAGCGACAGAATTTCCCGGCTGGAAAAAATGCGGTTTTGATATTGAAGCTACGATCAATCGTGCCGTCCATGCCGCCATTGAAAAGAGCACCCCCTTCCCCGCCATCAAAGATAAAACGGGAGAGATCAGCATTGTCCTGAGCGATGATGGTTTTATCCAGAATCTGAACAAGGAATACAGGGACAAAGACAAGCCTACCAATGTACTTTCTTTTCCCCAAATTGATTTTCAGCAAGACATTCCAGCCGATAATTTGCTAACCATGGGGGATATTATATTGGCGTATGGCGTCATCACACAGGAAGCGAAAGAACAAAATAAGAGTCTTGAGGATCATTTTACGCATTTGATTGTGCATGGCACGCTGCATTTACTAGGCTATGACCATGAAACCACCATTGACGCCGAAGAAATGGAGTCTCTTGAGATCATTATTTTAAAACAAGCAGGTATTGAAAATCCTTATTCTGATATAAATTTTGTGGCATAATGGTAATAGTTGTAGATAATATGTTGAGAATGACTGAAATAACCGAAGATAACGAAGAGCCTTCAAGTAGGAAGGGCGATGAGCCCCCCCGTAAAGAGAACAAAAATGGGAAATCCTCGCTGGCCACGCTACCCTTTCAATGGATAAAAAACATTGTGAAGAGCGGGAACGATTCGACCCTGCGCGAAACCCTTGAAGAATATATCGAAGATGCTGAGAATGGCGATGTGGAAGTCACTTCCGTAACGGCACATGAACGCTCCCTGATTGCCAATATTCTAAAACTGCGCGGACATACCGTTGTCGATGTTATGATTCCGCGCGCCGATATATTCGCCATAGATGTCAATACATCACAAAAAGAGCTTCTATCGCTCCTATCCGAAAAACAACATAGCCGCATCCCTGTTTATCAAGAATCGCTGGATAATATTATCGGTACCATTCATATCAAAGATATTATGGGCTTCTTTGCCAACGACAAAAACATAGACAATATTAAAGAGCTTATTCGCGAAGCACCCATTGTTTCTCCGTCGATGCAGGTTCTTGACCTGCTTCTTATGATGAAGCAAATACGCAAACATATGGCTCTTGTTGTTGATGAGTTTGGTGGTATTGACGGGCTGGTCACGATCAACGATGTCATAGAATCAATCGTCGGCGAGATTGAAGATGAATATGATCAGGACGACCGGCCTCAAATTATAAAGAATGATGACGGCACCCTGCTGGCCGACGCCCGGCTGGATATTGAAGAGTTTGAAGAAAAATACGGACAACTCCTCAGCGCAGAAGAAAGAGACGATATTGAAACACTGGGCGGACTGGTATTTGCTCTGGCTGGCCGTGTGCCGGCACGCGGAGAAATCCTGACTCACCCATCCGGTATGGTTTTTGAAATTCTTGACGCAGACCCGCGCCGTGTTAACCGCCTTCGCATCAAAAATATTCCCTTGCTTTAGGGCGGCAACTCCCTTTAAAGCAAACGAATGATATCTGTAACTTCCATTTCCACATGGCCTCCTCTTATACGAATGGCCGCTGCGTTTGTAACGGGCGCTATCATAGTCCCCGCACTGGCGCCATTGAACCTGTGGCCCTTTCTATTTCTGGGGTTTAGCGCTTTCTATATAGTTTTATCGTCCGCAACAAAAACCCGCACGGCCTTTGCTTACGGCTGGTTATTCGGATTTGGCTATTTTCTTTTCAGCCTGAGCTGGATTGGTAACGCCTTACTCGTTGAAGGTAATAAATTTATCTGGGCCTGGCCTTTTGCTGTCGCCGGGCTTCCCGCGTTACTGGCTCTTTTTACGGCAACGGCCTGCGCCTTAACAGTGCGCTTTAGCAGCTTAAAAAGTTTTAGCGGTTTTCTTATTTTTGTTAGCGCCATAATGCTTTTCGAATGGTTGCGCGGCCATATACTTACGGGGTTTCCCTGGAATTTATACGGCTATAGCTGGGCAAAAACCCTACCCATAGCACAGCTAGCAGCTATCGGAGGCATCTACTGGCTGTCACTGCTTACTTGCCTATGGGCAACCTTGCCCGGCTTCCTCATTATAGGAGAAGAAAGAAAAGCCTTTAAATTTATTATGCTGACCGCGCTAATTTTAACCATGGGCGGAAGCTACTATTACGGCCAGAAGCGCATGAAAGCCAACCCTACAGAAATCAGAAATGATGTTATTATCAAACTCGTCCAGCCAAACATTCCACAAACAGACAAATGGAACCCGGAAAAATCAACGGACAATTTGCGAAAACTTTTAGCATTATCAGAAGCACAGCAAGTTAACCGCCTTGTGAACACCATTATTATATGGCCGGAAACAGCTATCTCTGACTATGTGCTGGAAAACGAACATGCCGCTGCCGCTATCAAGACAATGCTTTCCGGCTACGAAAAGCCAGTCTATCTACTCTCCGGCGTTCTGCGTTACCAATATGAGGGCGAACATAAAAAACATTTCAACAGCCTTGTCAGCTTTGACAGTAAGCTGAACATTATCGCCAGCTATAACAAATCGCATCTGGTGCCCTTTGGCGAATATATCCCACTGCAAAAATGGCTACCTTTAAAACCTTTTGTAAAATTTTCCGGTTTTGAACAAGGTAAAGGCCCGCAAAACACAATGCTCCCAGACATCGGCCTTTTTAGCCCCCTCGTCTGCTATGAAGTAATCTTTCCGGGTGCTGTAACGGAAAAAACTGACAGACCTGATTTTATCGTCAATGTCACAAATGATGCCTGGTATGGTGATAGCGCCGGGCCACGCCAGCATTTTGCCCAAACACAATTCAGGGCCATAGAGGAAGGCCTTCCGGTTATTCGTGCCGCCAATACAGGTATCTCCGGAATAATCGACCCGGTAGGGCGAATCACCTACCAGGTCGATTTATCAAAAAAATCAGCAGAAAATGCTGTTCTTCCTCAAAAAAAACCCTATATAACAACTTACACTCATTTTAAAGACATCTTGTTTTTTGTTACCCTGTGTTTTCTTTTAATATTATCCTTTTGTTTTCAAATACATGGGCGCAGTACAAACAAAAATTGAAAGACAAATAAGAACTAATACTTCAGGTTAGTTGAAAAAAGTTGCTATGCATGCATATGTAACAGACTGTAGCGTCATATTTAATATTTTTAACATACGAGTGTAGTCAGAAAATAATGAGCGAAGAAAAACAACCTAATCCTGTTGATATTTACGTTGGAGGGCGTTTACGTTCCCGGCGCTCTTTGATGAGAATGAGCCAGCAAAAGCTGGCTGATGCCGTTGGCATAACATTCCAACAAATTCAAAAATATGAGCGCGGTACAAACAGAGTCAGCGCCAGCCGCCTCTGGCAGTTCAGCAAGATACTGGACACTTCAATATCTTACTTCTTTGAACATTATAATGAAAAGCCCGGTGGCGACACACCGAGCTTCGGGCTTGCTGACAATGAACAAGAAGGGTTTACGTCCGACACTGATGTTCTTGATAAAAAGGAAACCCTTGATCTAATCAGGGAATATTATTCCATCCCGGATCCCAAGCTACGCAAAGATCTATTCAAAATGATCAAAACAATGGCCTCCAACATGCGGCCTGATCATTAATAACTCGTTGCCTGCGCCTTTCTTCCCTTGCACCGTTAACGAATTATGCTAGGCTTAACGAGCTTTTGTCTATCAATGAATCGCAAATGAGGTGGGGCCATGACTACAATGACACAAAAAAAATCAGCATACGCAGAAGAAGCAGCATTAGACACGTCAACACTTAAAGATTTTGTTTTCACCAGTGAGTCTGTCTCCGAAGGCCACCCGGACAAGCTATGCGACCAAGTTTCTGACGCCCTCCTTGACCACTACATGACCAAAGATGACAATTGCCGCACCGCTATTGAGTGTCTGGCGACAACGAACTATCTCGGCATATTCGGAGAGACACGCGGGCCTGACAGCATAACGCACGAAGACCTCGAAGAGATTGCGCGCAAAAAAATAAAAGATATCGGCTATGAGCAAGAAGGCTTTAACTGGAAAGATATTGAAGTTGATGTCAAAATTCACAAACAATCTACTGACATTGCGCAAGGTGTCGACGCCGGTGAAAACAAAGATGAAGGCGCTGGCGACCAGGGCATTATGTTTGGCTATGCTTGCCGCGAGACCGAAGCCTTAATGCCTGCGGCCATCCACTTCTCTCATGAAATCCTGCACTCTTTGGCTGAAGCCCGCCACTCAGGGGCGCTGGGGAAATTGGGGCCTGACTCTAAATCACAAGTATCTCTGGAATATCGTAACGGTATGCCTGTCCGTGCAACATCTGTTGTTGTTTCGACCCAGCATGATGAAAGCCTGACACAAGAAGACATACGAGAAATGGTACGCCCTCATGTCACCGACGTTTTACCGGAAGGCTGGATGTGCCCGGAAGATGAATTCTACGTTAACCCAACAGGGCGCTTTGTTATTGGCGGGCCGGTTGGCGATGCCGGGCTGACAGGCCGGAAAATTATCGTTGATACTTACGGCGGCTCCTGCCCTCACGGCGGCGGCGCTTTCTCCGGTAAAGACCCGTCAAAAGTTGACCGCTCCGCTGCTTATGCCGCGCGTTATGTTGCAAAAAATGTTGTTGCCTCCGGCTATGCTGAAAAATGTACCATGCAACTCTCCTACGCTATCGGCGTTAGCAAGCCACTGTCTATCTATGTTGACACCCACGGCACCGGAACAGTACCGGAAGATGTCATTGTAAACGCTATTACAAAATCAATAGATCTAAGTCCGCGCGGTATCATACAGCATCTGAAACTGCGCCGCCCTATCTATGCCCGCACCGCTTCGTACGGACATTTTGGTCGCGCGCCAGACTCCGATGGTGGTTTTTCATGGGAAAAACTTGATCTCGTTGATGCACTGCAGAAGGTCATTGGGTAAACAAAATACAAAACGTGTCTATGGTCGCAGGACTGGTCGCCCGCTCAATAAAGAGCGGCAGGTAGCGCTTGATGAATTGCTGCCTGTTTTGCAAATTCCATCAGACAAGCTAACGGAAAAAGCCAACCTTCCGCCCCAGGAGTTATTTAACGACCCTACTTCAGCCGTCTGGCTGGAAATTGGTTTTGGTAGCGGCGAGCATCTGACCGCTCTGATGCACGACCACCCGGACTACGGCTTTATAGGCGCCGAGCCTTTCGTCAACGGCATGGCGGCCTTCCTGAAAGACATCAAAGACAAGCCGCACGATAACGTCCGGGTATTAATGGATGATGCGATGATGATTGCTAATTCCCTGAGCGATGAGTGCCTGGATGGTATCTACGTCCTGAACCCTGACCCCTGGCATAAGGCACGGCACCATAAGCGCCGCATTATAAGCCCTAAAAATCTCGATCAGTTTGCTCGTATTCTAAGAACCGGCGGACAACTCATCATGTCCACCGACGTAGAATACCTGGCCGAATGGATGCTGGAGGCAGCAACCGCGCACCCGTCTTTTACCCAAACGCCTGAAAGCGCCAAAGACTGTCATACAACTCCGCCCGGCTGGATAAAAACCCGCTACGAACAAAAAGGCGCCAAAGGCTCAAGCCGTATGAGTTATTTGATTTTTAAGAGACTATAGAAAAATGCCTAGGCAGGGGCATGCCGCGCTGCTTTTGCTCTCAAACCCATAGCTTCCTGAACTTTTAAATCAGCAGTCCTATTCGCCAGAACGGCAATAACGGATTCCATATTCTTTTTCTCTGCAACCGTCAAAGGTAAGTCATAATACTTTTTTTCTTCCTCAGTATGGCCTGAGCCTAAAAAACCACCGCTATGATATACGGTTTTGCTGTGATATCCGGAATTACTAATGTCTAGCTCCGGTTTTTCTGCAAGCCAAAGCACTATGTTCTGTTTTTCATTCACAAGGGCTAGATAAAGAAGGGATTGTTCTTCGTAATAAGAATGACCAGAACCCAGCATACCGAAATGCTGCACCAGCTTATGGTTAAGGTTGTTTTTAGCAACATGTTCCAGCACTGTCTTAAATACTTCGACGTTATCCGTATCAATAGCCTTCCTTAAAAGCGCATCGCTCTGTGACCTGCTAAAAGGCGTATTTAGAAAAAGCGCCAGCGCTCTTACGTTGCTACGACTACTAATGGAAGACAAAGCACATGTAAAAAGCTTGTCGATCTTTTTCTGCTCACGGTAATCCTCAAGCAGACCGTTAAAATAACTGAGTAGTGAACCCATCCTGAAATCCTTTTCCTTACTAAATCTAAAAACTCCGACGAGGGTACAAGCTTTAAAGTGTTATGTCAATAAAGAATTTACTTGCCTTTTTGCTCCTAAATCCCTATATTTCCCGCAAAACCCGGAATTGATAAGGGTGGGCTCATAAAGAGGCCCGCCTTTTTTGTTGCCGAATTTTGAAAGAGACTATGAAACAAAACCCTGTTGAAAAAGAAATAGTTGAGATTATTGAGCCCCTTATCGTAGATAAAGGGCTGGCGCTGGTATCTGTTAGCCTGCAAGGGCAAAACCTGCAAATAATGGCGGAAAACCCGGAAACGAGAAATCTGGGCGTTGACGAATGCGCTGAAATCAGCCGTGAAATTTCAGCCCTTCTGGATGTTGAAGACCCCATAAAAGGCAACTACAGACTGGAAATAAGCTCACCGGGCATTGACAGGCCGCTCATAAAGGAGCAGGATTTCGCCGATTTTAAAGGATTTGAAGCAAAAATAGAAATATTACAGCCTCACGAAGGCCAAAAACGTTTTCGTGGCCACATCAAAGGCATAGACGAAAACAATGAGGTCTTACTAGACACCGATGCAGGGCTGATCAATTTGCCTTTTGACACTATAGAAAAAGCAAAACTGGTTCTGACTGACGAATTATTAAGACGAAACAAGGGTAATAAAATTAACGAAAGCAAAGCTTAAACGAGGAAACGATGACTGAACTTTTACAGGTAGCCGACGCTGTCGCACGCGAAAAAAATATCGACCGGGAAATTGTTGTTGAGGCTTTGGAAGAAGCCATTCAAAAAGCCGGGCGTTCCAAATATGGTCATGACCATGACATTCGCGCTCATATTGACCGAGAGTCAGGCGATATTGACCTGAAACGCTACCGCGAAGTTGTTGAAGAGATCGAAGACGAAACCAATCAACTGACTCTGGCCGAAGCACAGCGCATCCAAAAAGATGTGACCGTTGGCGAGTTTTTGATTGATGAGCTTCCTCCTCTGGATTTTGGCCGGATTGCCGCTCAAACCGCCAAACAGGTTATCGTACAAAAAGTCCGCGAAGCCGAGCGTGAGCAACAGTTTGAAGAATTCAAAGACCGCATTGGTGAAATGATTAACGGCGCTGTAAAACGTGTTGAATACGGCAACACCACGGTTGATATTGGTGGCCGCGCCGAAGCGCTACTACGCCGTGATGAAGCCCTGCCCCGCGAACATTTTAAAAATGGCGAACGCGTACGGGCCTTTATCTATGATGTCCGTCAAGAACAGCGCGGACCTCAAATTTTCCTTTCACGCTGCCGTCCGGAATTCATGGGCAAACTGTTCACACAGGAAGTGCCAGAAATTTACGATGGAATCATTGAAATAAAATCAGTAGCTCGCGACCCCGGCAGCCGCGCCAAAATCGCAGTATATTCCAACGATGGTTCAATTGACCCGGTTGGTGCCTGTGTTGGTATGCGCGGTAGCCGCGTACAAGCCGTTGTTAATGAGTTGCAAGGCGAAAAAATCGACATCGTGCCATGGAGCGAAGACATTGCCAGCTTTGCCGTCAATGCACTTTCTCCAGCCGAAGTCGCTAAAGTCGTTCTGGACGAGGTCAGCAAACGTATGGAAGTTGTTGTCCCTGATGAACAGCTAAGTCTTGCCATTGGCCGCCGCGGTCAAAATGTGCGTCTGGCCTCTATTCTAACAGGCTGGGATATTGATATCCTGACCGAAGAGGAAGAATCAAACCGTCGTGCCGAAGAGTTCAACAAACGCTCTACCCTCTTTATTGCCGCACTTGATGTTGATGAAATGATTGCTCACCTGCTTGTTGCAGAAGGCTTTACAACAATTGAGGAAATAGCGGAAACAGCCATTGAAGAGCTGTCTCACGTTGAAGGCTTTGAAGAAGAAATAGCCATGGCACTGCAAGAACGAGCTAAATTGTGGCTGGATGAACAGCAAAAAGAGCTCGATAAAAAACAGAAAGAGCTTAAAATCAAGGATGACCTTGTTGAACTTGAAGGGATTTCACCCCACATCATTGTTAAACTTGGCGAAAATGATATAAGAAACCGTGATGATCTTGCTGATCTGGCAACAGACGAACTCGTTGAACTTCTGGGCGCAGAAACTATAACCGCCCCAGAGGCCGAAAAACTTATCATGGTTGCCCGTGCCCATTGGTTTGAGGGCGAGGACGCACAACAAGAAGAACAAGAAAAAAGCGAAGAAGATTCTGCTGATGAGCAAAACATCACAGAAATAACACCAGAAACGGCAGAAACTGTTGAAGACCCTGCTGCCATTGCTGAAGAAGAAATCAAGACTGAAGCTGCTGGCAATGCTTAAGGTGATGCTTAAGATAAAGACTATGCTATGGTACTGCAGTTTGAAAACGTGTAAAAGGACAGCGAATGAGCGAAACGAAAGACAAAGAAAAAGAAAAGAAGACGCTCTCTCTGGGCAAAGGAACCTTAAGCCTCAAGGCTGGTTCAAAGCCTCCTGTTGCGCAAAAAAACCAAAGCGTTTCTCATGGTCGCGGCAAAACAGTTGCTGTGGAAGTCAGACGTAAGCGCGCAACTCCTGCGGACGTCTCTCCGCCCTCTTCTCCAGATTCCCCGAACGAAGAACAAAGCGAATTACAGCAGCTCACATCTAAAGAGCGCGAATCCCGTATGCGTGCCTTGAAAGAGGCTGAAGAAACAGCGCAGAAAAAGAAAGAGGAAGCTGCAAAAGCTCCAAAACAAGACGCCGAAGAAAAAGAAGTTGAAGACAAAAAAGCCAAAGAAGAAGAACAACAACGACAAAAAGAACTGGCAGAGCTTCAAAAAATTGAAGAAGAAGAGCGTGTAAAGCAAGACCACGCGAAACAAGAAGCCACAATGCTCAAACAAGAAGACCCACACGCTAAAATAAAAAAAGATATTTCCACTGCGGACAAAGAAGAAGAAGAAAGCTACCGCGCCCGCATGAAACGCCAAACACAAAGGCGCCCCACCAGAACACCGGCAGGCCGCCGCCGTGGCAAGATAACCGTAACACAGGTTCTAAACGAAGATTATGCCCGTGATCGTGGCCCTTCCCTCGCAGCTCAAAAGAGAGCACGGGAAAGAGCGCGCATGGCACTGCAAGGGCAAGAAGAGCAAAAAATAACGAGAGAAGTTGTTCTCCCCGAAACAATTACGGTTCAGGAGCTCGCCAATCGTATGGCCGAGCGCGGTCATGACGTTATCAGAGAACTCATGAAAATAGATGTGATGGCGACTGTTAATGAAACAATTGATGCCGACACCGCCGAGCTCATCATTCACGAATTTGGACACACCGTAAAACGTGTCACTGATGCTGATATTGAAATCGGCATCGAGGGTGATGAAGATAACCCCGAAGATATGATAACGCGGCCGCCTGTCGTTACAATTATGGGCCATGTCGATCACGGAAAAACCTCCCTTCTTGATGCCCTGCGTGGTGCTGATGTCGTGGCCGGCGAAGCTGGCGGCATTACCCAGCATATCGGAGCCTATCAAGTTACCCGGGAAGACGGCGGGAAAATCACGTTCCTTGATACACCGGGCCACGCGGCCTTTACCGAGATGCGTTCGCGCGGTGCCAATGTAACGGATATTGTTATTCTCGTCGTTGCCGCTAATGACAGCATTATGCCACAGACCATAGAGGCTATTAACCACGCCAAAGCGGCTGGCGTCCCTCTTATTGTCGCGATCAATAAAGTTGACCTGCCAGATGCCAACGTCCAGAAAGTTAAAAATGACCTGCTGCAATATGAAGTCATTTCCGAGGATTTAGGTGGTGACACACAATGTATTGAAGTGTCAGCCAAACAGAAAACAAACCTCGATGCACTGGAAGACGCTATTCTCCTGCAGGCTGATTTACTGGAGATTAAAGCCAACCCGAACAGAAGCGCTGTAGGGACTGTCGTTGAAGCAAAACTGGACAAAGGCCGGGGCAGTGTTGCCACTATCCTGGTAGAACGAGGAACCCTGCGTATTGGTGATATATTTGTTGCCGGAAAAACATCGGGCCGCGTCCGCGCCATGATAGATGATCAAGGAAAAAATGTTGAAGAAGCGGGCCCCGGTAAACCTGTCGAGATTTTAGGCAGCAACGACACGCCAGAATCCGGAGATCAATTTGTTATCGTTGAAGATGAAGCGCATGCCCGCGACATCGCTGAATATCGCGACCGCAAAAAACGCGAACGCGCTAGCGTTATCTCTGCGGGTGGCAGCTCCTTTGAAGATCTTCTGGCCCATAGCGAGAAAGAGCAAAAAAACCACCTGGAGCTTGTCATTAAAGGTGATGTCCATGGCTCTGTTGAAGCCATTATAGGCTCGCTGGACAAAATCAAGGAAGAGAACGAAGACGTTCATATTCGTGTATTACACTCTGGCGCAGGCGGGATAACGGAATCCGATGTTATTCTGGCCGATGCCTCTGGCGGTATAATCATCGGGTTTAACGTCCGTGCCAACCCACAAGCTCGTGAACTGGCCGAAAAAAATGGCACTGACATTCGCTACTATAACGTCATTTACGATGTCATTGATGATGCCAAACAAATCCTGACAGGTATGCTCGCGCCGGTAGAACGCGAAGAATATCTTGGCCAGGCAAAAATCAAACAGGTCTTCCGCATAACGAAGGCCGGTAATGTCGCCGGTTGTGATGTGACGACCGGTAGCGTTAAGCGCGGTGCCAAAGTGCGCCTGTTGCGTGATGACGTCGTTATTCACGAAGGCACCTTGAAAACTCTGAAACGTCACAAAGACGAAGTCAAAGAGGTCAAGGAAGGCACGGAATGCGGCATGGCCTTTGAAAACTACGAAGACATCAAGGAAGACGATATCATTGAATGTTATGAGATTATCGAGGTCGCCCGCACGGTCGAGTAAAAAAATGTCTCACAATTCCGGCCCATCCCAAAGACAGCTCCGCGTTGGAGAACAGATACGGCATATGATTGCCGAAACCCTGCAACGCGGCGGTTTTTATGAAGAAGCGCTTCTAGATGGCGCAGCAAACATCACCGTTTCAGAAGTAAGAACAACCCCCGATCTCAAAAAGGCCACCGTCTATGTTATTGGTCTTGGTGATGCGGAAATGGACGAGCTCCTGCCCGCCCTCAACAAAGCCGCCCCCTATTTCCAAAAAGAAATAAACCGCAGCTCCAACCTGAAATTCACCCCCCGCATCCACTTTGTCATCGACCAAAGCTTCGAAGAAGCACAGAGGATTGAGCGGATACTGAATTCATTACCCGAAACACGTGGATAATGGCCAGACGACGCAAAGGCGACATCGTTAATGGCTGGATCAATCTGGACAAGCCGGAGGGCATGACATCCACGCAGGCCATCGGGAAAGTTCGGCGTTTTCTAAATGCACAGAAAGTCGGGCATGCCGGGACGCTTGACCCGCTGGCGACGGGCATCCTGCCGATTGCACTGGGTGAGGCCACCAAAACCATCCCCTATTGTCAGGATGCCTTGAAAACTTATATCTTCACCGTAATCTGGGGCGAAGCGCGCAATACCGACGATGCTGAAGGCGAGATCACCGAAACATCCGATAACCGCCCGGACGAAGCCGCTATTAAAGCTGCCCTACCGCGTTTCACAGGCGGTATAGAGCAAACCCCGCCCGCCTTTTCCGCGATTAAAATCGACGGACAGCGCGCCTATGACCTGGCCCGCGCAGGCAAGGAACCGGAAATGAAGTCCCGCCCGGCTTATATTAACAGCCTTGAATTGCTGGAAACAGCGCCCGATAATAATAGTGCGCGCTTCCGCTGTGTCTGCGGTAAAGGCACCTATATGCGCTCCCTCGCCCGCGACATGGCAAAAGAGCTCGGAACGGTCGGTTATATTACAGATCTACGCCGCGAAGCCGTTGGCTGCTTTACGCTGGACAGTGCGATTTCTCTTGCAAAACTAGAGGAAATCGGAGATAGTGCGCTCCTTCCTGTCGAGACCGTGCTAGACGACATCCCGGCACTGGCCATAAGCGAACAGGAAGCGTCACGGCTAAAGAACGGGCAAACGCTTCTATTTGTCGCCCGCCCGGATGTAGATAGACTCTACAATGCGGGCATAGACATAGATGATATAGAAGAAGATGCTACCGCCCTCGCCGTTTATAAAGGCAAACCGATTGCCCTTGTGAACATAGAAGGCGTAGAAATTTCGCCGATACGTGTATTAAACTTATAGATAAAGGAGAAAACGATGTCGATTACTGCAGAACGTAAACAAAAAGTTATTGGCGAATACGAAACTAAAAAAGGCGACACCGGTTCACCGGAAGTACAAGTTGCTATCCTGACCGAACGGATCAACAACCTCTCAGGTCACATGCAAGACCACAAAAAAGACGTGCACAGCCGCCGTGGTTTGCTCTTCATGGTCGCAAAGCGCCGTAAATTGCTGGATTACCTCAAAGGCAAAGAAGAAGGCCGCTATCAGGACCTGATCAAGCGTTTGAATATCAGAAGATAGAAAGGAAACTTTCTCATGGAAATCAAAAAATTAAGAGACCTGTTCACAATGGCTGCATCATACGCACGTTCCGCGTTTATGCCCGAAGAACGTATGTCCACCTACTGGCTTAAAAAGAAAACTTCCTGTGGCGTAAGAACATCTGGCACTGTGATAATTTCACGTCATATTCCTTATGTCCAGTACACCTACGCCGAAGCGAGAAAACTAGATGACGATAAATACACCGTTCATCTTGTAACAAAAAGCCGGCACAATGAGCCAGAAGTCAGCGGCGGCAACAAAACGTCTGAAACATCCTTAACATCCAAAAAAGACGGGCGCTCTATTTGTACAAAGGCAGAAGCCCTGCAAATTCTGGAACGGCAGGAGCACCGCCTCCAAATGGAAGGCTGGCGCGCTTCAATACACCAACCTATGAAGTGGGAACACTACTCAAAACTAACACAGCAATCAGAAGACATAAGCATGCCAAAGATGCCAGCGCACAATCCAGCATCTATCTAATAACTCTCGGTAAAACAAAAATTAAGCCGCTTCTTTGTCCTGCAGGAAATACTTGTTCCTGATCTGCCCGTCTTCCATCTCAAAGACAAGCGGTACACCCGTTGGCATTTCGGCCTTATTGATCGTGTCCGGCGTTTCAGCACCCAAAATAATCAGCATCGCACGCAAAGAATTACCATGTGCGGCAATAAGAACGTTCTCGCCCTCATTAACAAGCGGCTTGATGTTCGTTTCATAATAAGGCCTGACGCGGTTTTCCACGACGTCCTGCAAGCATTCTCCGCCCGGCGGCGGCACATCGTAAGAGCGGCGCCAGATATGCACCTGCTCTTCACCAAATTCTTCCCGTGCCTCGTCCTTATTCTGTCCGGTAAGATCACCGTAATCACGCTCACGCAGATCATCATGTTTGGTCATATGGGGAATAAGGGCGCCCTGCCCGGCCTCTGTCAGCGCAATTTCAGCGGTATTAAAGGCCCGTTTTAACGTACTGGTAAAAACGGTATCAAACTCAATACCGGCTTCCTTAAGGCGCTGCCCGGCGAGCAGCGCCTCCTTTTCACCGTTTTCGCTAATATCAACGTTCTTAAAGCCCGTGAAACGATTCTCCAGGTTCCACTGACTTTGTCCGTGACGTAATAATACGAGATAATTGCTCATTTTTCGTCCTGGGCTTTTTTACCAAAGTGCCAACTATTATAAGCAAGAATAAAGGCAACAAGGCCTAAAATGAGAAACCCTGAATCTCTGCCCAATGAAGCAACGATGCTCAAACCGCATATAAAATAAAGGACGATGCTCATATAAAGTAAAGTCGGACTAACAAAGTTGGTTACAAAATGAGTGGTTTTCATTATTTGCTCCTTGCAAAAAGGTTAAAAAATTAATATTTACGCTTGAGTAGGTCGTGATTTTTTTTGACTTTCCATTGTAATCATGCCATTAAATGCGCTGCTGTCAAGGATGGTGACCGGTCTACGGTTGACTGTTGACATCGGTTCCCCACATATATGTCAAGAACCGCTGCCTACTGTCCACCGCAAGCCTTTCCACCGTCCTTGGAGTATTGGAAAAATTCCCCCTCAAGGGAGAGGGAAACAAACAAATGAAAAGGACTAAACTATATGTTTAATATCTATCGCAAAGAAGTTGAATTTGCAGGAAGAACTCTTGTTCTCGAAACAGGAAAAGTTGCCCGTCAAGCCCATGGCTGTGTTATTGCCACGCTCGGCGGAACCAGTGTTTTATGTGCCGTAACCGGCGCCAAAAGCCTGCGTGAAGGTCAGGATTTCTTTCCCCTGTCCGTTCACTATCAGGAAAAAGCTTATGCTGCGGGTAAAATTCCCGGCGGCTTTTTCAAACGTGAAGCACGCCCTAGTGAAAAAGAAACACTAACGTCTCGTCTTATTGACCGCCCTATCCGTCCGCTTTTCCCAAAAGGCTTCATGAATGAGGTACAAGTTATCGCCACAGTAATTGCCCACGACATGGAAAACGACCCGGACATGGTTGCCATGATCGGTTGTTCTGCTGCGCTGACTATTTCAGGGCTGCCTTTCATGGGGCCGATTGCCGGTACACGCGTTGGCTATGTGAACAACGAATATGTTCTGAACCCAACCGTACAACAGATGGAAGAGTCAAACCTTGACCTTGTTGTTGCCGGAACGCAGGAAGGCGTTTTGATGGTTGAATCAGAAGCAAGCGAACTTGACGAAGATGTCATGCTTGGCGCTGTCATGCACGGCTGGAAGGGTTTCCAGCCTGTCATTAACACGATCATTGATCTGGCTGAAATGTGTGCCAAAGAGCCTTGGGATATTCCAGAGACACCGGAAAACATCGTAAAACTGGCTGAAGACCTCAAAAAGGAATACGGCGCCGATGTTACCAAAGCTTACGGCATTCAAGACAAAGTAAAACGTCAGGAAGCTTTGAGCGAAGTCCGCAATAAAGCCTCTGAAAAGTTCCTTGATGAAGAAAACGGCCTGACAAAGGCTGTCATTGGCGGTAAATTCAAAGGCGTTGAGGCCGATGTTGTCCGTGGCGATATCATCAAAACCGGCAACCGCATTGATGGCCGCGACACTAAAACTGTCCGTCCTATTGTTGCTGAAGTCGGTATCCTTCCCCGCGCTCACGGTTCCGCCCTGTTTACACGCGGCGAAACACAGGCGCTTGTTGTTACAACGCTTGGCACCGGGCAAGATGAGCAAATCATGGACGCGCTGGCTGGTGAATATCGCGAGCGCTTTATGCTTCATTACAACTTCCCGCCTTACTCTGTCGGTGAAGCTGGTCGCATGGGCCCTCCGGGTCGGCGCGAAATTGGTCACGGTAAACTGGCATGGCGCGCCATCCACCCATTACTGCCCGATAGCGAAAGCTTCCCATACACAATGCGGAATGTTTCCGAGATCACGGAATCAAACGGTTCGTCTTCTATGGCAACAGTTTGCGGTACATCACTCGCTATGATGGACGCCGGTGTTCCTTTGGCAAAACCTGTGGCCGGTATTGCCATGGGCCTTATCAAAGAAGACAAAGACTTTGCCGTTCTGTCCGACATTCTGGGTGATGAAGATCATCTTGGCGATATGGACTTCAAAGTTGCCGGTACGGAAGCTGGTATCACCAGCCTTCAAATGGACATCAAGATTACCTCCATTACCGAGGAAATCATGAAGATCGCTTTGGCGCAGGCCAAAGATGGTCGTATCCACATTCTTGGTGAGATGGCCAAGGCACTTGATGGCGCCCGTAACGAAACCAGTGAATTTGCACCGCAAATCGTAACAATCAAAGTCCCGGTTGATAAAATCCGCGATGTGATCGGTACTGGCGGTAAAGTTATTCGCGAAATCACCGAAGAAACCGGCGCTAAAATTGATATTGATGATGACGGCACAATCAAGGTTGCTGCTGTCGATCAGCCTTCCATCGACAAAGCCGTTGACTGGATCAAGAGCCTGACTGAAGAGCCGGAAGTTGGCAAAGTCTATAACGGTAAAGTCGTCAAATGTGTTGATTTCGGTGCCTTTGTTAACTTTATGGGTGCCAAGGACGGTCTGGTTCATATCTCTGAACTACAAGATGCCCGCACAGCGAAAACCACTGACGTCATCAACGAAGGTGACGAGGTTAAGGTTCTTGTTATTGGCATGGATGATCGCGGTAAAGTGAAACTTTCCATGAAGCGCGTCGATCAGGAAACCGGCGAAGAGATCTCCAAAGACGAAAAAAAAGAAGCTAACGGGTAAGAGTTAACCACTAAGATCACTAGGGACAGCAATAGGTTCCTTAGTGGTCTTAGTGCCCTTAGCGGTAAAAAAATGACTATAAAACTCCCCAAAATTATCGGTCATCGCGGCGCGTGCGGTTATGCTCCCGAAAACACTATCGAGTCCGTTCAAACGGCGGCTGATATGGATGTGGAGTGGGTCGAGCTCGATGTCAAACTGACCAAAGATGATATTCCGATTATCTTCCATGATGACACGTTAGAGCGCACAACCAACGGCTCCGGCCTTGTTGCTGAAACCCTTTATGAAGACATACAGCAACTTGAAGCCGGAAGCTGGTACGCCGACAGCTTTGCCGGCGTCAAAATTCCGACGCTGGAAGAAATGTGCGAAGTGCTTGTTGATCTCAATCTTGGTCTTAATTTAGAGATCAAGCCCTGCCCCGGTCGTGAAAAAGAAACCGCCGAAGTCGCGCTCGATCACCTCTCCCGCATCTGGGACGACCATGAACGGCTCATTATCTCCAGCTTTTCTCATGTCAGCTTAGAGACAGCCCAAGACATGGCCGGAGGCTGGTATCGTGGATTACTGATTGAAGGTGAAATGCCGGAAAACTGGAAAGATATGGCTGACTATCTCGACCTCTCTATCGTTTCTATTGACGGCAACACATGTACCAGAGAAGCTATTGAGAGTATTTCCGATATGGAATATGCTGTCCTTGCTCGTAAAGTGAGCGATTCACAAAGAGCGCGGCAACTCTATAGCTGGGGCGTTGATGCCATTTCTACCGATGTCCCGGATGTTATTAAAGAAACCATTCTAACTGTGCACTGACCCGTTTTAAGGTACAAAGGCCATGATAAAAGTTTTAGGTCACAGAGCCAGTCTGGCTGAAGGACATTACCAGAACACGATTTCAGCCATAGAGCATGCTTTAAAATATGCTGACGGACTGGAAACAGATATTGTTATAAGTGCTGAAGGCGGCCTGTTTCTTATCCATGACAACATGTTCCACTATGACAGAGCCGAGTATTTTCTTTATACGCACCTTAATAAAGATTCACGCAGGGCCACCGGCGCAAAACGTATAGACCAAATGAGCAATCAGGAAGTCAAAGCTCTTCAAACTGTAACTAACGAGCCCATTCCAACGTTAGAAGAGCTACTTAACCTAACCTCAAACCGCCCGGACTTTATCCTTAATCTAGAACTTAAAGGTGATATGACAGCTTTGCCTACACTCAAGACTCTGGAGCCTTATATTAATTCAGGAAAAATTATAAAAGAGCAGATTATATTCACGTCCTTTAACCACCCTGAATTACTCAAAGTAAGAGAAGCCGACAGCGACTATAAAATTGGCATTCTGACTGAACCATCAGATCGTATTTCTGCGCCTATATATCCATGGAGTGACAACAAGAATTCCATCTACCATATTTTTGGCCAAGAAATTATAAAGAACCCTCTTGTTCAAACCATACAGCCTGATTTCTTCAGTATAGAGAACGATGATACGACAAAAGAAAACATAGCGCTTATTCAAGAAACATACCTTAAAGCAAAGATCATCCTCTGGTACAGCTATCGTGAACCTCCGCCCAAAGAAAATGACGTGCTACAACAAAAGCTGGATGAGTTAGAAGACCAAATATATGCCGTGATTACAAATTATCCCGAAGCGATGAAAAACCTCCGCTCCACAAAACAAATGCCCTGCTAAAAACAGGGCATTCTCAGAAAGCGGTTTTAAAAAACCTACTTATAATAAAAAGGATAGCTGCTTACAGGGCGCTCAGAAGAAGAAACAGCCCCACGCTTTGCATCTTTTGTCACAGATGCATTCTCCACCATTTTCTCCAAGGCACTGCTTTTTTCGGCATCAGAGGTTGGTTTGTAAGCATCAGAGAGAGAATCTTTTTTGTTGTTATCCATCAGTTCATTCCTTTGTTTTTTTGCTCAAGGAACATATGACAAAATAATAGTCGGCGTCAAGAAACTATTTCCCATTCCCATTGGCCATCAACCCTTTCAGAGAATCCCAGGTTGGCATACCAACAGCGTTAAAGCCGCCATCAACGTAATGAACTTCGCCGGTGACAGCGCCGCCAAGATCGGAAAGTAGATACAACCCCGTGCCTCCTAGCTCTTCAAGCTCTACACCACGACGCAACGGCGCGGTCGCTACGTTATACTTAAATGTCTGGCGCGCACTACCGATAGCAGAGCCGGCCAGTGTTTTCATCGGCCCGGCGGAAATGGCATTAACGCGCACATTGTCCGGCCCCAAATCAACGGCCATATAACGCACAGAAGCTTCCAGTGCCGCTTTAGCCACACCCATAACGTTATAATTAGGCATGGCTTTTTCTGCGCCATAATAAGACAAAGTCACAGCCGAACCACCATTTTTCATCAGAGGTGCCGCCCGGCGCATCACAGAGGTAAAGGAATAACAGGAAATATGCATGGTATTGAGAAAGTTATCGAGGCTGGTATCAACATAGCGGCCTTTAAGCTCTTCCTTGTCCGAATAGGCAATCGCATGAACCAGAAAATCCAGCTCGCCCCATTCCTTACCAAGCACATCAAAAGCATTATCAAGGTCGGCCTCATCCGCCACATCACAGGAAACCATGAGCTTGCTGCCAATACCCTCGGCCAGCGGCTCAACCCGCTTTTGAAACGCATCACCCTGATAGGTAAAAGCGAGCTCCGCGCCATGATCGCTCAGTGTTTTTGCAATACCCCAGGCAATAGAGCGCTCATTGGCCACCCCCATAATAAGCCCGCGCTTGCCCTTCATAATATCCGAGGATGTCATTTTCTCTCCTACTCCTCAAACCCTGAAAAGGCCAGCGTGCAATTCGTGCCGCCAAAACCAAAACTATTTGAAAGGATTGTTTGGTGATCCACATTGTCTATTCGTTCCCGCGCCACAAGAAGGTTACCGGCCCGTTCATCTAAATTTTCGATATTAATGCTCGGCGCGATAAAGCGCTCTTTCATCATCAAGAGACTATAAATTGCCTCCTGCACGCCGGTGCCGCCAAGCGAATGCCCCGTCATAGACTTCGTTGCGCTGATATAGGGTGCGTCCTGCTCCGCCTTGTCAAAGACCTCGCGAATAGCGTCAAGTTCAGCCACATCGCCAACAGGCGTGCTGGTGCCGTGCGGATTTATATAGCTCACAGGCGTTTTAACTGTGGCCATCGCCTGCTTCATACAACGCATAGCCCCCTCGCCGCTCGGCGCGACTATGTTGTCACCATCAGATGTTGCGCCATAACCGGTCAGCTCCGCATAAATTTTCGCGCCGCGCGCTTTGGCATGTTCAAGCTCCTCCAGAGCCAAAACACCACCACCACCGGCAATGACAAAACCGTCACGGGCCGCATCATAAGCGCGGGAAGCAAGCTCCGGCGTATCATTATATTTGGAAGACAGGGCGCCCATAGCATCAAACAAATTAGACAGGCTCCAGTCCAGCTCCTCTGCCCCGCCGGCAAACATCACATCCTGCTTGCCCCACTGAATCATTTCAGCCGCATTACCAATACAATGCGCAGACGTTGCGCAGGCCGAGGAAATCGAATAATTGATGCCCTTGATTTTAAAGTTTGTGGCTATCGTGGCCGAATTGGTACTGGCCATGCTTTTTGGTACAGCATATGGCCCAATGCGCTTCGGGCCTTTCTCGCGGGTAATATCAGCAGATTCGACAATCGTGCGCGTGGACGATCCGCCTGAACCCATAATAATGCCTACGCGCTCATTGCTGATCTCGTCTCTCTCCAGACCACAATCGGCCAAAGCCCGCTCCATGGCAATATGGTTATAAGCCGCGCTATCACCCATGAATCTTTTTATTTTGCGATCAATAAGCTCGTCCAGGTCAATTTCTGGCTTACCATAGACATGGCTACGGAAGCCCATTTCTGCCTGCTCAGAAGAAAAAGTAATGCCTGACTTTCCCGCTTTCAAAGACTCCAGAACGTCCTCCGCGCTATTTCCAATGCAGGAGACAATCCCCATACCAGTCACAACAACTCTGCGTAAATTTTGTGTCATAGATTATTTACTCACCCTTACACGTTACCCATAAATGAAATATGTAGCATATCTTCTCATCAAGACAATATGTTGTGTTAAACAAACACCGTTTACATTGCTTGAGGGTTATCAAACAACCCGACCTTCAGATCGGTTGCCTCGTAAATAACCTCATCATTGAGAATCATTTTGGCATCACCGACACCCAGAACCAGCTTACGGTTAATCACGCGTTTTATATCAACCACGTACTTAACCAGCTTGGCATCCGGCTGAACCTGTCCGGTTAACTTCAACCCGCCGAGGCCAAGAGCGCGCCCCGTACCTGGCGCACCGCTCCAACCCAGAAAAAATCCGAGAAGCTGCCACATAGCATCCAACCCCAAACAGCCCGGCATAACCGGGTCATTTTCAAAATGGCACTGAAAAAACCAGAGTTCCGGCTTAATTTCCAGTTCAGCCTCTACAATGCCCTTACCATAGGCACCACCCTCTTCTGAGATGTTCAAAATACGATCAAACATCAGCATAGGAGGCAAAGGCAATCTGGAATCACCTTGCCCCTCAAAATTAGAATGCGCAAAAGTAATTAGCTCGTCATAGCAATAACTCGACTTTTGCTCGAACTTCTCTTTCATAATATTAGCCATTTTTTGTTGTGTCGTCATAATCCTCCCGTTTATACGCCTTTATAAAAAAGCTAGCAAGAGAGGATTGCCTCCTGCGTGCAAACAGATTTATAAGTGTCGGTCATTGCCGCCATAGCCAGCGGCTTGGCAATAACCGGCTCAATCTCAGGAATCTCGCCGCCCGCGGCCACAGCCAACATCCGGCCAGCAGCTTTGGCGCAGGCCACAGATTGGTCCATAAGGTTATGCAGCCCCATGGCATCAAAAAATTCCCGGCAACACGGATCAAGACTATTAATCAGCTCATAAGGCGCGCTAACGGCACAATCATTCGCCGCAAGCCCAAATCGCCAGTCTGTACCTGCCGGAATTCCGAGCCTGACAGCCTCTTGCGTCATCACATAAGCAACCTGGTCCAAATTGTCGGGCAATGAAGGGACGGCAAAAACCTCGCAAGCATTCTGTGATAAAGCCAGAGCACGCCCTGCAATAGCGCTTAAACCACTAATTCCTTCGGGCAAACTCCAGGATTCAGAACCAATTTTCTGATCAATAACGATATCGCATAATTCCTGCGCCGCTATCTCATAACCCAGACAACGATTTGTACATTCTATAAACAGACGAAAAACTTCAGATCGCGGCTGACCGGCCTCTTCCAGACGCACTATAATATTTTGCGTCACAAAGAGAAGAAGCTCATGAAATTCATGGGCGCAATCCAGCCAGTCTTCAAACAAACATTTGGCAATAGAGCGCCCCTGCTCTGTTTCGTAATCTATTACATAGGACGGCGGCAAAGACTGCACCGCAACAGGGCCAACACGCGGCTCACATTTCAAAAGACCAGCAAGCTGGTCATATGTTGCCTCAAGCGCATCATCGGGGTTATCAAACAGCAAAAGAGTTTCCGTCACAATACCGGCAAGAAGCTGAATAAGCTTCATACCATCAATCTCCTCCTCTGCCAAAGCAGCGTGAGACATAAGATGATGATATATATGGACCGCAAAATCGGCCTTATCGACGAGAAGTGACATAATTTATTACTGTTGATTGGTTAAGAGAGAGAGAGAGAAGTGTATAAGTATGTGGATAGATGTGTGGAAAGGCAGCATAACCACCCTTATTGATTAGACTAATTCAAATTTTCGTCTTCGTAAATGCCCCATAGAAAATTTCTTTCGACCCAGCCGCGATAGCCCCCTGCTTCAATACGGCACCATTGACCGGCGCATTTATCAATCCCCGCTACAACTTGCGACTCCAGCCGGGCCACCATACGGGCATCCTGACTAAAACCTTCCCGCATAGGAACCAGGTCTTCAGCCTCTTTTATAAGGACAGTTCTTTCTCCGGACAAAAGAGACTGATGAATCCAGCCATCTTCATTGTCGAACCCTTTTACTTTGCGCCAGTTTTCAAATTCCTGAACAATCTCTACCGGCATACCTTCGCGCTTATAAACCCACTTTATAGGATAGCGCAATGCCGGGCCTGCCCGGACATAAACCTTGTTCGACCGCAGAGAAACAAAACGCGGCAAAGGCCGTTCGTCGGAACGAAACCCTTCAACAACAGGGGCTTCTGGCGGCTCCTCCGCATGCAAAGCTGCCGGACTAAACAAACCCAGACAAAGCAGCAAAACCAATATTTTAAAAATCCGTGTTTTCATTTTCCCCAATGGAAACTATTATAGCGCCCTTTCTTATGCGAATAAAGCCCCATAGCCGCAAGAGCCAAAGCAATCTTAGCCACAGCTTTTAAAATAACCCTTGACAAATAAGGATTATTTTCCTATTGTGGTCTGTAAGCTCCGTAAATACACCTTCATCCCGTTCGTAGTAAAAAATAAAAAAGTGACAAACAAACTGTAAAAGAGACATAATCCCGCAAATGAACAATAAACCTTACATAGCCGTGGCTCCCATGATGGACTGGACAGACCGGCATTGCCGGTATTTCCACCGTCTGATTGCGCCGCACGTACACCTATTCACCGAAATGGTGACAACAGGCGCGCTCATCCATGGTGACCGCGACAGATTCCTGCGCTTTGATCCTACTGAGCAGCCCGTTACGCTACAGCTTGGCGGCTCCGGCCCGGCAGATCTGGCGCGTTGTGCCAAAATGGGCGAAGACTACGGCTATAACGCCATCAACCTGAATTGCGGTTGCCCCAGCGATCGCGTACAAAGTGGCAAATTCGGTGCCTGCCTGATGAACGAGCCAGAGCTTGTCGCAGATTGTATAGGCGCCATGATGGACTTAGTCCACATCCCCGTCTCGGTAAAATGCCGCATAGGGATAGACAATAGTGACGATTTTTCTTTTTTAAACAAGTTTATAGAAGAGACTTCTAAAGTAAAATGTAAGAACTTCGTCATTCATGCCCGCAAAGCTTGGTTGAGCGGACTTAGTCCAAAAGAAAACCGGGAAATTCCGCCCCTGCGATACGATATTATCAATGAAATCAAAGAGAAACATAGCGATCTTAACATTGTTGTAAATGGAGGCATAAAAACCATTGAAGATACTGAACAATATCTGAATAGTTTTAACGGAGTCATGATTGGCCGCGAAGCCTACCAAAACCCGTATATCCTCGCTGACATAGAACGCACCTTCTTTGATAATATGAACATTCTACCCCGCGAGGAAGTGGCCCGCGCCATGATCCCTTATATCGCCGAACAAAACCGGCAATACGGCACACCGGCTAAGTCCATCACCCGCCACATGATGGGCCTGTTCCACAGCCAACCCGGCGGGAAGAAATGGCGGAGAGCCTTGAGCGAGCAAAGCTCCATTGAAGAAGCGCTAAACCAGATGTCAGAAAAAAACTTGGAATACGCCGCGTAATTTTATTGACATAACTTACAACCCCTGCTACCTTCCTATGCTATGGAAATGAAATATCTACTACGTGGAGATAAAAATGAATAGCGAAGACAGCAAGAAAGTGGCAATAAGTGTGAAACACCCTTTAGTAAAGGCTTCTATTCTATTTGGCGCGGCGATGCTCTTTGCTATGTCTCTGGGGCCAGAGCCAATCGAAGAAAAAATTACATCAGGTGAAGAACCGCAACGCTCTCTCCCTGCTATTCCTCCGAAGCCAGAGTTCGCCGCTAAAGAGAAAGTCATCACATTAGATGAAAAGTATAATATAGCAGCCGCACGCAAGCCGGGCGACCAATTGGAAAACGGTACGATTTATGCCGGTAACGGGTTTATCGCTGCTCCGAAAGACGCCCCCCGCCTTCTTGATTGGGATGAAGGCAAACGATACTGTGAAAATTTAGTTACCAACGGGCACAACGATTGGCAACTGCCAACAAAAGACCAGCTTGACCATTTATATCAGAACAGAAATACAGGCGATTTTGCAGGAACGTTCGTAACAACAAAAAGCGGTGTTGACTGGGGCCACTGGTATCGGTCACGTACAGAGTGGGACAGCAAGGCCCACGCATGGAATCAAAACTTCACGGATGGTTCTGGTGGCTGGTCCCATAAAAACCCTAAAGAAAAGTCCGTTCGTTGTGTCCATAAGGCGCCGCAACTATAGACCCGACAGAATGCACGAATACAGGATCGCAGGAGTTATGGCTCGTTAGCCTTCCTTAACCGAAAAGCTCTCACCGCAGCCGCAGGTACTATCCGCATTGGGGTTGTTAAAGACAAAGGTAGAAGCCAAATCATCTTCCTTATAATCGACCTCCGTCCCCAACAAAAACATGGTGTGCGCCTTTGGCACGTATAGAACAGCGCCTTCATGCTCGAATTTGTCATCGGCGCTGTCTTCTTCGAGAACATGTTCCATTTTATAGCTATGCCCGGAACAGCCCGTATTGGTAACGGACAAGCGTACACCAACCGCATCGCTATTCATCGCCGTACGCTTTTTAAGCTCCTCGGCGGCCAGATCGGTGATTGTTAGCAAACCAAACATTACAGAGCCTAACCAAACATATTGAGTTGTAATTTCGCGGTTTCCGCCATCATGGACGGCTCCCAGGTCGGGTCCCAAACAACCTCGACATCGACCTCGCCAATGCCTTCAATCGGGAACAGCGCCCCCTGCACCCAGCTCGGCATTTCCTGCGCCACCGGGCAGGCCGGCGAGGTCAAGCTCATTTGCACGTACAGATCAATCTGCCCGTCTTTGCCTGCGGTGATATCGACCTTGTAGATCAGCCCGAGCTCAAAGACATTGACCGGGATTTCCGGGTCATAAATCTCGCGCAGGGCCGCCTCCATCAAAGGCCATAATTTATGATCGCGCGGTACTTCCGCATGCGGCGGCTGCGCCAGTTCATCATATTCGTCTGCTGTGCTCACTGGCTCTACCATACTCACCCTAATAACTCCTTTGCCTTTAACAATCCGTTGGTTAGCGCATCAATATCACCCTTGCTGGAATAAAGCCCCAGCGAGGCCCGTACCGTGGCATCCACATCAAAACGGGCCATTATGGGCTGGCAACAATGATGCCCCGTACGTACAGCCACACCACACTGATCAAGGATCGTCGCTATATCACTAGGATGTCCCCAATCCGCTGTAAAGGAAATAATCCCGGCTTTGTCCGGTGCGGTGCCATAGAATGTAAGTCCGTCCACACTACCGAATTTATCCATAGCATAGCCAAGCAAATCGGCCTCATGCGCCATAATCGCGTCAATACCGATAGACTGCACATATTCTATCGCCGCGCCAAGACCAATAACCTCGATAATCGCCGGAGTCCCGGCTTCAAAACGTGCGGGCGGTTTCTTGTAGGTCGTATGCGAGAACTCAACCTTTTCAATCATATCGCCGCCGCCCTGATAAGGCGGCATAGTTTCAAGAACACCATACTTGCCCCAAAGCACACCAACCCCCGTTGGCCCGTAAAGCTTATGCCCGGTAAAGACATAAAAGTCGCAGCCTATGTCCTGCACATCAACCACCTTATGAACAACAGCCTGTGAACCATCGACCAGCACTTTCATTGCCGGGTAAAAATCCTTGGCAATGGCAGTGATTTTCTTGACGTCATTGACAGTACCAAGCGCATTGGAAACATGCACAACACTAACGAGTTTTGTTTGCGGCGTTAACATCCGCTCAAAAGCGTCCAGATCAAGCGTGCCGTCATCCAGAACAGGAACGACCTTGATGACAACGCCAATCTGATCGCGCAAAAGCTGCCACGGCACGATATTGGCGTGGTGCTCCATTTCGCTCAGAATGACCTCATCACCCTTTTCGAGAAACTCACGGCCCCAGCTTTGCGCCACAAGGTTTATGCTTTCCGTCGCATTCCGGGTAAAGACGATTTCCTTGTCTGACTCTGCACCAATAAACCCGGCAACCATTTTACGAACAGCTTCAAACTTCTCTGTTGTTACTTGAGAAAAAGAATACAATCCTCTGTGAATATTAGAGTAATGCGTCTCCATAACTTCGCTCATAGCATCGATCACGGCGCGCGGTTTCTGCGCGCTGGCGGCACTGTCGAGATACGAAACCGCCCCCCCTTGAAGAACAGGAAAATCAGAACGGCAATTCTCTATAATTACTTTTTCAACCATATCTCTACCCGTTTACGTACAATCTCTCTTACAGCTTCATCCCCAAGCTTATCCGCAACTTCGTCCACAAAGGCCTCAATCAGCAGCGCCCGCGCTTGATCCTCGGGCACTCCCCGGCTCCGCAGGTAAAACAGGGACTCGTCTTCCAGCTTTCCCGTCGTCGCGCCGTGGGAGCATTTAACATCTTCGGCATAAATCTCCAGTTCCGGCTTGGTATCCATCTCCGCCCCTTCCGAAAGCAGAAGAGCATTGGAAAGCTGATCCGCGTCTGTCTTGTCCGCCCCCCTGGACACATACACCTTGCCCTGAAACACGCCGTGCGCCTGATCGCCGAGCACACTACGTATAAATTGATGAGAGGTACAGTGCGGTGCTTTATGCTCAATCTCTAATGTAGTATCACCGTGCTGGCTGCCGCGCAGAATATTAATACCGGATACGTCACAGGTCGCATTGCTCCCCGATAACTCCGCATGAATTTGGTTACGGCTCAGCGCCGCGCCCGCCGCCAGGGTAAAACCCTCATAAGTGCCGTCACGCTCGATTTGAACATGAGTGTTCTGGGTATAAACGGCATCCGCGCTGTTCTCCTGTATCCGGTAATGACGCATCCGCGCATTCGGCCCGACAATAACATTGGTCACGCGATTGTTCCAATATCGCCCTTCGCCCTTGTGAAACTCAATAACCGTTAATTCTGCACCCTCGCCCAGCCTAAACACCGTGCGCGGAACAAAGAACGCGCCATCATGCCCGGTAATCGTGATTTCCACAGGCTTATCCACGATTTCACCCGCAGGCACGTCAATCACAACGCCATCGCGGATATAAGCATTACATAAATGCCAAAGTGCCATATCATCACGGACAGGCGCTTGTGACAGAACGTCAATAAGCCAGCGCGGTGCGTCCTCAAAAAGAACCCCCATGTTTTGCACAAGCTTATCCGGATCTTCATACACAACATCCGAAGCACCAAGCTCTGCACCAAAATTCTTCACCAGCGGCAATAAATTGGTATATTTCCAGCGCTCCAGCTTTGGTGTCGGTAGCCCCTGCTCCTTGAGTTCATCAAAGCCAGACTTACGAAGCGCCCGCAACCAGTCCGCGCCGCCCTCCTCCATAGGCACAAAGACGTCCGCCGTTTCCGGTTTGTAACGGCTTTTCTTCGGAAATTTCATAATGTTTTTAGATGCTGACATTCGCAACTTCTTTCATTCCCTCACCTAAGTCCTCTCCCTAAAGGGAGAGGACTTTAAGGTTCTAATTTTCGGTTGTTCTGCGCTTTATAATTCTGCCCCAGAGGCTGGCCAAAACTAAACTCGATAATACGTCCATCCGGATCATAGACACCGCAGATCACGCCAAATTTCTCGCCGCCATCAATAACATCCCAATGAAGAATACCGGCTTCAACGCCGCGCCGCGCCATTTCCGTCACATCATCCAGTGTTTCTACGGAAAAGCCTAAATGCTCCAGCTCCGCGCCTTTTTGATTACATTTTTGTGTTCTGCCCGGTGCAAGTACCAGCACAAAATCATCGTCCTGATCGGGGCTCGCCATCCATGTAACAGGCTGGTCAGGCGTGTCTGAGTCATGCTGATGAACCACTTTCATGCCGCACCATTGCTCATAAAACGCAATGCTCTTGTCCATGTCCATGACCTGAAGATTCATATGCGTTAAAAACACTCTCATGCGGCCTGCCCCAAAAACCCGGCATAGCCTTTTTCTTCCAACTCCAGGGCCAGCTCCGGCCCGCCGGATTTTATGATCCGGCCGTCGGCCAAAATATGCACCACATCCGGCTTGATATAATCCAGCAGCCTTTGATAATGCGTAATCACCAAAAATGTCCGCTCCGGACTGCGCAATTTATTGATACCGTCAGCAACAATTTTGAGCGAGTCAATATCCAGTCCGCTATCGGTTTCATCCAGCACAGCAAAGCTTGGCTCAAGCAAAGCCATTTGCAGCACTTCGTTGCGCTTTTTCTCGCCACCCGAAGCGCCGACATTGACCGGACGTTTGAGCATGTCATCGCTTACGCCGAGCTCCTTCATCTTTTTCTTCGCCAGCTTAAGGAATTCGAGCGCATCCAGCTCGTCCTTTCCGCGCGCCTTACGAACGGCATTCAGCGCGGTTTTAAGAAAATTGGACATCTGCACGCCCGGAATTTCCACCGGGTACTGAAACGCCAGAAAAACGCCCGCTGCCGCGCGCTCTTCAGGCAGCATATCCAGCAAGCTTTGCTCATTTATAGAAGCCGTGCCTTTGGTAACATTATAACCGTCCCGCCCGGCCAGCGCATAAGAGAGCGTGGATTTTCCCGAGCCGTTCGGGCCCATAATCGCATGGACCTCACCCTTTTGCAGGGTAAGGTCTATGCCTTTGAGGATTTCCTTATCATCCGTTTCAACATGCAGGTCTTTTATTTCAATCATGTGGTCTTTTTCTTCTTCGTTGTTGTTTTCTTTGCAGGCGTTTTCTTTATTGGCTTGCTCTGGCCCTCAAGTAACTTTTCGATATTCTGCAAAGTCGAAAGCATCTGCGCCAGAGTTGAAATAATCAGTCCCGCAAAAGCCAGCGCCGTACACATAACAAATGCCACAAACATGACATCATCGGCATCCTGCTCTCCTTCAGCACCCGTCATACCACTCATCATCAAGAAGAATGCCACCGTTGCCAGAATAAACCCCATCAGGCCGATAATTCTCACAAAACTCGCTTCAAACTCTACATCCAGACTCATTTTTTATTTCCTTATACTGGTTACTCTAAACGACCTAAAGTGTAGCACGTTTGTATGTAAGCACGTCCTTAATCCCGTCATCACCCAACACTCCCCTCCAGACTAATCCCCACCAGCTTCTGCGCCTCGACGGCGAATTCCATGGGGAGGTGTTGCATTACGTCGCGGCAGAAGCCGTTCACAATAAGCGCGACGGCCTCTTCCTCGCCGATCCCGCGCTGGCGGGCGTAGAAAAGCTGGTCATCGCTGATCTTGCTGGTGGTGGCTTCGTGCTCTAATTGCGCGTCCGGATTACGGCTTTCAATATAAGGCACCGTATGCGCGCCGCACAGATTACCGATCAGCAAGCTATCGCACTGCGTATAGTTCCGCGCGCCGGTAGCATTGGGCATTATTTTCACCACGCCGCGATAAGTTTGGTCAGCATGCCCGGCACTGATGCCCTTGGATATAATCCGGCTTTTGGTGTTCTTGCCAATATGGATCATTTTTGTCCCGGTATCGGCCTGCTGGTAATTATTTGTAATCGCTACAGAATAAAACTCGCCCACAGAATTATCCCCCTTCAATACACAGGACGGGTATTTCCATGTAATCGCCGAGCCGGTTTCCACCTGCGTCCAGCTTATCTTCGCGTTTTTGCCCTCGCAGAGCCCGCGCTTGGTCACAAAATTGTAAATCCCGCCCTTGCCCTCTTCGTCACCGGGATACCAGTTCTGTACCGTCGAGTACTTGATCTCCGCATCTTCATGGGCAATGAGCTCGACCACAGCGGCGTGAAGCTGGCGCGTATCACGCATCGGCGCGGTGCAACCCTCAAGGTACGACACGTACGCGCCTTTATCGGCGATAATAAGCGTCCGCTCAAACTGGCCGGTATTAAGCTCGTTAATCCGAAAGTAAGTCGAAAGCTCCATCGGGCAGCGTACGCCCTCAGGAATATAAACAAAGGAGCCATCCGTAAATACGGCGCTGTTTAAACAGGCATGCTTGTTATCATGGTACGGCACGACCGAACCCATATATTTGCGCACAAGATCTGGATGATTTTGCACAGCTTCACTTATAGAACAAAAGATTATACCTTTTTCTTCAAGTGATTTCTTAAAAGTTGTCGCGACCGAAACACTATCAAAAACATAGTCAACGGCGACCCCGGCGAGCATCTCCTGTTCCCGCAACGGAATGCCGAGCTTCTCGTAAGTTTCCAGCAATTTCGGATCAACCTCGTCTAAAGACTTCGGCGCATCGCCCGCCGTTTTAGGCGCGGCGTAATAATAGTAGTCCTGATAATCAATTTCCGGGTAATCAAGCTTCGCCCAATCCGGCTCCGGCATTTTCAGCCAGCGCTCATAAGCCTTAAGCCGCCATTCAAGCAGCCAGTCCGGGTCATTCTTTTTGGCCGAGATAAACCGAACAATCTCCTCAGACAAGCCTTGCGGCGCTTTGTCAGACTCAATATCGGTGACAAACCCGGCCTCGTAGGTCTTAAGGTTTTGAACCTGCTCAATTGTGTCATCGGAAATATTGCTCATAACCGTACATTCTCTTCCATAAACGAAGGTATTTTGACACAAGACCGAGACAACATATCCGCCAGCGTTACATTATCAAGCGCAGTCTTAATCGCCATGTTCACAACATCCCAGCGCCCGTGCAACTGGCACGTCCCTTCCATCGCGCAACTATCATCGCTGCCCTCCACACAGGAGGTCAGGGAAATCGGCCCCTCCATCGCTGTGATAATGGTACTAACCAGAATTTTATCCGGGGCACAGTGCAGCGCATAACCGCCATTAACGCCCCGTGTTGAAGTAATAACACCGCCCCTTACCAGCAATTTGAGCGTTTTGGATACGGTCGGCTCCGGCAGTGACGTTGCGGCTGATAGACTGGAAGCAGACGCAAGCCCGCCCTCCTGACCGGCCATAGCCGCCAGAATCACAACGGCGTAATCTGTAAGTTTCGATAGTTTAATCATTTCTATATATACCGTACGTTTTTGGTACCATTTTAATGCCCTATTCTGTCTCTCTTTGCAAGTCTCTAGAAGAGTTTGAGAATTAAAAGACTCTGCATTAAACTTACCGCATGACTCCTTCGAAGAAGCTCTATATCCCGATTTACACAATCACGCTTTTACTGAGCGCATTCCTGCTATTTTTGGTTCAGCCCATGTTCGGCAAAATGATTTTGCCTCTGCTCGGCGGGTCGCCTTCAGTCTGGAACGCGGCCATGCTGTTCTTTCAGGTTACGTTGCTGGCCGGTTACGCCTACGCCCACGGCACAGCGCGCTTTATGAGCATAAAAGCACAGGCTTTGCTCCATATCACTCTGCTTCTTGTATTTACAATTATCCTGCCCGTTGCCATTCCGGAAGGCTGGACTCCGCCTGCAGGCAGCAACGACCCTACCCTCTGGCAGTTGGCCTTAATGACGGTGGCTGTTGGCGGGCCATTCTTTGTATTATCCGGAAGCGCGCCGATGCTACAGCACTGGTTTTCCTACACAAAACACCCGGACTCCGATAACCCTTACTTCCTTTATGCTGCCAGCAACCTTGGCAGTATCAGCGCCCTGCTACTCTACCCCTTCTTTATTGAGCCGGCCCTAGGCATAGCTGAACAATCCAGCTCATGGGCCTGGGGTTATGGCCTGCTGATTATCCTGGTCATGGTCTCGGCGCTACTGGTCTGGCGCCATACCACAACCGATACAAGCACCACCACAGAAAAGAAAAACGAAGAGGCCATTACATGGCAACGCCGCGCGCTTTGGCTGGTCCTTGCCTTTGTCCCTTCCAGCCTTATGCTGGGCGTAACTACATTTATTACGACAGACCTTGCCTCCGCCCCCCTGCTCTGGATCGTCCCTCTCGCCCTTTATGTCAGCACATTCATCATCGCTTTTGCCAAAAAGCCGTTCATCGGGCTAGAGAAGACATATTATATACAGGGCTTTATACTTATAATGATCCTGAGTTTTATGGGTGCCGGGGCCACCATGAGCAAGTTTGTTCTGGTCATGGCTCATTTGCTGCTTTTCTTCTTCACCGCCCTGATGTGCCATCACGAACTTTCGGCAACCCGCCCCCACACCAAACACTTGACCCAGTTCTATCTCATCATGTCACTTGGCGGCGCTTTGGGCGGATTTTTCAATGCCATTATTGCGCCCAATCTCTTTGTTGTCCCCATTGAATACGGCATTATTCTGGCGCTTGGCTGTTTTATGCGTGAAAGCAACCTCCCTCAAAAATCCCTGTCAACCTCATGGCGCTGGTTTAAAAACAAGTTGGCAAAAAGAGAGGACGGGTTTCTTAATACAACCGGCCTGACACAAATTATCATTATATTCATGGCCTCTGCTGCATCCCTTTATTTTGGAAACATTCAATCGCTGCGTATGGTCTTAATTCTGCTCTTCCTGAGCGTCCTTACAATGAACCTTGAAAAAAGGTGGGTTTTTGGTTTCTGCGCTCTTATTATCCTGACACTTCATCCCCCTGGACTTTTTCAGGGTAAGCTCACATCAGACAAGGTCATCCACCGGGACAGAAACTTCTTCGGTATCATCAAGATTATCGACTCTCCCAAACAAGGTATCCGCCTGCTTCTAAACGGCACAACATATCACGGCGCACAAGCTCTAGCCGCAAAACACAAACATCTCCAAATTTCCTATTACAGCGAAAAGAGCGGGTTTACCGATGCTTTTGAAATGGCAAGCGCGCCCGGAAATCAAAACATTGCCGTGCTTGGTTTGGGAATAGGCGTTGTTTCCTGTTATCAGAAAAAAGGCCGCCATTTTGACTTTTTTGAAATCAACCCTAACGTTATCAAAATCGCTGAAGACCCCAAGCTTTTCACCTATCTTTCTAATTGCGGCAGTCCCTATAAAATCATTCAAGGTGATGCCCGTCTCAAAATGATCGAACAGCCCGATGATTACTATGACATCATCGTTATGGATGCTTTTAGCTCGGATAGTATCCCTCTCCACCTTCTGACCTTGGAGGCCTTTGAGCTTTACAAAAGAAAGCTTAAAAAAGACGGACATATCGTTGTCCATATATCAAACCGTTATCTGAACCTTAAGCCCGTGGTTTCCAGCGCAGCGAGCACCATTGGCATGGAGACCTACAACAGAGTGTCAAAAGGCGGAAAGATCGAGGGCATGCCTTTTCACCAAACCGATCTCACCATTCTAACCGCTGCGCCCGCCCATATTGATTATCTGGAAGCTCATGATTGGAAAGTCATCGAACCAAACGAAGACTTTCGTTTATGGACCGATCAGTATTCAAACATTACCGCCTTATTTAAATTTCTCCAGAGGGCAGCGACAGAAAAAACCAAAAATTAACCTCTTTTAAATCATTTGAACGCCACAATTGGCTCGTATTTATAATTATGTTACGATGGTAATCAAGGAAGCGGGCAACAAGATGACTTTTAATTTTTTTAAAACTTTTTCACAAAAAGCCGATAATGAAACGGCAAAGCTCACAGAAGCGAGCAACCCGAAAATCCGGGACATGGCTAATTTAGTTGTGGGCGCCATCCAAAGCGATATACCAACCTTTAGCAAAATGACTGACGATTCTGACACAGCCGTAAGCGCCGCTGTCACAGCACAATTATTTATAGACCCTCAAGATCTTGCACGCATAGCAGAAGCAAGTTTTGATCTGGGCCGATAAACCCCTTGTATTAACATAATTTTAACTGCTATAAGCCACAATGATCCCGTGGCAGCAATTGTGACTGCAAAGCGGATGAGGGAATAATAAAATGGGCGACCTATCTAAAATAATGAATAATACACAGCTGGATCAAACAACCAGCCCTAACAAACATCAACTGGAAATAGAAAAAGGGTTTTCCAAACTCTTAGAAGGCTACACCGTAGTAGAACCGGAATTAATCGGGCAGTATGAAAAGAGCACAACAACTCCTGTCCCCGGTGAAGAGACAGAATTCAAAGACGAAACAGTACAGCTTCACACGGATGGTGAAGTACATGACCCTCTTGATAAGTTCAGAACTCTTTACGCAGCGCACTTGGCTGCAATGCACAACATTATAGGTCGTGCATACTTTTCAATGGGAGGAAAGACAGAAAATATGTCAGAGTTGTTCTTTAATTTGAACAATCATGCTAATGACCGGTCCCATGGAAATTATACCAATGACCAATCCGATGAAAAAACACCCAAAGAAGTGCTTTATGACTCGCTAGGAAGCTTTCAAGGAAAAACAGAGAATTTCAGAACAGACTGGTTTCTACCTGCAAAGAGCGACTTTCATAAAATCTCAGAGGCTTATACGGAGATACAAAGCGATAAAAATAACATTCCAATCGAAAACAAAGAATCCTATATCGTCAATGGAGCTAACATATTAGGCCCCGACAGACTGGAAGTCTCACAACTTCTCAATTTATCAAACAACCTCTCTGCAAATATAAGGCAGGAAGCGCTGGAACTGATGGCAAATAGTGCGGGACTAGTCAGTGCTCATATGGAAGCTCTGGCAAAGTGCGGAGAAGAATATAATAATATTGCCGAAGACCTAAATAAAATGAGATACGAATACGCTGACCCCAGTGTAGAAGGGCCTCTGAATTTAATAAAGACGGAAAACCTGGTGTTTTATAAGAATGCGCAAAAAGACTGGGGCACGCTTCGGGACACGGCAAAAGCGATGGCTCAACCCCAAAGAGACCCGGGCACAAAGCAAGACTTTAAACCCTAGAAAAATGGCTTACTTCGTTGCGGCAAATTTAATGCCTTTGTTTTTATCTTCGGCATCAGCCAAATGCCACGCGTTCCGTGCCAAAAAGACGGGATCGCCATCATGGTCGTTTGCCATGGCGCTTTGATTTTGATCAGTAAAGCCCTTTAGAATAGCGGGATCGTCTGCGGCAAGCCACCGCGCCGTATAGAGCGCCGCTTCCTCGAACTTCACGGGAATTTCATATTCAGTACGGATACGATCGGCCAGCACATCGAACTGCAACGGCCCAACAACGCCCACGACCCAGCCGGAATCCATATTCGGCTTAAACACTCGTGCCGCGCCCTCCTCCGCCAGTTGTATCAGGGCACTCTCCAAATGCTTGGCTTTCATCGGATCGTCAGAGCGTACACGCTGCAAGTACTCCGGCGCAAAGGACGGAATGCCGCTAAAATGTAGAGTCTCATTTGATTCAACAAGCGCATCACCGATCCGTAAATTTCCATGATTGGGCAAACCAAGAATATCGCCGGGCCACGCTTCTTCTGCTGTCTCACGATCTTGCGCCAGAAACATTTGCGGATTATGAATGGTCAAAACTTTGCCGGAACGGATGTGTTTTAACTTCATTCCTTTCTTGAACTTTCCGCTACAAATCCTTGTAAAAGCTATACGATCCCTGTGTTTGGGATCCATGTTTGCCTGAATTTTAAATATAAAAGCGGTGACCTTTGGTTCGTCCGGCTTAACTTCACGCTCTTCTGTCTGTTGCGCCTGCGGCGGCGGCGCGAATTTTTTAACACCCTGCAATAACTCATTCACACCGAAATTGTTAATCGCGCTGCCGAAAAAGACCGGCGTCATATGGCCTTCGAGATAAGCCTGCATATCAAAGGGTTTGCACAGACCGCGCACCATTTCGACTTCTTCGCGCAGTTTTTCGGCCAGAAGCGCGGGCAATAGCTCATCAATTTGTGGGTCATCCAGCCCGGAACACTTGATTCCTTCCTTAAGCTTCTCACCTTTGCTGCGTTCAAACAGAATCAGTTCGTCATTCAGCAGATCATAACAACCTTTAAACTCCCGTCCCATACCAATGGGCCAGCTCGCCGGAGACACATCCAGCGCTAGTTTTTGTTCAATTTCATCGAGCAAATCAAACGGGTCTTGCCCGTCTCTGTCCATTTTATTGATGAAGGTAATGATCGGCATGTCCCTCAAACGGCAAACCTCGAAGAGTTTCAGCGTTTGTGTTTCAATTCCCTTCGCCGCATCCATGACCATAACGGCACTGTCCACAGCGGTCAGCGTCCTGTAGGTGTCCTCGGAAAAGTCCTCGTGCCCCGGTGTGTCGAGAAGGTTGTAAGTAATGCCGCCATTCTCAAACGTCATCACGGCAGAAGTCACAGAAATACCGCGCTCCTGCTCCACCTTCATCCAATCCGAACGCGCGCGGCGGCGCGCACCGCGCGCCTTGACCATCCCCGCCATCTGAATCGCGCCACCAAACAACAGAAGTTTTTCCGTCAATGTCGTTTTACCGGCATCCGGATGCGAGATAATGGCAAAAGTCCGCCTGTTTTTAATTTTTTCCTGTAACGTCATTTTATTCCAATAGTTCGTTTGCTTTTTTAAGAGGCAAGAGAGCTACCCCCCTTCTGATTTAACACAGTTTTTTATTAGTTCGTTTGTCTTACATGTTTTCGTCTTATCTGCCATCATCTTTTTTTACCACAGGAGAGCACGGAAAAACTTTCTCCTCTTGACTCGTTATATGAAGGCATGGTTCTTTTAGCACACTTATGTTAGTCATATTTACGGGAGGCGATTTGTTATGGAACGTCAGAGCAGCTTTAAAGACCAATTCAGAAGAGAAGTCCTTGATTTGAAAGCAGCCATAATCGATGCTGTAGAAAAAGGACATGCCAAGGAACTGGAAAAGCACCTTAAAAAATGGAATTCTTCTGCTGTACAGACGTCTCTATGGTCATTAGGCAGGCAAGAGGGCTTGGAACACTATATCGATCAGGATGGCGATATGTTAGCTCACATTGCCGCAAAAAAGAACTATGCCGATGTGATGCTGGTTTTACGGAACAATGACAGACCAATAAACAGAACAAACCGTGATGGTGATACGCCGGGGCATATTGCCGCCCGGAATGGCTACGCAGATGTTGTTGAGATGCTAATGAGCAACAGTATGCTAAAGATTGGTTTTTTCGGGTCCGGAGGTATCGATCCAATTGATGAGGACAGTAATGGCAACCGGATGGCCCATCTTGCGGCACGGAACGGCCACGTGGCTGTGCTGAAAATTTTGGACAAATCGGATTATGCCGGAATTTTTGACCGTCCAAATAAACATTCTGACACGCCACTGAGTCTAGCGGTACAAAATGGGCATTTGGAAGCAGCCCGCTATTTATTAAAGCGTGTCTGTTTCTGGAAAACGAGTGGGCCATTGTGGGATAAAAATAACGATGGCGATCTACCGGTACATATCGCAGCCCGGAACGGGGAAGCAGAAATTATCAAGTTTTTTCTTGATGAAAGGCTTACGAAACTGTTTAGCGATAGTAATTCTCAAGGTGACCTACCGGTACATATCGCAGCAAAGGAAGGCCATCTGAACGTGATAGAGGTTTTACACGAGGCTGGCTTGTCTCTGAGCATCATGAACAGTGAAGGTGATATGCCAATAGATATTGCCAGAAAACAGGGTAATATGGCGTTGATCGATTATATTCGATCTGCCGAAGACAAGCGTTTATACAAAAACGCTACTTTGAGGCTTCATCCAAGCTAGAATATTTTACCCTCAAACGGGTTATTCATTTCACGGTCTTCTATCTCTATGACCCATAAATCAGGGTCACGAGAGACAGCGCGCTGAATATAGCTATCTGCTTCACTTTCTGCAACCACTTCGCCTTTAAATAAGGTCATCCATCCCATTTCACCATCAAGATTACGTTGCTGCTGTAAAACTTTGCAGCCCGCATCCAGCCCATTGATTTTAATCAGAACAATGCCTGAGCCGAAATTACCTGTATTGTGGATGTAATAAGGGACACCTGTCATCGTCAACTGCTGGAGATGAGCATCAACCCATAACTTTGTCGGCAAACGGTCATCACTCATAACAGGGCTATTTCTCTATTTTCTTGCCGTAGAGATCCAAACGACACTCAACAAGCTGATAACCAAGCTTTTTGGCAATTTTGCGCTTTATCTTTTCTATCTCTTTGCTTTGAAACTCAATGACGGCGCCTGTGTCTACATCAATCAAGTGGTGGTGTTGGGTCACATTAAGCTCATAACGGGCAAAGTTTTCTTTGAACTCATGCCGTACGACCAAGCCCAGCTCATCAAGAAGATTCAATGTGCGGTAAACTGTTGCCATACTTATGGAAGAATCCCTTGCTTTAGCCCTCTTTAAAACCTCTTCCACTGAAGGGTGGTCTTGAGCATCATCAAGCACGTTTAAAATAACACGGCGCTGACCTGTCATTTTCAGATCTGCTTCCGCACAACGCTGTTCAAAATCATTCATCATAAGAAATATTGGTAGAGCTATTCAGCGCTTTGGGCAAGCCCTGATGTCTTACGTCCAAACTTTGATAAAGGAGAGTCTTCGCCCTTCTTCCTTTGCTCCAGCCGCGCCGCAGGAAACTCAACTATTACAGTCGTACCCTCGCCCTCATCTGATTCCAGGGTAAGTGCCCCCTGATGAAGCTCCGCCATGGCCTTGGCAAGAGGCAACCCCAGCCCTGTACCTTGCATTGGTGCGCCTTCATGCGGAACGTTGACCTGACCAAAAGGCTCTAAGGCCTCCTTGATACGTAATTTTGGAATACCAATACCCGTGTCCTTAACAATAAGCTGCAAGGCCCCGTGCTCTGTTTTTTGCGCTATAACCTCAATAACACCGTTGTTTTTTGAATATTTTACTGAATTCCCGAGCAGGTTAATCAATATCTGACGCACAAGCCGGGAATCAGCATAAAGCGGCGGTAAATTCTCCTCGGCTTTTTCCTCAATCTTTAACCCGCTACTAAAAGCCCGCGAAACCATCATACGTGTCACAGAAGAAATAAGGTCTTTTACATCCATATATTCTTCATCCAGTTCCACCCGTCCAGCTTCAATTTTTGACATATCCAAAACTTCATTGATGATCTCCAGCAAATGCCGGGCGCTCAAATGGATATCTCCGAGATATTCTTTATATTTATCATTGGCAAGCGGCCCGAAGGTTTCCTTCATCATCATCTCGGAAAAGCCAATAATGGCGTTCAGAGGCGTTCTTAATTCATGACTCATATTAGCAAGGAAAGTGGATTTAGCCTGATTGGCTGTATCAGCCTGCTCCTTGGCAAAGCGCAAAGATAATTCCATCTGCTTACGCAGCGTAATATCCATGATTGTTGTGACCTGAAAGCGCCGCCCTTTACTAAGCTCCAGCGTTGCCGTAGTAAACAGGGCGTTGGCAATATCGCCACCCTGACGGAGAAGCTTCATTTCACCGGAGCTACGAATCCCGCTGCGCAAAAACTCCTCATGGTTTTTTTGAGCCAGCTCCCTTTCGTCCGGTGAAACCAGCTCGACAAACTCCTTACCAACCAGCTCATCACGCGCCCAACCGTAAATACGGATAAAGCTGTCATTTACCCGCACTATTTTCTGATCCTGATCCGTAACAACAATACCGACTTCGCTTACATCAAAAACAGAAGTCAAAAGAGAAATGGCGTCATCGCGCTCCTGCTGAAGACTGCCGAACTCCTCATCAGCAGGCACCCCCATTATATGGATAAAGTCTTCCCCGAGCGGATTAATAACAAAAGCGCCAAGACAAACATCTTCCGGCAACACGGCACCGGCCTTTATTTTTACCGGCTTACCTTCTTTCTGCACCGCATCAAAAGCTTCCAAAAATCGTGGAAAAACAGCAGAATCAACCAAACTCCTAAGAGGCTTGCCCTCTATAGACTCTTCTTCGCTACCAAAGTAGGCTTTGGCGCCCTCATTGGCATCAACCAGCAAAAAGCCCTCCTTTTCCGTTATACGAAGAACGAAATTAGGTAGCTTCATTGCGCCAAAAAGCGCTTTATAATCAATATCTTCCTTGCTCACCTTCTGTCCCCGCGAGCTAAAATGTAGTCATCACCATTTATACTTTTACATCGTTATTCATCGTTTACGTACGAAGTTGTACGCTTCTCTCCTCATGCCTTGTATAAGTATAAAGCGAAACGACTATAACTATTCCTATATAATCGAGTAAAATCCTTATTATTCCGTTACTTATTTAGTTTTTTTAAAATATCAGGCATGAGGCGTACCAAACAAGCGGTCACCGGCATCACCCAGACCGGGAACAATATAGGCATTCTCGTTCAGCTTTTCATCCAGCGCCGCTGTAAATACCGGAACCTGCGGATAGGCATCAAGAAGCGCCTGCACGCCCTCAGGCGCAGCCACCAACACCATAAAACGAATGTCCTCAGGAGCCACGCCGTTTTTCACCAATACATCAATGGCATATTTAGACGAATTTCCGGTTGCCAACATAGGATCGACCAAAAAGAACGTCCTGCCTTCGGTATTTGGCAACTTCACCAGATATTCGACAGCCTCTTTCGTTTCTTCATCACGGTAAAGACCGATATGCCCAACACGCGCCGCCGGCATAATTTCTTCCAGCCCTTCGACCATGCCCAAACCAGCTCTTAAAATCGGGACAATCACAGGCTTTTTGCCCGCCAAAACCGGGGCATCCATGGCCGTTATCGGTGTTTCAATCTCTCTGGTGGTAAGCGGCAACCTCTTTGTCAGCTCATAGCCCATCAACATACCGATTTCCTTGAGCAACATCTTGAACATGACCTTAGTGCAGCCAACATCCCGCATCATCGACAGCTTGTGCAAAATCAACGGATGGTCTGCGACATGTAAGTTAGAAAAATCAGGATGGTGCTTCATGGCCCTATCTCTCCTGCCTGCTCAATAAGGAAAACTAGCCGGGAGGTTACCTGAATTTAGATGAAAAACAAATGGTTAATGTAGCGCGCAACTAATCGCCATCACCGATATAACGCTGCAAAGGACTTTGCTCGTGATATTCAAGCGCCGTATCGCCCTCCTCGTCCCACTTATCAAGGTCGCTGCGCATATTTTGAAGCAAATCCTCCAGTGTGTCGCCGGGCACAGGCTCAGCCACGCAATAGGACATGGTCAAAGGCACTTCCTTGCCTTCACCTTTGATAACAATTTTCTCGCCCACCAAAAAGCTTCGGAGGCGATTAACCGCGGCTGTACCACCTGCTGCCTCGGAATGCTTAAGGCTCATAATGAATTCATGTTCGCCGGAGCGGTATGCATCATCAAAAGAGCGGATACATTTTTTAATCAATTTACCCAGCGTACCTGTCACCTGTTTATGCTGAGCCTTATCAATAAAGTCCTGAAACTCTTCATAATTATCAATACGCGCCAGAGCCAGTGTGAAAGGGTTGCCCCGCCGCGCCCGCCGTTCCAGTTCGCGCTTAATGTCTATTTCCATGGCGCGCTGACTGCGCAAACCCGATTCAATATCAAGGCCGCTATCAATCATCGCGCAATCATGCTCAAGCCGCCTTAGCTTGAAGATAAAATTTTCATACAGACTGGTAAAATCATCATATTCTTTCAGGCTTACCGGCTCATCCGTATAGGCTGCTTTATCAGTCAGCCCGGTTGCCACCATATGTAGCTCTTCAAAAATACTTTTCAGGTCATTCAACGTCACAGATTCAATAAAATTGTAGCCCTCAGCCTCTTTCGCCCATTTCTGAAAATTTTCAGGAACAGAAACTTTTTCCTTTCCCTTAAAATCCTGGGGAAAGAAAATTCGTTTTGTTACTCGACCAAACCACTCCCCATGCTCATCAAGAACAGGGGACAAGGCTTTGAGTTTACTATCTATTTCATAATCGAGCGGCATAAGATTCTACGGCTGTTATTGCAACATCACCTCCTAACAATATAGAGGAAATCTGTGGAATTAGTTAATAAAATCTATTCAGGGAGCCATTCTTTTTGCATCGCATCGAGAGTGCCGTTTTTAATGGCAGCGCGGATTTCACGCATGAGTTGGTTTATGGTGGCTACATTGTGTTGTGCCACGATCTGCGTACCGAGCAATTCACCGGATTTTAGCAAATGGTGAATATAGGCTTTTGAAAAATCGCGGGAAGCCGGAATATCCAGACGCGGGTCTAGCGGTTCCGGGTCATCGCGGTATCTGGCATTTTTCAAATTTATGCGCTCGCCCGGCTGGCCTTTAATCAGGGCCATACCATGCCGCGCAATACGGGTCGGGGTCACGCAGTCAAAGGTGTCAATACCAAGCCGAACAAAATTAAACACGTCCTCGATCCGACCAATTCCGAGCAAATGCACGGGTCTATCGTCACGCAGACGCTGCATGCACATACTCACAACATCGAACATTTCTTCCAGACTGCCACCAAGAGAGCCGCCAACCGCAGAACCAAAGAACGCGCGGTCATTCACGTAGGCACAGCTAATGTCCCGCAGATCCTCATAAACCCCGCCCTGCACAATGCCATAGAGCGCCTGCTTGCCATCATGGGTTTGTTCAAACGCCGCGAGGCTACGATCGCCCCAGCGGTGGCTACGCTCCATAGAGAGAGCGGTATAGTCTTTATCAACGTGATAGGCCGTACATTCATCGAGCTGGTAAATCAGGTCAGCGCCTAACTTGCGCTGTATCTCCATTGAAAATTCCGGTGTCAGATTGAGCATCTCGCCATTCCAATAGGATTGAAACCGCGCCCCCTCTTCCGTGATTTTCAGCACGCTCTTTGTGCGCGCCCCTTTATTCCGCCCTTTAATCTCGTCAGCAATAGAGCCATGCCCCATAGAAAAAATTTGAAACCCGCCGGAATCCGTCATCATCGGGCCATCCCACTGCATAAATTTATGCAAGCCGCCCATTTTTTCAACCAGATCAGCGCCGGGCTGAATCATCATGTGATAGGTATTGGCAAGAATAATATCGGTCTGTGCCTCGACCATCGCTGCCGGAGACAGGTTTTTGATCGAGGCCTTGGTACCGCAAAAGATATAATTGGGGGTTTCAATCGTGCCGTGCGGCGTTTTCAGATTTCCTACGCGCGCCTGGGAATCGGGGTCTTTATGGATGATATCAAAACCAAACCCCGGATAATCCATATTCTCAGGGGGAGAGACAAGAATTTCCTGCTCTTTTTTACGGCGACGCTGTGAAGATTTTTGTGCCATAAAGCAGCTATTACTTTTTAGCTGCAGTCTTCTCAGCCAAGGCTTGCTCAACCTGCTTACGAATAGGGCGCAATTTAATGTCCATCTTGGTTGGCGCAATACTCATCAGCCATTTGTCAAGACCACCATTATGGTCAATGGTGCGCAAACCGGCTGCCGTCACACGAATTTTAACATTACGGTTTAAAATTTCACTATAAACACTCGTGTCCTGCACATTCGGCAAAAACTTACGACGGGTTCTGTTTTTAGCGTGAGAAACATTGTTCCCACTCATAACACCTTTTCCGGTAACCATACAACGGCGGCTCATCTTCGTATTCCTTATAAAATCAGTATTTCTAACAGATGCGGAAAATAAGCGATTATGGGGTTCAAAGTCAAGAATATAAATAACACCATGGATTTTTATTGACATATTGCGCAGGGATGTGTCATTAATGCCTTCTTTTTAGGAAAACGGAGCGACACCATGGCACAGGATACAAACGAAATTATATTAATAAGAGCCAACGCTATTGGCCTCTCTCTCTCGGAGATATTTTATAGCACAACTTTTCAAGGAACTGAGGTTTATACTGTGTCTATAAAATCTACAGACAAGATTGCAGCCGAAGCCTATGCGAACAATGAAACGCTGGCTCTGGTTGATGTCAAAGGAGCAAGTGGATTTGCGCTGAAACTTAACCCGGAATTTGTAGCGGCCGTTACCCCTGCCAATGATAATAATAGAATAGAATGTGTTTCTCTTACGTCACCCGTTTACTGGCCGGGCGTCGGACAAGTGACGACGCTTAAGGTCATGAAAGAGGATGTCTCTTTGCAAGACAGAGCCAAAGCTGAATACACAAGAAGAAACATTCACGAAGAACAACAACCAAAATTTGTAAGAGGATAAACCAATGACTAATAATAAAAAATTAAACACTTTCTTAATCACCGCTTTCTTTGCAGCAGCTATGCTGAACGACGCCGTGAATATATCCCATGCTGCAAATAAAAATGACCAGCCCGCTCATTCAGTCAGTGACACGATAGAGGTTTTTACAAAAAACTTTTCTACATGCCCCAGCAAATCTAATGGTGATGAATTAAGAATAAAAAACATAGTAAAAAATACTGTTGCTGGAATGGATAATAATAAGGACGGTTTAATTGACAGCCAACAAGAACCCGCTGCATATAAAACCATTAATGCTTTTACACACTCCGGTATAACGGTTTGTTCCGGCAATCTATCCAAAGATGACCCTGATGCTCTCCTCACCATGATCTGGGGAACGCCAAACACGACATTCTTTATTAACCAAAAGGCCGACCCAAACGTAGCCCAGACCGAGCTAAGAGCAGCCATGCTATTTATGGGTGCCGGTGTTGGGATGAAGCCTTATAACCCTTAGAATAACTTCCCGGCCCAGAGCAGACTCCCCACGAGGGAGACCATGAACAGTAAATGCGCCATCAGGCTGATATAGATCGCGCGGCGCAGATGGCCTTCGGAGAGTTGTGCTGTGGCGTTTTTTGGCCCCGTCCATTCCCGTTTAATGGCGCTACCGTCAAGATCAGTGCTTGCCCCGCCCAGGCTGACATTCAGTGAATAAGCCATGGCCGTGACCGGCAGACCACCTTCCTCGTACTTGGCTTTATCCCTACCAAACATCTGACCGATTAAAGCGCGGGTCATTCCGCCCGTTGGTGTAAACAGCCCGGCCAGCGCCATAATCATGCCAGAAACGAGATTGGGGACATAGCCCATCAGTTTTTCCAGCGCCAGCGCGGTTTTGCCGAAGCCTTTTGTGAAACCGTCCTTGCCAAAGCGCCACGCAAAAACCGCCAGCCCTGCATAAATAAAGGCGCCCGGTAACCCGGCCAGCAAATACCAAAGCACCGGCGCAACCAGTCCCTTGTCAAAGCTACGCGCCGCTAAACTCATCCCGGCGCGGGTAATGCCAAAATCATCGCTGCCTGATAGATCGGTACGCATGGAATGGGCAAGCGCGTAATAAGCGCCCTTCCCGACTTTTTTCTCTTTCATGGCGAAATAAAGCTTAAGCAACGCGAACCAAACTGTGCCGCCGGTCAAAGTCATGGCAAGCAACACAATCTCTGTGGCACCATGGAACGGCTTTTCAAGCACCAGATTTTGAGCAAAAACACCAATGCCGTAGGCAACAACAGCGCCCATCATGGTCAAAATAAAGCCCCGGAAAAACAAGTCGGACATCTGGCGGTCTTTATTATCCAGTCGCCCGCCAATTTTACCGAAAGTTTTATCGTAGACCACCCAGACAAACGGGTTGGCGTTACCATGCATCGGCCCGGTAATCATGCCAATAATACCCGCCAGCAACCACGCCGCCATCGCCACCGGAATACGTTCCGGGTCAAAGAGCTGGCTATGTATATCCTGAAAAAAATCTTGCATTGCAATACGTTAGTAAAATTCTATTGTTAATAGCATATAGCATATTTACCGTTTAGCACATATGATGGCATGAAATACTTTGCTGCAATGCGCAAAAAATTAATGTATACGGTATAGTATATTAGAAGAGTTCAAATAAACAGGGATCAAAGAGTGATTTATCATTTATACGAAATGCAGCAAGCCGCGCTAACGCCCGCCCGCCTTACAGCGGAAGCGGCGCAAACAATGTATCGCCACCCTTTCAACCCCCTGTCATACACGCACTTTGGGCGCACTATGGCTGCTAACGCGGAATTATTTGAGCGCGTGACCCGCAAGTTCGGCAAACCGGAATTTGGTCTGGAAGATGTACAAATAAGCGGCAAGACCGTTCCTGTTACTGAAGAAATAATCCTTGAAAAGCCATTTTGTAATGTGCTGCATTTCAAACGGGAGACCAAACGTAAGGATCCCAAAGTTCTTATTGTTGCCCCCATATCAGGCCATTTTTCTACACTGCTGCGCGGTACGGTCGAGGCCCTGCTCCCGCATCATGATGTTTACATCACAGACTGGCTCGATGCGCGGCTGGTGCCGCTGTCTGAAGGGCGCTTTAATCTGGATGACTATATCGCCTACCTCATTGAGTTTTTACATTTACTGGGCCCGGACACACATGTCATCGCAGTTTGCCAGCCTGCCGTCCCGGTGTTTGCCGCTGTTGCCGTTATGGAGGCCAAAGACGACCCTAACCATCCGGCGAGCATGACCTTGATGGGCGGACCGATCGACCCGCGCGTTTCTAAAACCAAAGTCACAGAATTAGCCGAAAACAAGCCGCTATCATGGTTTGAGAACAATGTGACCTCAAAGGTACCACTTTGCTACCCCGGTGCCGGACGTGCCGTTTACCCCGGCTTTATCCAGCTTGGCGGCTTTATGTCGATGAATCTGGACAAACATGTCGGCTCTCATATGAATTTTTATAAGCACCTTGTCGATGGTGACGGCGACTCTGCCGACACCCACAGAACATTTTATAACGAATATCTTTCGGTGATGGATATAGATGCCGCGTTTTATTTGCAAACGGTCGAGGAAGTCTTCCAAAAACATTCCCTGCCCAAAGGTGAAATGGAATGGCACGACCCGGCAACGGGCAAAGTCACTATCGTTGACCCGAAAGCCATCACCCGCACGGCTCTTCTGACTATTGAAGGTGAACTGGATGATATTTCGGCCCACGGCCAGACAAAAGCAGCACACGGCCTTTGTAAAAACCTGCCCGCCAGCAAGCAATTCCACCATTTTCAGAAAAATGTGGGGCATTACGGCATCTTTAACGGCCGCCGCTGGCGCGAACATATCATGCCGCGCCTGCGCCACTTTATCCGCAAATTTGATAAAGGGTCTGATCCCGTTCCAGCCAAAGACCTGAAAACCATAGCTGACAAAAAGCCAGCGCCTGCCAAACCATGAAAACACGACCATGAACACAGCGGAATTATCAGACATACACCCTGCCCTGCGGCTGCGCATAAATCCTCGTGCGCGGCGCATTGCCCTGCGACTGGATAACAGCAACAGAGTGATGAATCTTGTGGTGCCAAAACGCTTTAGTATGAAAAAGGCGCGTATATTTGCATTGGAGCACCAAGGCTGGATCAAACAAAAACTGGAAGAACTTCCCGCACAAATACAGTTTGAGCATGGCACTAAAGTTCCGGTTCTGGGGGCGCTCAGAACAGTGAATATTAACTACGATACAACTTTAAAAATAACTAATATCGCATTGAATAGTAATGAAATTATGGTTTCTACAAATCAAGAAGACCCCACCAACCGTATCACACGTTTTCTTAAAAGAGAGGCACGGGCTACGCTGTCCGGTCTTGCCAGTGAAAAGGCTGCTGAAATTAACAAAACCATCAGCGCCATCCAAATCCGCGATACCAAAAGCCGCTGGGGAAGCTGCGGCCCGGACGGACGTATCTCCTTCTCATGGAGACTGATATTCGCGCCGTGGGAATCCATGGATTACGTTGTCGCCCACGAAGTCGCGCACCTCGTTCATATGAACCACGGCAAAGAATTCTGGGCGCTATGCGCGGAACTCTGCGAAGACTACCCCGCAGGCAAAAAATGGATGCGCGCCAACGGACATGAGCTTGTACGGTATGGCTAACTTTTGACTCTGTAAAATAAAGTATTGTATAAGCCTGTCATGACCCAGAAAAAATATGATGGTGGTGCACAATCGCGCAAAGCACATGCGCAATACAGGTTTGAGGACATCTACCCTGCCCGTATGCTTGCCTCTATTCCCAAACAGGGCATTATCATGGATATTGGCACCGGTGTAGGACGTGATGCGGTTGCTATGCATGACAGGGCAAAGGGTAACTTACTGGTGATCGGCATCGACCCTGATGAAGCTAATTACCGCAAAGCCGTTGCAACATATCCTGACAAAGACATCGTACTTTGCCGTGACTGGAACGATGTCGCTCATGTAAAACGTAACAGCCAGATTGCCTATCTGGTAGGTGAAGTACAAAAGCTACCGGAACCACCATCAAAGCTTAAGGCTGATTTTATCAACTGCTCCGCCGTCCTGATGTTTCTTCCTTTGGATGAGCATGATGTTTTTCTGAAAGGCCTGCAGCGCCTAACAAAGCCTTACAGCGATATTTTCCTGCGTTTTCGCACTGAAATGCTCAAAGATAGTATGACAAAAACCGACCCGGCTCACCTGAGCAGGCAATGCTTAAATGCCGGGTTTACAATTGATGTCATGCCGCGCTTCCCCGACCCGCCGCCGAGCAACCGTGATTTTAAGTGGCATGATTATTTAATGACAGCAATACCGAAATAAGAACTTATGCACTTTACTGCTTCGGGCGCCTAGCGCCGGAATATATAGTATCTTTACCACACTCACTATGCATCCCGGATCAAGTCCGGGATGACGACAGAGGGGGTTATTTAATAAGAATTTTCAGGGCCTGCTCCCTGACTTTGCGCTCTATCCGGTACATCCGTTCCGCCATATCGGGGTCCGTCTTCTCATGGGCCTTACCGTTGCCTTTCATCACGTCGGCTATCGCGGTAAATTTACGGAAACGGTCTTCATTCGGCCCCCCTATTCCATGAACAAGATTGAATATAGCTGTCACATTGTGATCCACGGAGGCATACGGATCTATTGCCGATAACATTTCCTCTGGCAAAGCTTCTTTATCCATCAAAATATACTCTTGTGTAAACTTTCATCAGCAGCAGGCCATCAGTATGAAAAAGAAAATTCAGCTTTTATGTTCTGCAACCATTCTTTCTGCCCGGTTCCCTGATACTCCTCCACCTTCACGATAGAATCTATAGCCATAGTGATATAATCAATATCAACAGTGAAGCTATGAAATCCAGAATCCAGCACTTCAGCTTCATAACCAATTCCAGCCTTAGCAAACAGGTCACTCAAGGTCGGCAGCCCCGCCAAGTCGACTGCTTCAAATGTAACCGTTCCTTTATCTTTATCAACGGCTACGCTCTTTATAGAATTATATGCCCCATCATATCTGGAATTACGAAATTCCAAAAAATCAGGCTTTATACTATGCTTGCCCATCAAAACTTCCTTTGCCTAATAATTATATTCATTCGTTTATGCTGCAGAGAATAGCACTGCTTGTTGATTATGTCAATATTGTTGTCTGAATAAAATCCAGCGCCCCCTGCAAAATCACCTGCGCGGCGAGTTTGTCGATCAGGCCGCTATCTTTTGCTTGCACACGGGTTTTTCTTTTACCCACAAATTCATCCACAAAACCTTCCACAGAAACTGTGGATAACCGTTCATCCCACAGAGCTATCCACGGATCTGTCCCCACAATCTGTGGATAATTCACCATTTCGTCAGCAAAGGAGCGCGACACATCGCAGCGCGGCCCGGCGCTGCCGTCCATATTCAGAGGGTAACCAAGCACATAGCCGCCGATCTCATAATCGTCGATGACCTGCTTTAGCTCATCCATGTCTTGCTTGAATTTAGTGCGTTTTATGGTCTGAAGCGGCGTCGCAATGCTCTGCCCAGAGTCAGAAATGGACAAGCCAATAGTCTTGCGCCCAAGATCCATTCCCAGCAACCTTGTGTTTTCGGGTCTTGCGCCCCATATTTCTACTAATAAACCTATCGGCATCTGTGCTTGCACGTCCTTCGCGGCGATGCTAGAAAAACTATGCGTTTAAACAAGGAATTACAAGCATGTCATTGGATAAAGAAACCGTACGCAAAGTCGCCTCACTCGCCCACATCAAAATGACGGATGAGGAACTGGATAAATACGGCCCGCAACTGAATAATATTGTTGGTTTTATTGAACAGCTTAGCGAAGTTGATACGGATAATGTTGAGCCTCTACCAAGCCCGGTGGATATACCCCTTAAACTTCGGAAAGATGAAGTCACTGACGGTGGCTACCCCGAAGATGTACTGGCCAATGCGCCGGAAGCGCTGGAAAGTTTTTACGTTGTACCGAAGGTGATCGAGTAATGACCGAACTAACACACATGACAATTGCCGAGGCCTTAAAAGGTCTTGAGAACAAAGATTTCACTTCTGTTGAGCTAACGCAGGCGCATATCGGTGCGATAGAAAATACGCGTCACCTAAACGTCTTTGTCACAGAAACACCTGAGCTTGCCTTAAAACAAGCCGCAGAGTCGGACAAACGCCGCACCGCTGGCGACGCCGGATTGCTCGATGGTATTCCGCTGGCGATCAAAGATTTGTTCTGTACCAAAGACGTACAGACAACAGCTGGCAGTCATATTCTGGAAGGCTTTGTCCCGACTTACGAATCCACCGTAACGACGAACCTGTTCCGTGACGGCGCTGTTATGCTCGGCAAAACAAACCTTGATGAATTTGCCATGGGGTCATCCAACACGACCAGTTTTTTCGGTAACGTTATCAATCCGTGGAAAAACCAAAGCAATCCGGATGCTGACCTCGTTCCCGGCGGCTCTTCCGGTGGCTCGTCTGCTGCCGTTGCTGCGCGAATTGCGCTTGGCGCGACCGGCACAGACACCGGCGGATCAATCCGCCAGCCTGCCGCCTTTACCGGCACAGTCGGGGTCAAACCCACTTACGGTCGGTGCTCACGCTGGGGCACTGTGGCTTTTGCTTCTTCACTGGATCAAGCCGGGGCTTTTGCCCGCACGGTTGAAGATAGCGCGCTTCTTCTGCAATCCATGTCCGGACACGACCCGATGGACAGCACCTCCGCCGACAAGAACGTGCCCGACTGGGCATCAACGCTTCAGGGCGACATCAAAGGCATGAAAATCGGTATCCCCAAAGAATACCGCATGGACGGTATGCCCGATGAAATTGAACAGCTCTGGCAAAAAGGCATTGAGTGGATGAAAGATGCAGGCGCTGAAATCATCGATGTCAGCCTGCCTCATACAAAATATGCCCTGCCCGCTTATTACATTATTGCTCCGGCAGAAGCATCAACCAACCTCTCCCGCTATGATGGCGTACGTTACGGATTGCGCGTAGAAGGCGAAAACCTCAGAGACACGTATGAAAGCACGCGCGCCGAAGGTTTTGGCGATGAGGTTAAGCGCAGGATTATGATTGGTACCTATGTTCTGTCTGCCGGATATTACGATGCTTATTACATGAAAGCCCAAAAAGTGCGGCGGCTTATATTACAGGATTTTGAAAAAGCTTACGAGCAATGTGATGCGCTCTTGACTCCAACCGCGCCAAGCGCCGCGTTTGCCATTGGTGAAAAAGAAGATGACCAGATCAAGATGTATCTGAATGATATATTCACGGTTCCGGCCAACCTGGCGGGGCTACCCGGCCTGTCTGTTCCTGCCGGACTAGACAAAGACGGCTTGCCTCTAGGGCTGCAAATTCTGGGCAAGGCCTGGGATGAAGAAACAATCTTCCGCGTCGGCAATAAAATAGAACAAGCAGCAAACTTTACGGCCATACCTGAAATGGTTATGCAGAAAGCAGCCTGATGAAAATCATTACTCTCATAGCCTTGTTGTTTTTAACCTTGAGCGGCCATGCTTTTGCTCAAACGCCCGTTAGCAAAGAGCAGGCGAACAATTATTACAGCACCTGCAAAGCAAAAAATGACCCGCGGATGACCCCCAAATCACAGGACGCCATGTGCGCCTGTACGTCATTTATGATGACAGAGCATATGAGCGTGGAAGATGTTCAAACCATGGGGGGTGACACACAGGAAGCAAGAGACGCCCTTAATAAAATGCTGATTAACGTTTATGCACCCTGCATGAGTTACCCTATCGAAGATATGATTAACGCGGAATGCCTGAACGACAACAAAATGAACAAATTAGGGGTCAACACCCCCAAGGCAGAACTTTGTGCCTGCATGGCCAAAAAAACAGGGGACTGGTTTATCGAGGAAGGCCGCAGCCTGATGCACGACATCGTTGTAAAAAATCCAAATATTTACGACCCAATTGGGCCTGTCATGAACAGTAAAATTTTCAAAAGCCAATCATACAACAACATGATTGCCTGCCTTAACAAGGGGAACTAGATCCTGTCATCTTCAAAGCAAAAACACCTATTCTTTCTGGGCCTATTATTGCTCATGACCGTTTTTTATACGGCGCAAGCTTATACTCAGGAATTAAATCTGGGCGGTGAACCAGAAACAACAACGGGCAAAAGCGTCAGTGAAAAAAACACCATGCGCGCAGAAGAATTTTTTAAAGATTGCGTCGCCGCGCCGATTGTCAAAAGCGCGGAAGAAACAGAGCTTGCCTTTTGCGCCTGCGCCGCCAGCCATATGCATGCATGGTTGGACGAGCCCCTGAAGCAAAAAAGCAACAGAGAGTTCTTTGAAGCTCTGGAAACCAAGGAACTTGATAAAAACACATTACTGACAAAAATATATGGCCCCTGCCTGCATATCCCCGTTTATGACACCACCTTTGATGAGTGTTTCTACAACAAAAGAAAACGGTATTTCACAAGAAGCCCGGAAAAACGGGAAAATATGTGCGCCTGTATCGCCAAAGGAGAAGCTTCATACTACGAAAGATTTGCGGTGCCCTTTATTGAGCTTAAAATAAAAGAAGGGGACGACATTAATGACCCCATCAAAGAAATAAAAAGAGACACCAGCTACTATGATGCGCACGCTAATCTGGAATCAGATTGTTATGTGGAATTTTCTAACCAGAAATAAACGATAAAGGTTTTTAAGATGGCTCAATTACTACAAGGCGAAACAGGTGAATGGGAGATAGTTATCGGCATGGAAATCCATGCTCAGGTCACCACCAAATCAAAATTGTTTTCCGGGTCTTCTTCTAAATTCGGTGCCGAACCGAACAGCCAAGTCAGCCTTGTTGATGCCGCCATGCCCGGCATGCTGCCCGTCATGAATGAATTTGTTGTTGAACAAGCAATTAAAACAGGGCTGGGTCTACAGTCCAAAATAAACAAGTACTCTGTTTTTGAGCGTAAAAACTATTTCTACCCCGACTTGCCGCAGGGCTATCAGATCACCCAGTTTCTGCACCCTATTGTTGGCGAAGGAAAAATCGAGATCGACCTGCCCGATGGTACGACAAAAGAAATCGGCGTGACCCGTATGCATCTGGAACAGGACGCAGGAAAATCGCTCCATGACCAGCACCCGAGCAAGTCCTTTGTTGACCTCAATCGCTCCGGCAATGCCTTAATGGAAATTGTCTCCGAGCCTGACATTAACAGCCCGGCGGAAGCCGTCGCTTATTTATCAAAGATACGTATGATCCTGCGCTACCTTGAGACATGTGATGGTAATATGGATGAAGGCTCGATGCGCGCCGATGTAAATATCTCTGTGCGTAAACCGGGGAATGACCTCGGAACACGCTGCGAAATCAAGAATGTAAACTCCCTCAAGGCCGTGCAACAAGTCATAGATTTTGAGGCGCGCCGCCAAATCGAAGTCATAGAAGATGGCGGTGAAATTGATCAGGAAACCCGGCTATGGGACCCGGCTAAAAACGAGACACGTACATTGCGCTCCAAGGAAGACGCACATGATTACCGTTACTTCACAGACCCGGATTTACTGCCGCTGGAGCTAAACGACAATCAAATCGCAGATATCAAAAAAACGCTCCCTGAATTGCCCGACGAAAAGAAACACCGCTTCATGGATGAATTCGGTCTTGGCATTTACGATGCAAGCATATTGATTACAGAACGCGCCCGCGCCAATTATTTTGAAACTGTCGCCAAAAACCGCGATTCAAAACTAGCAGCCAACTGGGTCATTAATGAACTTCTGGGGCTACTCAATAAAAACGATCAGGGCATTAAAGATTCTCCTATCTCAGCCGAACAACTTGGCGGGCTTATTGATCTTATTTCCGACAACACCATCTCCGGAAAAATCGCCAAGGATGTCTTTGCCGCTATGTATGAAACCAGCGCCGATGCGGGCGCCATTGTTGAAGAAAAAGGCCTGAAGCAGGTCACAGACACCGGCGCGATTGAGAAAATTATTGATGAAGTCATTGCCGAAAACCCGGATAATGTTGAAAAATACAGAGGCGGAAAAGACAAGCTGTTCGGATTTTTCGTTGGTCAGGTGATGAAAAAATCACAGGGCAAAGCCAACCCGGCAGCGGTCAATGAGTTATTGAAGAAGAAGCTGGGTTAAAAAATCTTATTCAGAGCCACAGCTCTAAATAAAAAATGTGAATTTTCTTTTAAAAACTGTAAGTTATCTTCATATTTTTATCTTGCGGTGCATACTGTACACTCTGGCTTAAAAGAATACAAATCAACGAAAAGGAACATAAATTGACCCAACAAAAATATGAATACAAAGTCGCGATTTACAGAGAACCCCTGCTCGGCTCTATCTTTCTTGGCGGTTCACGGGTTGACCCTGTGCGCTACACAGAATTTCTCAATAAAAATGCTGAAGAAGGCTGGGAAGTGACCACAATGGAGCGTGAATTACGCCGGGAACTGCTCTTTTTCAAGCGCGAGGCCTTCCTTACCATCATGAAACGTGAGATTAGCGCCTGATGAAACTCCTGAACGGCAAAGTCCTGTTTACGACCCTGCTCATTTCCGGCGGTATTACCGCGCTTCTGCTCATCGGACAGATATGGTTTGATATTCTGGAGTGGAGTATCTTTATAAAAGCTCTGGTTACGATCCTCATTGTCAGTGCCTTGGCCGGCTTTCTGATGGCTGTTGATTACGACACCCCGGCCAGCAGAGGTAAATATATACTGGGTGTCATGGTCTTTCTCGCCGTGGCTATGGGAGTATTAACTATTGCTCAGCTCTGGTGGCTGGCTCTTGCCTGGGGCAGCTTTGCCAAAATATTCGGAACTGTTCTTATCCTGTTTGTTCTTGTATCCTTTGTACTGGCCGTCAAAGAGGATTTTGGCACAAACAAGAAACTCAAAGATGATAATTATCTCGATTAAAAAGGAGAATCTTCATGTTAGAAAAAACTCTGGATAGAGGAGAAGAAATCCTTCTTGATATTAGAGACAGCGCCCGAAGACGCGTTGTTTGCGGCCTGCGCTGGGACCCCTTAACAGGCGGCAGCCACACCGTTCACGACCTCGACCTTCTGTGCCTTGTCTTTGACAAGCAGGGCCGCCTTATGGAAGGCGTAACCGGCGAAGAAGGGCACAGAACCGGCGATTCAGGTAACATCTATCACACAGGCGATGTTGTAGACGGCGAAGACTCACTGGATGACGAACAAATTTCTCTGGAACTTTTTAATATTTCCCGCAAAGTGCACCAGATTTTCTTTATCGCAGAAGTCCAAAGCGCCCATACGTTTGGCGAAACTGTTAACCCGGAAATCCGTATTGCCAACGCCATTGATGACCGTAACTTTGCCCACTCTTATTTAGGACAGAACGTCGGCGCTGATGAAAATGCTTTTATATTCGGCAGCATCTATCGTCACCCGCAAGGCTGGATGTTTAAATATGTCGGAGATTATTTTGATGGCGCTCATATCGCCGACTGGACTGAAACACTAAAAGAATACATAGAAGTAGAAGAGCTGCCCGAAGGTGGCGCAGCCGGTTCAATAACACCGGCCAAAGGCGAAACACTCCCCCTGCACTACACAAAAGAGGCCCGTCACCGTATTGTTTGCGGCCTGAACTGGGATCCCCTTGAATCCGATGTCGGCCGCATTGAAAAGCTAAAAAACCTGGGTCAAAACATTGAGAGTTTTGACCTCGATCTGGCCTGCGTTATGTATGACGCAGATAAAGAGGTCGTAGACGGCGTCTCCGCCAAACCTGACGAAACGGTTGATGAGTCAGGTAAAGTATACCATTCAGGCGACGACACCAGCGGTGAAGGCGATGGCGTCGACGATGAAGCCATCTCCGTTGAACTAAAGGAATTACCAGACTATATCCACCATATCGTCTTTTTAGCGGAAATTCAGAGTCTCCATAGTTTTGACGATATTATTAACCCCTCAATGCGCATTGCTGACGGCAAAACAGATGATGAGCAGCTTACAAGCTCTCTCGCTACGCCGGAAGGTGCCGGAAAAAATGCCTATGTTTTTGCCCGCATTTCCCGTGAAGGGGGTGACTGGAAACTCACATGCATAGAAGAATTTTTTGACGGGCACGATATAGAAGACTGGATTGAGCATCTGAAGCGCTATTTGGCTTGATCTGACAACCAATAACTGATAATTGATTGAGCCGAAATGACGACTAAACGGAGACTTGGCCGAGTGGCTGAAGGCGCTCCCCTGCTAAGGGAGTATGGGGTTTATAGCCTCATCGAGGGTTCGAATCCCTCAGTCTCCGCCATTTTCTAGTGGTACATATGGGAATCTTTTATAGGCTCAATACAAGCCTTCATCGCATCTATTATAAGAAATTCAGCCGCACAAAATGGAAAATTGTGCGCTTTATAGGGGCTGAATTTACAATGCAACCCTCTAATTACATAGATCGTCGTATGTGGGCGGAAGGCGCTTACGAAAAAGAGCAGCTCGCCTATATGCTGGAACAAACAAAGAAACAACGCTTTGATGCCTTTATTGACGTCGGGACTAACTTTGGTCTGTATTCATGCATATTTGGAGCAAACAAGGCTGTCCCGACCATACATAGCTTTGAGTGTGACCCCAGAAATATATTTCATCTCCACGGCCACCTGCGTATGAATGATTTAATGAACACTGTGACCGTACACCCCTATGCTGTAGGCGATGAGGAGAGCACGATCACATTCCAGATGGCTTCAAAGAAAAGCACCGGGCATTCTTACGTTGGAGCGTCTACGGAAGGTTTCGAAGCTATAACGGTAGAACAAAAACCCCTAGACACAGTGCTGAAGCACTACACAGGAAAGCACCTGATCTTCAAGATTGATGTAGAGGGTTATGAGGAGGCCGTTTTAGAAGGAATGCGCGCTATTCTTGAAAATAACGCATGCTTTTTACAAATCGAAATCGTAGATAACATGGACAAGCAGATAGAGATGCTCGCCTCAATAGGCTATAAAAACATACATAAACTAGGTAATGACTGGTATTTTACAAATATTCCTGCCTGTGAAGAAACCTAGCAAACCTTGACTTATAGACGTACTAGCAACACGCGCCCTGCCCTGATACGACAGATTTGCTCCAATAGGAAACGCGCAGCAAAATTGTTCAGCAAAGGAGCGCATCTGCTCTGGGACAACCTGAATAACATATACTCATAAGCCAGACTTTCAGGCTCTGCATTAAAGACCTGTTGCCACAGAGCGCTGATTTCCTTCATAGGGCGATAAAAACAATATTCCTGTAAATATTTTTGATAGTGCGTTGCCCACTCATCCGGGGTTTCACTGTCGCTTTTGAGCCCCAGCCCTATTGTTTTCATCGATTTAAGATAAAGGTGCATAAGCTTTGATTTTGGCCGGAACCAATGCGCAAAATATAATTTCACATGCCCTTCCCACCAAACATCTTTTGTGGGAAATAGAGCTAAAAAAGCTCCGCCTGGTTTCAAAACTCGTGCAATCTCATTAAGCGCTTTTTTGGGATCAGCAATGTGCTCAAAAACGACATTACTAATAACCACATCAAAGTGATTATCCGGGAAAGGAATTTTATCATTTTCAATCTGAGATATGTGCCCATCCAAAGAAGCCTTTTCTTTTACAGATTCCTCGTAATGTTCCGACCTGTTTTCCGGATAAGGGTCAGCGCCGTAGAAATCCAGCCCAGACTCAAGCCCTCGCTCCACGATTTGACCAGCGCCACAGCCAAAATCAAGACATAACGGCGCTTTCTCTGGATAGAGATTTTTAATCGTATCTATAACGTAATCGTAGTTAACTGACATGTTATGCTCATTTCTTTAGCAAAATTCGATGCTCAACATATATAATAACTGTAAACCATCAACCCTAACTCTAAATTTTAGAGTTCCATAAGCTGTAATAATATATTACCTTTTGCCTTGTTCAAGATAAGGATATAGAAAATTAAAATCGCTGATCATCAGATAGGCAAAAATAATAAATGCTTCATTATTGCCGAGATAGCGCAAGCCCATGATGGCTCGCTTGGCATAGCGCATTCTTTTATTGATGCTGTGGCCGATAGCGGTGCTGATGCCGTTAAGTTTCAGACACATATTGCTACGGCAGAATCTACCAAGGATGATACTTTCCGTATCAAAATGAGTGGGCAAGATGCCACCCGTTACGACTATTGGAAACGTATGGAGTTTACAAAAGATCAATGGAAAGAGCTTGCTGCCCATGCAAAAGAAAAAGGGCTGGTTTTTCTAAGTTCGGCTTTTTCTGTTGAGGCCGTAGAGCTTCTGGAAGAAATAGGAATGCCTGCGTGGAAAGTCGGTTCCGGAGAATTTCGTTCAAGCGAACTCTTGCAAGCCATGATGAAAACCGGAAAACCAATTCTTTTTAGTACGGGTATGAGTCATTATGAAGAAATTGATACTGCCGTGAGCACGTTCAAAAAGGCCGATGTCCCCTTTGCCCTGTTTCAATGTACAAGCCAATACCCCACGCCATTGGAAAATGTAGGTCTCAATGTCCTTGATGAATACAGAGAACGGTATAATTGCCCGGTTGGTCTTTCAGACCACTCCGGTTCTATGCACCCTGCCCTTGCTGCTATAGCGCGGGGAGCCGACCTTATCGAGCTTCATGTTACTTTTGACAAGGAAATGTATGGCCCGGATACTATTGCCTCCGTCACCTTTGACGAAATGGCATTTATCTGCGAAGCGGCGGAAGCCATTTCTCATATGAATCAAAACCCGGTCGATAAAGATAAAATGGCCGATAATATGAAAGATATGCGCAACTTATTCACCAAAAGTATTGCTCTTGCCTCGCTACAAAAAGCAGGAACAATATTGTCCGAAGAGATGCTTATACCAAAAAAACCGGGAACCGGGATACCGTATACAAGCAAAAACGAGGTCATTGGATTAGCATTAAAGCAAGATGTTGATTCAGACCGGCTGTTAAACTGGGAGGATATAGCTAATGCAAAAACGTAAAATCTGCGTTGTTTTAACCGCCCGTGCCAGCTACGCCAAGATAAAAACCATACTTAGTGCCATCACAAATCATAAAGAACTTGATTTGCAAGTGGTCTGTGCTGCTTCTGCTGTCCTTGAGCGCTACGGCAATACAGATAAAATGGTTGAAGAAGATGGTTTTACCATCGATGAACGTATTTCTATGATCATGGAAGGTGAAACGCTCCTGACTTCGGCTAAATCCACAGGTCTGGGAATTATTGAATTTTCCGGCGCCTTCCATCGCTTGCAACCCGATGCTGTATTGGTTATGGCCGACCGCTTTGAAATTCTTTCAGCCGCTATTGCTGCCAGTTATTTAAACATTCCTCTTGCTCATGTTCAGGGCGGTGAAGTTTCTGGAAATATTGATGAGAAAGTAAGGCACTCTGTTACGAAGCTGGCCGACATTCACTTTCCTGCAACAAAACAATCAGCAGAAAATATAATAAGGATGGGAGAAAACCCGGACATGGTCTTTTGTTCCGGATGTCCTTCTATAGACCTGGCTCAAGAAGTCATTGATAACCCTCAGCTTGATTTTGATATATACGATAAATATGGAGGCGTAGGCACCTTTCCTGACCTCTCAAAAGGTTATTATGTAGTTATGCAACACCCCGTTACAACCGAGTATCACGGTGGCCGAGAACAAATCGATGCTACACTGACAGCCATGAACAGAGTGAACAAACCGGTTCTTCTGTTTTGGCCGAATATTGACGCCGGTGGTGGCGAAGTATCAAAAGGTATTAGGGCCTTCCGAGAAAATGAAAAGCCACAATACATGCATTTCATCAAAAATATGGAGCCACGAGATTTTTTACGTGTTTTAAACGGATCTCTTGGAATTATAGGAAATTCAAGCGCCGCTATTCGTGAAGCCTCTTATCTTGGTGTGCCCGCCGTCAATATAGGGTCCCGGCAAAATGCCCGTGAGCGCGGGGCAAACGTACGTGACGTGGATTACGATCAGAAACAAATATATGATGCCGTTCTTAATCATTGCGGCCAGAAAAAAGAACAGTCACCTCTTTATGGTACTGGCAATGCCGGAGAACAAATTGCTGATACTCTGTCAACTGCACCACTAACCTACAAAAAAACATTGCACTATGTTGAGGAAAAAGCATGAGCACTAACCAAGCGACCAATCAAGAAACTGCTATAGGAAGCGTTGAGGAGTTTGATCAAAACTGGCAAGAGCGTAAGGAAACAAAATATAATCACTGGGTTAAGGGCGCGCCTAAAAACCAGATACAGCTTGCCTTTCGTAGCCACTGGAAACTTTTCAAAGAGATTTTGAAAGACCGTCCTATGAAAGACTGTCTGGAAGTTGGATGTGGGCGCGGTAATATCTCAAGCTATTTTGCTGACAATGGTTCAGACTGTACGCTGCTTGACACATCGGCCAGCGTCCTTGAAATAGCAAAAGAAATTTACGCGTCCAACGATCACAAGGCCGCCTTTATCGAAGCCAATGCTCTGGACATGCCGTTTGGTGACAATAGCTTTGACGTGGTTGTTAGTATAGGTTTACTGGAACATTTTGAGGACATTAAAACGCCGATTCTGGAACAAATCAGAGTTCTCAGACCGGGCGGAACATTTCTAGGCTATATCGTTCCCGAAAGACCGGAGAATGTCCAAAAATACTATGGCTGGTTTAACAAAATTCTGAAGTTTGTTGCTGGCGTTTTTACCAGCAAGGAAAACACACCTCCACCCAAGACAGATATTTACCGTTCCGATTTTGGTTCAGAACGCTACTTGCCAATACTAGAAGGGCAGCCTGTTACTGATATTGAAGTCACCGGAATGTATCCTATGCCCATGATCTCTCATTCTCCGGAATTTCCTTTTTCTTTACTTCCCAAGCCACTGGAATGGGCACTGACGAGAATATTCGAATGCGTTCTATGGAGCAGAGAAAAACTCTATGGCAAGACTTTATATCGCGGCAACCCCTGGGCCTGTAAAGAAGAATTAGGACAGGCTTTTCTTGTAACCTTCAGAAAGGCTCAATAATACATGTCTTTTGTCCTTGGTATCATCACGGCCCGCGGCGGCTCAAAAGGCATTGAAGACAAAAACATAACATTGCTTGCCGATAAACCATTGATTCAATATACAATTGAGGCCGCACAAAATAGCAGCGCCCTTGGCGACTTGATATTATCTACAGACTCACAAAAAATCAGTGATTGTGCGGCAACATTCGAATTGAAATGCAATGAATTACGCCCTGCGCATCTGGCAACAGACGAGGCTAAATCATGTGATGTCATCCGTTACGAAATTGATAATTACGAGGCCAGAACAGGGCAACGCGTTGATACAATAATTTTATTACAGCCTACAGCCCCGCTTCGTACCAGCCGCGACATTGATGACGCTTATGCAATCTACGAGGACAGAAACTCTAATCAATCTTCGCTCATTAGCTGCTACAATGCAGAATCTGTTCATCCGCGCATCATGTACAGAAAAGAAAGAGATCACCTTACTCCCCTGCTTGAAGAAGGCCGCGACATTATACGAAGACAGAAAATGTTTAAGGCTTATGTACGAAATGGTGCGCTATATATAGTAGACCGTGATTATTTCATGGAAACAGGAAAAACAATCTGCGAGTCCCCTGCCCTGTACGAAATGTCAAAAGAACGCTCGATCAACATTGATTCCCCGGAAGACCTGGAGCTTGCATCATTTTACCTTCAACGCGCAGGGGACAGCGCGTGACATTAAAAATCTTAAATTTAGAACCTGATGATTACAGCGCAGAAGCTCTGGCAATATTGGAAAAATTTTCCCATGTTGATACAGGGCCTTTATCACGAGAAGAGCTTAAAACATCTATTGGGTCATATGATATTTTGATCGCCAGACTAGGGCACAAAATTGACAAGGAAATCCTTGAGGCTGCCGACAATTTAAAAGCCATTGTCACAGCGACAACAGGATTAAACCATATCGATACAGTTGAAGCAGAAAAAAGAAAAATTCGCGTCCTCTCGTTACAGGGAGAACGTGAATTTTTGGATACAATTACGGCTACGGCCGAGCATACGATCGCTCTAATCCTCTCCCTGATACGTAACATACCGGCATCTTGTGCGAACGTACTGGACAATCATTGGGACAGGGATAGCTTCAAAGGCATTGATCTGGCTAATCGTACAATCGGTATTATAGGGTATGGCCGTTTGGGGGGCCTTGTTGCTCATTATGCCAGCGCTTTAGGAATGCGCGTTCTGGCACATGATGTAAAAGACATGACAGATACGGAAACCGTTAAATTTGTTTCTATGGAAGAGTTACTAAAAAGTTCAGACATTGTTTCATTGCACGTTTTATATACGCCAGAAACACATCATTTAATTGATGCGTCCTGCTTCAAAAAAATAAAGGAAGGCGCTGTTTTTATCAATACAGCCAGAGGAGAGCTTGTCGATGAGCAGGCGCTTCTTAAGGCCCTTGAAAGCGGGCACTTGGCCGGAGCTGCCCTTGATGTCATAGAAGGTGAAAACATAAAGAACACGAACTGGATGGAGAACGACCCTTTGATTTGCTATGCTCGTAAACATAGTAATCTCCTTATTACGCCTCATATTGGTGGAGCCACATACGACTCCATGGCCAAGACGGAGATTTTTATGGCGAATAAATTACAGAAATTTATAGAAGAGAAACTATGATTAATCTAAAGAGCTGGAAAACATTTATCTTCTTTGCCAAGGCATATCCTACGCGCGGGATATTCATGGTTTCCGCTCTTGTCGTTGCAGGTCTTCTGGAGGGTATTGGCATTATGGCGCTGCTTCCCCTTGTGGCTATCTTAACGGAACAAAGCGCTCTACAAAGCGGCGTGGTTTCCGATATAATTCAAAACATATTTCACTTTCTAGGCCTTGAAGTTTCCATTGGACCAATTTTACTCTTTATTGTCACAATCATAATTTTAAAATCGCTGATAACAATGCTGGCTATGACGCAGGTTGCATACTCATCCTCCCACGTATGTACAGATTTGCGCCTTGCCTATTTACGGAGCGTACTAAAATCAAGCTGGAAACATTTCACCGGATTACAAAGTGGCTCGAGCGCCAATGCGCTTGGTACGGAGGCACAACGCGCGGCCTATTCTTTTATGCATGGCTGTTACGCCCTCTCATGGAGCATACAGGTTCTTGTTTACACAACGATAGCCTTCCTTATTTCATGGAAATTAACGCTGTCTGCTGTTGCGGCCGGGTTTGTCATGGTGTTTTTATTAAGCTCATTGGTCCGGACGGGACGCAAGGCCGGAAACGACCAAACAAAGGTTCTAGACTCTGTTCTAGCACGCATTACCGACACTCTCTATGGTGCTAAACCGCTAAAGGCCATGGGCAAAACAGACAATCTTCTATCTATAATGGAACAGGACGCTGTAAAGTTACGCTCCGTACAAAGGCGTATGGATATTTCTGTTCATGCTATACGCGTTTTGTCAGAGCCGATCATGGTTATTTTTATGTCTATCGGCATATACGGCATACTCTCTTACGGAAGTCTTCCTGTAGCAGAGCTTCTCTTTCTGGCGCTTTTGTTCTTACGGATGGTCATGAAAATATCGACCGTACAAAGCGCATATCTGTCCATGGCTACGAATGAGAGCGCCCTGTGGTCACTACGCGCCAAGATTGATGCTGCCGCCACTGCGGTTGATTACAATGAAGGAAAAATAAAACCTACGTTAAAAAAAGGAATTAAATTTAAAAATATTTCTTTTTCCTACGATGACGAGCCTATTCTTAATGATATTTCACTGGAACTTCCCTCCAGAGGATTTTATGTCATATTTGGCCCGTCCGGCGCAGGCAAAACAACATTTTTGGATTTAACAACAGGGCTGCACCAGCCTGTTTCCGGAGAAATAGAAATCGATAACCACCCGCTACAATCTATCGATATGAATGAGTGGCGCCATAAAATTGGTTATGTCCCGCAAGATGTTTTGCTTTTTCACGACACCGTGGCAAACAATGTAACTTTGAACAGCCCTGATATTACTAAAAATCAGATTGTAGAAGCTTTAAAAACTGCGGACGCACTAGGTTTTGTAGAAAAAATGGAACATGGTCTGGATACAATAGTCGGAGAAAGAGGCACCAAACTATCAGGAGGACAGCGCCAACGCATAGCCATCGCGCGTGCTATTATAGACCACCCTTCCCTTCTAATTCTCGATGAGGCAACAAGCGCGCTGGACAAAGAGACCGAACAAGAACTCCTGAAAACGGTTAAATCATTATCGAAGGACATTCTTGTACTGGCCATATCACACGACCCGGCCTCATTAACTATGGCAGACAAAGTTTTTAGATTAGAGAATAAAAAACTGGAGGAAGTAACTCCTGAAAAACTAGCCAGGATGGCAGGATGAGTGACAAATGGCTATATATTCCCGTTGAAATCAAGGTAAGAGAAATCCCCGCAAAGATATTACTCGCCGCGGTAGCTGCCCGTAACGGATATAAAGTTATTTTGGGGCGCAAGGCAGAAATATCCAAATACATCAACTCCTTCCCTGCAGGTATTTTTCTGGGGTTTGGTGCCCAAAAAAACTTTACAAAAGAATATAGTAATCTAAAAAAAAATGGCTTTGCTGTAGCAATCATGGATGAAGAAGGACTGGTTACCTTTTCCGATGACATCTATAAACGCCTGAGACTATCAGATGATACGTTAAATGAATCTGCCTTGTTTCTGGCATGGGGAAAGAAGCAAAGCAATATACTCAATCAAGCGCCATGTCCTGTCTACGAAACAGGGAATGTCCGCTTTGATATATTACGCCCTGAATTTCGGCATTTGCTGGAAAAAGAAGTGCAGTCTATAAATGAGCGTTTTGGTAAAACTATTCTTATTAACTCAAGCTTTGGCTCATGCAATCACTTTGACGGGAAAGAGCGCTATTTTACCGCCTTGAAAGAAAAGAAAATCATTCAAAATAAAGAGGATGCAAAATTCTATAAACGCTACTTTGAACTAAAAGAGAATGTTTTTAGAGCTTATATGGAAGCCATTCCTGAAATAGCAAAAGAGTTCCCGGATCATACTATTATTGTCAGGCCGCATCCGTCGGAGGACTACGATGCATGGAAAGACGCCGCACGGGGCGCTGATAATGTAGTGATCGTTCACGAGGGTAGCATTCATCCATGGCTTATTGCCTGTGATGCTGTCATTCACCATTTCTGCACAACAGCTCTGGAAGCTTTCGTATCGGATACAGCTTCAATTGGCTACCGTCCTTTCAGGGACGATAAAATAGAGAACGACCTTACCTATAGAGGCAGCCTCCCCGCCGAAACACAAAAAGAGCTCATGACCGCCTTACACAAGATTGTTGATGGAGAGATTGAGGATTTACAGAAAATCCGTAAACAGCAGCGACCTGCACTAAAAGAGCACATAGAAAATATAGAGGGGCCATTTGCATTTGAAAATATTTTAAAAGCATTTGATCGGCACGCCATTACCACAAGCACCAAAATTTCTATGTGTAAAGTGCATATGAGAAAAGGTAGAACACTATTAGGAAATCTGTACCGGTTTTTAAAGCGTGGGATGCGTCCTTATCAAAAAAACTATATGGATCATAAATTTTCGTCTTTGGGTAAAGAAGAAATTGAATCAATCATTAGTGATATTGGAAAAACAGTTCCTGGACTTGAAAATATAAAAATCAAGAAAATTGATAAATTTTGTTTTTTGATAACAGGATCATAAATGAAAAACTTGCTCAGAAAAATTATCCCTTCTCCTCTTATAAAACTTGCAAAGAGTACATTGGGCAGCATTGGTAAATCGTTTGAAAAAATTCCGGACAACGGGCAAGTTTTTAATGATTCCAATCGGCAAGTCTTTTTTGGGTATTATGACATAACACCATTCAGCAATAACGGTAATTTTTTACTCGCACAACAAGCCCCTCCTGAAAATACATCGCCTCATGGAACACACCCCGACCTCGCTCTAGGCTATTATGATTTATGGCAAGCGGACCCTGTGTTTAAGTCTTTTGCCAAAACCTCAACATGGAACTGGCAACAAGGCTGCCGCTTGCAATGGTATCCTCAAGACAATGACAAAACGACACAGGTTATATTCAACAGCAAAGATGAGGATAATTACATATCAGTGATACAGGATATTGCCTCTGGTGAGATTATCCAAACATTACCGATGCCCATTTACTCCGTTAGCCCTGACGGTTCTTTTGCCCTGTCTCTTGACTTTGACCGCCTGCATAAATGTCGTCCCGGCTATGGTTACAGTCACTTCCCAGACCGCCCCTGCAAAGACGCTATCTGGCGCATAGAGATACCATCAGGGCAGGTCAAAGAAGTCATGACGATGGAGCAAGTACGGCAATTTAACCCCCTGCCAAGCATGGAAAAAGCCGATCATTATTTCAACCATCTGAGCATTAGCCCATCAGGCCTCCGTTTTATGGTCACCCATCTATGGGTAACTCCATCGGGGAAGCGCCATACGCGCATTATCGTTGCTAACACTGGCGATTATAGCGACTATATTTGCCCCAATAACTCAGGCCACACATCGCATTATTGCTGGCTTAACGATGACAGGGTCATTATTTTTGGAATTCATGAAAATCAAAAACCACAATATCATTTATATGACCTCACAAATAACACGTCGGAGGTTATAGGCGAAAATACACTGAGGCAAGACGGGCATCCCACATGGGCATCTGCCAATCATTTACTGACGGACACATACCCGGATTATTTACGGCTCCAGCATCTTTTATATTATGATACAAATACAAAAAACTGCCGGGAATTAGGGGCTTTTTACTCTCCTTCCGATTTTGTTGGAGAAGTGCGTTGCGATCTTCACCCGCGCCTAAACCATAAAAAAGACAGGGCTTGTATCGATATTGTTCGTGATGGGCGGCGGGCCATGTGTATAGTGGATATTCCCGAAAGATAAGGACGAATATGTGTATTGATAGAAAATTCAGGTTACCGCGCAAATGGTCAAACGCAGAGCTTCGCCGCATAGCGCCTTTATTTACGGGAAAAACAGTCAATGTTTCCGGTTGGAAAGATGAAGATAAAGAAGGAAACCATTATAAAGGTTACTTCTCCGGCGCCTCGTCCTATCACATCACTAATTACGGTGGATTTCGCGGATCTCAGGGCGATGATGCTGAAATCCAGCTTAATCTCGAAGCCCCCCTTCCTGATGAACTAAGCAAAGATTTCGACGTTGTCTTTAACCACACCACTCTGGAGCATATTTTCGAAGTAAAAACAGCGTTTAAAAACCTCTGTCAGATGTCCAAAGATATTGTGATTGTCGTCGTACCTTTTGCTCAAACGCAACATGAGCATGAAAATATCCTTGATTTCTGGCGTTTTACGCCAACCTGCCTACATCACATGTTTAAAGAAAATGATATGAAAGTTATTTATGAGTCTTCTAATAACCATCGCAATGCAGGCACTTACATCATTGCCATTGGCAGTAAAAATCCAGACAAATGGGCAAATAAAGTGCCCGCCTATAAACTAGAAAAAGAAGCAGCATGGCACCTTGGTGCCTCATGGTTACAGCAAATCAAACGTTATATTAAAAACCGGTAGGATCATTACAATACAAATGAAAATAGCTTACGTCGCAGTTTGGCCTATACCCTCACAGGTCGCAAATAGCGTCCATGTCATGAAAATGTGCCAGGCGCTGGCTCGTTGCAACCATAACGTAACTTTGTTCTGTCCTCAGGCAGAACTGGTGTCCGATAATATTTTTGAGCAATATGGCGTGGAAGACAACTTCTGCTTTTCTCCGGTTAAAAAAAGGAAAGGACGAATGGGACTAATCAACTACGCTATAAAAGTTTCTCTTCGTGCTAAAAAACTCAAAGCTGACTTGCTCTATTCCCGTTGCCTGATGAGCGCATGGATGGCCACTCGCTTTGGTCTGCCGGTCCTGTTTGAACAGCACGATTCTTTTGACAATCAGGGGTTCTTTGCAAAGGCTGTATTTAAATCGTTGATAAAAAACAAAAACCTAAAAGGTCTGGTTGTGATTTCACAGGCCTTGAAGGACCATATCAAGAAACGCTTTAATATACCGGACGATAGAATTATCGTGGCCCATGATGGGGCAGACCCTTTACCAGAAGCAACTACAGTCCCTCCTTTTAACAAAAAAGAAAACAGCTTTCATGTTGGTTATATTGGTCATTTATACAAAGGACGTGGAATTGACATTATTGCCGAAACGGCCCGAAAACTAACGGATATTGAGTTTCATATAGTGGGAGGAACGAATGAAGACCTTTGCTTTTGGAAAGAAGAATTGAAAGACCTCCGTAACATTCACTTCTACGGTCATATTCCTCACTCCCAGACGCCGAGTTTTCTTAAACATTTTGATGTTCTACTTGCGCCATATCAAAAAAAGGTGGGCGGCTATGGCGGTTCCGGCAATACGGTACAGTGGATGTCCCCTCTCAAAATTTTTGAATATATGTCTACCGGCACGCCTGTCATATCTTCTGACCTTCCGGTTTTACATGAAATTCTGGAGGACAGAAGAAATGCCTTTCTTTGCACCCCGGATGCCCCTGAAGACTGGATTAAAACCATAAAATATATACGCGCCCACCCGGAAGAAGCTCAATGCATTGCCAATGCAGCGCAAACGGAGTTCCTGTCCCAATATACTTGGCAAAAAAGGGCTGAATATATTACCGGAGAATTAAAGATTAAAGCTTTCCCCACATCTACACGTAATGCTATAAATCGGGCGCTATAAACTAACCAGAAATACGTCATATGATTTTAGAAATTGATAAATTCCTCTTCGATACAAACGACCATTGTTGGATAGAATATACCGATAGCAGTGACTATTCGAGCAATCATCAGTGTGATGGTTGTAGCTCAACAATGACAGATGTCATATATGTCACCAACGATAAGAAAGAAAAAGGGCTCTCTATAGGGTTATGTGAAGAATGTGGGTATATTAAAACAACAAGAAACCTTAAGCCTGAAATCCTTCACGAACACTTTACAAATCGCTGGCTTAATTTGCGCTCTGAAGGTGATTACCACCCAAGCGACAGGGTTTACAGGCTTATAAAGCCATTCCTTGCAGACTCATCTGATTTGAATATTCTAGATATTGGTTGTGGTGCGGGTGAACAACTGGCTGCCTTTGAAGAGCGAGGTTTTAACACTTTTGGAGTAGAGCCTTCAAAGTCACGAACAGAAACAGCAAGAAAACACCTAAAGAAAACAGATATAACGACTGGGTTTGCAGAAGATTTTCTTCAAACAACAAATACAATGTTTGACATTATGTTTATTGAAAATGTTATGCAGTTTGTAGAGAACCCATTCCGACTATTGGACTTGGCAATAAAACGTTTAAACTCAGGCGGTGTCCTCTACATAAGAGCGCAAAGGTTTGACTACTCAAACTTCGCGATGTTTTCTATGATCGCTGTTATAAGGTCATACGTTAGCCTGTATTCATTGAAAAATATGATCATGTCACAAAACCTGAACATTTTAAGCCACTCTGACAACCCTTTCGTGCTCATTCTTAAAAAAGACAGTAATTTGGATGACAAAACCAGGGAACTATTATCATCAACACAGAAAGTAGATGCGCGCCATATTCAAAAAGAAGAAGCGCGGGCCTTTGGCGGAATAGTCTCTATGCTCACCGGATCAGTAAAGATTAAGAATAAAGCCATGAACAGATTGATGGAATTCAAAATTATTGACAGAAAGAAACAACTACCAATTCAGATAAATTCTAACAATAGTAAGCTACCAGTGATACTGAAGTAATTTATAATAACAGGACAAATCAAAGACATGATAAAATTTCTGCAGCGCGTAACAGGACGGACAACCATGCCAAGCCTTATTCGGTACACTAACCGTATCAAACGAGAAAAAAGCATTGTAAAAGCGCACCAAACACATTTTCAAGAGCATCAGGCAGACTACTCACAAATAGACAAATACGTTCAGAATTTCCGTAGCTCCGGGGGGTTGAAACATCAATACCAAGTTTACAAACTCTGGTGCCTTAAAGACATTCTTAAGCGCTACAAACCACAATCCATTTTAGAACTTGGAAGCGGCTCATCGACGCTAGTATTTAGTGAGTATGCAACTCAAAATGCTGCGCGGCTTTTAAGCGTTGACGAAGATAGTAAATGGGCATCGAACACACTCAGCCTTATTTCTGAGAGCAAATCAGATACCACGGAAATAATCGTAAAAGAGAAAATATGTCTTCCAGCACGTACCCCTCCTGAAATCAGATATGATTTCAATATTAACGAAAATTTTGATCTTGTCTTCATTGACGGCCCTTCCTTGCAAATTGGTGGCAACAAATTTACAGAGGCCGTTAACTCCAATGTGTTTGACCTTCCGGAAACGCCTCAGACAGTTGTTGTTGATGTCAGAAGATCAACAGCAGAGGAGCTGGCCAAACGATATCACGCTACGCACGATGTAGAGCTTTCAGATTTATTCACCGAAAAACCCGTTTCCCAAAACTACAGATACTTCTCTGTTTTTCATAAAAAATAGTTAGATTTACTGAAGCAAAAGAGATATAAACCACCATGACCTATACTCTTGAAAATTGCCGCGTTGGAATAATAGGGCTTGGCTATGTAGGAATGCCATTAGCTCTTATGCTTTCCAAGCACGTTCCCACCATTGGTTTTGATACTTTCGAACGGCGCATTAATGAGCTAAAAGATGGTCAAGATAGCAATCGTGAAATCAAGCAAGATGATTTACAAGCGACGCGCTGTGATTTCACATCCGATCCGGAAGATTTAAAAAGCTGCAACGTCTATATTGTCACTGTACCAACGCCCCTTGACAACAAGAACGAACCTGACCTCACTGCTGTAAAATCAGCTTCGGAAACTGTTGCCCCCTATCTAAAAAAGAATGATATCGTTGTATATGAAAGCACCGTATATCCTGGCGTAACCGAGGATATTTGCGGGCCTATTTTGGAAAAAAGAAGCAACCTTGTATGTGGAAGAGATTTCTTTTTAGGATATTCCCCGGAACGGATTAATCCCGGAGACGCAGAACATACAGTCCAGAACATTACAAAAGTTGTTTCCGGCCAGACACAAGAAGTAACAGACTTTCTGGCCGTGCTTTACGGCTGCATAAATAATGACAATATTTTCAAAGCAAAAAACATTCGCACGGCAGAAGCGTCCAAAGCTATAGAGAATGCGCAACGAGACATAAATGTAGCTTTCGTTAATGAAGTAACCATGATTTTAAATAAGCTTGGATTGTCGTCTTATGATGTTCTGGAAGCTGCGGGCACAAAATGGAACTTCCTGAACTTCACACCAGGACTGGTTGGAGGGCATTGCATAGGCGTTGACCCTTACTATCTAGCTCATTGCGCCGAGAATATCGGCCATTCACCGGAAGTTATTTTGGCCGGGCGCAAAATCAACGATGCCATGGGGCTGTTTGTTGCGGATAAAATATATGAAGCCACTCAAGCAACAGATAAAAAGCCTCCATCGCCTCGTGTTCTTTTGTTAGGTTTTACCTTCAAGGAAGGCATAAACGATATACGCAACACAAAAGTCGTCGACATATACAACCGCCTAAAAGAAAAAAACTGTCTGGTAGATGTCCACGACCCTTATGCGCGGCCGGAAGATGTAGAAAAAGAATATGGTATTTCTTTAATCAATTCTCTTTCAAAAGAAGGAGAGTATGATTGCGTATCCCTGACTGTGGGCCATCAAGCATACAGAGAAATGTCACCTGAAAAAATTTCTTCACTACTGAATAAAGAGGGAGTGGTTTATGATTTAAAGGGAGCATGGAGAGCCCTCTCTTTTGCAAACGGCACAACATATTATTCCCTCTAAAAAACAACCAGGTAAAAGCTTAAAATGAACAATCCCATTCTAGTTACAGGAGCAGCAGGTTTTATAGGATTTCACACGGCCCTGCGCCTTTTACAAAAAGGGGAGGCTGTTGTCGGTATAGATAATCTGAACGATTATTACGACGTTTCTCTGAAAGAGGCGCGATTACAGCAGCTTGATAATTTTGAAAACTTCACCTTTGTAAAACTGGACATTGCGGACAAAGCAGACATGGAAAAACTGTGGAGCAGCCAGGGCCCTTTCACACGCGTTGTCCATCTGGCGGCGCAGGCCGGTGTGCGCTATTCACTTGAAAACCCTTACGCCTATATTTCAAGCAATTGCATGGGGCATCTGACCGTCATGGAGATGTGCCGCCACACAGAAAACTTCCAGCATCTGGTTTATGCCAGCTCCTCCTCCGTCTATGGCGGCAACGACAAAATGCCTTTTTCTGTGAAAGACGAGGTCAACAAGCCTTTGTCTTTATACGCCGCCACCAAGCGCAGCGATGAAATGATGAGTTACAGCTACAGCCATCTTTACGGTATTCCGCAAACAGGGCTACGATTTTTCACCGTTTACGGCCCGTGGGGGCGGCCTGATATGGCTTTGTTCATATTCACAAAAGCAATTTGTGAAGGCCAAAAAATGCCGGTATTTAATCATGGACAAATGAAACGAGACTTTACCTATATAGATGACATCATTGACGGTGTTGTCGCCACCCTGGATACGCCCCCGGAAAGCGGTGAAGAACAGCCCCCGCACCGCGTTTTCAACATCGGCAACACACGTAGCGAAGATCTTATGGACTTCATTCATCTGATTGAAAAAGAGCTCGGCATGAAGGCAGACATAGACTTTAAAGGCATGCAGGACGGCGATGTTCAGGAAACCTATGCCGATATAGAAGAAACCACCGCACTCACCGGATATGTACCCAAAACGACCATAAATGAGGGCATTCCGCGTTTTATCGCCTGGTATAAAGATTATTACGGTGCGGCATGAAACAGGCGATTAAATCCATTCTTCCCGGCCCGGTTTTAAATAAGGCCCGCAAAATAAAAGACCGACTAGGCCTTGTCACACTGCCACAGCAGAGCTTTACCCCGGACAATCTGCGTTCTTCTGCAACATTACCTCTGGCCAGTTTTTTGGCCGATAAAGAGATTGCCGCTTCGTGGAAAGAAGATCGCGCTATTATTACCGATATATACAAGGATGATGACCGTTATGGCGGCGTTAATCCAGGCGATCGGCAGGCGCTGTATTACCTCATAATGGCGCTAAAGCCCGGCAATGCTCTAGAGGTTGGCACTCATATCGGTGCCTCTACACTTCACATAGCGCGCGCTTTAAAACGATTAAACAAAGGCGGCACCGTCACCAGCGTAGACATTATTGACGTTAATCACGCACAGAATGCACCGTGGAAACATCTTGGCTTGGCAAAGTCTCCTAAAGACATTGCCAATGAACTAGAGTGCCTTAAACATATAGGTTTTCATGTGGGCCCTTGCCTTGATTTTATGGGCGCAACGGAACAGCGCTACGACTTTATATTTCTGGATGGCGACCATACGGCGCAAGCTGTCTATAAAGAAATCAGCGCCGCACTCTCACGCCTTAATACCGGAGGCACTATTTTGCTCCATGATTATTACCCTGAAGGGAAAGCGTTATTTCCCGACAGAAACATCATAAGCGGGCCTTACGAAGCTCTTGAGCGTATAAAGAAAGAAACAACATCCATCAATGTACTGCCCCTCGGTAAGTTACCATGGGAAACAAAACAAGGGACGAAAAACACAAGCCTTGCCCTTGTCGTGAAGGACTAAGAAATCATGCACAAAATTTTTAACATCGCCAAAAATAGCTTCAAACGCAAAAATATCGGCGTGATGCTCAGTAAAGTTTTTTTACGTATAAAAGAGCGCTCCCTCAATAAACAAAAAACCGATGTTATGGCTTGGTGCAACGCGCAGGCAGAATCCTATGAAGATTTTGCAAAATCTCTTAATGAGACCTTATGGACAGAAACACAAGACGCCTGCGAAGAGATAAAAAAAGAGGCTGACAAAAAACTGGCGGTCTTGGATATGGATCTTGGCGGCGGCGGCAACTATCCCGTTCTTTATTTTCTTACGCGGCACTTATCGGCTAAAACCGTTGTTGAGACAGGTGTTGCCGCTGGCTGGTCAAGTCAGGCCATTCTTTCAGCTTTAAAAAAGAACAAAAATGAAGGTCAGCTCTATTCAAGTGATTTTCCTTATTTCAGATACGCCAACCCGGAAAAGCTGGTGGGCTATGTCGTTGATGAGGACTTGAAAAACAACTGGCATCTTTTTATAGACGGGGATCAAAACAACCTGCCTGAGATCAGCCAGAAGACAGGGACAATCGACCTTTTTCATTACGACAGTGACAAAAGCTACAATGGCAGAGAATACGCCTTGCAAACACTGGAGCCTCAGTTAAAAAAAGACAGCGTTGTCATTTTTGACGACATTCAGGATAACTTTCATTTCAAAGACTATGTAGAACGCAATAAACTGAAATACAAAATATTTGAATTTGAAGGTAAATATATCGGCTTAACCGCACCGTTTTTATAAATTGAAAAATCAGAATAAAACAAAAACCAGAATAGTCTTTGTCCTCCCTGCCCTTACAGCCGGTGGGGCGGAACGTGTTTTAATTACGCTCATGAACGGGCTGGATCGCACGCGTTTTGACCCTGCCTTTATTACAATAAGTGACGAAGGTCCGATGCAAGATCTAATCGACCCGCAGATTCCCTTCCATAACCTACGGGGAAACCGGGCAAAGCTCTATCTCAAGCTCAAAGAGCTTAAACCGAACATTATAGTTTCAACGATGGCGCCTATGAATTTTATGGTTTTGCTCCTAAAACCTCTATTTCCGAAAACAAGATTTATAGTCCGTGAGGCCATCACCCCTGACTTCATATTGCAGAGGCACCCTCTTATTGCGCCCCTTTTAAAAATAGCTTACCGCGTGCTTTATAAGCGCGCAGACCTTGTTATCAGCCCCGCGCAAATCATTATTGACGGCTTTAAAAGTGATTTAAATATGGCGTGTGAGAACCATGTTGTTCTTCGTAATCCCGTTGATATAGAGAAAATCAGAGCCTCAGAAGATGAGGTTTTTG